>NZ_CAKZKO010000121.1 GCF_937123705.1 uncultured Paraglaciecola sp. | reverse complement strand
CTTCACATTCAACAGGGAAAACGCCATGCTTTTTGAGCGCTTCAAATTCAGATTCAGGGATAAAAATTTCATCTAACTTTATTCCGAACGCTTCAACATTTTTAAAGCTTTTCTGTCCAGCTTCTATTAATGCTTGATAGAAGTTGTAATCTTTACCTGTCTTTTTAGACGAGCCATATCTATTTAAAACTGAATATACTTTTACTTTTTGAATTTGCATTTTAATTTACCTTTTTACTTAACTTGACTTTAAATTTAATATACATTTAAATATAAATCAATATATATTTTAATATATTTATTTTTTTAAATATTATTATATATTTAGTATATTAAATTATTTGAATATAAATCAAAATTAAGAAGGTTTTAATGAAAAAAGAATTAAAAAGAGAAATTGAGATATTTACTCTTCCTAATTGTTTAGTAAGTTATCGGTATAAGGAAATGAAATTTTTTAGGGGAGCCGCTTTTTTACTTGCGAACTCAATTAAAGAACTTGGTTTGCAAAATATTGAAAAGGTACTCGGTAGGTGGACAAAAGAGTTTTTACCTTATTCTAAGAAGAATGTCTTTAAAAGGTTAATTAACCCATCGTTTATAAGAAGAAGACTATTAAAGCTAGTTTTGAGGGAGAGTTTACACAATGAGCAAATTCAACGTGTGATTGGCGGTGAGGCACCTATCAGTTATGCAGGAGATGCAACACTCAAAATAAGAAAAAAAGCTTTAGCTGCTAGTCTTGAGTTTCTCATGACTAAATCTATTCCCACACCAAATGGTGTGAAACAGCTAATTGAGCTAACAATGGACTCTCGTAAGCGTTTTAGTGAACTATATGTTATGTGTTTGGGAATGCAGGAACTTGCTACAGATCTTGGATACAAAGCCTTATTTCTTACAATAACGGCTCCAGCAAGATTTCATTCTAATCCAAGTGATGGACATAACTCTTGGAATAGAAGCTATGCCAAACAATCTCATGCATATATCAATAAAAAATGGGAAGCTTTTGGTAAAGATCTATCTAGTTGTACAAATAAAATATATAAATCTAAAGGCGATATCTTCGGCTTTAGAGTTGTCGAGCCACACCGCGACGGCACAGCGCATTGGCATGTTTTATTATATGTATCCCCAAAGAATTTGGATAAAACTATTTCTTTGTGTCATAAACATTTCTCACATTCCGCCAAAGCATTAAAACTGGATGTTATTCGCACTAAAAAAGAAGATCCAAAAGCTGCTGCGCCAACGACTTATATGACTAAATATCTAGTAAAGACTGTTGCTGTTAAACAATACATTAAAGATATCAAAACTGACGGAGAACGAGCACCAGAAAATGACGCTATGGAAAGAATTGATGCATGGCGTTGTGCTACAGGGATACGTGCATATCAAAAGTTTGGTATCCTTGCTGGCGTTACTAAGTGGCGCTTTTTAAGAAAAATATACAAAGCTTTTCACGAAGGAAACACTCTTCTAAAAGACAATCCAGAGACTGATCTTGCTAATCGAATGAACCAGTTTAATTTTAGTGGTAAATTTATATTAGCAATGCGTCAGACAAACACTAAGTTGTTTAAAAGTAATAGCACTAATGAAAAAAGGGCATTTACTGATTTTCTAATTTCAATTAAAAATATCGAATCAGAATTTAAAGCTGGTGATATTTATTTTAAGGAAAAATATAAAAATAAATATAATGAAGAGTGCAATAAAACTGTAGGAGTTGTACTAGGAAAAAAAATCTTGCTTTTGAATAACAGTAACTATGCAAAACAGTTAGATAACAGCACTAAAATCACATTAAAAGAATCGGTATTAAATAAATTTAAAAATGTTTATCAACCTAAAGTGCGGGAGTTAAATACAATTGTCCAAGAGGGAAACACTATTTATACTAATTCTAGTTAACTTAATACTTATTAATTAAATAACCCTTAAAATTATTTAATTAATCCAATATAATTGCAAAAATTTTAAATATAAGGTTCATAATAATGATGAGCTTCGAGCAACTATTGTCTTCTGTTAAAGACCTTACATTCGAACAACTAACAAAACTCGAAGAGGAAGTAAGTTTACGCAAAGATGAACACATAAAAAAAATAAAAGAAATTCAAGAGTTTGCCATGCAACGAGGTATTGAAATAGACCAAGCTGCACTTTTGCATACACATACAGAATATAATATTAATGCTTCAGATGGGCGTAGCAAGGTCGAACCGAAGTACCGTTATGTTGATGAAAACGGTAAAGAGTTTTTTTGGTCTGGTAGAGGCGTATCACCTAAATGGGCTAGAGAAGCTAAAGAAGAAGGTACTTTAGATAAGTATAAAATATAAATTTATTCCTTATCTGATATAATTCAAAAATTAAATAATTTAATTATAAAGACTTCATAAATGACTGTAGAAAAATTCGATCCTAGACAAACCACAACTTTAGATTCTCCTAGTAAAGCAATTCAACTACTTAGCGAGGACTCTAAGTCTACCAAAAGTAGTCATAAAATAAATAAAGCACCAAGGATTGGTTTTTGTAGCCTCGGCTGCCCTAAAAATTTGGTGGATTCTGAGCGTATTTTAACTCAGTTGCGTACTGAGGGTTACGATGTGGTGCCTACCTACAACGACTCTGATTTAGTGATAGTGAATACTTGTGGTTTTATCGATTCGGCGGTGCAGGAGTCTTTGGATACTATTGGCGAAGCCCTTAACGAAAATGGCAAAGTGATAGTGACCGGTTGTTTGGGTATAAAGGAAGATGAAATTCGTGAGGTACACCCTAATGTGTTGGCGATTACTGGCCCTCATGCTTACGAAGAGGTGGTGAATCAAGTGCATGAGCATTTACCCCAGCCGGTGCATAATCCTTACTTAAACTTGGTGCCAGATATTGGGGTTAAGTTAACGCCGCGTCACTATGCCTATTTAAAAATATCTGAAGGCTGTAATCACAGATGCACCTTTTGTATTATTCCTTCGATGCGTGGCGATCTAGTCAGCCGCCCAATTGGCAGTATTTTAGACGAAGCTAAACGCCTAAAAAATGCTGGGGTAAAAGAATTGTTGGTGATTTCTCAAGACACCAGCGCCTATGGCGTGGATGTTAAAAACAAAACCGATTTTTGGGATGGCATGCCTGTGAAAACCGATATGAAGTCCCTGTGCGAAAAACTCGGCGAAATGGGTATATGGGTGCGTTTGCATTATGTGTACCCCTACCCTTCGGTAGATAAAATCATGCCTTTGATGGCTGATGGTAAAGTACTGCCCTATTTGGATATTCCTTTTCAACACGCCAGCCCACGCATTTTAAAACTAATGAAACGCCCTGCAGCGGCCGAGCGCACTATGGAGCGCATTAGAGCATGGCGCGAGGTGTGCCCGAATATTGTGATTCGTTCAACCTTTATTGTGGGTTTCCCTGGTGAAACCGAAGAAGATTTTCAAATGCTTCTGGACTTTTTAGACGAAGCCCAACTTGATCGCGTTGGTTGTTTTAAGTACTCAGATGTCGAGGGCGCAAAAGCCAACGACTTACCTGATCCTGTTAGCGAGGACATCAAACAAGCCCGTTACGACCGTTTTATGCAGAAACAATCTCAAATCAGTACCGCAAAGTTACAAGCTAAAATTGGCCTAGAATATCAAGTGATTATTGATGAAGTGACCCCAGAAGGTGCCGTAGGCAGGTGTTATGCCGATGCCCCAGAAATCGACGGCAATGTACATTTAACCGACGAATTTGATGTAACACCGGGCGATATTATCTGGACACAAATCATTCATAGTGATGAACATGACCTGTGGGGAGTTAAAGTGGAGGAATAAGTGGTGAACCAGATGGCAACGCGCCGTAGAATACACCTGCTATTGAGTTACAACATTGGGATTATTTTTTCTAGTATTTACAATCAAAATTCACTATATTCAATTGATTTTTAGCCAATTTTAAAATGTTAGTCACATTCTAAGGGACGTACAATGAGCAGAAGAAACCAAACCATTATCAATGAGGAAATTAATTTTCAACAAGGTGAAGAATTAATTTCCACGACGGATAAGAGGGGGGTGATCACCTATGCTAACCCTGCGTTTTGCCGCGTTGCTGGGTTTAGCATCGAAGAACTAGTTGGAAAAAACCACAATATTGTTCGTCACCCAGATATGCCTTCTGAAGCCTTTAAAGATTTATGGAAAAACCTATCCGCAAGCTTACCTTGGCGCGGTGTTGTTAAAAACCGCTGCAAAGATGGCCGCTATTATTGGGTAGATGCCTTTGTTACTCCTATATTTGAAAAAGGTAGCCTAGTTGGTTACCAATCAGTAAGAACGAGATTAAATGAACAAACCAAACAAAATGCCATTAAAGGCTATCAGGCTATAAAAGCAGGTAAGTCTTTAAGTAAATGGTACGAAAGCTCCAAAATTAAAAGCATCGCCTACTGGATCACAAGTTTTGCCATTTTAGGCACGGCGTTATACATACCATATATTATGTTTTTAGTGCCCTTTTTAGCATTTATAATTTTTAAAAATGAGCTAATTGATACACCTAGTTATTTTAAAAAATTAACCTCGGACTACGACAGTATTTCTCGAATTATTTATTCTGGAAATAAGCCTCAAAGCATTGCTGATTTTCACTCAAAAATAGCAGAAGGGAAAATACAAACGATTTTAGGACGTATTCTTGATAGCAGTAAAATACTGTCATCTGGAGCCACTAATTTGTCTGAAGCCGCAAAACAGGCGAAACAGGGGGCGGAAAAAGAAACCGCTGAATTACACCAAGTATCTACAGCCGTAGAGGAAATGGTCAGCACCATTGACGAAGTAGCGAAAAATACCACTTTTACATCACAAAAAGTCAATCAAGCTCATACTGACTGTGAAACAGCGACTCACGCCATGCAGCACACTATGGATCAAGTGAATGTATTGGCGCAAGAAGTGGCGCAATCAGCCTCATCAGCCTCAGAGTTAGCAGAAGAGGCAGAGAAAATTGGCAGTATAATGCATGAAATTCAAGGCATAGCCGATCAAACTAATCTACTTGCGCTAAATGCTGCCATTGAAGCCGCAAGAGCAGGTGAACACGGAAGAGGTTTTTCTGTTGTTGCCGATGAAGTGCGCGCATTATCAAGCAGAACCCACTCTGCCACTGAGCAAATACAAACATCTATATCTGAAATACAAAATACATTACTTATTTGGTCAAAAACCATGGCACAGGGCAAAGATTCAGCCGACAACTGTGTTGAGAAAGCGTCAGAAGCACGAGATGTTGTAAATAAAGTATACGAATCGGTCTCGGATATCTCTGATTTGGCCATACAAATATCAACCGCCTCTGAAGAGCAAAGCATGGTCTCACAAGAAATTAGCCGCAACATCACCAATATAAGTGATGCATCTCAAAACAATCTTCAACAAGCGAATACTGTTGAAAAAGAAACCAGTGAAATTCAAACCAGAGCTAATGCACTGGGCTCATTGGGACAAGCCTTTAATAGTTAATGGTAGTTAAAACAAAATACTTACAGTTGCTACTATTTTTTAGTCGCATAGTTTGACTTAGACAATGGTGATTGTCTCAAAAGCTAGAGAAAGACTTTTGGGGGTATTTATCACTAAGCTCTGGCTAATGTTTAAGGTGTAAAACCCTTCTACTCAAGGCAAATGATTAAAAGGTAATAATAATGGATGCAACAGTTAACGATTTAGCCCATACCATACAAATTGTTGTGGCACCCATTTTTATGCTGACCGGTATCGCAGGGTTTTTAAATGTTATGTCGGGGCGGTTAGGCAGAATAGTTGACCGAGCAAGGATCATGGAAAGACGGGTTCATACCATCAAAAACCCTGAGTTTTTAGAACAGTCTGAAAACGAATTAAAAAACTTATGGCGTAGAATTAAACTAATAAACCGCTCAATAGGCTTGTGTACAGCATCGGCGCTGTTTGTGTGTGCAGTGGTGGTATTTTTATTTTTAGGTGATTTTTGGACCTTTAACTTAAGTGCCATCATAGTCACCCTGTTTATAGTGGCCTTATTTTTATTGATTTTCGCATTACTGACTTTTTTAAAAGAAGTGCAGCTTGCCACCAGAAACTTACAAATTGGCAAAGAAGTCTTTGACGATTAAACCCATTGCAACTCACGCAATAAGAACAATCCTAAGGTTGAAGTGACAATCGACATTAAAGTGCTACCAGCAATTATTGCTGCGGTTAAATGATAATCTCCGCCAATACTTCTTACTGTTGGATAAGCAGCGGCTGCAGTAGGCGCAGCTGTCATCATAAAGAGCACACCGAGTTGTTCCCCTCTTAGCCCAAAATAGAACCCAAGAGCCGTTGCCACAACTGGAATAAGCACTATTTTACCGCCAATTGCCCAATACAAAATCCTTGAAGTGTAAAATTCTTGCCAACGAATACTCGCACCTACACAAAGTAGTGCTAGAGGCAGGGTCATTTTGGCAAGATAATTACCCGTATCTAATAACAGTTTGGGCACTGAAATAGGCAACAATGACACCGTTATTGCGCACGTAATGGCTATCGCCAAAGGATTAGTCAATACACTACGCGCAACTGCCTTTACACTTGGCGCTTTTTCTTGATGATAATATAAGGTCAAAATAGAAAAAATATTTAAGGGCACAACCAAGACAGCTAAATACATAGAAGCGACCGTTAAAGCTGATTCCCCAAATGCATTTACCGACAATGCCAAGCCTATAATAGCCATATTACCTCTACAGGCGCCTTGTACAAATGCACCTCTTGCAAATGGATTAGCAATACCAAAAGCCATCAAATGGAATATGAGAAATGCACATGTCATGGTAGAAGCTGCAAAAATCAATAAAGAACTTGGAAACTGTTCGGTGAGGTTTGTGGTAGCAATATTCACAAACAATAAACATGGAAGTGTCAGGTTGAACACAAGGTCAGATCCTGTTTTCGCAAATTCATCTGTGATCCAAGCAATACGTTTTAGTAATATTCCTAAGGCAATAATCAGGCTAATGGGTAACGTTACCTCTAGGGCAAACGTTAAAGAACTAAGCATAAAAAATTTTCCTAAATAAACAGCCAATAAACAAAACAGTATCATACCAAGCCTATATTTATACTTGGTCAACAAGCGCTGATGCTTTACTCTAGCAACATGATTTTATCTTAAGATTAGCCTCGATGTCTCAGTCAGATCCATCACTCTCAACACAGAAACCAGTTTGTATTGTCACTGGCGGCAGCTATGGCATAGGAGAAGCTGTATGCCATAAATTTAGTAGCCAAGGTTACCTAGTGGTAAATTTGGATATTCAGAGAAACCCTAGCCAATCAAGTGCCATTGAGTGGCAACAGTGTAATGTGAGTGTGTCAAGCAATGTCACTCAGGCTATATTGAGCAATATCAAGCAATATGGCAGAGTCGACTGTTTGGTTTCCAACGCAGGTATGCATTTTTCAGCCAATATTGAAGATACCAGCGATCAAGAATTTGACAGAGTATTTGAGCTAAATGTAAAAGGCGCTATTGCGGCCACTAAAGCGGTATTACCGCAAATGAAATTACAACAAAACGGGGTGATTTTATATATGGCCTCTGACCAAGCACTGATAGCTAAACATAATTCATTTGCCTATAACCTAAGCAAAGCCGCGTTGGCATCTATGGCTAAAACCACGGCCTTGGATTATGCCAAATATCAAATACGCGCCAATGCAATATGCCCAGGTACCATAGAAACACCGCTGTATCACAAAGCAATAAATAACTATGTGGCTAGCTCTGGAGCTAATATCAAACAGGTTCACGCTGAAGAAGCAGCACTACAACCCATTGGTCGCCTTGGAAAAGCCAGCGAAGTTGCAGCCCTTACTTACTTTTTGGCGACAGACGAAGCCAAATTTATCACTGGCAGTTTACAGGTGATAGATGGCGGCTACACAACCCAGTAATGGCCGTATATTTTGCATAAAGCAATAGCTAAAATTGTCGACCCTCATTTGCACTTTTTCAACTTGCAACAAGGTGAATACGCTTGGCTTAAACCACAAAACCCGCCTTTTTGGGAAGATAAACATCTAATCAATAAGAGTTTTTCAGAATCTGATTTGACCCTACACACGCCCCTAGAATTAGCTGGATTTGTACACATTGAAGCGGGGTTTGACAACCAACAACCTTGGCGAGAAATAGACTGGTTGCAACAACATTGCCGCATGCCATTTAAAACTATGGCTTATGCAGATATCAGTGACTCTTCATTCAAAGCTCATCTAACGCAATTACAGCAACGTAATTCAGTGACTGGGATCCGCAATATTCTCGATGAACAAGCTAATAAAGTGCTTAGTTCTTCACGCACTCGGCAACATTTTGCACTATTAGCCGAAATGAAGTTCTGCTTTGATGTGCAGCTATCATTAACAGATTGTGACGCTATCTCGCATTTGATCACATTAGCAAACAGCAACAACACAATCCCGATAATTATCAATCATGCGGGATGGCCTCCTTTAAGGAGTGATGTAATTAGACAAAAAAAATGGCAACTAAACCTACAGAAACTGGCCAGATGTAACAATATTGCGATCAAGCTGTCGGGCTGGGAAATGTCGAATAGGCACTGGAAAGCGGAACATGTGGCCACGGTAGTACTAGACTGCATAGCGACATTGGGCGATACAAGAGTGATGTTAGCGAGTAATTTCCCCTTGTGTTTGTTAACAATCCCTTATCCAAAAATATGGGATATGTATGCCAATTTACAACACATAAGCGCCATCAGTTTTGAGAGGATCAGCTACAGTAACGCATTAAACTGGTACAATTTTTAGCGATAAAGACTAGTACCAATCGCCATTTGGCTAACCATTAGTCACTGGTCATAAAAAAATCCCAGTGTGTTGCCACATTGGGATTTTAAGTAACTAAGTATTAAATTTACTTCACAATAGTTTGATAAGTCATCACTTTAAATTTTTCACCTACGTCAACTACAGGAGGGAAATTTTGCACCATAAAGATACCAATTAAGTTTTCCTGAGGATCGATCCAGAACTTAGTACCTGCGGCACCGCCCCAGCTATAAGAGCCTGTAGAACCGGCTTCACCTACAGTACCTTGATCAAGAGAAATACCAAAACCTAAACCGAACCCAACACCTGGGTTATCACCCATAGGTAAACCTGCAAGGTGGTTTGCTGTCATTAGCTCAACTGTTTTCGGCGATAACAATCTTTTACCGTTTAACTGGCCACCGTTTAACATCATTTGGCTAAATTTAAGATAATCCATTGCAGTAGACACTAAACCACCACCACCACTTTCAAATGTTGCCCCTTCCATGTAGCTATAGCTTGATTGCGCTGGACTAGGAACTAGCCCTTTAGCTGATGGTGAGTACATTTGTGCAAAACGAGCTAGTTTGTTTTTAGGTACTCTGAAGAAAGTATCTTGCATATCAAGTGGTTGGAAAATACGCTTTTCTAAGAATTCGCCAAAAGACATACCAGACAGCACTTCTACTAAGCGGCCTTGCACATCTACTGACACACTATAGTGCCACTTAGTACCTGGCTCATATTGCAAAGGCAATTTACCTAAACCCGATACAAACTTTTTCAAATCGCTATTTGGCGCCATCATTGCCGCATTTTTCATATACAATTTGTCGACTTCGGTCTTGCCGAAGAATCCATATGTCATACCAGAAGTGTGCAGCATTAAGTCACGAATAGTTGGTTGACGAGCTGGTTGACGAGTTTGCCCTTCTTTTGACTTATCGCCTTCACCAATTGTTTTAGTAATAGTGCCATCAGAAACTATAGAGGTTTCACCATCAGCCGTAGACACAGCTACTTGTAGGTTGGCAAGCTCTGGAATATATTTTGCCACTGGGTCTTTTAGGAAAAATTTACCTTCTTCATATAGCATCATCAAGGCAACAGAGGTAATAGGCTTAGACATTGAGTAAATACGGAATAATGTATCGTCTTCCATTTTTTTGTTGCTCTCTCTATCGCTCATGCCGTAGGTTTCTCTGTAAACCACTTTACCGTTACGAGCTATCAGTCCAAGACCACCTACCATGGCACCATCTTCAACCGCTTTATTCATTTGGTCTGTAATACGATCTAAACGCTCTTGGGAGATCCCTTCACGGCTAGGTTTTCTACTAGGTATATCCTTTGCAGAAGCTGGTAATGCTAATGCAAATAGTACAAAAGCAGACAACATAAAGGTGCTAACAGACTGATAGTGTTTCAATTTATTATTTGGCATGCAATATTCCAATGTTTTACTGGGTTGTAATTAGATAAAAAACACTTAACTAAACTAATCGTCAATTAAGCAATGCAATAATATACATAGCTTTCACAGCATCATCCCTACAATTTAGAAGACGATTGGGTGAAAACAACAAAATTAGTATACATTGGACGCACTAAAAATCCATAGCGCCTTATTAGATGGGCTAATATTCCTTAGTTGACATCATATTAGAAGCAATGACTCACAGTTTGAATGGCTTAAAAATTATAACGCAGACCTAGATTAGCACTTGCTACCGTTAAATTATCTTGTCCTTTGATATATTCAATTTCAAACCGCAACATAGTGCGTACTCCAACAAAATAATCAAAACCTAAACCAATGGCAGCCGCGATACCACTTTCGTCATAATCGCACATAGTGGCTGTACCAATTTCAGAAATATCTACAACACTGCCTTGACCGAACTCGCATTCTCGCTGCCCCGCAAATAGTTGCTGTCCCCTAACATCTGTTTTTAGTACGCCTAAACGATAAAATAACTCACCAATTGGGCTTGAAGCTTTACCAAGAAACGCCAGAAATAAAGCATCTCCTTGTTGTAAGTTTTCATTGTTATTGAAATCAACTGCAGACGGCAATTCCACTGTATATAATTTATTATGAATGAGTTGCTGATAACCGGCTTCAACATACCACTGCGGGTTAAATTGATACCCGAAGGCCATCTTATAACCCAAGCCTTTGTTAGCCTCTTCGGTAAACTCCAAATCCGAGTAACCCACTGAAAACACAGTATAAAGATTATCTGCAGCTAAAGAGTGTAAGCTCACTATGCAACTTAGTATCAGTAAACCAATTTGCTTTTTTAACACACTAAATTTCCATAATACTTACTCATCACAATACCATACTACATTCAATCTCTGCTGCAAGAGCGCAGCAACTAATATATTGATACTCTTGTATAAATCATCTGTTTTTTGTTTAGATTAACATCAAAATATAAAGACAAATTGCGATCCACCATGACCCTGTTTAGAATTAATCCTCTAAACGCAAATCAGGAGTGTCTTTTGCCTAACATCGCTTTTTTAATGTTATTTTCCATAGGGTTATTGCTGAGTGCATGCGCGACCGAAAAACCACCTATAATGACAGATGAAAAATTTGATTCTAGAGTAACCTCACAAGGAAAAACTGAGTTTGTATACGGTATTTCTTGGCACAATACATCAAGGGAGTCATTGCTCAGAGACGGTCGTGCCGAAATAAAGTCAGCAAATAGCCTTCCCCGTTTATCACAGCACAGACCCAATAAACTAACCTTGCAAGCCGACAATCAAACTAAACTAGAATTAGAAGATCAAGCGGCACAGGCTTTAAAGCTAAGATTGGCAAAGGAGCAACTTTGCCAAAACAGTTATGAGATCAGTGATGTGATCTGGAAAGACGATAATATTCGTTTACTTGGATATTGTTTATAACCAAATTCCCCCATTATGGGTATTAGACACAAAAGAAGTAAGGACTAAATAATGCAAAGTATCAAAACTCGCGCAGCAGTTGCTTGGGCAGCAGGTGAACCTCTAAAAATAGAAGAAGTCGACTTGGCGCCGCCACAAAAAGGTGAGGTGTTAGTAAAAATAGTAGCAACAGGTGTGTGCCATACCGATGCCTATACCTTATCGGGAGATGATCCAGAAGGACTATTCCCAGCTATCTTGGGCCATGAGGGTGCTGGCATTGTTGAAGCGGTTGGTGAAGGTGTTACCCTAGTTGAAGTAGGCGATCATGTCATTCCTTTATACACCCCTGAATGTGGGAACTGTAAGTTTTGCCTGTCAGGTAAAACCAATCTGTGCCAAGCAATACGTAATACCCAAGGCCAAGGCTTGATGCCTGATGGCACCAGTCGTTTCTCCATCAATGGCCAACCTATATATCATTATATGGGCACCTCCACTTTTGCAGAGCATACAGTGGTGCCTGAAATAGCCCTAGCTAAAATTCCTAAAGAGGCACCACTGGAGAAAGTCTGTTTATTAGGCTGCGGCGTAACAACTGGCATGGGCGCGGTAACCAATGCAGCAAAAGTACAACCAGGCGACACAGTAGCCGTATTTGGTTTAGGTGGCATTGGATTATCTGTACTGATTGGCGCTAAGATGGCCAAAGCGGGGCGCATTATTGCCATCGACATTAATGAAGATAAGTTTGATATCGCCAAACAACTCGGTGCCACTGATGTTATCAACCCAAAAGACTATGACAAACCTATTCAAGAAGTGATTGTAGATATCACCGAAGGAGGCGTTGATTATTCTTTTGAATGTATCGGTAACGTCAATGTGATGCGCTCGGCATTAGAGTGTTGTCATAAAGGTTGGGGCGAATCGATAATTATTGGTGTGGCCGGTGCAGGCCAAGAAATCTCCACACGCCCCTTTCAGCTTGTTACAGGCAGAGTATGGCGTGGTACAGCTTTTGGTGGCGTAAAAGGTCGCAGCCAATTACCCGATTACGTACAACGCTACATGGACGGCGAATTTGAGTTAGATACTTTTATTACTCACACTATGCCATTAGAAGACATCAATTCTGCCTTTGACCTTATGCATCAAGGTAAATCTATCCGTACTGTGGTGCATTTCTAATGGCAGATGCAAGCGCAACTGGGCTAGCAGAGCTCAGCGCCAACAAATGCTTTGGTGGTTGGCAAAAACGTTACAGTCATAAATCGGCTGTACTGAATTGCGATATGCAATTTAGTGTGTTTATTCCACCTATTAGCGATTCTAATAAGAAACTTCCTGCCCTGTATTGGCTAAGCGGCTTAACCTGTACCGATGAAAACTTTTCTGCAAAAGCTGGGGCACAGCGGGTAGCGGCCGAATTAGGCATAATGTTAATCATTCCAGATACTAGCCCTAGGGGTGAGCATATTCCTGATGCCGCTGACGCTGCATACGACTTAGGATTAGGAGCCGGCTTTTACCTCAATGCCACCCAAGAGCCATGGCTTGAGCACTATAAAATGTACGATTATATAGTGGATGAATTACCTGCTTTGATTAACAAAGAGTTTAAGGTAAAAGAAAAAGCCGCAATAGCTGGACATTCCATGGGGGGCCATGGTGCGCTGACTATCGCCCTATCAAACATGAAACAATATTGCTCTGTATCTGCTTTTGCCCCAATTGTTAATCCCATGGATTGTCAATGGGGACAAAAGGCGTTTAGTCACTATTTGGGTGACAATCAACAAGACTGGGAGGCATATGATAGCTGTGCCTTAATGCGTCAACAGGGCAAATTCCTGCATATTCCTATGTTAGTTGACCAAGGTTTAGATGATAATTTTTATCTTAGCCAGAAACTCACTAAACCATTAGAGAGCGTGGCATTAGAACTTGGATACGATGCCGAATTTCGTTATCACAATGGTTATGATCACAGCTACTTTTTCATCGCTAGTTTTATTGAAGAACACCTAAGGTTTCACGCTAAGTATTTATGAGGTTTAAGCTAGGAAGCTAGGAGATACGAGTTAGTTAGAGCAAAAAGCGATTCCCGATAAAAGCACTCGGGAATGACGAAGTATAAAATAAACTATGTGGGTGGGTATTCCTAACTGATCAGCAAGAATCATATGAAACCGTTTTTAAATCTCGTTGCTCGAAACTCGCAGCTTCACTAGTGAAACCTGCCACGGATGGCAGTGCCCGCTAGGGCATAAAAAAAGCATGCGCTGGCGCTTACAGGCATCTCGATAACTGCTCCTGCGTTATTCTACCTTCCGCCATCCATGGCGGTCGCTTGCCTGATTTTGACTCCTAATAGCTCGTTACTCGAAATTCAAAGCTGCTCTTAAAAATAATACTCAACACTCAATTGCACATAATCGTCTCGACGAAACATATAAGTGGGCTCTGTAGGTTCATCGCTAGAAAATAGCCATGCATCCACTCGCCATTTCCAATGGTCATTGATACGACTAGAGGCTTCGATAAAACCCGACCTAACCTTGGAATAATCAAGGTCCTGTACCATGCCCAATAGTATTTCAGTACCATCGACATCATTGAACACCAATCGGCTACCCAGCATTAAATCATTTTGTGCTGCCACTTTAGTAAGGTCATCGCGATTATCGTATTGATATTCCATTAGCCAGTTTATGTCGTAAACACTGTCAAAGAGTCCAACAAATGAATACTCAAAACCACCCACAAAAGCGCTGTAGTCTTGCTCCATTACTTTACGTTGTACTCCTTCAAATTTGATTGTCCACCCCCCTATCAACGCCAAAATGTCTATGCCAGCCTGTTGAAGTTGCGGATAAAAAGGACGTAAGCTAGGTTCTAATTGTTCATTCATGGCCAATACAAAATCGGGCTCTCTGGAGGTACCATCAAAATATGACAAGCCTACTTCCCAGTCACCTAAAGTATGTTGCCACCTGATGGCCCAATCGAGGTTTTTCTCTTCATCTTCTGATTCAAAGATAGGGTTGTCGGTATCAATTGCTAACTCCCCCCTGAGCCTGCCATCAGCACCCGCAAAGGTTCGTTCTCTAAAATAAGGTAAAACAAAAAATGTGGTATCGCCCCACTCTTTAAATAGCGAGAAAGCCACCATAGGCTGGCCTAATTTATCCTCACCATCAAAGGCTTCAACGCCATCGGTTTGATTAATAATATCAACTAGATGCAATGATTCGGTTTGTCCCCAAAAGACTTTACTGATGCCGGTTTGTACTTCCCATTCTTCACCGCTGTGGGTCCACTTTAATTCGCGTATATCACCATGAGTACGCTCTTCGTCTTGTTGATCGAAACGGTAAAAACCTTTGAATAGTAGGCTGTCACTTCCACTATTGAATGAAGTGTATAACTCGGGAGAAAAATAGGCCGATAGATTAGCTCTTTCTTGTTGAGGATAGAGTGCATTTTGAAAAAAATAACGCTGTTCAACCCCAGCGCCACCAGTAAATTCAACATCTGCCAACGCTAAGGTGGGCAAAAGCGCGATAAGCGAAAATAAAATCTTCAATGTGCACCCTTTATAAAGCTAAACAAAAACGTCATTAAAATAGTATATACCTAAGCTACTTCAAAATACTGGCTTCATTATAAATTTGTTATCGAACATTCTTTAATGTTCCCTTACTAAAGTCACTTTGAGATAACCCAGTATTAAATTTTAAGTCATGAGTAATAAGCTCAGTACTTTTACCGTTTTGCTCGTTAAACATCTCTACACGCATTGGACGCCAGTACTTATTTAAGTACAGCTTAAAATCAAAATTAACTAATTCTTTCAATAAGCTACCTTTACGATCATAAAATTCAATTTTCAGGGCACGATAGTGTTCTTTATCCACCCATACAATTTGTTTGGAATAACCAGAGTTCTTGTCGGTGGGCACTTGTTGTAGTACAAAGCTAGCCTGCCCATCAAAAGTATCATCTCGTAGATACTTAAACTTAAATTTTTCAATTTCAAAAGAACTCATATCTTCAAAGGCAAATTCACTGCCCATAAAAGGCCCAGACTTATTTCGCGAGCGGATACGTTTCACTTTGCTTAACTTAGGTAAATACATCCATTGATCATCGGGTTCAATGGCATGGGAGAAATTGAGGAACGCGGTGCCTTTTACATCTAATGGTTGATCAAAAATCGTTAACCCTTTGTCGCCATCATCGACTATTTCCAAGGATTTAAGGCGCATCTTGCGCTCTACCTCGTCCCCTTGGGCATTACGTAATATCATACTCATATTGCCGATACTATCGCCCCAGCCCTTATCCCTTAGTTTTTGCTCCTTAGCAATCGCCAGACCTTTTTCTTGAGCTGTTTCGGCCAAAATGCCCATTGAATAGGTTAAATAGGCAATAACTATAGTCACTTTTACGAAGGGAGATGTTAGATAACTACTCATGAGTAAGCTCCTGTTTAATATCATTTTTATCGAATGCCATTAAGAATGGTGGTAAGAATAGGAAGTCAACGGCTAGGGCAATAACAATAATCACACCAGTCAATAAGCCCATCTCTGAATTCAAGGCAAATGGTGACAGCATCAGAATCGAAAATCCAGTGGCCAGCACTAAGGTGGTGATCCACAATGCCCTACCAACACTGGCAAAAGCGTAACGTACACTTTGTTCGGCATCATTGCCGTTAACTCTAGCATGACGATATTTACTCAAAAAATGCACGGTATCATCAACAATGATCCCCAGCGTCATACTTAATACTACAGATAATCCTAGATTAACATTCCCTGAGTATATCCCCCAAAACCCAAATCCAATACCGGCGGGTAGTAAATTAGGCAAAAGGCTAATTAACCCTATTTTGAAAGATTTTAAGGCAAAAATTAACAGGCCAGATATTAATACTAGGGCTACTAAGGTGCCTTCTAACATGCTGGCCATGTTAGTTTCACCAATATGGGCAAACATTAATCCTGGGCTTGCCGCAGTAAGGGTTAAATTGGGCGCATGACGGGCAAACCACTGTTGCGCTTTGTTCTCCAGTGCCGTTAGTTCCTTACTGCCTACATTTTTAACCATCACCACCACACGAGTGGCAGATTTATTCATATCCAATTGATTGGTTAAATCTAGCCCATAAGGCAGTGACATTTCGTACAGCAATAAATATTGAGCCGCTAATTCGCGGTCGTCAGGTAACACATAATAATTGGGCGCATCTCCATGCATGTTTTTATTCAAACGCTTAAAGGTATCGGTAATAGTCGTGACATGATCGATTTCTGGCAAGGTTCTAAGCCATTCGCTAAACGCATCGATATGTTGCAGGGTTTGGGGATTATTAATGCCTGAATCTTCATCAGTAAAAATGGCAAAATCCAAGTTGGTCATGCCGCTTAAATGTTGCTGTTGAAAGTCCGTTGACTGCCTAAAATCGGTACTTTCATCGAAATACTCAGTGGCCACGTCATTTAGCTGATTGTTAAAAGAGAAACCAATGGCAACAACGGCAACCACTAATGTAAAAGGCAATATGCGTTTGTGATGACTAATCACCCATTCACCAAACCTTTCGGTATAACCCAATTCGTTGCTTGAGGTTTGTTTAGGCAATTGTTTAATGGGCAAAACCATAATCAGGGCAGGCAATATTGTCAGCGAGAATATACAAGCAAACATAACCCCTACGGCGGTTAAATTACCTAAGTCAGCCAAAATAGGTACTTCGGAGAAATTTAAGGTTAAAAATCCTATTCCTGTAGTGGCGCTGGTGATAAATATCGGGGCTTTATTTAGGGAAAGGCTGTATTGCAACGCCGTTTTTTTATCCTTACCAATTCGCATGCCGTATAACAAGGTGGATATCACATGAATACAATCGGCTACAGCGAGCGTCATGACCATAGTCGGTACGTTCACTGTAGCTGTGCTCATAAACATTCCCAACCAACCTGCCAAGCCCATAGTGACGGCGATACTCGAAGCTATCACTATTACCGTCGAAAATGCCCCAACAACAGTTCGTAACAATAACCACATTATAATGATTACCGTCAAAAACATCAGAGGAACAATGGTACTGAAGTCTTGCTGAGCAAAGGATGCAAAAGAATAATTCATCAACACTACCCCAGTATGATAAAAATCATGATCTGGGTATAGCGCTTTATATTTGGCGGTTAGGGCTTTGACTGAATCTGTCACCATATTCACTTCGGCGGTTTGGTCACCATCGGGCAAATTAACGGAAACATTAATAACAGTCACGCTGCCTTTTGGAGAAACAATTCGATTAACTAAATTAGGTTCGTTCAAAGCGATTTGACGAATATAATCAAGTTTTTGCTGGTCAAGGTCGGCTAAGTCATAAACCAAGTCCTCAACAATCATGTCGTCATCTTCAGACCAGGTATGTTGAAAATTGGTGAGGGAATCAATACGATTTGATAAAGGCGTTTGCAGGGCATCTTCGGTCATTTTTTTAACTAAAGATAATGTTTGCAGAGTAAACACATCACCTGACTTTGGCGCAATAACAATACTGGCATTATCATTCTTGCTAAAACTATTTTGCATCCGCTCGTAGGCAACTCTTTGGGGATTGGACTCTTCAAAAAATACTTTAAAGTCACCACGAAAATACAGATTTTTAGCTCCTAGGCTCATGGCAATGATTAGCAAAAAACCAATCACCAGCACCGTTTTAGGTCTTTCAACTGAAAAGTCTAACCAAGTATTTTTCACTTATATCCCCTACTTTTTGGTTTCAATTTCTACACCTAAACACTCGCCGCTTCAAAAACCTTTTTCAAAGAATTAGCCTAAGCATATTTCTATTTACTGTGTATTACTTAACTTCCATATTAGGCGAGCGATAAACTATTTCATCATTCAATTCAATGCCTAGGCCCGGCTCTTCTGAAACCTCAAAAAAACCATTCACTGGTTGTGGATCTTGTACACATAGTTCTCTATTCCACTCTTTGATGGCATAGGTGTGATGCTCGTGAATTAAAAAGTTTGGAATAGCCGTCTCTAAGTGCAAACTAGCGGCCGTAGCAACCGGGCCACCACACACATGGGCTTGCACTCGAATATCGTAAACATCGGCGTAATCACAGACTTTTTTGGTTTCGGTGAATCCGCCGCATAAACCCACATCGGGTTGTAACACATCAATACTTTGATCTTCAAAATAGGGTCTCACATCCCAACGATGATAAAGCCGTTCACCACCTGCAATAGGCACCCGTACATTCTCTGCCACTTTTTTATGTACTGCCGAGTTGAGATAGTTCACAGGCTCTTCGTACATCATGCACCCTACTTCTTCAATGACTTCAGCCATTTGAATAGCAGAGGCAGCGCCCATTAGTGAGTGTGACTCAAATATTATATCGACATCTGAACCCACAGCGGTGCGAATTGCGCGCAATCTGTCACCAAATAATCTCATTTGGGGTTGAGTAAACAATTTGGTGCGATCAAAAGATGAATGTCCATCTTGATCATAAACAATAGGATCAACTTTCACTGCATCATACCCTTCTGCTACCGCCTTTAACGCAGCCTCTGCGTATTGCTCGGGGTGCGTCAGTTTAGTGCACTCTTTATCCCAGTCAAACTGCAATTGGCTAGCATAAGTTCTGAGTTTACCGTTGGTTTTTCCACCCAGTAATTGATACACCGGCACCCCAAATACTTTACCTTTAATATCCCAAAGTGCGGTATCTATGGCACTCATCGCCGCATACAAAACAGGGCCTCCACCTAGTCCCCAAAAGCTTTCACGCAACATGCGCGACCATAACAGTTCGGTATTCATTGGGTTAAAACCAATTAACATGGCTTCGGCGATTTCTTTAATCATATGGGCTGCTGCACTATGGCCTAGATCATAAGCCAAGCCCGCTTCACCCACACCCGAAATACCTTCATCTGTATGAATGCGAATAAAAACGGGATTCCAAGGTGGACGTTTAGGGCAATGAATATCAAAAATTTCAACACGATTAATTTTCATGGATCTTTCCTATTATTAAATTCTGCAAGCTTCGAACACCTCACAACTAAAGACTATTCACAAAATAACGGATCAAGTTTGTAGGCTCGTCTAAGCATTGCAGGCCAAGCTTTTTGTCCGCCAGTTTCACCGCTATGTACTATGCTTGCTTGCTGGTATATGCCATCAATAATTTCTTGTTTAATTGCAATTACTTTCTGACCACTTTGCAACAATTCCATTTGAATTTCGCAGGCTCTTTGTAAGTCATAAAAACGCATAAAGGCATCGCCAACAGTGGCACCTAAAGTGAGCCCACCGTGATTATGTAATAACATGTGATTGGTTTGCCCAAGATCGGTTTGCAAACGTGTTTTTTCGTCATCATTTACCGCCAAGCCTTCGTAACCGTGATAACTCAGTGATGATAATGAAAACATCGCATATTGACTCCAAGGCTTAAGGCCACCTTGGACACTGGCCACGGCTATGGTGGCCTTAGTATGTAAATGGATCACGCACTGAGCATCGTGTCGCACTTGATGAATTGCACTGTGAATAGTAAATCCAGCAGGATTGATTGAATAAGGTGAGCCATCTAAAATATTCCCCTGTAAATCAACCTTAACTAAATTAGAAGCCGTTACTTCGTTAAAAGTTAAGCCAAAAGCATTGACTAAATAGTGCTCGGTGTCTGGTACTCTTGCCGACAAATGAGTGTAGATAAGATCACCCCATTGATGATCAGCCACCAGCCGATAACATGCTGCCAAATCAACACGGGTTTGCCATTCTTGGGGCGATACTTTGTCTTTTAGACTGAATTGTTCAAGTTGAAACACCTTATCTCCTTTAGATTTAGCTAGAATTAATCACAATAAGCTAGGGGTGGCCTGTAACCAGTTTTCTTTGGCATATTCGGTGTCAGCGCAAGTAATATGTAAGGTAAACGCATGGCGTGACTTATCCGACAAATTTGGCGCACTAAAATGAGGTAATAAACCATTAAATACCACTAGGGTCCCTTTTTTTACTTCTAACGGTTTAGCACTGTCGTCGTCGGGCCATGGAATGTCATGTAAAGTTTTCAATTCTGTGCTGTCATCTGGATAACGTAAAAATTGCTCTTTTAAAGGAATATCTGCGCCGCCCGATTGTACCTGCAAACAACCGTTTTGTATGGTGGCATCTTCTACTGCCAACCAAAAAGTCACAACTGACAAGGGTGTGCTATAAAAATAGGTGGCATCTTGGTGCCAGCGAATAACGCCTCCAATTTTAGGCTGTTTGAAAATATACATAGATTGGTGAATTTGCGGGCGGTTTAACCCCAAATCCAGTGCGATATCTCGTATTGTGTCACTATGACTAAAAGCTTTGAATTCAGGTACCAATTGATGTAAAGCATGGCCAATTTTATTAATGCTCAGAGCCTTATCTTGCTGTAGTGCGCCTTGTTCATTGAAGGCATCCTCCTCGAAAAAACATCGCACTTTATCGCCAGAAGACAAAAAATAGTCATCACGGGTTTTGCTGTGATCTTCAGTAGAAAATACCGAACGTGTAGAATCGGGATCAAACTCCGCCACTATGTTATTGGCTGATTGTTTAAGCTCACTCATCTGCTCGGCAGAAAAACACTGTTCAAGCACTAGATATCCATTTTGTTGGTAAGAATTTTTTTGTTCAGTTGTTAGCATTTATGTGTCTCTGGATACTAAAAATTGGAATAGGAATAAGACAAGCAAGATCGCCTATGTAAGACAAATTTTCAAGTAACTTTGCCCGACTAATGCTGAATGTTTAAATTAGTAGATAGTATTTGACTAATATTTTGTTATTTTAACTAACTATTTGGGTTTTGTTTGCGACTAATCACTAGCAATAATCAATATAACTTTCGTTATCAGTAACTTAAGTTATTGGCGCAGGTTTTGCTTTAGGCTGGAACATAACAAACAAATCAACCTAATTAAACACTAAGGACACCTATGACATTCTCTAAATTGACTACCGCGGCACTATTTACCGCGTTAACCCTAAGCACATCAGGCTGCATCATTCATGTTGGTGGTCACGATGGACATAACGATAACAACGACCATGATTATAGTAGTGTTTTGGGAGGGCTAGATATATCCAAAAATAGAGTGGTAGGGGATCTCTCTTCAGTGAATGGCGATATAACCATTGAAGAAGGAGTGATGGCTCAAGATGTTGAAGCAGTAAATGGCACTATTAAGATTGCCAATAACGTGAGCGTTTATGACCTATCAACAGTCAATGGCGACATTAAAGGTCAAAGTTTTTTATCAGTAAAAGGTGATGTAGGTACCGTTAACGGTACTATTAGCCTTAGCCAAGGTTCAATAGTTAGTGGCGATGCAACCACAGTCAATGGTGATATTCATTTGACAAAAACAACCATAGCAGATGACGTACAAACTCAACATGGCAGTGTTACTTTACTGCAAGGCTCTGTTGTAGAAGGTAACATCGAGTTTGATTCACAAGATGACAACAGGTGGTGGGGTGATAAGACCCGTGAACATAATCCACCTACTTTAACCATTGATGAAACATCAAACGTAAAAGGTAAAATTATTTTACGCCAAGTGGTGGTTTTAGAAATTCAAAACCCAGCCTTGTTATCAAAAGTTGAACGTCGTTACAAAGAAAGTGAGTAAATAACTGTAGGGGCACCCTTTAGGTTGCCCCATTAACCTCTATTGATTGTGCCTAATTCCCAAGAGTTCAAGGGAATTAAGCCACCAAACATACTACAAGCTAGGCTAAACCTTAAACTGACTCACTATCTGTTGCATATGTTCTGCCCGCTCTTTTAACTGACTGATTTCCAATTGCTCATTCTCAGCATTTTCATGGATGCTTGCCGCCGTATCTGCAATACTTTGTGCCGATTGATTAATATGTTCAACTACCGATGATTGCTCTTCTGTGGCTGATGCCACCTGATGATTGCCATCACTTATGCTATCAAATTTCGACTTAATTGAGGCCAACGCTTGAGTAGCGTCTTGGGCGCGTTGCGCCAACTCTACGCTACTTTCGGCTCCTTCACGAATTTCACTTAAGGACTGCGTTGCTGCACTTTGTAATTGCTCTATTTGACCACGAATTTGTGCGGTAGAATCCTGAGTGCGGCTGGCTAAGGTTCTCACCTCATCTGCCACCACGGCAAAACCACGGCCTTGTTCACCGGCGCGAGCCGCCTCGATAGCTGCATTCAAGGCCAGTAGGTTGGTTTGCTCAGAGATACCACTAATAGCCTCAACCACAGAATTAATCGATTCTGCTTGATTTGCCAAATTGGCAATAGCAGTTTCAGTTTGCGACATTGACTCGGCTAAATGATTCATCGTTTGCGATACTTGCTCGATAACAGCATTAGTCTCGTGAGTGTCTGATACAGCCGATTCGGTATCTGTTGCAGTTTTATGGGCTACCGATGACACCTCAGCAATTGTATGTCCCATTTCATTCATAGCCGTTGCTACCTGCTCGGTTTGACCACGCTGATTTTCGGCGTAACCTACCGACTTATTTGAAAATCCATTAAGATGATCAACGCCTAAATTTATCGCCTTTTCTGCTTCTTGAATTTCTACCACTAAAGCAGCAAAACGCGTCATAATTGCGTTGAAACCTGTGGCTAAATGACCAATTTCATTATCAGCTGAATCATCTAAGCGACTAGTTAAGTCACCGCCACTGGCCGACATTGATAGCAATTTATCTCCGACCTGCTGTACCGATTGACTCACCTGGCGCGCCACAAGCATAGACAGGCCTATAAATAGCCCCGCAATAACAATAGCGATGCCAACTGATAACCACACCACAGAATTTACTTTCTCACTGATTTCAGACTTGGGCATTATAGTCACTAGCTTCCAACCAATTTCCGGCAGCTCTGCCACCGCCATATAGACGTTTTCTCCAGCCAGCTCGATTTCAGATAAGTTAAAATCACCTTGAGCCTGATTAATGCTTTGCTCAGACGCAGCTAAGTCGCTGATATTGGATATCTTTCTATCCAAGTATTGACTGTTTGGATGAGCGGTCACTGTGCCCTCACCATCGAGTAAAAACATAAAACCAGAGGCACCTACCTGAGTGTCTTTGACCAACTGGGTAATATCGGACACATCGTATCCAAGTCCCGCCATACCTAATGCCTGTCCACTGCGGGATCTTGCTTTAACATTCACAAACAAAGTTAACTTGCCATTTTGCTCATCAACATCAATCGCCAATCCCAGATCCGTTGATTTAGATAAAGCATCAAAAAACCAACTATCGCGCTCTACACTGCGAGAAACCGTTTTAAACAACCCATCATTGGTATAATAATGATTACTCTCAGCCGACACCCAAAACACTTGTAACGCGCCATTTTCTTCAACAAAACGCTGAAAATAATTAGTCACTGCGCTCAATTGCTGCTGGTCTTCCCCATGAGATATCCAGTTCTGCACAAAATCATTTTGCGCGATCCCTTGAGAAAGTGTGATTGGAACCTGTAATTCTGCGCGTATTTTTTCGCGGACTCGACTCAGCACATTAGGCAAATGCTCTTTTTCTGTCACGTCATAAAACATAGAAGAGAATTGACTAATATTGATAATGGATGAAAACAATGTGGTAAAAAATAACGCCAAAGCCATGGCACCTGCCACCGCGGTGCGGATTTTGAGTTTTTGTAAATTTAGCACTATCTATATTTCTCCCTGATGAACTGGTTAGGATACCTACTGGTTATCGTTACAATAGACTGGAAACTGAACCAAGATACCCTATTTTTTTTGCTCGAGTCGAGCTCAGCCCATCATATCTATGAATTTACTTGGTAGCCATTTTAAAAAAATGGCCGGCCAACATGATGAGTTTTTCTAATTACCCTAAGCATTAACTACCTTTTTTACTCGCCTGTCTTACTCGCCTGTCTTACTCGATGTTTTTTTACCGAGCGGCGCATTCGGCTTAGTTTTACGTGATCGAGTTTGTTGTCTTCTTCTAACTTAATCAGGGTTTGCGTTTCTGCGGGTAATTGCACGGTTTTGCGTAGGCCGTTTAAATCCGTCAATGGCAGTTCAATCCAGCCACCTTGGGGTAGACGTTTTTTAAGCTCTAAATCACCATATCTAACGCGAATTAAGCGGCTCACTTGTAAACCTTGGGATTCCCATAAGCGTCTGACCTCGCGGTTTCTGCCTTCAGATAAACTTACGTTGTACCAAGAGTTTTGGCTTTCTTCATCGCCGGGCTTT
Organism: uncultured Paraglaciecola sp.; assembly: GCF_937123705.1. Classification (GTDB taxonomy): domain Bacteria; phylum Pseudomonadota; class Gammaproteobacteria; order Enterobacterales; family Alteromonadaceae; genus Paraglaciecola. The sequence continues at coordinate 22,548 of NZ_CAKZKO010000121.1, read as the reverse complement.
TTGACAATTTCGGTAAATTTGGCTTGGCCGTCTTCAAGTTGTACGCCATCGGTGAGGCGTTTAAGCATCATGTCTTCCACTTCACCAAATACACGCACCGAATATTCGCGCTCCACTTCGTGTTTGGGGTGCATTAGGCGGTTTGCTAGTTCGCCATCGTTGGTGAATAACAATAATCCACTGGTATTGATATCAAGCCTGCCAACTGCAATCCAGCGACCATTTTTGATATTGGGTAAACGGTCAAATACTGTGGGGCGACCTTCGGGATCTTTGCGGCTGCATAATTCACCCTCGGGCTTGTTGTACATCAACACTCGGCACACTGGTATGTCTTTTGGGGTGCTAAGGGGATTGCCATCGACTCGTATTTTGTCGGCAGGCTCGACCCTATCACCTAAGGTCGCCAGTTTGCCATTAACAGAAATACGTCCTGCTTCAATCCATCTTTCCATTTCACGGCGCGAACCCACGCCAGCGTTGGCTAATACTTTTTGTAATTTGTCACTCATTAATGTAATTGCTCTTTTTCATCTGCGTTGTCTGCTTCAATTGTAGAACTAGTTGCAGATTGTGGTTGTTTATCTTCAGTGAGCGGGTTGCTCTCACTGCTTAGAATATTCAGTTGTTGGTCTTTTTCTTGATCATGTAAAAAGTCGTCACTGCTTGGTAAGTCACTTAAATTTTTTAACGAAAAGTAATCTAAAAAAGTTTTGGTGGTGGCATACAAAGCAGGCCGACCTGGCACTTCTTTGTGGCCTATCACTTTAATCCAGTCTCTCTCACTCAAGGTTTTGATGATGTGGCTACTCACTGACACGCCGCGCACATCTTCGATTTCACCGCGAGTAATAGGTTGCCTGTAAGCAATCAAAGCAATAATTTCTAACATGGCTCGTGAATAACGAGGTGCCTGTTCTTGCCAAAGTTTACTCAGCCAAGGGCTTAAACTATCCATGGATTGAAATCTATATCCCGACGCCACTTCAATCAGTTGTACACCTCTAGCCTGATAATCTAAGGTGAGTTCGGCTAAGGTTTCTTTCAACCTGCTCTTACTCACAGCCAAACCATCTAAAACCGTGGCTTGCAGTTGCTCTGTACTTATTGGCTGCTCAGACACAAAAATCGCGCCTTCGACTAATTGTTTTAATTGCACATCAGAAATTTTAGCCATTAAACATGCCCTCCTTGGGCCACGCGCACATGAATATTGGCGTAGGGCTGTGCTTGCACTAGTTCTATTAGGCTTTCTTTGGCTAACTCTAAAATCGCCAAAAAAGTCACCACTACGCCGGCTTTTCCTTCGCTGGCGTGAAATAACGCATCAAAGCCAGTGAATTCATCTGAGGATATTTGCTGTAAAATCAAACTCATACGTTCACGGGTCGATAAGGTTTCTTTTTCAATATGGTGATGCTCGAATGCTTGGGCTTTTTGCATAGCAGACTGAAACCCTAAGACTAAATCTTGCAAACTGACGCTGGGTAAAATTCGAATAGGTGCTACCGATTCAGAAGCCGCAGCACTCGCTGGGAAAATATCACGCTCTTGGCGAGGAATATTATCTAATTGTTGCGCGGCGTTTTTGACTAGCTCATATTCTTTTAAGCGGCGAATGAGTTCGGCCCGTGGGTCGTCTTCGTCTTCTTCTGCATCGGGCCGTTTCGGTAATAACAGGCGCGACTTTACCTCACCCAAAATCGCCGCCATCAGCAAATATTCACCCGCGAGCTCCAGCTTAATGTCTGTCATCAGCTCCACATATTCCATGTATTGCTGAGTCACTTGATACACGGGCAAATTAACAATATCGAATTTTTGTTTACGAATAAGGTACAACAGTAAATCGAGTGGCCCTTCAAATGCTTCTAAAATGAGTTCAAGGGCGTCTGGTGGAATATACAAGTCTTCTGGCTTTTCAATTAATGCTTCGCCATTGATAAACGCCAACGGCAACGGCTGCTGTACAGGCTCCTTGGCTAGTTCGGTACTTGCGGTACTTGAAGTAGAAAAGCTATCGGTAGACATAAAAAATGCGTTTTTTACTAAACAAACGGGCTGGTGTCGCCACTGCCTTCACGAATAATGGTGTTTTCACCTTCTGACATATCAATCACAGTAGTAGGTTGTTCACCTAAAAAACCACCATGAATGATCAAACCTACCTGTTTCTCAAGTTCATCACGAATGTCATCAGGATTCGACTCGGCAACCAATGCACCTGGTAATATCAAGGTGGTGGACATCAACGGCTCGCCTAGTTCTTCTAAAAGCGCCAGCGCAATTTTGTTATCGGGAACGCGAATACCAATAGTGCGACGTTTAGGATTTTGCAGGCGTTTAGGCACTTCTTTGGTGGCTTTAAGAATAAAGGTATAAGGGCCAGGTGTGTTGTTTTTGATGGTTCTAAAGGCGGTGTTGTCGACTCGGGCATATTCGGATAACTCCGACATATCCCGGCACATTAAGGTGAAATTATGGTCTTTATCTATTTGACGAATGCGGCACAGTTGCTCAAGGGCGGCTTTGTCATTCATATGACAACCTATGGAATAACCCGAATCAGTAGGATAAACCACCACTGCGCCTTGATGAATTAACTCACTGGCTTGTTTAATTAACCGCGCTTGTGGGTTTTCAGGGTGGATATAAAAAAACTGACTCATATTTGTTTCCTATTCTACTATCGCAGCAGTATTGCTTGGTTAATGTTAACCGTCTTGAAGGGCTTTGGCTATCTTTTCGCCAGCCTTACTTTAATCTTATTAACCAACAAGGGACCAATCATGCCAAATGGGCACAAGTTGCTCTGGTAACTTAAGGTTTTTACCCAATTCGGTCCAACGGTTTGGGAAATGAAAATCAGAACCGCTAGATGCCTGTAGATCATGTTCCGCGGCGATATCGGCCAATAACTGTTTACGAACGGGTGTGAGGTGTGAATGGATCACTTCCATGCCATCGCCACCCGCATGAGCAAACTCAGCCACCAAGCGTTTTAACCATTTGGTGGTCATATCGTAATGCCCCGGGTGTGCCAACACAGCTTTGCCACCGGCATCGTGGATCCATTTAACCGCTTCAGCAATGTCGATCCATTGGGGTTTAACGTGGGCTTTTTTGCCTTTCCCAAGATACTTTTTAAACACAGAATCAAAATCTTTAACCACTTGGCGCTGCACTAGCACCCTAGCAAAATGGGCGCGGGTGATTTGGCCTACACCGGCTAATTGTTTGGCATCTTCAAATACGTTTTCGATGCCGACTTTTGCCAGTTTATCTGACATTTGCTGGGCCCGTCTGTCACGCTCTTGGCTTTGTTGTTCTAAACGTTGTAAAAATTGTGCATTGGTATGATCAACATTTAAGCCCAAAATATGAATATCAAAGTTATGCCATGAGGTAGATATTTCCACACCAGGCAAAATTTGCATCGAACGTTTTTGTTGTGATTGATAATCCATCGCTTCTTGAATACCGTCCACCGTATCATGGTCGGTAATAGCCAATACATTCACTTGCATATTATGGGCGCGATCAATTAACTCTTTAGGCGAGAGTTGTCCGTCTGAATAATAAGTGTGGCTGTGCAAGTCGATTTTCATGTTTTGGCTTTTATTTGTGTTTAATATTCATTTGCGTATTGACATAGCAGCGTTTTTGTTTTCTTCTATGCACTCGAAAATGAACATCAAATTTAAAATACTTGACGCTATTATACCTATCCCTTAGTGAATAACAGCCGAATAACTGATTTAAACAGATTACGAGTACAATAAATCATGCAAAACAGACACACACACAACATTTGGTGGTGGCACATCCTGACCTAACGGGCTGTGAGTGTTTGTGTTTGAATGTAAAATTCGCAAATAAATTTCCAAAAAAGCCCGTATAATGCGGGCTTTTTTACGCCTGCTCTTCAATAAAGAACAAGAGAATCAAAGAAATGAGTTTAGCCCAGTTAACCGAGCAGTTTGGCAAAGTAGAAACTTTAGTCGTGGCCGCCGATTATGTAGCCGACCCGTTACATGCATACCAATACTTATGCCAAGGTCGCAGTAATAACTTATTGTTAGAGTCCGCCGAAATTGACAGCAAAGACAACCTTAAAAGTTTGCTATTAGTAGATGCCGCCATCAAATTAGAATGTGTCGGCCAGCAAGTGATTTGCCGTGCTTTATCAGATAACGGCCATGCAGTATTGCCTATGTTCGATAAATACTGTCCCCAAGGCGTGACCCATGACTATAACCCAGACAAGGGCTTAGTCACCTTAACCTTCCCTAAAGCAGATGCTGAATTAGACGAAGATAGCCGTTTAAAAGCACCGGCCGTGTTTGATGCTCTGCGACTGATCACCAATAAAATTACCGCCATTCGCCAGCACCCTCATGGCGTATTTTTAGGTGGTGCACTGGCTTATGACTTGCTTGCTAGCTTTGAAACACTGCCAGAAGTAGCAGACAGCGAAAATACTTGCCCTGACTTTGTGTTTTATCTTGCCGAGACTTTGGTGATCATCGACCACCAAACCCAACAAAGTGAAATTATCGGCAGTGTGTTTAGCGGTAAAAATGTCGGTAACAATTATTTTGCTGTGAGCCAAAGACTCGAACAAGTTAAACATAAACTTAGCACCATCAAGCCCTTAGCAAAAGCCAACAAAACCGCCATCACCAGTGCAGATTTACAAGTTAATAAGTCGGATGATGTGTACAAAGCGGATGTTATTAAGCTCAAAGAAAACATTCTCGCTGGGGATATTTTTCAAGTGGTGCCGTCGCGCACTTTTAGTTTGCCTTGCTCACATCCTCACGATGCCTATCGCGCTTTAAAGCAACAAAACCCCAGTCCTTATATGTTTTTCTTACAAGACGACAATTTTTGTATGTTTGGGGCTTCACCAGAATCGGCGTTGAAATACACCAAACAAACTAATCAAGTGGAGATTTACCCGATAGCCGGGACACGTCCTAGAGGTAAAAGAGCAGATGGCAGCATTGATCTGGATTTAGATTGCCGCTTGGAGCTCAACCTACAAGAAGATCAAAAAGAGCGCGCCGAACATATTATGTTGGTGGATTTAGCCCGCAACGATGTGGCCAAAGTGTGCAAACCCGGCACCCGTTATGTCACCGATTTACTTAAAGTAGACCGCTATTCTCATGTGATGCATTTGGTTTCAAGGGTGGTAGGGCAATTACGAGATGATCTCGATGCCCTAAATGCCTACCAAGCCTGTATGAATATGGGCACCTTAGTAGGTGCGCCAAAAGTCAGCGCGGCTACGTTAATTCGTGAGGTAGAACAACAGCGCCGTGGCAGTTATGGTGGAGCAGTAGGTTATCTTAACAGCCAAGGGGATATGGATACTTGTATTGTTATTCGCTCGGCCTTTGTTAAAGATAACACCGCTTACATTCAAGCAGGAGCAGGTGTGGTGTATGACTCAGATCCGCAATCTGAAGCCGATGAAACCCGTGGCAAAGCCCAAGCAGTGATCAGCGCGATTATATCAAGCTCGCATTCAGAAGGAGACGCCTAATGACTGCTACTGTAGCGAAAGCTAACAATCACATATGTGTGTTTTTATTAGATAACTTTGATTCATTTACCTACAACCTAGTGGATGAACTCAGAACCCTTGGCCTAGAATTGGTGGTGTATCGCAATAGTGTGTCGGCTGAGATGATCTTGCAAAAAATGCAACAAAAAGCGCAGCAGGTAAACCAAAACGGCCAAAGGACACAAGTGATGTTAATGTTGTCACCTGGGCCTGGTAATCCTTCACAAGCGGGCTCAATGTTAGCATTACTGGAATTAGTAAAAGGGCAATTTCCGGTACTAGGTATTTGTTTAGGCCATCAAGCGATTGTTGAATCATACGGCGGCAAGATTATTCGCGCCGACAAGGTAATGCATGGTAAGTCGTCATTGATTAATCACTGCGGTGATAAAATGTTTGCCAACATGCCTCAGCCACTTCCTGTTGCCCGTTATCATTCGTTAATGGCCAGCAATATGCCGAAGGAACTTAACGTATTGGCTAATTTTTCCGACATCCCTATGGCAGTGGCGCATTTAGACGATAAAATGCTGGGTTTTCAATTTCACCCAGAATCCATTTTAACCTCCCAAGGTAGCCAGCTATTAATGCAAAGCATTGAATTTTTAACCCAAGACAAGGTTTAAACCAGATGATCCACACAATTCTTGAACAACTTTATCAAGGCCAAGACCTAAAACAAGATGACGTCACGGCAGTATTTTCTCAGGTAGTGACAGGTCAAGTGCATGATATTGTTTTATCTTCACTGCTTACGGCATTAAAAATAAAAGGTGAGCAACCTGAAGAAATCGCCGGTGCAGCAGCGGCATTAATCGCCAACGCCGCCCCCTTCCCGCGCCCAGATTATGACTTTGCCGACATAGTAGGCACAGGTGGTGATGGTCATGACACTATAAACATTTCATCGGCTTCGGCTATAGTCGCGGCGAGTTGCGGTGTAAAAGTCGCCAAGCATGGTAATCGCAGTGTTTCTAGTAAATCTGGCTCTGCCGATTTATTCAAAGCATTTGGTTTAGAGCTAGCTATGACGGCAGATACTGCCCGTCAATGCCTTGATGATTCAAATCTGTGTTTTTTGTTTGCGCCTAACTATCACTCGGGCATTCGCCATGCCATGCCAGTACGCACCACCTTAAAAACGCGTACTTTATTTAATTTGCTAGGGCCATTGGTGAACCCTGCTCGTCCTAGCCATATTGTGATTGGCGTGTATGCACCAGAGTTACTGCTACCCTTTGCCAAAACCTTACAGCTTTTGGGCTATAAAAAAGCCTTAGTGGTGCATGGCAGCGGTTTAGACGAATTTGCTTTACACGGTGATACTCAAGTGGTGGAAGTAAATGGCGCACACATCAGTGAAACATCCGTCTCTCCACAAGATTTTGGACTTGAAAACTATCCGTTAGACGCCATTAAAGGTGGCGAGCCAGACGAAAACAAAACCTTAATTGAAAATGTACTTTTGGGTAAAGGCCAAGCGGCACACCAAGCGGCTGTTGCTATGAATACTGCGGCATTACTCAAACTTTGTGGCAAAGTAGATAGCTACAAACAAGGGGCTGAAATGGCCATCAAGGCAATGCAGCAACAACTGCCACTGGCTACCATTAAACTATCGGCTGCCATCAGCCAAAATAAATAAAGAGTAAGTTGACCCAAATGGCTAACGTATTAGAAAAAATCGTCGACAATAAAAAACTCGAAATCGCCCAGCGCAAAATTGATTTACCTTTAACGAGTTTTATTGATGGCTTAACACCTTCAGACAGAAGCTTTTATGATGCGCTGGCACAGCCCAACGCTGGCTTTATTTTAGAATGTAAAAAAGCCTCGCCATCTAAGGGTTTGATCCGTGAAAACTTCGATTTAGACGAAATCATTCAAGCCTATAGCCCTTATGCGGCCTGTATATCGGTACTGACCGATGAAAAATACTTTCAAGGTAAATTTGAATACCTAGAATATGTGCGTAGCAACGTTACCCAACCGGTGATCAACAAAGACTTTTTTGTCGACCCTTATCAAATCTATTTGGCCCGCTACCATAATGCTGATGCGGTATTACTCATGTTATCGGTATTAAGCGATGAACAGTATGTTGAACTAGCGAAGCTTGCCGAGCAATACCAACTTGATGTATTGACCGAAGTCAGCAACGAAGCTGAAGTGTTAAGAGCTTGCAAGTTAAAAGCTAAAATTATCGGCATTAACAACCGCGATTTGCGGGATCTCAGTACCGACCTCGCCACAACCGAACGTTTAGTGCCATTAATTAAACAACATGCACAGCAGCAACATGTGATCATTTCTGAATCAGGCATTTACACTCACCAAGATGTGCGCAGACTAGCGCCATTATCCGATGGTTTTTTGGTGGGCAGTGCGCTAATGGCCCAAGGCGACATTGAGCTTGCTGCAAAACAATTAGTGTATGGAACAATAAAAATTTGCGGAACAACTAACCTAACAGGTGCCAAACTAGTCAAAGACAGCCCAGCCAGTTACGCCGGTTTAATCTTCGCTGAAAAATCCAAACGTTTTGTGACCTTAGACCAAGCCAAACAAATAACGATTGCCGTACCATTTAATTATGTCGGGGTGTTTGTGAATGCGCCTGTCGAACAAGTGGTCAATTATGCACAAGAATTACAATTAGCAGCCGTGCAATTACATGGGCAAGAAGATCAAAGTTATATCCATAACTTACGCAGAGTTTTACCAAAAAACTGTGAAATTTGGTTAGCCAAAGGGGTTACAGATACCTTACCTACACAGGATGAATTCCATGTGGATTATTTTTTACTAGACTGCCAAGTGGGCACACAATCCGGTGGCACCGGCCAAGCCTTTAGTTGGCAACTGTTAGATGCAATAACCGACAAGTCCAACATTATTCTTGCCGGTGGCATTACCCCAAACAATGTAAAAGACGCGGCTAATCAACACGTCGCCATGCTTGATTTAAACTCAGGAGTAGAAAGTGCACCGGGCATCAAACAAGCAAAAAAAATTAGTCAGGCTTTTAGCCAAATTAGAGAGTATTAAAGCAGCTTCGAACTCAATGTTCGCAACTGAATAACAAAGTTTATATAGTGAGAAATAAATGAATCAATTAGACAGTAAATTTGGTGACTATGGTGGCATGTACGTGCCTGAGTTGCTGATCCCTGCCCTCGACCAACTTGAACAAGCTTTTATCGATGCCCAGAACGATCCCGATTTCCAAGCAGAGTTTATGGGCTTGTTAAAAGACTACGCTGGACGCCCAACAGCAATGACATTGACGCGAAATTTAGTCAGCAATCCAAATGTAAAACTGTACCTAAAACGCGAAGACTTATTACATGGCGGCGCCCACAAAACCAATCAAGTGTTAGGCCAAGCGTTATTGACCAAACGTATGGGCAAAACCGAAGTGATTGCCGAAACTGGCGCAGGCCAACATGGCGTTGCCACAGCATTAGCCTGTGCCCTTTTAGGGCTAAAAGCGCGAATATATATGGGTGCTAAAGATGTTGAACGTCAAGCACCTAACGTTTTTAGAATGCGTTTAATGGGTGCTGAAGTGATACCTGTTAATGCAGGTTCAGGTACACTTAAAGACGCAGTAAACGAAGCTCTGCGCGACTGGTCAGCTAGCTACGATAAAGCCCACTATTTATTAGGCACAGCTGCAGGTCCTCACCCTTTCCCGACTATAGTGCGTGAATTCCACCGTATGATTGGTGAAGAAACTAAAGCGCAAATTTTAGAAAAAGAGGGCCGTCTGCCCGATGCAGTAGTGGCTTGTGTGGGTGGTGGTTCAAATGCTATTGGTATGTTTGCCGATTTTATTGATAAGCCAAGCGTAAAACTCATAGGCGTAGAGCCAGCGGGCAAAGGGGTTCACACCAAAGAGCATGGCGCGGCAATTGGCAAAGGTACAACAGGTATTTTACACGGTACTTATAGCTATATTATGCAAGATGAAGATGGCCAAATTGAAGAGTCATACTCGGTATCGGCTGGTTTGGATTATCCCGCTGTTGGGCCACAACATGCTTATTTGTCTGACATTGGCCGCGCTGAATATGTGTCGGTCACCGATGAAGAAGCGCTAAACGCCTTTCAAATTTTATCCCGCAAGGAAGGCATAATTCCTGCCCTTGAGTCTTCTCATGCCTTAGCGCATGGCTTAAATATGGCAGATGAAGCCGAAGATGGCAGCATTATAGTCGTGAATCTATCTGGACGCGGTGATAAAGACCTTGCGCATGTTCATAGCATTTTAGGAGACACTTTTATGGGAGGAAATAGCCATGACTAATTCTGTGGATCGCTACGAGAATATGTTCTCCCAACTTAACCACAAAAATGAAGGAGCATTTGTTCCTTTTGTGATGGTTGGTGACCCCGACATTCAGTCTTCGGTAGAAATAATAAAAGCGCTGGTTGCAGGCGGAGCTGATGCATTGGAATTAGGTTTTCCTTATTCTGATCCCATTGCCGATGGCCCTACTATTCAGCAAGCCAGCATTCGCGCTTTATCGAACAAACTCAAAACCGATGACAGTTTTGAAATCATTCGCCAAGTGCGTGAAATCCATGCCGATATTCCGATTGGTTTATTGTTGTATAGCAACTTAGTGTTAAAACGCGGTATCGAAAAGTTTTATCAAGATGCCGTTGTCGCCGGTGTCGATTCGATTTTGATTGCCGATGTACCGCTACGTGAAGCCGACCGTTTTATCGCGGTTTCTGAGCAAACAGGCATCAAACAAATTCTCATCGCACCGCCAAATGCCAGTGACGAAACCTTGGCCGAAATTGGAAATAAATCTCAAGGTTATACCTATTTATTAGGCCGTGCTGGCGTCACAGGCGCTGAAACAGCTGTGAGTATTCCTGCCAGCGAATTAATCGACAAACTCACTCAATACAAAGTCGCACCGCCTATTTTGGGTTTTGGTATTTCCACTCCTGAGCAAGTTGCAGAGGCAATCAAATCCGGCGCGGCTGGGGCTATTTCTGGCTCGGCAACTGTTAATATCATTGCAGACAATCTAGACCAACCTGATGTGATGCTAGAAAAATTAACTAGTTTTGTGCAACAAATGAAAGCGGCGACTCATAAGTAGCCGCTTTTTAAATAAACAAAAAGGAAATCACTATGTGGTACACCCTATACTGTGAAGATGTTGAAAATAGCCTACCGCTTCGCAAACAAACCCGTGCGGCGCATTTAGAGCGCATTCAACTATTAGTGGATCAGGGCAGAATATTAGTAGCCGGCCCAAGTCCTGCCATTGACAGCGAAGATCCTGGTGAAGCAGGCTTTACTGGTTCATTGATTATTGCTGAGTTTGATAGTTTGTCAGAGGCACAAATGTGGGCAGACAACGATCCCTACACACTGGCGGGTGTATTTAAAAAAGTCACAGTTAAACCCTACATTAAAGTGTTGCCTTAACGACAAAGTATCCTTAGATGAATTATTCACCCAACATTGGATCCCTAATGCCAGCCATCGAACTCAGTGCCATGCGCGCACAAGGGGCTGGCGGGCAAAATGTGAATAAAGTGTCTAGCGCTATTCATCTAAGGTTTGATATTCGCTTGGCCGCTATTCCTGAATACGTCAAACAAAAACTGCTGTCGGGCACCGACAAACGCGTCACCCAAGACGGCATTCTAATCATCAAAGCACAAAATCACCGCACCCAAGAAATGAACAAACAAGATGCCTTGGAAAGATTATCCGAAATACTCATCGAAGCAGGCAAATTACAAAAAGCCCGCCGCGCCACAAGACCCACCAAAAGCTCACAGAAAAAACGCGTTGATAGTAAGGTAAAATCAGGAAAAACCAAGGCTCTACGTAAAAAAGTGGATTATTAGAAGGTTAAGAAATCCGACTTAGTATCAGAAAATTCAATGGTATTAGTGCTGGCATTAACTGGAATAGCTAAACTACAAATAAAGCCATTTGCTTGTTAGCTTTAAATTTTTCTATAAAATTAAGGCTTCTAAAAGTTTCTATTAAACTGAATAGAAGCCCATATTATTTAAGGTTGAGGGTTTTATTGAATACTACCTAAGTACAATTACACTCTGACCAGTTCAGTTAACAATCTGCTATTATTGACGGGTAAAGACTATTTTAGCTTGATAATTAGACTTGTATATGCCTGTCAAAGTTATTTTGTTTGAGGTTTCAAAAAATGCCTGCTCCCACTGGAAATCTTTATCTGGCATGAATTCATTTAATCCCGACACGAACTGATTATTAGAAATTGGATTATTTGCTAAATAGCCGTTTTTTGAATTTGCACTATATGGACCTATGTGAACACATGTAGATGACTCTAAGCCATTACTAGAATATAAAGTCATGTTGTATTCTCCAGAATGATAACTCCAAGTGACTTCACCTTGCTCTAGCATATTAGAGCAACTTGTAATAGATACCTCATAATCCCAAACTCCCTGAATGTCAATTTGGTTTATATCGCCACCTTTTGTGCCATGGAGAGTATAATTTCCTGACTCACTATTTTCAGCAGACACTTGAATGTAAACTTCTCCTGCACTCAGCTCTGCCTTAATACCAAAATTGTCGACTGTCCCACTGTTATAATCATGGCCTAAAAAATCTCCATTTTCATTCCATATATACCCTTCAGTATTTAGGTCCCCATGTGTTTTAAATGTATAAATACCATCTTCTGGTATGTACACTAGGAACATATCTATGTCATTTTTGTCAGATATTTCTGATGTTATTGTGATTTCAGTATCTAATGAATTGCTTAAAAGAAAAGCGTTTCTAAAATTATCTCCTACATCATCTAATCCAGTTTCCAAGGTATCATCACTAATGTTTGAACTTGATTCAGTTAAAGCTGGGATATAAAACGGTCTAGACAGTATCGTATGCCCATAGGTTGAATAGGCGGTTCTTACTATTCCTCTAGACTCAGTGTTTAGTAAATCACTTGAACTATGTCCTGCGACCATATACTTTAAAGTTGTATTGTCTTTTGTAAAACCATCTTTACAGGATATCGTAGAGCCATTGTTTTCCTGAGAAAGTCTTGGGTGCCAATCAGATCCTCCAGGGGTTGAGCTTGGTACTGTAAAACTAGAATGTCCTATAGGTCTACCATAAGAATAAATACTAGTGTTCTCTAACCATCCAGATTGTCCAACAATCATAAAGTCAGCGCCTATTTCACCAATAGAATAACCAGTCTCAGCGTCCATATCTGAATCTAAATACAATTGTATTTCAGGACTACACTTTCCATTTACAATAATATGATCCTTAGGAAAAATTATACTAAAGCCAAAAACCATATCATTTGAAAACCCTCCACCATTAACGCTTCCTACGAAAACAGTGTCTACATGTGGATCGTAATTTATATCTGTAGAGTAGGGAAACTCTTGATTGAGAGTTAACTGTAAATCCGTTGACGTGGAGCTACTGGTTTGCCTCAAAAACTCATTTATTTCCTCTTTTTTTATACGATCACCTTTAATAGGGCCTACAACGGCTTCTTCATAACCACTTTCACCTTCATTGCCGCTACCACCACAGCCGCAAATCACAAATATAATCCAAACCAAAACTCCGAATGGCGCACTTCTAAAAATCATAGAATTTCCTTTATTACCGATGAGTGAATTAAGACGTTTTATCTCAAAAAAACGTCAACATAAATTAAAGTTAGATCTTCATCTGATGAAGAATTCGTTAGACATATCAAATCAAAAATTTACGGGCATTTATTCTGTGTTGAATCTTTAGCCGTCACTTATTTGTTATCCCCATAGAGTAAATCTTTTGATTCAATTCCAACTATCTCTCCACAAAATTTATATAGGCTAGATAGCGATTAAAACACGTATCTGGAATATAACGTTAAGAAGCTTGAGTTCCCTACTCAGCTTATGTTTCAGCTAAAAGATCTGCGGTGAAGCTACTATTAGAATGTCCAAATTAGAAATATGTACTTTTCTATTCCTCGGAAAGAGATTGTTATTAACACATTGATATAAAAACAAAAACAACTAGGCTTGTTATCCTATTGTTAAAAATCTTAATGCAAATGACTTTGGCACGTCATTACATTTATTGCTTTCATAATTCGGCCAACCTACAATTTTTTGTACTCACTTGGCGACACACCTTCATACTTTTTAAAAAATGTAGAAAAATGGCTATGAGTATTAAAACCTAGAGCAAAGGCCACATCACTGATAGGGTGCCCTGACTGGAGCAGGTTTTTAGCGCTAACTAAACGATATTGAATAATTATCTCTGAGGGAGTTTTACCGAATAGCCTGTGGCATTTACGTCGTAAATTGCGTTCGGAAGTACAAAATGCATTGGAAAAATCCTGTACCGTAATTGGGTCAACTAAGTTGTGTTTGGCTAGTTCTTTAGTTGCAAGTACAACACTTTGCTGTTCGTGTTGTTGCAAAAACTTATTCACTAGTAATTCATTTAAAAAATCACCCATTTATTCATTATCCAACTACAGTTAGTTACTTTTTCCGTTCAGCTATCACGTAGATGAATTACCGCTTGAAGGGCTCGGAAAAACAAGATGGGTAATATTAGAAGTAACGACCAGCACATAGTTATCAGATAATAGACAACATTCTCAGCCGGTTAGACACAATATATAGAATTTTGGACAGAACTATGAAATTACGGACAAGACATATTAAATTGTTATTTTTCATTATCTTATGATGAATAAAAGCTAAACCATGAAGTATTCTTGTGTTAAATTACTTGAACTTTATTGATACATCAGGTTAGTCAAATGTCTTCTATCACCTATGTTCTGCTAGGAAACTAAGATTTGTTTAAGTGGCGAATAACTGTCATTTTATTGTTTTTTTTCTGTGGGATATCACTCGCCGAAAAAACAAAAACGTTAACTCCTACTTTCGACAATTTTCACTCATTTACAGTACAACATCCTACATTAAATCAATTGAATGTTAGGCATATCGAATTCGATAAATACTCTCGAATGTGGTTAGGCACCGAGGACGGGGTGTATCGTTTTGACGGACATAATGTGATTAGAATAGATGATGCTTTTACCTACAGTGATAACATCAATGTCCCAGTTGGACCAGTAAGTAAAATTTATCAACTGAGTGACAGGTATTTAGTCATTCGAGTTTCTCCAGCTGGCACAGCACTATTTGATGTTGAACAGGATCAATATGTCTCCGATGCATTTTCTCTTTCTAAGTTACATCATGAACAAGAATTAGTAGGTGTAGGAAAAATAAACGAGCAATTATCTTATCTTAAATTTGAACGAAGTTTGGCAATAGTAAACACTATAACTAATCAATTAGTAAGTGAAAGCCTACCAAAGCTTGGCTACTTTAAAGATTTGATTCAGACTAACTGCTGCCTTGTTATAACAGAAAAGCAGTCTAATCGCTGGATTGTGCATAAGATCAACAAATTTACTGGAAAGTTAATTAATCTTAAAACTCTCACATCCAAATTGGCAGAGGCTCCGCATACTCTGTTTAATTTTGGAAATAAAGTTTTTGCTTCTAGCCTTAAAAGCATCTATCGAGTAGATAAAAACTATCATTTATCACCAATGCATCATATTAAAGACTGTAAATCACAATTTGCCGACCCAAATGACAAATTAGTACATTTAATCAAAACAAAGAATCATAATAGTTTTTTTGATAACTGCAATATTTACAATATGAATGCAAAAACCCAAGAGTTGAGCATTTTGTATTCGTTTAGTGAACAAGAAAAATTACAATATAAAGCACTATCAACCCATTCAAATCGAGCGATATTAAAAGTAGGTAAACGCATCCTATCCTTCAACGAAGTAGGCAATTTCAATACTTATATGGTTGAAAAATCTTCATCTGTAGGTGGTTTCGCAAACTTCAGAGTATTCAATAAATTTAAATTAAATTGGGCCTCGGAAGACTCGGGTCAATTTACGTTGCTTTCACCGTTGGTCAGTAGGTTTTCTGGATTTAATAAGGCTCAATTAGAAACTTGGATTGGAACAAATAAACTACGGCAAGCAATATTTACGGACGAGCATTCACTATGGGTTGCAACGCAAAATAACGGTCTTCATTTATTAAATTTAAATCAAGCTACTCAACTCTGGTCTCCGGATGTTCATTTACTACCTGGAGAGCAAGTTAGAGCTTTGTATAATCATAAGAATACGATCTGGATAGGCACTGAAAAAAAAGGGATTTATTCCTACGACACAAAAGCAGATAAATTGACAAAGTTGGAAGTGCCTAAAGAAATTGTTTCAGCATTTGGCTTTTTACCTTTAGATGACAACACTTTATTAGTCAATTCTTTCAATAATGGCTTTTTGACAGTAGATTTGTCCAAAAAAACCGTAAAACAACAGTTGTGGCCAATATCTAAAAGTGGTGAGTTCGTAAAGCTAAGGGGAATTCGGGCAGTAAAAAAAGGATTGAATGGTGATTTATTGATTGGGACCCACACTAGAGAGAACACTTATTTACGACTCAATAATGAACTAGAGGTCATTGAAGCATATGGTAAAGACCAGATGCTTAACAACCATGTTTTTGACGTACTCGAAGATAAGGAACACAACACCTGGTTGGCAACTTGGGGTGGGGGAATTGCTTTTAAGCCAGCAAACAAAGACAGCTTTATTTTTATCACTATGTCACACGGTTTACCTTCCAACACAATTTACAGTATTAATCAAAGTGCTGATGGAGCTATTTGGGTCAGTTCGTCAGCTGGCTTAGTGAGAATAAATAAATACAAAACCAACACCTTAGCTAACTGGGAATTTCGCCAGTTTGACAAAAATGATGGACTGACTACAGATACTTTTGATTCAGAAGGTTTTTCAATACAAACAAACGGCACTTTTATGTATGGTGGTATCAGTGGGCTAGTATGGTTCGATCCAGTCAAAGATATTAAATTCAACTCGATACAACCGTCGAAAAGCTTTGTTACAAACCTGACAATAAACGGTTCAAGCTACTCAAAGTTAACAAATGCCAAAAATAACTTTGAACAAATATCAAAAGTACGTTTGTCTTACGATAGTCGTAATATCGCCCTAAGTTTCGCAGCACCTAGTTACATTCTTCCTCATAAAAATCAGTACCAATATCGTTTGAATAATCAAAGCTGGATAGCCCTAAAAAAACCGGAGATAGTGTTTGCTCAATTGGCGCCAGCTCGATACGACATAGAAGTTAGGGGGTCAAACAACGACGGAGTATGGTCAGTGCCCACCAAACTAACACTAATTGTCGCTCCCCCATGGTGGCAATCCACTTATGCATATATAACCTACATCATGATGTTATTAATGTTTGCATTACTCTTTTCAGTTTGGCGTACCAGAAGAATAAATACACGAAATCAATATCTTGAACAACAAGTACAAAATAGAACTGAGCAATTGCAAAAAGCGATTCAGAGTAAGGAAAGGCTATTTGAAGAAATTTCTCATGAGTTTCGCACGCCCCTAACCTTGATTATTGGTAAGACGGAACTCTTACTCAAAGCTGAAAGACCTAAAAATGCCGCTCTAGACATAATTTATGGCAACGCAAAAAAACTTTATAGCTTAGTCGAAAACCTATTAAA
Source organism: uncultured Paraglaciecola sp. (assembly GCF_937123705.1). Lineage (GTDB taxonomy): Bacteria > Pseudomonadota > Gammaproteobacteria > Enterobacterales > Alteromonadaceae > Paraglaciecola. The sequence continues at coordinate 5,320 of NZ_CAKZKO010000121.1, read as the reverse complement.
ACTTGCTGAAATTCAAGCTGCTTTGAACTTACCTATCGCAACGAATATTGATTTTGAAATCAGACAGGTTTTCTTTAGATTGACTCCGCTGGCTGAGCATAAAAACATAAAAGTACACTTAAATATTGAATTCATGCCAAAGCAAACTGCTCACATGTTGGTTGAACAAACAATCGATTTAGTTTTCGGAAATATTCTATCCAACGCAATTAAATACTCACCTGCCAACACCAAAATCGAAGTTAACGTTCACAAATTTGAAGAATGTTTAAGTATTGAAGTTAGTGACCAAGGTATTGGTTTTGCAAACTTAGAGACGGCAACACATCGATTTTATCAAGAAAGTAATATCTCAGAAGGAAATGGCTTAGGTTTGTCCATTGTTCATAAAATGGTGTCATTAAATAATGGACAACTCAGCTTTAAAAACAACCCCCAAATTGGTGCGTGCATCACGGTAACATTGCCACTAGTTGAATCTGAAACCTATATGCAGATAGACGAAGAGCAAGAGAAACATTTAGCAACCGAAATGCCAGATTGCCAAATTTTAATTGTCGAGGACAATATTCACCTACGAAATCATTTGATAGAACTATTTCCTCCGAATGTTAAGGTAAAGAGTGCGGAAAATGGTATTAAAGCGTTAGATATTCTAGAAGACTTCATTCCTGAACTTATATTATCAGATGTCATGATGCCAGCTATGGATGGTTTTGAGCTTTGTAATAGAATAAAAAGCAATGAGGATTATAAACACATCCCTTTTATCTTGTTAACGGCAAAAGGAGATATCCTTAGTGAGAAAATAGGCTTGCAGAAAAAAGCTGACGACTATATAGCCAAGCCATTTAGTAGTGCTACCTTACTCCAAAAACTGTCGAATAGGATCTACACATATCGAGCATTCAAGGAAAATTTATTACGTTCTGTGGTTACACCAAAAACAAAAGAAGTTGACTCCTCTTGTATTTGGAACGAAACAACAAATAAAATACAAACTCAACTCGAATTACATTATTGCGATCCTGATTACAATAGCTCTAAATTAGCAGCGTTTTTATGTATGTCAGAAAAAACACTTAATCGCCGACTTAAACTCTTATTTTCAATGACCTTTAGTCAACTGCTTAGAGAATATCGACTCGAGCGAGCCAACGAAAAATTATTTTTAGGAAATACAGCGCAGCAGGTAGCGTTTGAATGCGGCTTTAGCTCTGCCGCATACTTTGGGCAATGTTTCAAAGAGAGATATGGCTATTCACCTGGTCACGCAAAAAAGAAATCTATAACAAAGGAGCAATTGAATTGACGATTATCATTAAGTAATGCCAATAAATGCCGATAACTGGAGTGTAAACTAGTGAGGTATTCAATGAACATGTCCATTCCAATTCGTTCTATCAGAATTATTTATGCAATACTGGCATGTGTTATATGTATAAATATAAATGGCTGTATGCAAGGTAATGCCGCCACTTCCGTGAACAAGCCCCAAAAGCCCATCACTGATAACACCTTAAAAATCGTCAACGCGGCTTTTTACTCAACCTTTATTTTAGGTGAATGGCGCTATAAAGGTGCACGCAATAGAGGTGGTAGTATTAATGCTTACATCAAAATTCCAGCACCTTTGGAGATGAGTAAAGAAGCACAAAAGTCCTACTTACAGAAAGCGATTTGCCCTTCGTCTTCAAACATCAGTATGTGGAACGAAGTAGAAAATATTCCCTTAAGTGTACATATCTACACCCACAAACAAAAACATAGCTTGCATGTGGATTGTATCAATCCACTGATAACCGGATAGTATTGTTGCGATACATGGCCGCTTTGGCGTGAACTAGCTTCGTTAAAATTCAATTCAGCTAAAATTCAGCCCTAGCCAATTAGTCTGTAACCACTTTATTAAGGAGTGGTAACATGAAATTATTCATATCAAGCATACTATTATTTTTATTGGTGTCTCCATTTGCACAGGCTAACCATGATAGGAGTTATCACAATCATGGAAAACATAGCCGTAAAGTTGTAAAAGCAAAGGTTATTCGCGCAATTCCCGTATATAAATACGTGAATACTCGCAACCATAAAACTTACTGCAAACCAGTAGCTGTACATAGCGAATATCGCCCAGCACATTCTAAAAGAGCAGCCATATTTGGAAGCATAGTGGGCGGAATTGTTGGCCGCACGGTCAGCCAAAACCAAACTAAAGATTTAGGTACCTTAATGGGCGCAGTAGTGGGCGGTTCGTTGGCCCACAATATTGTGCGCGCAAAACATTCAGAATTGCCAACCTATAGTGTTCAGCATAACTGTAAGCCAAAGCATAAAAAGGCCAGAAAAGTTCGAGTTTTAGATGGTTACAAAGTCACCTACCGCTCTAAAGGAAGGCTATATCGCACCTTTATGGAAGAAAAACCGACTAAGTATATTCGTATCTAGTGGTGGACTACATAAGGTTACAGCGCCCCAATCTCTTTTTTAAAAAGCATTTGCTTTTAAGTCGAATGATGATTGGGGTAAACTTGAACTTATACAGTAACTAATACGAGCCAAAATTTTGAAGCAGAATTACTACATAAAATTTGTCATCCTATGTTTAACGATTATGTCATTAAGCACGATGCCTGTTTCTGCGCAACAAAGCAAAGCGCCTACCAAAACCAAATCTGAAGCGGCCAAAAAAGCCCAGCAGACAGTTAGAGGTAGGGTATTAAAAGTTGATCAAAATAAAAGTAAGTACCGGGTAAAAGTGCTGCAAAAATCTGGTCGGGTTGTGTCGGTTGATGTAGACAAAAAATCTGGAAAAGTGAGTCGTAAGAAAAAAGGTAAGTAAGAGTATTTGTAACACCGAGATACTTCCTAAAACAAACATTATCACTAAGGATTTTAACTAACTAATGCGTATATTATTAGTAGAAGACGATAGCCGTTTATTGACCCAACTAGATATATTACTGCAAAAAAATGGTTACAGCGTTGATTTGGCAGACGATGGCGCTAAAGCATTGTTCTTGTTGCAAGAACATTCCTATGATTTAGCGATCATTGATATAGGGCTACCTGTAGTAGATGGCTTTGAAGTGATTCAAAAAGCGCGAAAACAAGATGTGAGCTGCCCAATATTAATTCTAACGGCAAGGGATAGGTGGCAAGAAAAAGTAGAAGGATTAGATGCCGGTGCAGATGATTATCTAACCAAACCTTTTCACAACGAAGAATTATTAGCCCGCATTAACGCGTTGATTCGACGCGCCGCAGGTAAGGCTCATCCAGTCATTGAAAAAGGCCCCATTACTCTTGACACCCTTAGTGAAGAAGTAACAGTAAAGGGCCAATACATTGAACTGACCGCATACGAATATAAAGTATTGGAATATCTGCTGTTAAATCCGCTAAAAGTGATATCAAAAACTGAACTAACCGAACATATCTACGATCAAGATTTCGACTTAGACAGTAATGTGATTGAGGTATTTGTAGGGCGTCTACGTAAAAAAATTGACCCAGATGGCAGTGTTAATCCCATCGAAACTCTCCGTGGCCGAGGATATCGAATTAACCGTGAACTCTAACTGGATTAACAGCAGCAGTGCATAACTTATCTCTTAGATTAAGGAGTTTCGCTGCCGCATTGCTGGCTCTGCTGATCTTTATCCCACTTACGGCAATCACCTTAGAGCAAGCCTTTAACAGCAGCTTGAGTCAGTCGATGCAACAACAGCTAGAAGTGCAAAGCTTAACGCTAATATCAGAATTTGAATTAGACGATACGGCTAGCCAAGCCATGATGCCTGAACAGCTTTATAATGATCAATTCAACATTCCAGGCTCAGGCCTTTACGCCTTTATTTATTCCAATAAAGGCGTACTTTGGCAGTCACAGTCAACAATCAACTGGCAACAACAACCCAACTGGTGTTGATGTAAAGGGGCCTCAGGATACAGTTCCTTTCCACCCGTATTACACCGCAAAAGATGGCTGGACGCTTGGCTTCTTCTTGATCCTTTTCTCGATTATGATGTTCTTCCTGCCCAATGCACTGGGTCACGCAGACAATTATATTCCTGCAAACCCACTTTCAACGCCGGCACATATCGTTCCTGAATGGTATTTCTGGCCCTGGTATGCGATCCTACGGGCATTTACGTTCGACTTCCTGTTCATTCCGGCAAAACTGCTGGGCGTAATAGCGATGTTCTCCGCCATTTTGGTTTGGTTCTTTCTTCCATGGCTGGATACAAGTCCCGTTCGTTCAGGATCTTATCGTCCGAAAATGCGGATTGCGTTTTTCATTCTGCTCTTTGCAACGGCCGTACTTTTCTTCTGCGGCGGTGCGCCAGCTGAGGAACCTTATGTGATGATGAGCCAGGTAGCGGGTGCTTATTACTTCGCATATTTCCTGATCATATTGCCGTTGCTCTCTCGTATTGAGAAGCCGTTACCATTGCCGAACAGTATCACCGAGGCAGTGACCGGCAAACCGCTTGAAAAAACCAGCTAAAGAATTTGGGGATTTAGAAAAATGGTAAGATTTTTTGGCATTTTGATTGGCCTGTTCTTTTCAGGCTGGTTGCTGGTATCTTTTGTGATGGGTGCGGTTGAATATACCACCAACCCACCTGAAAAACCTGTGGAATATGCGTTCCATGAAGATCCAAAAAAAGTCAGCTTCAGCAGCGACGGTCCTTTGGGGAAATTCGACCGCCAACAGCTACAGCGCGGCTTTCAGGTGTACAAAGAAGTTTGTGCCGCCTGTCACTCGCTTCGTCTGGTCGCATTCCGGAATCTGGAAGATTTGGGTTATAACGAAGATGAAGTGAAAGCGATTGCTGCGAACTGGGCCATTCAAACGCCAGCTATCGACCCAGACACGGGCGAAATGAGCACACGTCCTCCATTGCCTGCGGACAAATTTCCGAAACCTTTTGCCAATGATGTTGCAGCTGGTGCAGCAAACAATAACGCAATCCCACCTGACCTTTCGCTCATTACGAAAGCACGGACCGGTGGTGCGCCTTATATCTATTCGTTACTGACTGGGTATCAGGATGTTCCTGCTGATTTGCCTGAAGCATCTCGTCCTGGAGACGGGCTTCACTACAATCCTTATTTTGCTAACTTGAACCTAGCAATGGCATCGCCATTGGTAGCCGATGATCAGGTTACCTATTCGGATGGAACCAATGCGACGATTGATCAGATGGCTAAGGATGTTTCTGCTTTCCTGATATGGACAGCTGAACCCAAACTGGAAAACAGGAAGCAAACTGGTTGGGCCGTACTCGGGTTCTTGTTGATCGCTACGCTGTT
>NZ_CAKZKO010000120.1 GCF_937123705.1 uncultured Paraglaciecola sp. | reverse complement strand
GGTCGTTAGCTCAGTTGGTAGAGCAGTTGACTTTTAATCAATTGGTCGCTGGTTCGAATCCAGCACGACCCACCATCTTTTAAGTTTTCTCTAGATTCAAAATATTCAAATACTCAAAACTTCTAATAAACTTTGATTTAGTCGTGCTGAACTCGAACACATGTTCAAGCGTTGCATTTTGTGAAATCTTTAAAGTAGTCAAATACACGTCCCTGATGATCGGCACCCAAACTCGACGTCCGTGTCGGATTGTTTAGCCAGGCGCAGCGGTGCTGCTAAAGAGACTGGTTAAACCCCACCATCTTCTTAGTTGTCACAAAACATAAACACCACTATTTTCTTAAACATATTCAATAATCTGACGTAGGTCGTGTTGGACGAGAACCAGCGTGGTTCGACAATTTGTATGGAACAAATTGTACAGCCTCTGGCTGCCCGAAGGGTGAGTATCATGGATGATACGAATAACTAAATTGTCTGGAACAATTTTGAACATGCGCAGCATGGCCCGCAGGCAGTTAGTGTCGTTTCCGAAAGTCGTTATCGGGAACCTAGTGTCTTCCCTACCTGCAACACCAAAGTAACTGGGATCCCCGCCAGCGAGGATGACGCTTATGTCAGACGTCTGAATTCATCGATATTATTCAGAATAAAGATGAATATTTTGTCCTATTATATTTTGGGATGGTGAAAGATTGGGGATGCAGCAAGTTCAATCATCGATTACACTGCTTATCATATAATCTAAGGTGAATGATATTGATGGATCTACAAGACTATACAGCGAGTGCCGGCGATATTTTTGTGTTACCCGAGGCTGTTATAAAAATTAAGCAATTAATTGATGATGACACCACTTCTATGGATGATATTGCACAAGTCATTAATTACGACCCAGCCATAATGTCGCAAGTCTTAAAAGTATCTAACAGTGCTTTATATAAGTTTCCCAATAAAATTACGACCGTCACTAAAGCTATTCAGGTGATTGGCACTAAGTCTATTTACGACCTTGTATTAGCTTATGGTGTGGCAAGTGCATTTAAGAGTATTGAGCCAAATGTGATCGACTTAGAAAAGTTTTGGGAGCAAGCTGTAAGCTGTGCCCTAATATGTAAATATTTGGCTGAAGAGGTGGGCTTAAAAGAGCCAGAGAAGATGTTTGTTTGTGGTCTATTGCATAATATTGGTGAGCTGGTATTGGTGCAGCTAAACCCTACAGCAGCGTCAAAATGCAGTGCTATTTCAAGTGACAATACCCCTTTAATGATGCAAAACACTCACCTTGGTTTTTGTTACGCTGATCTCTCAGCTGAGCTCTTAAAATTGTGGGGTATTCCCACAGGTATTTCACAGGTTGTAGCAAAAACTCATGTTAGTGAGCATCTAGCCGTCAGCAAAGAAGAAAAAATTATTCAACTGGCCTATATGTTGGCACTTAACAATGTAAACAGTGACTTGTACTTAACTCACTCTAAAGTAACAGACGAAATGTACGAGAGTTTAATGCTTGATATAGATAGTGTGAACAGTGCTCTTGATTTTAGTAATTTACAATTAATTGGAGCCTTAGCCTTGTTTAGCCCGTCTTCATTTTCGATGTTCTAACAATATTGCTGTTGGTAGACGCCAATTGGATTAAGCAAATACTGCCACGACTTGTCTACTAATAGCCACTAATTCGCCGTGTTTATCCCAAATGTTGGCTTCGGTATGGGCATAACCATCGACTGCTTGTCGGGTCTGAGCTTGATATGCAAACCAATCTTCACCAGCTATCTTTTGATGGGGGTGGATAAACTCTAAATTCCAACTCATGGTACTTGCCATGGCGGGCACTTTTAACATTTGTAATACAGTGGGTGGCCAAATATCTATGAGCGCCACTAGATGTGCGTCAGTAAAATCACTTGGTGGCTGATTAAATCGCATCCAGCCATGTACATCACCTTCCTTTAAGCCATAAAATGGCAAACCACCTTTAGTCGGGATTAAGTTGAAATGCTTTAAGAAGCTTGGGGCTAACTTTAATGGTGGAGGCATCACATTGGATCGCTGCGGATAGTCCATGGTGTGCTGTAAATTACTGGTGATTTGAATACTGGATTGCCTTGCAACGCCAAAGCTTGCTTGGCTCATTACTGCAACTTGATTATTTTGTATTAATCGCCCGATTACCTGAGTGACATTTTTACCTTGCCTTAACACTTCAACATTAATATTAAATTCACAATCTGACTCAATCGGTGCAATGAAGTTAGTGTTAAGTGAGCGCAGAACATTATCGTCTGCCACCGCCTCTCGCATGGCTTGATACACCAAGGCCGCGGAGACACCGCCGTATAAGGTTCGTCCTTGAGCCCAGCTACTTGTAACGGATAGATTAATATCGCGATTGCTTAATTTGAATTGCTGTTTAACCGAGTGTAATAAAGTATCAATATGCATGGGTTGATGTGACTCCGAAGGCGGATGGTTACTCAGAAACTGGTCTGATTCGAGGCTAATTATCATAAACTTTAGTTGACGCAAGACAATTTCATGTCTTTATGAATGAGCATAACTGCCTGTTATACTTACAAAAAATTAACAATTTAACTTGAATTTACTAGGCTTGCCCCCGTAACATGAGGTCATCAAAAACTTAGCTCCAAGTATATTATCGATGGCAAGTGAAGAGACAATGAGTAGCACTATTGAAGAAACACCCACAGCTGTTTCAAATGGTTATAGAAACTATGTGCTATGTATTTTAACTTTGATTTATGCTTTTAATTTTATTGATCGCCAAATTATTGGGATCTTGTCACCTTTTATAAAGGCTGATTTAGGCCTTGATGATGCCCAGTTAGGTTGGCTGAAAGGATTATATTTTGCCTTGTTATACACAGTGTTGGGGATTCCCATTGCTTGGCTTGCTGACAGGTACAGTAGGGTCAATATTGTTGCCATTTCACTTACACTTTGGAGTGGTTTTACCGCGGCATCTGGGCTTGCCACAAACTTCACGCAACTTGCCTTAGCGCGTATTGGTGTTGGTATAGGTGAAGCCGGCGGTAGTCCTCCTTCTCATTCGATTATTTCTGATTTATTTCCTAAAGAAAAACGAGCCGGTGCCTTAGCGATTTATTCGATGGGGATCCCCTTTGGAATTATGTTTGCTTTCTTTGCCTCGGCTTTTTTCCTTAAAGGTGGTGAGGCGGACTGGCGTATAGTGATGATTGCCGTAGGTTTACCAGGCGTGGCCTTAGCCCTGTTGCTTAAGCTAACGGTTAAGGAGCCGCCCCGTAGTGGCAATATGCAAACGGCATCGGCACAAAATAATTCATGGCAGTCTATTAAGGCACTCTTGTCGATTAAGTCGTGGTGGGGCATGTGTTTTGCCATTTCTTTTGGCTCTTTTGGTAATTACGCCATATCCACTTGGATGATTGATTTCTATGTGCGGGCTCATGCTGGGTTAGATATCACCCAATTTTTGATTACCTTAGGGATTATCAATGGTACTGCTTATGCTGGCGGTGTTTGGCTTGGCGGTGTGTTAGTTGATAAATGGAGTAAAACCAACAAAGGTGCTTATGGGCTAGTGCCAGCGTTGGCCTTAGTCGTGGGTGCACCAGCGTATTATCTGTCGTTACAAGTGGAATCACTGTGGTTATCTATTGGTTTGGTCACGGTTTTGCTGTTTACCAGTGGATTTTATTTAGGGCCTTCTTTTGCTTTGGCACAAACCTTGGCTCCGGTAAAAGTGAGAGCCATGTCTACGGCGTTATTTTTCTTTGTACTGAATATTATTGCCTTAGGTGGCGGTCCTACTTTTATTGGCATAGTGAGTGATTTTTATACGGCCGAGTACGGTGAGGTAGAATCCTTAAGGATGTCATTGGCGTGGCTTGCGGTTCCCTATGTGCTGGCGATAATTGCATTCTTTTGGACGGCCAAAAAGATACCTGCTGATTGGCAGGCAGCTGAAGAGCGAAATGGTTAAGGATGATTGTTTGATACTATCTCTAGTTGTAAAATAGCATTGTATGGCTCCAATATTCAGGTATTGGGGCCATTATTATTTTTAATCTAATCACTCTCATAAAAACTCCCTAATAACAGGCAATAGATGACCAACTCAACCAATATACACCTACATTTTGCGCATGCTAATGGATTTCCTGCAGGCAGCTACCAGCAGTTGTTTCAGCAGTTTCCCAATGATTTCAAGGTGCATGCTATAACTAAGTTCGCACATTCATCGCGTTATCCCGTGAATGCCAATCTAAGCAATCAAGTAGCAGAACTTATTGAATATCTCACTCAAAATGTTGCTAAACCTGTTTATGCTGTAGGGCACTCTATGGGGGCTGTGGTGTCTTTTATGGCAGCCTGTGAAAGGCCAGACTTAATCAAAGGAGTAATTATGCTCGATCCTCCTATTGCTTCAGGCTTGGCCAGAGTTGCCTTTAAATTGCTTAAGTATTCCCCGTTAATTGACAAATTTTCGCCAGCAGGAAAAGCAAAAGTACGTTGTCAAAGTTGGCCATTAGGGACAGACGTGGTGGCTTATTTCAAAGCGAAGGCACTATTTAAACATTTTCAATTAGAATGTATCCAAGACTACGTGTCAGCTGTTATAGACGAGCGAGAAGGAAAATTACAACTTAACTTTGATGCGCAAATTGAAGCGAGTATTTACCGCAATGTGCCCCACAACTTGAACAAATATTACCAGCGGTTATCTGTACCCGGTTTATTGCTCACAGGCAGTAACAGCGACGTATGTGTGCCAGCACTTTTGGGTAGTTTTGTTAAAAAGACGAAGATTGAACAAAAGGTCTTTGCTGGACATGGGCATATGTTTCCTTTGGAGCAGCCACAGCAGGTAGCAGATATGATCACTGAAAGAATACGAACATGGGAGGCTAATGATAGTGTAAAGAGTAAAACCGTTTAACTGAGTACAGTATAATAGTTGCGCTTACTTAATTAATCGGTCGTTACTCATTATTAGATTCATTGTTTGGCTTGATTAAGACGCGGCTTTTTTCCACGCATTAAACAGTAAATAAATCCCCACCACGAAAAATGGAATACTCAATAGTTGCCCGGTACTTATAAGTGTATCTGAGGCATAGGCCGCTTGTTTGACTTTAACAAATTCGATGAGGTATCTAGCGGTAAAAACCAAGCATAAAAATGCACCTAACAGGGCGCCTCCATGCTTTTTAATTGCAGTAAAGCGATACAACACCACTAGCGTTGCGAATATACTTAAGTAGGACAATGACTCATATAATTGTGCGGGGTGTCTTGGAAGTAGATCGACCCGAGCAAATACCACAGCCCAAGGTAAGTCGGTTTGAATACCGATAATTTCAGAATTCATAAAGTTGGCAAAGCGTACAAAAAAACCAAATAATGCGGTCGCTATAGCCACCCGATCTAATATCCACATAAAGTTAAGCTGGTGCTTTTTGGCGAAAAAATACATGGCGATGATCACACCTGCGCCACCGCCATGACTGGCTAGGCCGCCTTCCCAAATGGCCAAAATTTTAAATGGGTTACTGAGGTAATATTGTGGATCGTAGAATAAACAATGTCCAAGTCTGGCACCTACAATGATACCGAGAACAGCGTACATTAGTAGCGAATCGAGTAATTCCATTTTGATTTTTTCTTGGATGAATATCCACTTCAATACTTGCAAACCTGCAAAAATAGCGGTGGCAAACAAGGCGCCATACCAATGTATTTTTAATCCAAATAATTCAATTAATACTGGGTTAACGTCCCAAGTAAAAAACTCCATTTGCTCTACCTTACTGCTGTTTATGTGTCACTGAGTTGAATAGCAATATTGTACCCGAATGAATTTTTAAAATAGAGATTAGTTTTTTGTTTGGGTGTATTTTTTCTTTGTTAAGCGTGGAGGGCGGCCTGTTATCACCACGTAATAAGCCAAAACGCAAAGTAGTGAAAATACAATCATACTGACGCTGACTTTTTGCCAGCCATCAATAAATAAGGTGTAAAACAACATGCCCACCACTAGTAGGGTAGGCGAGGCGACAAGGGCAATCATAATCCGTACATTAGGTGGTAAGGTTTTAGTTTTAGAAGTAACCTCAGTCAAAACTTATTGTCCTTGTGCATTCAAAGCTAGCGCTACTTTAGAATTCGATTGCCTGCCTAAAACCTGCATCATAGTTAAGCCTGCCGCGGTGAGCTTGTTTAGGTCTATGCCGGTTTTGATATTCATACCATTCAGCATATACACCAAATCTTCGGTGGCCACATTGCCAGACGCCCCTTTAGCATAAGGACAACCGCCTAAACCCGATACTGCGCTATCCACCACTGAAATACCCTGTTGCAGTGCCACTAAAATATTGGCTAAGGCTTGACCGTAGGTGTCATGAAAATGCACTGCTAATTTATCAGCGGGGATTTTTTCTAACACCGCTTCTAACATTTGTTGAGTTTTGATTGGCGTACCTACACCAATAGTATCGCCCAGCGACACTTCATAGCAGCCCATATCTAATAACTGCTGGCTAACCTCTGCCACTTTTTGCGGCGCAATATCCCCTTCGTAAGGGCAGCCTAAAACACAAGACACATAACCTCTTACCGGGATATTTTGCTTTTGTGCCAGTTCTATCACAGGTAAAAAACGCTGTAGGCTTTCTGCGATGGAGCAGTTGATGTTCTTTTGCGAAAAAGACTCAGAGGCCGCGCCAAAAATCGCCACTTCGTCGGCTTTGGCTTCGATTGCCGCTTCTAAACCACGTAGGTTTGGGGTTAGGGCGGCGTAACTAACTTTAGGGCTTCTTTTTATCTGCTGAAATACCGCGGTACTGTCAGCCATTTGTGGCACCCATTTGGGCGACACAAAACTACCGGTTTCGATCACGGCGCAACCTGCATCGGCAAGTTGCTCCACTAAGGCTACTTTGGCGTCTAACGGCACTACGCCTTTTTCGTTTTGTAAGCCGTCTCTAGGGCCTACTTCGACTATTTTGACTGAGGTTGGCAGCATTTTAACTCGCCTTTTCTGAGGGTTGGAACGCTAGTAACTCTACGCCGCCATCTACCAGCTCGCCTGCTTTAAAATAGAACTCACTGACCACACCATCTGCTGGGGCTTTTAAGCTGTGTTCCATTTTCATGGCTTCCATCACCATAAGAGTTTGGCCTTTTTCAACTGACTGTTGTGGCTCAACTAAAATCGCCACCACAGTGCCATTCATGGGCGCGACAAATCCAGCGTCTGCGGCATTGTCTTCGATATCACCTAAATCGGCCTGAATGTTATTAAAGCGAATGACCTTACCGTTACTAAATATCGAGTAACCATCTTGATGAGCCGTGACATTAGCCAAGGTTTTGTGACCATTGATAGTGGATAACATCTGGTTTTGCGCAAGCTCTCCACTGCAATGGTAGTTTTGTTGACCCACAGTGATAGAAAACACACTTTTCGCGCCCATACCAATTTGACTAACTTGCACGGCATAGGTGTTTTCGCCTACTAACAAGTCCAAAGTTTGAATATGTTGTTCATTGGCGCGCCATGCGTTGCCTTGTGCCCAAGGTGAGTGGCTATCTTGCTGACTAGTATTGGAATTTTGCTGGGTATTGAGCATCAAGTACAAGGCGGCAACTGGCAATAAAGTTTGCACATCTTGGGCTTCATTGAGCTGCAACAACTCTTGGTTTTTTTCGATAAAACCAGTGTCGATTTGTTCATTTTTGAACGGCTCGCTGTTAGCTAAGTTGTACAAAAACTCAATGTTGGTGACCACACCGTCTATATGATATTCGGTTAAGGCTTTGGTTAATCGTGCTAAGGCCTTTTCGCGGTTTTCGTCCCAAACAATCAATTTGGCAATCATAGGATCGTAGAACACTGACACATCGTCACCTTGCACCACACCGGTATCCACTCTCACATGTTGTGATTCAACAGGCGGCTGTAATAACGACAAAGTACCAGTAGCAGGTAAAAAGTCATTATTAGGATCTTCGGCATAAATTCTGGCTTCAAAGGCGTGGCCATGGATCCCCAATGCATCTTGTGCCATGGGTAGCGTTTCGTTATTGGCCACCCGTAATTGCCACTCAACTAAATCTTGGCCGGTGATCATTTCGGTAACTGGATGTTCAACCTGCAAACGGGTGTTCATTTCCATAAAATAGAATTGACCGTCGCTGTCTAATAAAAACTCCACTGTGCCTGCACCAGCATAATTGATGGCTTTGGCCGCTTTTAATGCTGCTTCACCCATTTGCGCTCTAAGCTCTTTGCTCATGCCAAAGGCAGGGGCTTCTTCGATGACTTTTTGATGGCGACGCTGCACTGAGCAATCTCGTTCAAACAAATAAACGCCATCGCCAAAATTGTCACAGAACACTTGGATTTCAACGTGTCTGGGTTGAGTGAGGTATTTTTCAACTAACATCAAATCATCGTTAAAACTCGACATGGCTTCGCGTTTAGCTGCGGCTAAGGCGTCATTAAACTCCTCAGAACTCCATACTTGGCGCATACCTTTACCACCGCCACCGGCAGCCGCTTTTAGTAATACCGGATAACCCATTTTGTCGGCGTGAGATTTTAACCCTGCCTCGCTTTGGTCATCGCCATGATAGCCGGGTACTAAAGGTACATTGGCTTTTTCCATAATGTTTTTAGCGGCAGATTTTGAACCCATAGCTTCAATTGCAGCAACCGGAGGGCCCACAAAAACAATATTATTTTGCTTGCATAAATTAGCAAAATTGGCATTTTCGGATAAAAATCCATAACCAGGGTGAACGGCATCTGCGCCTACTTGCAGGGCAATCTGAATGATCTTTTCGCCTTGTAAATAGCTGTCTTTTGAAGGTGATGGCCCTACATAAACTGCTTCATCTGCCATTTTTACGTGCAACGCTTGTTGGTCAGCATCTGAATATAAGGCAACGGTTAACACACCCATGCGTTTAGCCGTTTTGATAATACGGCAGCTGATTTCGCCGCGATTGGCAATCAATAATTTAGTGAACATATGTTACTCCGTTAGCCAGTTAGCAGGACGTTTTTCTAAAAACGCATTCAGGCCTTCTTGACCTTCTTCTGAGACTCTAATCTCGGCAATTTTTTCGCTGGTGCTGGCCAAAAGTTCAGCCGTCACTGGCTGGTTTTGTACAGAAAAAATAAGCTGCTTAGCTTCACGGATAGCCGCGGGTGAATTTTTTAACAAGTGTTCAATCAAGCTTGCAACTGTGCTTTCGAGTTCTTCCTCGGTCACCGCTTCGCTTAATAAACCAATACGTCTGGCGCGCATAGCCGAAAACACTTCAGCGGTGGTGAAATAGCGTCGTGCTAATCTGGCACCAATTGCATCAATTACATAAGGGCTAATAGTCGCAGGAATAAGTCCTAGCTTCACTTCACTTAAACAAAAGCGACTTAATTTACTGGCAATGGCCATATCACAACAAGCCACTAACCCTACTCCGCCACCAAAAGCTGCACCTTGCACTTTGGCAATAGTGGGTTTATTTAAGTTGTTTAGGGTAAAAAACATTGTTGCTAGTGCGTTGGCGTCAGTTAAATTCTGCTCATAGCTGTAAGTCGCCATGCGCTGCATCCAGTTTAAATCGGCGCCGGCACAAAAGTTTTTACCAGATGACGCCAATACCATCACGCGAATATCGTCATTGTTATGAATTTGCGTAAATATCTCGGTGAGCTTAACAATTAACTTATCGTCAAAAGCATTGTGGATCTCTGGCTGATTGAGGGTGACGGTAGCCACACCCCTGTTGTCTATTTCAAATAACACGTTATCGGTTTGGTTCATGATCATTCCACCCTTACATTCTAAAGACACCAAACTTGGTGTCCTCTATGGGTTTATTTAAGCTAGCTGAAATACTCAATCCTAATACTTGACGAGTGTCTGCTGGATCGATAACACCATCGTCCCACAAGCGCGCCGAGGCATAATAAGGATGGCCTTGGGTTTCGTAGGTATCGATTATAGGTTGTTTAAATTCGGCTTCTTGCTCGGCGCTCCATTGTTCGTTGATGCGCTCTTTTTGTTCCCGCTTCACTTGGGACAACACACCAGCAGCTTGTTCACCGCCCATCACCGAAATACGGGCATTAGGCCACATAAACATAAAACGAGGATCGTAAGCACGACCACACATACCGTAGTTACCGGCACCAAAGCTGCCACCAATCAACACAGTAAATTTCGGTACTTTGGCACAAGCCACAGCCGTGACCATTTTTGCACCATGTTTGGCTATGCCGCCAGACTCGTACTGTTTGCCCACCATAAAGCCGGTGATGTTTTGTAAAAAGACCAGCGGAATTTTACGCTGGGCACACAGCTCAATAAAGTGCGCGCCTTTTTGCGCCGATTCAGAAAACAAAATACCGTTATTGGCCACTATGCCCACGGGATAACCATATATTCTGGCAAAACCACAAATCAGAGTTTGACCGTACAAGGCTTTAAATTCATCGAATTCTGAACCATCTACAACTCGCGTTATCACTTCTCGCACGTCATAAGGCTGGCGAGTATCTTTAGGGATAACACCGTAAATTTCTTCGCTGCCATAATGTGGTTCAATGGGTTCACGCACATCAAGTTCAATGGTTTTGTTTCGATTTAAGCGGGCAATGGCATCTCGCGCAATTTTTAATGCGTGGTGATCATTATTGGCTAAGTGATCCACCACACCAGAGGTGCGGCAATGCACATCGCCGCCGCCTAAGTCTTCAGCGCTGACCACTTCACCTGTCGCGGCTTTAACCAGTGGCGGTCCACCTAAAAAGATAGTGCCTTGATTTTTAACAATAATAGACTCGTCGGCCATAGCCGGCACATAAGCACCGCCAGCAGTACAAGAGCCCATAACCACAGCAATCTGCGGAATGTTTTGAGCAGATAAGTTCGCTTGATTGAAGAAGATGCGGCCAAAGTGTTCACGGTCGGGGAATACTTCATCTTGACGGGGTAAGTTTGCCCCGCCCGAGTCAACCAAATAAATACAGGGCAAATTGTTTTGTTCGGCTATGGTTTGCGCCCGTAAGTGCTTTTTCACTGTGAGAGGGTAATAACTGCCGCCTTTTACCGTGGCATCATTGGCCACTATCATACATTCAACGCCCGATACTCGGCCGATACCCGCAATCACACCTGCTGCAGGTACGTTATCTTCGTAAACCATATAGGCGGCTAATTGAGATAATTCTAAAAACGGCGAGCCGTCATCGAGTAGTGTGTTAATACGCTCTCTAGGCAGTAGTTTGCCACGGTCTAAATGACGTTGGTTGGACTTTTCACCGCCACCTTGTTTTATGGTGGCAACTTTGTCTTTTAAGTCGTCGACTTGTACTTGCATATGCTGGGCATTCGCCACAAAGTCTTGGCTTTTAGTATTTAGCTTACTG
This sequence comes from uncultured Paraglaciecola sp., assembly GCF_937123705.1. Lineage (GTDB taxonomy): Bacteria > Pseudomonadota > Gammaproteobacteria > Enterobacterales > Alteromonadaceae > Paraglaciecola. The sequence continues at coordinate 36,334 of NZ_CAKZKO010000120.1, read as the reverse complement.
ATGATTTTCGGCACAGTGCTGCTCCGGTAATTTTATAATTCGATAATTCTAAGGGCGCGGTTAAGTTGACTCTTTAAACAACTCGCGGCCAATCAACATTCTGCGTATTTCTGAGGTGCCCGCACCAATTTCGTATAACTTGGCATCACGTAATAAACGCCCAGCAGGGAATTCGTTAATGTAACCATTGCCACCTAAAAGTTGGATAGCATCGAGCGACATTTTAGTAGCCAATTCCGCAGCATAAAGAATAGCGCCAGCGGAATCTTTGCGAGTGGTTTCACCTCTGTCACATGAACGAGCAACCGCATACACATATGCACGGGCGGCATTCATTTGGGTGTACATATCGGCTACTTTGCCTTGCACCAGCTGAAATTCACCGATAGATTGACCAAATTGTTTACGGTCGTGGATATAAGGTACCACTAAGTCCATACAGGCTTGCATAATGCCCAGAGGCCCACCGGATAACACCACACGCTCGTAGTCTAAGCCGCTCATTAATACTTTTACGCCTGCCCCTTCTTGGCCTAAGATATTATCTGCTGGCACTTCACAATCTTGAAACACCAATTCACAAGTATTCGAGGAACGCATACCTAGTTTGTCGAGTTTTTGCGCCTGACTAAACCCTTTAGTGTCACGCTCTACAATAAAGGCCGTCATACCTTTAGGACCTGCAGCCATATCGGTTTTGGCATAGACTACATAGGTTTGCGCATCTGGGCCGTTGGTAATCCACATTTTATTGCCGTTTAACACATACACATCGCCGCGTTTGTCGGCGCGGAGTTTCATGCTCACCACATCAGAGCCAGCATTAGGCTCACTCATAGCTAATGCGCCAATGTGTTCGCCGCTGACCAATTTAGGTAAATATTTTTGTTTTTGTGCTTCGCTACCGTTTTTGTGAATTTGATTCACACATAAATTTGAATGGGCTCCGTAACTCAGTCCGATACCTGCCGAGGCGCGGCTGACTTCTTCCATGGCTATCACATGAGCCAAATAACCCATATCCGAACCACCGTACTGCTCTTTAACCGTGACTCCTAATAGCCCCATTTCGCCTAATTTTGGCCAAAGTTCATTAGGAAAACCATTGTCTTGATCGGCTTTTTCTGCCAAAGGCGCAATTTCACCTTGAGCAAAGTTATAGACGTGGTCGCGTAACATGTCGATGTCTTCACCGAGACCAAAATTTAAAGTGGGGTAAGGGGCGTTCATGCGGTTTGTCCTTGGGTTAGTGTATTGAGTTCATTTTGACAACGGGCTTCTACGTCTTCTAGTTCAGTCTTCAACATTTTGATGTCTTCAAGCTGTTGTTGCATATAAGCGCGTTTTTCGGCGGTCATTTTAAGCATAGCTTCAAGCTGTGCTTTAGAATTTTGGTGACTGTCATACAAACTAAACAGCGTATTGGTTTCAGCTAGAGAAAAACCTAATCGTTTACCACGCAAAATCAGTTTTAAACGCACCAGATCTTTTTTCTTATAAATGCGATGTTGACCAATTCTAGTCGGGTTTAATAAACCTTGCTCTTCGTAAAAGCGAATGGAGCGTGGCGTAATGTCCATGGATTTGGCTAATTCACCTATGCTAAACGTCTGTTCACTCATGCTGTGCTCGTCTGTAGATAGTCAATAATTTGTTAATAAGGTTTACGTTTACGTAAACTGTAAGGCAATGTAAACTGTTGAGGTTTTAAAATCAATCTTGTAGTGGAAAAATTGCTAGGATGGGTAATCAATCTACTCAAACATCGCAGAAAATGTTGTACAGCTATGAAGTACAAAGTTAGTGAATCAGCAAATTTAGGAGTTTTTATGTCAGATAATGCAATTGTAATAGTCGCCGCAAAACGTACCCCTATGGGCGGCTTTGTTGGAAGTTTAGCGCCACTGACCACCACAGAAATGGGTGCCAGCGCTATCCAATCCGTGCTCGCAGATACGCAAAAATCCTCTGAGGTGTTGCCGCACATTGATGAAGTGATAATGGGCTGTGTATTACCCGCAGGTTTAGGTCAATCACCTGCAAGACAAGCATCCTTAAAAGCTGGCTTACCACTAGCAAGCGGTGTGACCACAATAAACAAAGTCTGTGGCTCGGGCATGAAAGCCCTAATGTTGGCCCATGATTTGATCAAAGCTGGCACAGCAGAAGCCATAGTCGCAGGCGGCATGGAAAGCATGAGCAATGCCCCATATTTATTGCCAAAAGCCCGCTCTGGTTATCGCATGGGTCATGGCCAAGTGTTAGATCATATGATGCTTGACGGACTAGAAAATGCCTACGACGGTCAAGCCATGGGTTGTTTTGCACAGGCCACAGCCGATGCCGAAGGGATCACCCGTGAACAAATGGATGAGTTTGCCCTAGCCAGTTTGAAAAAAGCCAATGATGCGCAACAAGCGGGTTTATTTGCCGATGAAATCACTCCATTAACTATTAAATCTCGCAAGGGCGATGTGGTAGTAGATAGCGACGATGGCCCTAAACAAGCAAAACCCGAAAAAATTCCAAGCTTACGCCCCGCATTCAAAAAAGACGGTACGGTCACCGCGGCTAATTCAAGTTCAATTTCTGACGGCGCGGCGGCGCTACTGGTGATGTCAGCGAGTAAAGCCGAGGCGTTAGGTTTAACGCCATTAGCGAAAGTTGTGGCCCATAGTTCACATGCTATTGAGCCAGAAAACTTTACCGTAGCGCCCGTTGGCGCCATGCAAAAACTCTTCGCTAAAACCGGATGGACAGCAGACGATGTTGATTTATTCGAAATTAATGAAGCCTTCGCTATGGTCACTATGTTGGCGATCAATGAATTGGGATTAAACCCAGACAAAGTCAATGTAAAAGGCGGCGCTTGTGCCTTGGGTCATCCTATTGGGGCGTCTGGTGCCAGAATTATCGTAACCCTTTTACATGCCCTTAAACAAAACAACCTTAAAAAAGGTGTGGCATCATTATGTATAGGTGGCGGTGAAGCAACAGCCATAGCTGTTGAAATGATCTAGTGTCACTACTGGTTTAGGTTTATAAGCAGTGTTAGTTTTAGCACTGCTTTTTTATTTATGGAAACCACTACTTTGAAACGCTTACTATTATTGTCCTTTGTCCTAATCTCTTTTATTGCCAATGCTTCTCAGTCTTCTATTGAATTTCCAAAAGTAGCAAACAACGTCGCTTATTCAAAAGTGGCTGCTTTGTCTTTTACCGCTGCGAATGAAAAAGTAGTCTATGGTGACGATGAACAGCAATTCGCCTTACTTTGGCGCACTAATAAAACTGCTGACACAGAGCTACCGTTGGTTATTTTAATCCACGGAGGCTGTTGGTTAAGTGCTTATGACATTCAACATACCTATGCGTTAAGCACAGGGTTGGCGCAAGCGGGTTTTAATGTGTGGTCGTTAGAATATCGTCGCAGCGGCAAAACCGGAGGCGGTTGGCCCGTGACCTTTGAAGATATTCAGGCGGGAATACAAGCATCGGCTCAGTACAATAAGGGTGAATTTACCTTAGGCAACTCGGTGGCCATTGGGCATTCGGCTGGTGGCCATTTGGCTTTGCTGGCGGGTGGTGTAAATAGCCAGTTAAAAGGAGTGATTGGACTGGCGGCCATAACCGATATTGAAGAATATGCTAAAGGTTCAAACAGCTGCCAAGCCGTTACCAAAGATTTTATGCAGGGTATGCCACAAGATAAACCTGTTGAATACCAAAGTGCTAATCCAAGTAAACAGCCATTACACTCCAATACTGTGCTACTGCAAGGTGACCAAGATAACATTGTGCCGCCCTTTAAGTTAGAGCAATTAGAGCGAAAAGTGTTGATGCTAGAAGGGGCAGGGCACTTTGATTGGATCCACCCAGGATCAAGTGCTTTTGCCCTTTTAGTAGAGCAATTAAGAAGCCTTGCCAAATGAATTTAGAAGATATTATTGCCTTAGACAAAGCCGATCCGCTGGCACATAAACGCCAAGAATTTGAATTACCTGCCAATACTATTTACTTAGATGGCAACTCTTTAGGTGCGTTGCCTAAAGCAGTAAAAACAACTGTGGCTGAGGTGGTGACTCAGCAATGGGGCGAAGACTTAATAAAAAGCTGGAATAGCCATAATTGGATTGATCTACCCATAAAAGTAGGTGAAAAAATTGCACCGCTAATTGGCGCGGATTCAGGCCAAGTGATTTGTTGTGATTCTATTTCGGTGAATTTGTTTAAGTTGTTGTCTGGGGCTTTAAAGTTGAACTATGGGCGTAAAGTGGTGTTATCGACTTCGGATAATTTCCCTACCGATTTATACATGGTGCAAGGTCTAAGCGAACTACTAGGGCCTGAGTTATGCGCGTTGCAGCTGGTTGCAGAGCAAAACATTGAGCAGAGCCTTAATGAGTCGGTGGCAGTATTATTGCTCACCCAAGTAAATTTTCGCAGCGGTAATCTGCTAGATATGCAAAGGCTAACTAAGCTGGCTCATGATAAAGGCATATTGGTCATTTGGGATCTAGCCCATAGCGCCGGAGCCGTGCCTGTAGAGCTAGACAAGTGCGATGTAGATTTTGCCGTGGGTTGTGGTTATAAATACCTAAATGGCGGCCCCGGAGCCCCCGCCTTTTTATATGTGGCAAGTCGCCATCAAGCTGCGGTAAAACAGCCCTTATCCGGCTGGATGGGACACGCCGCACCTTTTGCTTTTGACCCCAAATACCAGCCCTCTGCTTCTATCAATCAATTTCAAAGTGGCACCCCTAGCGTGATTGCCATGAGTGCCTTAGATGCGGCCCTTGATGTGTGGCAAGATGTCGACATGCTACAGCTAAGAGACAAGTCTTTGGCATTGGCCGATGTATTTATCCGCCTCGTTAACGGCCAAGATTGCTTGAGTGAATTGCAGTTATGCTCGCCAGATAAAGCAGCCCAAAGAGGCAGTCAATTGGCTTACTCTCACGATGACGCCTTTGCCATTTGCCAAGCATTGATCGAAAAAGGCGTAGTGGCAGATTTTCGTGCCCCCAATATATTACGCTTTGGTTTTACGCCACTTTATACGTCTTTTGAGGATGTCTGGAAGGCGGTAGCAACCTTGGCCACAATTGTAGAAACTGAATTATTCAAAGAACAAGGCTTTAATGTTCCACTCAAGGTGACCTAATGAGACAAGTCATCCAAGGTGGTGCGGATCTTGTGATACCTTTCTTGTTGAGCTTCACTGAGTGTACTGTTTTCAACCGTATTAATACATTTTTTGAGCATAGAGTCGGGTACATTTGATACCCCCGATTCTATCGCTTTAGTTGAAATCGCTTGCATCAAATTTAGGGCAATAGACACGTTTTTAGGCATGATGGTAAAGGCTTGGGTAAATACTTCCATGGCATTGTCGATTTGACCTTTTTGAAAATAACTCACTGCCGTATTGTTAAGTTCTTTTGAGTTGAGTTTGATGGTCGATTTTTCGTGTTTCTCTTGTTTGATATAGTGCAAGAAAATTTTATTTTGATCTGGATTATCAATATAGCGATCTTCAATTTGTTCTAAAATAGCTTGTGAACGCTCAAACAAACCTAAGTCGTGGAATATTTTGGCTTTATCTAATAGCGCGTCAACGCCTTCAGTTTCCCAGCTATCTTCATCGAGCTTATCAAGTAAGGCTAAAGCATTGTCCTTCTCATCCTGAAGATATAGCAATCTGGCATTGACCACTTTCATTTGCTCTTGCAGTTCAGCTTTTGGGAAGGCTTGCTTAAGCTGCCTAACATATTCTTTAGCTTGTTTGATTAACTTTTCGGTATCAGAGGCGTCTGTTGTCATCGCATAATCAATACCTGAACGTGCTACATTTAGGTAATTCTCAGGCTTATCATGAATAGAATTTTTGGCAAATCTTACTATCTTTTTTGCCGCTTCGAATTGGGTTTCATAGTCATGAGTGATCCGTGACAAATCCATGGCCGTTTTGTGGCGGCGAATACTCCTAGGGGAAATTTCAGTCGCCATCATTACGCACTCCAGTGCTGTATCAAAGTCATTTTGCTTGATTTGCAGCGCCGTTAGTAAATCATAGGCGGCCAGCTGAGAGTCGGGCTTAAAGGCTAAGCGTAACACTAATTTTTCTGCCAATTCATCTTCATTGAGATGCAGGTAGCTGTTAACTAAACCCAATTGCGCCCAAGTAAAGGTCTGCACCTTTAAAATAGCAAGATAAAAATCCTTTGCCTGTTGAAAGTTGCCACAGGCGGTAAGCATTTCACCTTTAATTTTTAAAGCTAATGGAAAGAATTCTGATTCTTTAGGTTTACCTAGAAACAACTCCACCTCCGACAATGCGCGATCATATTGCTGTTTATCAATGCACAAATACACGTCAGCTAGCGCCTTTTTTCGGGCAAGTACTCGACTTAGTCTTCTATCTAAATCTTTGACTGTAAAAGGTTTGGCTAAGAAATCATCGGGCTGTAATTCAATTATACTTTGCACTAAATCTGAATTGGTATCGGCACTGATAAATACGAAAGCTGTACTTAAGGGGAGTTCTCCATTGGTTTTTATTTCGTCATAGAAATAGTAACCGTCTTGTTCACGCTTTAAGTTGTAGGAACAAATGATTAAATCGAAGCGCTGGCTTCTTATGGTGGTTAACGCAAGATTAATTTTATCCACGTAAGTAATATCGCCAAACCCTAGCTCCTCTAAAGAATATTTCATATATCCTTTAGCTAATGCTTGATCATCTACGATAAGTACCTTGGTATTTTTAGCCAGTTGTGAATTCATTGATTACCAATATTTTTAATCTGCTTAAAGGTTATCGTATGTACGGCTGAAATAATAAGGATTAAATACTTCTAAAAGAAAAATTGTTAACTAAGCGCGGTTCTGCTCACTCAATGCTAAAAGTATCTAAAGGAAATGTTATATCTATCGCCATAAGTAATACTGTGTGGGTGATTACTTATGGCGATAGGTATTATTGAATAGCTTAGGAAAAATTTTGTGATACATCATAAACTCAATATAGATTCATCACTTATAACTGTTTATTTTTGTTGAATAAAATAGACTGTTGCCATCGCATCTTAATAATTGCTAGTAGAGTGTAAGGAAGTTTGGACAATGCGCGGTGATCGCCACAAATATTTTGCTGCATCTTTACAGGACGTTTTGCCTAAAGCGCGAATAATAACCGATTATTCGAAACGTTTTGCTTATGGGGTGGATGCTAGTTTTTACCGCCTTATCCCAAAGGTAGTGGTATTTATTGATGATGAGCAAGAGTTAGTTAAGACCATACAATTAGCAGTGAACTTTAAGGTGGCTGTGACTTTTCGGGCGTCGGGAACCAGTTTATCTGGTCAGGCGCAGTCAGATTCAGTGTTAATTATGCTCACCAACAACTGGCGCTGGCACGAAATATTAGATTTAGGTGGGAAAATAAAGCTAGGTCCCGGCGTAATTGGTGCCGACGCCAATAGATATTTATTACCCTACGGCCGCAAATTAGGGCCAGATCCAGCTTCAATCGACACCTGCAAAATAGCCGGCATTGCCGCAAATAACGCCAGTGGCATGTGCTGCGGGGTGACGCAAAATAGTTACCATACTCTAGCCAATATTCGTGTTGTTCTGCAAGATGGCAGTATATTTGATAACAGCAATCAAACCAGCATTAAGCAATTTAAGCAAAAGCATCCGCTATTGTTATCGCAATTAAGTGCGTTATCCCAACAAACCAAAGAAAACCTAGAATTAAAGCAGTTAATTGAGCATAAATATCGCTTAAAAAACACCACGGGTTATGGGATTAACGCACTGATTGATTTTGATGATCCAATCGATATGCTGGCGCATTTGATGATTGGCTCCGAAGGAACCTTAGGCTTCATTTCCTCAATCACTTACCATACTGTGATTGAACATAAACACCGTGCCAGCTCTTTGGTGCTTTTTCCAAATATAGAGATAACCTGTGCTGCGGTAAGCGCCCTTGCTGACGCCAATGTCTCTGCTGTTGAGTTGTTAGATTACCCTTCGTTATTATCTGTGAATGACCAAGCAGGCATACCAGCTTTTATAGACAATATGCCAGAAGGTGCAGGGGCACTATTAATTGAAACCCGCGCCAACAATCAACATAAACTCAGCACACAAATAATTGAACTGACTAGTTTGCTGGCATCCTTCGAGCAATGTGATGCGGTGGGTTTTACTGCTGAGCCGCAAGAATATAATAAGTTGTGGGCGATCAGAAAAAAGGCCTTCCCCGCTATTGGCGCCAATAGAGAAACTGGCACCACTGTTATTATTGAAGATGTAGCGTTTCCTGTGGCACAGCTTAGTGCAGGGGTGTCGCACTTACAGGCATTATTTAAAAAATTTGAATACTTTGAAGCCATTATTTTTGGTCATGCCCTTGATGGAAATTTACATTTTGTATTTACCCAAGATTTTTCAACGGCACAAGAAATTAAACGATACGAAAGTTTTATGCATGAAGTGTGTCAGCTAGTAGCCGTTGATTATAAGGGGTCATTAAAAGCCGAACATGGCACTGGGCGTAATATGGCACCCTTTGTGGAATTAGAGTGGGGTGAGCAAGGTTATCAGCTTATGAAGCAAATTAAGGTGTTATTTGATCCGCAGAACCTACTTAACCCAAATGTAATTATTAACCCAGACAACCAAGCCCATATTAAACACCTAAAAGCCTTACCTAAAGCGAACGAAATAGTCGACAAATGTATCGAATGCGGTTTTTGTGAGCCGGTCTGCCCTTCCAAAGGCTTAAGCTTTACTCCAAGACAACGTATCAGCAACTATCGAGAAATTCAGCGCTTAAGAGTCACTCAAGAAGATCAACAAACTTTAAAAGAGTTGGAAACAGACTTTCAGTATTCTGCCATTGACACTTGTGCTACCACTGGACTTTGTGCCCAGCATTGCCCGGTGGGTATTAATACCGGTGAGTTAGTGTTATCCCTAAGGCATGACAAAAACACAAGGTATGAAAACCTTGCTAATAAGCTGGTTAATCATTTTGGTTTATTAGAAAAAACCACAAGATTAGGCTTAACAATGTTAGCCGCTGTACAAAGATTGGTTGGAGACCAAGTGCTGAGTTCATTCAGTGCTATGTCTCGAAAAATCTCTTTTAATCACATCCCCAAATGGTTAACTAGCACCCCAAATGGCAGCCGCTATTACGGAATAAAACTTGATGTACAACTTAGTAACGCTCGCAACAAAGTGGTGTATTTTCCAAGTTGTGCCAGCAGAACAATGGGGCAGGGGGTGAATGCCTCAGTTCAACTATCCCTCACCGAGGTGACGCTAGCATTACTTGAAAAAGCCAACTTTGAGGTGATTAGCCCCGATTTTTCAGGTGTATGTTGTGGTATGCCGTTTAATAGCCAAGGTATGGTCAATCAAGCCAAACAGCAACAGCAAACCCTAATGGCTAGATTGTTAACCCTCAGTGAAAATGGTCAATACCCGATTTTATTCGATACTAGCCCTTGTAAATCTATGTTTGAAAGTGGCGAGCTTGAAGGCAGCCCATTAACTGTTTATGAGCCAGTGAGTTTTACCAGCGAAATATTAGCCAAACACTTAGATTTCACCCCAACAGATGAAAGTGTGATGTTGCATGTGACCTGCTCAAGCCAGAAAATGGGATTACAGCAGCAAATGCAAGACCTAGCAAAACGCTGTAGCACTGATGTGATAATACCTGAGCATATTCATTGCTGCGGATTTTCTGGAAGCAAAGGCTTCACCACCCCAGAGCTCAATGCCAGCGCCTTATCAGGCCTAAAAGCACAAATCCCCAAGGGCTGTACTCAAGGATATAGCAATAGCCGCACCTGCGAAATTGGACTATCTCATCATAGCGGCATTCACTATCAATCCATTTTGTATTTGGTCAATAAGGTGACCTCTAGGGTAAAGTAGAATGGTAGGCATGATTGGACTTATACCAATTCACCCTAACAATTAGTCACTCAGAGAACACCAGCGACTTTCAATCGAGGCATGTCCAGCGTCACTTCCTCTTAGTAAACCACTATGACCAATACGATTTGAGAAAAGTCTGAATATATTACAAAGCACTATGTAATATTTAAACACTCCATTATCTAAAGTTTTGTTGTGAATGTATTTTATTCTTATTTATCAGTGATTTAAATGTTGGCATCGATATAGCATTAATTATTGTGAATTTTAAAAAAGGAGAAACCTATGAAAAACTCAATTCGTTCAATCGCTCTTATTACTGCACTAACTGGTATCAGTGCTCCGGTTTTAGCTGAAAATACTTGGAAAGATGGAGCAAAAGATGCGTGGGTTGATGGCAAGGTTGAAACTGTTTTATTGCTAAATACAAACCTAAATTCTTTTGATATTAATACCGACGTTAAAAACGGTGAGGTGTTATTAACAGGTAAGGTTGATAGTGAAGTTGATAAAGCATTAGCCCAAGAGTTAATTGCAAAGCTTGACGGTGTTGAAAGCGTTAGCAACAGACTTTCTGTAGTCAATCAAAAAGGTGACTTAGATAAGGACAATGTGCAAACCTTACTAGATGCTAAAATTGAAACAGTTGTTAAATCAAAACTTTTATTTGAATCTGAAGTAAAAGGTATGGATATTGAAGTGGATGTTGAACAAGGTGTGGTAACACTAACTGGAATGGTAAATTCTAATGCAGCTAAGGATCTTGCTGGTGCCATTTCAAAGAACACCAATGATGTTCTCAATGTCGAAAATGAACTTAAAGTAACTGAAAGTAAGTCATAAAACACCTTTGATATGAAGACTGAGCCCCCTTTAAGGGGGCTTATTTTTGTCAGGCACTAATGATGCGACACCTTATAGTACTTGTTTTATTTTTGGGGCGAGAAAATATCTGGTAAGGTCAATGTTCACCTTTGAACCAAAACCTAGATTAGGAAATATATGAAACAAGTGCTTTTAGTTGATGATGACACTGAATTTACGGATATTGTCTGTCAGATAATTGAATATTTGGGTTTTGACGTTTCTGTGGCTGCTAATATTTCGGAAGCTAAAAGTTGGATGCAAACTCAACAATTTGATCATGTTTTACTGGATTTTATGCTACCCGATGGCAGTGGTTTGCACTTAATTGATTACATGAAGAGTAATCAAATTGATGCCTATATCACTTTAATTACAGGGCATCCCTCTGTGAAAGGTGTTTTAGCTAACTTATGTGAACCTAAAATAAATTACCTGGTAAAACCACTGCAGCGTGAAGACATCGAAGCAACATTAAACAGAAACAGTAACGTAAAAAATAAAACGACTAAGGCGAGGAATAAGGGAGCGGATCCCCAATTGCACTTTGGCTGTTTAGTAGGAGAGTCACCTGCAATGCAAGCGCTTTACCAGATGATTGGAAAAGTCGCGAATACCGCGGCCAATGTCATGCTCATGGGAGAGAGCGGAGTAGGTAAAGAAGTGGTTGCTAATGCGATCCATTTTGCCACAAATAATGAAGGCCCTATTGTTGCTACTAATTGCGGTGCTATACCTAAAGACCTGATTGGAAGTGAGTTGTTTGGTCATGAAAAAGGCGCATTTACAGGAGCCGTATCAAGTAAACAAGGTGTGTTTGTAAGAGCATGTAAAGGCACTTTATTTTTAGATGAAGTGACAGAAATGCCTATTGATATGCAACCAAACCTGTTACGTGTGCTTGAAACTAAACGGGTTACACCTGTGGGTGGTACGAGAGAAGTTGAAGTTGATTGTAGGGTGATTTCGGCTTCAAATCGTTCCATGGAGCAGTTAGCTGAAGGAAACATTATACGTGAGGATGTTTATTTTCGATTGGCCGTGTTTCCAATTAATATTCCACCATTGCGAGAAAGAAAGGAAGACATTCCATTGTTAGCGGATGTATTTTTAAGCCAGTTAAATGAAGAAAACGCAACACAATTTAAGTGGGAAAATGAGCAATACGAAATACTTAAAAACCATCATTGGCCCGGGAATGTAAGAGAGCTTAGGCATGCAATTCATCGCGCCTACATAATGAGTGATATCAATGCCGCAACTATAGCGTTGCCTAAAGACTTTTCATCTCCTTTTTCTTCTGCCATAGCGAAACCGGCAGGTGTTTCTGCTGGGCAAACTATTGAAGAGGTTGAGCGAGAGCTAATTAACGTGACTTTGAGCAAAGTTGACGGCAATAAAACACTTGCTTCTGAAATGTTGGGGATTAGCACAAAAACACTTTATAACAGATTACACGCTTACGGGGATTTTGAAGACTAAGGTCGGTAATCAAAATTTACCAAGGCGCAATAAAAATGGTAGTTAGAATGAATATTGACGCAAATCAAATCGACAAATTAATACACGATACTCGCAGTCCACTTAACAGAATATCGATGCAAGCAGAGCTTATAAAGTTGGTGTTGGAAAATGATATGCCAAAAGAAAAAGCCATAACCAGTATCGATAAAATTATTAATGAATGCCAAGCGTGCAGTTCGGGGCTTCAGAATATATCTGAACATATCCGCACTGCTATAGAAAAAACTAGTACTGACTAATATTTAACACTACGACTTATTTACGAGAATATATGTCTATCAGAAAATTGTTTGAGAGCAGCTTAGTTAATTGGCTCGTCGCGATTGTAATTGTGGTGGCCGTTATTGTATTTAACGGCGTATTAGCCATGCGAACCATAGATGACCTATCAAATACGCAACTAAGCTTATATAACACCGGTGAAATTATAGGGGAATTAGATGAGTTAAATAGCCTAGTATTAATGGCTGAAACAGGGCAGCGCGGCTATTTATTAACAGAATTAGAAGAGTATTTAACACCTTACCAAGATGCAATGGCTAGGTTGTCTCAACAAAAAGAAGATTTAGTTGCCATTAACTCCGACATTCCGGGACAAACTAAACGTATAGAGCTTTTATTAACTTTAGTTCAACAGAAAGTAGAAGAACTTGTAAAGACTGTCGAGCTGGTGTCGGCAGATAGAGAGAAAAGAGCACTTAAAGTCATTATGACGGGCAAAGGACGTGACTTGTATATGGAGTTTCGTGCGAGTTTGGACTATATGAAGGAGTTGGAAGTTGCCCACAGAAACCAAATGTTTACTAGGCTTTCCAATATTCAAAAAGAGGCAAAAGTGACCTTTGCTATTTCAGGGATAACCAGTGCATTGCTTTTGTTTGGCCTAGCATTGCTAGCAAAACTTAATAGTCGAGAACAATCAATGCATCAAAAGTTGCTAGAGCAACAAAATGAAAAATTAACCGATAAAGTGGCAGAAAGAACCAAGGAGTTAACACTTTATTCAGAAGAGTTATCTCGCAGCAATCGCGAGTTAGAAGACTTTGCATTTGTAGCTTCCCATGACTTGCAAGAGCCTCTTAGGAAGATACGTGCTTTTGGGGATAGGTTAGAATCCAATTATTCACAAGCACTTGATGAGGTCGGAGCAGACTATATTAATCGCATGAAAAAAGCGGCAGAAAGAATGTCAAATTTGATTAATGATTTGCTCGAATTCTCTAGAATATCGACACGGGGCAAAGCGTTTTCTGATGTGGCTTTAAATCAAGTCATTGAAGAAATCATAGATGATTTAGAAATTAGTATCATAGAGAGTGACACGGTAGTTACAGTTGAAGAAATGCCGAATATTAATGCCGACCCCAGTCAAATGCATCAACTCTTTGTCAACCTGATCTCAAACGCCATTAAATTTCGCCGCCCAAATTCGTCTCCTCATGTAAAAGTGCTTTACCAAGAGAAACAAGTGGATCATGCTAAATGGCATGTGTTTACAATAGAAGACAATGGCATTGGTTTTGAGCAGACATTTTCTGACAAAATTTTTGCTCCTTTTCAGCGTCTGCACGCACGTACCGAATATAAAGGTACCGGAATTGGTTTGGCCATATGCCGCAGAATAGTTGAAAGGCATGGTGGAAAAATTGAAGCAAAAAGTGAGCTTGGTAAAGGGGCCCGATTTACATTCGAAATCCCCGCTGATACAACCCTAGTTGAAAATGTTGGAGAAATTTCTTATGCAGTATAGTTGTTCAAAGCCCATCACTATTCTTATGGCTGATGATGATGAAGATGATCGCTTACTTACTAAAGACGCATTAAAAGAAAGTCGTGTCAGAAATAGTCTGTATTGTGTCGAAGATGGTGTCGAGTTACTTCAGTATTTAAGAAGAGAAGGAAAATTTTCAGATAAAAGCTTGTCACCTAAACCCAGCCTAATTTTACTTGATTTAAATATGCCTCGAAAAGACGGGCGAGAAGCATTACAAGAAATTAAAGCCGATCCCAATCTTAAAAATATTCCTGTGGTTATCTTGACGACTTCGGTGCAAGAGGAAGACAAAATTAAAGGCTATAATTTAGGGGCAGCGTCCTACATTGCCAAACCCGTTAATTTTGATGGACTAGTGAAGTTAATGAAAGCACTAGGTCGCTATTGGGTTGAGTTTGTGGAATTACCAAACGAGTCACCTGAGTAAGGTTTTAATGACAGTTAAAACAGCCAAAGTACTATTAGTTGAAGATGATGAAGACGACTATGTACTCACATGTGATTCACTGCGGCAACTTGACTCATACCACTTTGTCATAGACTGGGTGACGAATCCTAATGCTGCACTTGAACAACTCCGCAGAGGTATTCATGATATCTGTTTATTGGATTTTCAATTGGGTGCCTATAACGGTTTAACAGTGTTGGAAACTGCTCAACGTGAAGCCTGTACTACACCCATTATTATGTTAACTGGGCAATCCGATGAAGCCGTGGATCAAGCCGCACTTAAAGCTGGGGCGGTGGACTATTTGGTAAAGGGTGATATTACCACAGCACGATTTGCTCGTACTATTAGGTATGCGCTAGCAAGGCAAGAAATTGAAAAGGAAAAAGTCGAGCGGATCAAGGCTGAAACCCGCAATCGTTCAAAAGATAGATTTTTAGCCCATCTTAGTCATGAATTACGAACACCTTTGACATCTATTTTGGGATATACAGAGTTACTGCTTGGCACTGATAAAGCGACTAAAGTCAAACCAGAGTTAAACATCATTCATAACAATGGAAAGCATTTATTAGAACTTTTAAATAATGTACTAGACCTGTCTAAAATTACTGCTGGAAAACTTGAATACAACGTATCTAAAGTCAAACTGGACAATTTTCTCACCAATATATTTTACTTGATGCAAATCCAAGCATCAGAAAAAAACATATTATTAACAGCAATAAATACTGAGCCACTTCCTGAATATATTTACACAGACCCAATCAGATTACGGCAAGTGTTAATCAATATAATTCACAACGCTTTAAAATTTACAGAGCAAGGACAAGTAGAATTGTGTTTATGGACCGACACTCTGGATAAAAAAGAGCATCTCTTTTTTAAAATTACCGATACAGGCCAGGGTATTCCCGATTCAATGCTGGAAACTATATTTAGGCCTTTTGAGCAAGTTGAAGACATTATATCCAGAAAAGAAGAGGGAGCAGGCTTGGGATTAGCTATTTGTTCTGAGCTGATCAAATACATGGGAGGAACAATTACAGTTGATTCTACAATTAACCAAGGTAGCGCATTTACTTTCTCAATCGATCCTGGACCTATAACCCAACAACCTAGAAGCCTGCTGGTACTAGATCAGCAGTTTTATACTCCTGACAATGACTCATTGGCATCATTAACGGGTGAGGTATTAGTGGTTGATGATATGGAGGATATTCGTAATTTAATACAACACTATTGCCAATCATTTGGATTAAACACGCGGTATGCAGTGAATGGCCAGGATGCACTTGATCATTACCAAAAAGTAAAGACACAAGGCGGAGATTTTGATCTGATTTTAATGGATATTCATATGCCTAAATTGGATGGAAAAAGAGCCATTAGGGCATTTCGCGCCTTAGGATTTGATAAGCCTATTATTGCAATTACAGCATCTACAATGAAAGGCGTGAAACAAGAACTAAAAGAAATAGGGTTTGATAGCATAGTGCCGAAACCCATCATAAAAACTGACTTGCACAAAGCGTTACAGACACATCTTCCAAAAGGTTTGGCTAGTGTCATTCACAGTGAAAGGACTGTAACTAAAGACGAAAATAGTTTTAAGAAAATCCTGATTGTCGAAGATGATAAAGAGGTAGCGGACATAACCATACTACTGTTTGAGTCTTTAGGAGTACAAGCCGAGGTCGCATTGACCGCACAAGAGTGCTACAGCAAGTTAAGTGCTGGCGGAAACTGGTATAAAGTATTATTAGATTTACATCTTCCTGACGAGTCAGGGTTAGAATTAGCGCAAAACATTAAACAACTGTATCCACAGTTAGCGCTTGTTATGGTCAGTGGAGAACAAGTTTCAAAAGACCTATTAACTCAGGCTGGTATCCATCAATCCATTCTTAAACCTGTTAGTTTACAAACACTTCAAAACCTTATCTAACTAAAAACCGTTCTATTAAAAAAATTGCATGAGATTTGCATAAGTCTGCAATAACAAAGAATGTTGCGGCATTTCTTTTAAGTATTCTGATGGGTAGTGAGTGCTTATGATTTCATCCGTCGTATTGTAAAGGAGTAAAAATTATTATGTTTATAGTGAAATATTATGTGCTTGGTGCCTTAGTTTTATTGGCGACAGCTTTCTTCACATCTAATGTTTACCTTGCCATTTTGTTGTGTTGGGCCGCATTGTCATTATCGGTTGTCAGTTTTGCTTATATTTTTAATGTCCCCATGATTTTTCGTAAAAAGAGCAATGGCAGTATTCCATTCTATATACGTTGGTTATTTGTACCTTTTTTGATGGGGGTGCAGCTTTACAATTCTTGGGCTAGAAGCCGAGATAAGGTGCCGGCCATCCAGCAAATTGATGAGTACTTATTTCTTGGTTGTCGCTTATTTTCCTCTGACGTAGATAACCTCAGTGAAATAGGCATCAAAGGAGTTTTAGATGTAACAGCAGAGTTTGATGGGTTAGATTGGAGTTCGGAAAATAGAGAATTGGATTATTTTAATATACCTGTTCTTGATCATAAGTCACCTTCGTTAGAAAAGTTACAAAAAGCCATTCACTGGTTAGAAAATCACATTAAAAATAATCGTGCAGTTGTTGTTCATTGTGCCTTGGGGCGAGGTCGGTCAGTTTTGGTGGTTGCGGCCTATTTACTTAGCCAAAATCCAAAACTTTCAGTGTCAGAAGCCTTAGATAAAATAAGAGGTATACGAGCAACTGCCAATCTAAATAAGCATCAACTTAAAGCCTTAAGTGAATTTCATAAGCAAGGGAAATTAAAAATAAAGAAAACGATTTGGATAATCGCAAACCCAGTATCGGGAGGTGGTAAGTGGCCTAAAAACAAGGCCGAAATAATGCAGCTTTTACAGCCTCATTTTGTGATAAATATATTAGAAACAACCCTTGATAAATCAGCAAAAGAATTAACAAGAGAAGCCAAAGGGCAAGGGGCACAAGTCATTGTCGCTTGTGGCGGCGATGGAACGCTTACTGAAGTTGCATCTGAACTGCTCAATTCAAAGATCACTATGGGCATACTACCTATGGGTACAGCCAATGCCTTAGCTCATGTATTAATGGGCATAAGTTCAAAGTTATTACCAGTGCCCGTTGCTTGTGATGCCATTATTAAAGGTAAGTCTCAATTAATAGATACGGCCACTTGTAACGATGAACTGGTACTACTGTTAGTAGGCCTTGGATTTGAACAGCAAATGATTGAAGGCGCGAATCGCGAAGAAAAAGACAATGGAGGTCAATTCGCTTATTTGAATTCTCTATGGAATGCGGTCAACCGAAATCAAGTACAAACCTATATATTGCAGCAGGATGACGAGGCTAAAGAAACCTTAGAAACTTCAAGTTTAGTTATCGCTAATGCCGCACCTTTTAGTACTATTTTGGCACAGGGTGGAGATGGGCCAGACGTATCAAATGGCTTTTTAGATTTGACTTGGGTTAAGCCACAAAAATCTCTTACTGATAATGTATCCAGCTTATTTGAATTGGCTTTTTCTGGTTTTTTACAGGATTCAAAGCCAACTAATATTCATCATTCTAAAGCGCTTAAAATTTTCATCAGTAGTGAAACAGGTATTGACTATGTGATTGATGGAGAGTCAAGAGAAGCTCAGAATTTATCCATTAATGTTAACCCAAAATCTTTGAAAATTTTGTGTGAGCAATAATGGATAGAGCGTAAATCTAACAATTACCAGTGTAAATTATTCACACTTTGAACGTTTCCTGTTTGAATGATTGCTACTTACACAGTCACAAAGTCAGTGTTTAGCTTGTTTTTGTATTATGGAATGGTAATTGCTCTTGGAACCCTTAGTGAATTCTGCAAACGGTGTTTGCAGATCTTTTAAGGGGATAACATGAACGATAAAACAACTAGCAATGATTCAACCATTCTATCTGAGAATGGAGAACCGCTCTATCAAGAGCATATTGCCGAGCGGACCAAGAAACGGAAATTGGAAAGTGATGAGTATGTTTCTGTCATTGTAAAACGCACCGATGAAACATTTAGACACCCAGACGATATCTTAGAGAAAGCCATTGAAGAAGGTTTGGAACAATTAGAAAGGCCCGTGCTATCACTGTTTTTATCTGCAATTGCTGCGGGAATGATTATTTGTTTTACCGTCATGGCAGTAGGAGTGATGGCCTCTATTGTCGGCGATCTAAATAGTGGATTTAACCGCATTATTGTAGCCTTGGTTTACCCTTTAGGTTTTGTGCTGTGTATTCTTAGTGGTACTCAATTATTCACAGAACACACGGCCACAGCATTTTATCCAGTGCTAGACAGGCGCAGTGGATTTAGAACGTTATTTAAACTGTGGGCGATTGTCATTACAGGTAATTTAACTGGCGGGCTTTTAAGTGCAGGACTACTTGCCTCCGCCGAAGGTGTTATTCACGCATCAGAGGGATACGCCATGGTTGCTCAACATATAGTTTCTTATGACTACAGCACTTTATTTTTCAGTGCTGTCTTAGCGGGGTGGTTAATGGCACTAGGTGCCTGGACTATATTGTCCACAAACTCTTCTGCCGGTCAGATTCTTTGTATTTACATTGTGACTTTTGTCATTGGTGTAGGTGGTTTACACCATTCAATTGCAGGATCAGTGGAACTATTTGTTGCTTTGTTTACTTCTGACTCACTTCAAGTCTCAAAGGCAATTTCAGTTATTTCGGTTATTTTAGTGGGTAACGCGCTAGGAGGAAGTATATTTGTAGCACTTCTAAATCATGGCCATATCCGAGCGCTTAATAAATAACTCAAACTTGGGTTCATTGCCAAACAGCGCTAAGTGACACTGCAACATCATCATTATTCAACTAATAACAGCCCTTTCAGGAGGAATTAAACCGCCATGATCGATATCGAAAAATTTTGGAGCTTAATAGACGAAAAACTACTCACTTGGCTAGAAGCGTTAATTAAGCACCTACCAAACTTAGTCGGTGCTTTGCTAATAGCTATTTTGTTTTCAGTTATTGCCCGCATTAGCGGTAAAGCCATGAAATCTATCTTGCACAAAGCACTCGAGTCAAAGCAAATTGCTAATTTACTTGCCTCAATCATAAAAGTTTGTGTGCTATTTACTGGCGTATTTGTTGCCCTAGAATTCTTAGGGCTAACGGGTACGGTAACCTCTCTACTAGCCGGAGCTGGTATCATAGGCTTGGCAATTGGCTTTGCATTTCAAGATATGACCGAAAATCTAATTGCTGGTATTGCAATGGGAATTCGCAAGCCGTTTCAAATTGATGACGTGATTGAAACCGACAGTGTGTTTGGTACGGTTAAAACCATTAACTTGCGTAATACATTGGTTGAGACGTTCTCGGGCCAATTAGAGGTTATCCCTAATAAAATTCTATTTCGAAATGTGCTAACCAATTATTCAACTAAAGGCATAAGGCGCGTAGATGTACCCGTAGGAATTTCCTATGCCGATGATCCACAAAAAGCAGCTGATATTATTGTAGAAAAAATCAATCAGTGTGACTTTATCGTTAATAGCGAAAAAACTGCCGTATTTGCCCAAAGCTTTGGAGAAAGCAGTGTCGATTTAATCGTATGGTTTTGGATAAAATACCCTGGGGAAACTGGATTTATGCAAGCAAGGCACCAAGGGGTTACTGTTATTAAGAAGGCCTTGGAGCAAGCGGGTATCCTGATACCATTTCCTATCAGAACTTTGGATTTTGGCGCTAAAGGTGGTGAAAAGCTCAATACCATGTTAACCAAAAACAAACAGTCTCAAGATTAATGACTCTAAAAGTGCACGGGTATGACCATGATCACATTTGGCCATCAGCGAGCACTAATCTATTGCTGGGATAAACTATATTGAAACCAGATTACAAAATTGTACATAGTACAATTTTGTAATGTAAATATTGCAGAGAGAACACTTACTAAAAATAGTATTTCAATGTGATGTTTTGATTAAATTCTTATAATTCAGTGGTTTATGTTGATTTTTAATTTTGGCACAGTTAAAGCATATATGAAGGTAAGTCATTTGTTTAAATGATTTAAATTATAATCTAGGAGGTAAACATGCTTGGTTGGGCACTTGTCTTTTTAATTGTAGCAGTAGTCGCAGCTGTTTTTGGTTTCGGTGGTATAGCTGGAGCCGCAACCGGAATTGCTAAGATTATTTTCTTTGTTTTTATTGTTCTACTGGTTATATCGCTTATTGCAAACGCAATTCGTGGCAAATCACCAAAAATTTAAAATTTAAAACTCTAGGAGAGACATTATGAATATTTATAAAAAATTATCTACTTTACTTATCGCCCTTTTTGCTGTGGTTGGACTGAGCGCTTGTGGTGATGACAAAGCAGAAGATGCAGGTGAAAAAATAGATGAAGTGGCAACTGATGTTGGTAACGCAATTGAAGATGCGTGTGAAGATGTTAAAGAAGGTATGAAGGCAGAAGACAAAGACTGCTAAGTAAACCTAATAATTATCTTTTAAAGTGAGGTTTCTAATCACTAAGTTGTACAGTTAGAGAGTAACGATCCGTTACTCTCTAACGATGCATCACATACTTCTGCTAAGCAAAATAGCAAAGCAACAAAATTAGTATCATTTTTTTCTGTACTTCAACACCCACACACAAACTTGTGTTTATTGCTGTAAATTTCAACTAATATTCATTCGATTATCAATGGCTTTTAGCATAGACAATTGAAATGTCTTCATCTGCATTCGAGAGTAAGAGAACGGACAAAGGCAATCCTTCCTTGTTTATTAATAATCCAATGAATTAACTAGCTCTACCTCTGCTGGCCAATAGCCTTTAGGGCTGTCAGTTACAAGCTCACTAAGAATATCACGAGCAGCATTTTCATCTCCATCAAACTGTAGCCTCATACCTAAAGCAAACTTGGAAAGATTATCTCCAATAGACCTTGAGTTTTGACTCTCTCCTCGACCGGTTAAAATGAGGAGCGCTTCGTAATAAGACGTATTTTCTAAGAGCACCACTGGCTCATTTAGCTGCTCCAGCAGAGCATTGGCATCTGCTTTTTTCCCAAGCTTATTCAAAGCAATGTATTGCCAGAATATAACTGCAACTTCGTGATCATCAATTGGCAAAGCTATCAAAGGTTTCCTAGATTTTTCTAGTTGATCATACATTTGGCGATAGTCACCTATCGCAAAACTTGTTTGTCCAAGATAGTAGTGAAGATTTCGGCGATAAGTTGAAATTGTTAAGTTAACTTTATTAGGCATACCGTCAGGTTCAAAACTATCGTCATGGCCTGACATTTTCTTCAATCCAAGTTTGTAATCTGCAATCGCACGCTCAAAATCTCGATTCCGAGCTAAATGCCTTCCTCTGAAGCGTAATAACTTATAACTGTTAGGAAATTTCTCTAACCCTGTTGTGAATACTTTGATTGCTTCATCATAGCGATCCAGATACCCATATCTACGTCCTAACCATATGTAAGATTCCTCTCTATCTGGTGCTGCATGAAACGCGGCCTTAGCGACTTTCAGATCGGTGTTAATTTTTTCTCGATAGGCATCAGGCCATGATGACTCTGTCAATACTTGACCGGTCAAGGTGGTTTTTACTCTTGTAGATGGCTCATTACTAGAAAATAAATCATCCAATTCTTTTTGTTCTAGAGGAG
The DNA here is from genome assembly GCF_937123705.1 of uncultured Paraglaciecola sp. GTDB lineage: Bacteria > Pseudomonadota > Gammaproteobacteria > Enterobacterales > Alteromonadaceae > Paraglaciecola. Next base: position 14,064 of record NZ_CAKZKO010000120.1, on the reverse strand, counting down.
CTGATTGAGCTTGAACTGAAAATACCAGTGAAAAAACAGCCATACTCAGACGTATTGGCTGAGGTATGATAATTCTCGAGAGAAATGCCATTGTACTTATCCTATGTTTTAAGTTAACAACAAAACAGAGTCACCTCCGGTTAAAAAATATACTATTGATAAAAGTATCTATCAGCAAGTCTTTTGATTACTTGCATTTAATTAGAGTTTATTTAAACGAAATCAGCTTAACTTTAGCGATTTCCACTACAGCCTACTACTTAGGTTAGAACTCAAACTATGCGGTGCTTGTTGTTAATTTATGGAAATTTTAGGTGGTTAAGGTGTAACAAATGTGACTTATCGCTTGTAAGCTTCTAATAGTGATATAACCCTTAAACTTCTGAAATTTTCACTTTGGGTTTGCGCCTGTTTGTAGTATATTTCTACTATATAAAACCTATGGTTTGATCCATCTTAAATGATGAAATTATATCTATACTTCAAATAGTTGAGATAAATGCAATTTGTGGATTGTATAGGATTAAAACATTAAATTATGTTACAGGCCGCAAAGCTGCATTTTCAAATTTTAGGCTTATTTAGGTCTGGCCGTTTCAAGTTTAACAAAGGCCCATATGGCAAATCAAAAAGTAACGTACAAGGACATACTCAGCCACGCATTGCCCAATGCAGGTCTTCCGCCCTCAAAAATCCAGCTTGATCTCAAAGTAAGAGCTTTACGACAGGCAAAAAACTGGACCTTAAATGATCTCGCTGATGCAACAGGTTTAGCGGTTTCCACGCTGTCAAAAATCGAAAACGATCGGATGTCTCCCACTTTTGACGTAGTGCAGAAGCTTGCGACAGGTTTTTCAATTGATATTGCATCACTGTTCTCCTCAGCTCAAAATCCTTTACCTCAAACTAGAAGAAGCGTAATTAGAAAAGGGGAGGGGCGACCATACGAAACGTCAGTTTACAATCATCTCATGTTAGCGAGTGATCTCAGTGCCAAAAGAATACTTCCATTTGTCACGGTTATAAAAGCTCGTTCAATTGATGAGTTTGAAGATTTGAACGCCCATGATGGAGAAGAGTTTGTTTATGTTCTAGAAGGTTCGGTTCGATTTTATACCGATTTTTATGAACCAGCCGACTTAAATGAAGGTGATGGACTTTACATTGATAGCAGCATGCGTCATGCCTGTATTACAACCAGTCAAGAAGATGCGAAAGTGCTGTGGATTAATTCTGGTTAAATTTGATGTTAACAATATAACTATGGCCTAGATGCTAGGCCATAGTTATGGTTTTAAATGAACAACGATAATATTGACATTATCATTATTTTAAATCGGCTATATCTGCTTCTGCTGCAATATAACCAAAGGCCGACCAACTTGGTGTTTTCAAAAGGTCTTCCATTATTTTAAGCGCTTCTTTTTTTCTATTATTGTAAAGATGCCAATTCGCAAACCCATAAACTAAACCAGCGTTACCAGGGCCGGCGATATCGTTTGCAAAAACATCTTCATAGGCAACTTCACCTTTATAAAAAAGACAAGCTCTATGGTAGGCGAAGTTCTCAATAATATTCATGTCAGCATCAATTTTATCAAGCAATGCAGCAGCTTCTTGGTCACGGCCCATTCGTTTTAATATCATGTAAAGCCAGTGCGTAGTGGCAACTATTCCGTCATCATTGTCGGTATTGCGCAAATCTTCCTCAAATACACGACGAGCATTTTCCCAATCTTTTTTGAGATAATATGTTAAACCTAGGTGATATCTAATGTTCCCTTGAGTTGTTGTCAATGGAATGTTCATTGCGTTAGGTAAACCATCTGGCTCAACCTGATCTTTCTGCCCCTTCATCATCTTCGCTGCTTTGGAAAAGTCCTCAAGAGCTTTGTCCAATTGACGAGTAGATATATAGCGATGTGCTCGGTGACGTAGCATTCTTATGTCTGACGGATGTTTTTCTACACCCTCAGAGAAAATTGCAATAGCTTCTAGATATCGCCCTAAATAGGCGGTTCTGCGTCCATACCAGATAAGTTTTTCAGGATCGTTTGGTGCCGCCTTGTAAGCTGACTTGGCTGATTCGTACTTAGCGAATGCACTAGCTGACGGAGCAGCTGAATAGAGTCTTTGCCCTAATAAAGACACACCTTCAAAACTCGCTGTCTCTGAAGAAACTGAGTTGTTTGCAGACGCACTCGTTAGAAAAAATACAGTGGTGGCACCGTACAATATAGATTTTAACTTCATTTTACTTCCTCGTTGGTTTTCTAATATCGATTTTTGCTGCCGTAAACGGCAAGTTTAAAAAATATTTAATGGTGTTTATCAAAAGAAGGATGCCATTGTTTGACTTACCCAACTCTGCAGGCGGTCAATGCCCGTTTACTTGTTTTCCTTTCTACGGCCACGACATTTCGCTGCAAATAAAATAAGCGAAGTCGCAACAGTTATAAAAAAGGATAACTACTAACATTGTTCAGAGCACATGACTTTACAAGAAGTCATGTGCTCTTTAGTTTGTGAATGAAGTACCAAAGGGAGTCATTAGTTAATGGACCTTTTTATACATCATGCTTTAATTAAACGAAGCATGTTACATCCGATTTTCAAACCTATCCAATGACGTTTTTATACAGCTGTTGTAAATTTTTGCCCATAATTTTTTCAATATCTAGTGAGCTATAGTTACGTTTGCGTAGGCCTTCCCAAATCACTTCCATACGGTTAGGGCCATTGAGTTCGTCAATGTAAAGAGGCCACTCTTTAATATTAAAATTCTCCCCTTCTTCTTCGGCTAGTTCCGCCAAATATTCATCGGTCATTGTGATCACTCTATGGTCGCGATCACTACCAATTGCAATATGGTCAATACCGGCTGTATTTACTGCATGGACAATGTGGTCAAAATAGGCAGAAAGAGCGACATCAGGGCGAGCGTGGGTTAAAAAAGGACGAATCTGGCAAACACCGGCAACTCCCCCTTTATTGGCAAGCGCCTTAAGGACCTTATCGCTGGTGTTTCGTATATTCTTATGAACTGACTGAAATCCGGTGTGAGAAATGATTGTAGGTTGGCTTGATGCGTCTATAGCATTGAGCATTGTTGCTTCATTGGCGTGAGAGAGATCGATTAGCATACCCACCCGATTCATCTCTTTAATAATCTCAGTTCCAAAACGAGTAATGCCAGAACCATTCAATTCCTTACAACCAGCACCTACCCAGTTTTGATAATTGTAGGTTAGTTGAGAACTTCGAACGCCCAATTTATAGAATTCTTCTACACGTGAGATATCCCGTCCGAACTGAGCGCTATTCTGAAATAGATAGAAGACAGCGATCTTATTTTCTCGTCTCGCCTTACTAATATCTGCGATTGCTCTACCTTTAGTAAGCAAATCAGGAAATTGCGCTATAAAATTATCATATTCGGTTATTCCCATCTTGGCTTCTATATAAGCTTGCTGCTCATAAACCTTAGGGTCAGTCAGTGTCACAGTAATTGCGTTAAGGCCACTCTTTCTAATTTCTTCGATAAGTGAGCGAGAATAGGTTGGTCTCATTTCTCCCATCGCATCAAAAATCATAGAGTTTTTTGAGGACCCTTTAAATGAACTTGCTAATACGGAACTAGACACGGTTTGGGCAAGTACTGTTGTTAGGGTACCAGCAATAAAATGTCTTCGATTGATCATGATTTACACTCCTGTTTTTCCTATAGGAAAACAATAGACCTTTTATATAATCTTTGCAACTCCTTGTTTAAGTGTGAAATATTTAATTTAAATGTGTAATTAATGGGTTGCAAAGGAGGAATAAATAGTTACTATAGGAAAAATTGTTTCGAAAATAGACGGTGCTTATATATATATTTATGAGCAACTACAGTGAGGAGATAATATGAAAAATATGCTTTTAACACCCATAGCATTAGCTACGTTAGCGTTAGGGAGTTCTGCAGCTTTTGCCCAAGAGAACCCTAATGATAAAAGCGTGAGCTCAGAAGCGAACAATAGCGAAGAAGTAGAGCAAATTGTTATACTTGGCTCTCGACGACTTGGACGGACAGATACAGATAGTGTTGTGCCTGTTGATGTTATTGATCCAGGTATGATCGATAGTACAGGTTATTCAGACCTAAACGATGTGTTGCGTACCCTTGTCCCTTCATTTAATGTAAGACGACTGCCACTTAATGATGGTTCTTCGTTTGTGCGTCCTGCTACGTTACGAAGTTCTCCTGCGGATCATGTGTTGTTATTAATGAATGGCAAACGTCGTCACCGTTCGGCAACCGTACAAATTGGAACCGGCCACGCCACAACATCAGGCTCTCAAGGACAAGACTTCAATGTGACGCCACCTATTGCGTTTGACTCTATTCAAGTGCTAAGGGATGGCGCCTCTGCTCAATATGGTTCAGATGCAATTGCTGGGGTGATTAACTTGTCTCTCAAAGATGATTCTGAAGGTGGATCCATTAGTACTGAAGTCGGAGAGTATTTTGATGGTGGTGGACGCACTTTCGATGTACAAGGAAACATTGGTTTACCTCTAACCAAGTCTGGATTCTTAAATTTGAGTGGGCAGATTATCACTCAGTCAAAATCTGAACGTGTAGGAACCCATATTGGTGTCCAAGGATTGTTAGAAATGGGGGTGCAAAACGTACCTCTTGAAGCTGGTGCAACAGGCGATCCTGAATATGATGCAGTGAAAACTGTTTGGAATGCGGGTATTGATCTGGGTGCGGGTCGAGAAGCTTATCTTTTTGGTAATTTCATGAAATCAGAAAGTGAAGTTGGCTTTTCCTATCGTCAATCATTAGCTGCTGGTGGCCTTGGTGCGCATTCTACCTATGCGGATAGTGAATACGATAATACCGATGAACATCCTGAAACATTTGATCTTACAGCCATCTATCCAGGTGGGTATATCCCTCAATTTGGTGGCGACCAGACTGATTTCAGTACTGTTTTTGGTGTTAGACAAGAAGAGAATGAAAATTTTGGATGGGACGCCTCATTCAGATGGGGAAATAACAAAATCGAATATAGCTTGTGGAATACTATAAATGCATCTTTAGGTGTGGAATCCCCAACGAGCTTTAAACCTGGCTCTTTGGCTCAGCGCGAGTACGAAGTCAGTTTTGAAGCCTTCAAATCTATACCGGTTCAAAGTTTTGCAAGCGATTTGTATGTTTTTGGTGGTGTAACACATCGAAATGAAGAATATACAATTGGAGCTGGAGACAGAGATTCCTATGCTGCCGGTGCACTTATAGACCTTCCGGTTGGTGCAAACGGCTTTCAAGGCTATAGCCCCGATATTGCAGGTGATTTTGCTACAACAAGCTACGCAGGCTACCTAGAGATGGAAGCTGACATCACAGAGCAATTGATATTATCTGCTGCTGGTCGATACGAAGACTATGAAGCGTTTGGGGATAATTTCAGTTATAAACTTGCCACCCGTTTCAACTTTTCTGATGCTGTAGCCATTCGTGGTGCATTTAGTAGTGGGTTTAGAGCCCCTGCCGCTGGACAATTATTCGGCGGGTCACAAACATCTCAACTCGCCGCTAATGGTGATTTTATTTTAGATGCGGTTTTAGTTCCGGGGTCTTCTGCGGCGCAAATTTTTGGTTCTGACGCTTTGGAAGCAGAAACATCCAAAAGTGTTTCTGCGGGTTTAGTTTTGTCACAAGATAACTTTTCAGCAACGCTTGATTTTTACCAAATTGATGTTGATGGTAGACTTTTGTTGTCTGAACAAATTGATACGACCGAACAACAGCGTACACAACTTGACAGTATCGGCTATACAAACGGTCTGAGTGTCCTAACCGTTCGTTACTTCCAGAACAAACTTGATACACGTGTGCGTGGTGCTGATATGGTTGCCACTTATGTTGCTGATTACTCTAACAGCGATCACTCTACCGACTATAGCCTCGCTATTAGCTACAACGAACAAATTCTGCGTAGTGACCCAACAGGTATATACACAGAAGATAAAGTGCTTGAATTTGAAGATGGCATTCCAGCATGGCGTGGTAATTTTACCGCTACTCATCATGTAGGTGACTTTAACTTGATGGCTCGTGCAACCTATTTTGGGGAATGGACTCGTGTTGACCGTGATTATATTAAAACTCGAGATGCAGAGGTGATTTTTGACCTAGAGCTAACCTATACCGGATTTGATCCAGTCGACATTTCTATCGGAGCTCGAAATGTCGGAAATACCTATCCACCAGCGCGTCGCCAAGCGTTTGTTGATCGTGGAACTCCATATGATAACCATTCTGTATTTGGAATTAGTGGTGGATATTACTATGCAAAATTTGGTTACTCATTCTAGAGTCTATTTTTTTAGAGTTTAGTTAAAATTTCCTGGCAAAGGAGCGCTTTTTATATTCGGGCGCTCCTTTTTTTAGGACACGTGTGAGTTCTAGAGCATTACTTTTACAATCCATTAGAAATTAAAAAATTTACTTGATATAAAACCATGGCCAAAATATTAGACCTTTCATTTCTAAATGAAGTGACTGCAATAGTTCTAATAACTTGCAGCTATCATGCATGCAAAATAACTTAGTAAGCCTATCAATGACCCAATACCCCAATATTTAAAGGAAACATTATGATTAAGAAATACATGTCTGCAATGGGCGTGAGAGAAGAACAATATCAAAATGGAGATTTTATTGTTCAATCACCTATTAATGGCTCGCTCATTGGAAAGGTTTCATTAGACAGTATTGATTCCATCGAAAATAAAGTAGGAAATGCCAAAGCTGCATTTCAAGCTTGGCGTACAGTTCCCGCACCTAAGCGTGGCGAGTTAATTCGTCTGCTTGGTGAAACGCTGCGTGAACACAAAGAAAACTTAGGTGCCTTAGTATCATTAGAGGCAGGTAAGATTAAAGAAGAAGGTCTAGGTGAAGTCCAAGAGATGATCGATATCTGTGAGTTTGCTGTCGGTGTTTCTCGCCAGTTATACGGATTGACTATTGCTTCAGAGCGCCCAGGTCATCATATGCGCGAGACATGGCACCCTCTGGGCGTAATAGGAGTCATTTCGGCATTTAATTTTCCGGTTGCTGTGTGGGCTTGGAACTCTGCTCTTGCCATCATCTGCGGGAATCCTGTGATCTGGAAGCCATCAGAAAAAACCCCTCTAGTAGCACTAGCTTGTCAGGCGCTGTTTGAAAAAGCACTAGCAAGATTCGGTGAAGCACCTGAATATTTGTCACAAGTATTATTAGGTAAAACAGATATCGGTAATGCTTTAGTTGAAAACAAAGATGTCGCCTTGATCAGTGCAACAGGTAGCACGCGCATGGGTAAAATTGTAGGACCTAAAGTGGCAGAGCGTTTTGGCAAATGTCTACTCGAATTGGGTGGTAACAATGCTATGATTTTGACACCGAGCGCAGATTTAGATCTTGCTATCCGAGGTGTTTTGTTCTCCGCGGTAGGCACGGCAGGTCAACGTTGTACCACGCTACGCCGTTTATTTGTTCATGAATCTATTAAAGAAGATATTCTGTCACGCGTAAAATCCGCCTATGAAACAGTCAGTATTGGACACCCATTAGAAGGTAACTTAGTTGGGCCACTCATTGATAATGACAGTTTTAATAACATGCAGTTGGCTTTAGAAAAAGCGAAAGACTTAGGAGGAAAAGTCACAGGTGGCGAACGTGTATTGATGGACAAGTACCCTAATGCCTATTATGTGAAGCCTGCTATTGTAGAGTTTGACGAACAAAATGACGTTGTAAGGAATGAAACGTTTGCACCTATCTTATACGTTATGACTTATAAAAACTTTAATGACGCACTTGCTATGCAAAATGATGTTTCACAAGGATTATCATCTTGTGTATTCACTAACGATTTACGTGAAGCAGAGATCTTTTTAAGTGATCGAGGAAGTGATTGTGGAATTGCGAATGTCAATATTGGTACAAGTGGTGCTGAAATTGGTGGAGCATTTGGAGGCGAGAAGGAGACGGGGGGCGGTCGCGAGTCAGGATCGGATGCATGGAAAAATTATATGCGTCGTCAGACTAATACTGTCAACTATTCAACGGAACTACCGCTCGCTCAAGGGATTAACTTTGGATGATAGTTTTTCACTTACTATGAAATACAATCACTTTTCGGGTGTAAAGCATGTTTGTTTATGCTTTACACCCGAAGCGCAGAATTGTAGTCCATCAGTGAGTAAACAATCAGTTGAATATTGATAACTGCAATTTGGCGCAAGCGCTTGATATTATTTAAGTTTCATTGCAAAATTACTAATTGCAAGCAACCAAGGATGGGCTGCTACGGCTGTTAGTTACTACTAAATAAGGTAGGTGTATTATGATGGACGACAAACTTCACAATCCTGTTAACGATGACTCCCCTAGATTTTTACTTGATATAGCTCCTCTAGTTCTAACGGCCATGATTTTGATGGTTCAGTTTTTTGTATTTAAAGATTTCACACCCCATATTCCTTTAGCTTGCGGTATCCTAATCACTGGCTTATTTATGAAGCTAAGAGGGCGAGATTGGGAAGGTATGGAAGCTAGTTTTTTAAAGGTCGTCAAGATAGGCTTACCAGCTATGATCATCCTAATGAGTGTTGGGATGCTAATCGGCTCTTGGATAATTGCAGGTACAGTTCCAACTATACTCTATTATGGTCTTAGTATCTTTTCACCGTCCTTATTTCTATTCTCACTCTGTATTATTTGCTCCATTATTTCTGTTGCTACAGGAACTTCTTGGGGCACAGTAGGTACAGTAGGCCTTGCTATGATGGGCATAGGTGTTGGCCTAGGTATTCCTCCTTATCTTACTGGTGGTGCAATTGTTTCTGGCGCTTTTTTTGGTGACAAAATGTCACCTTTGTCTGATTCTACTAATCTGACGCCAGCCGCGGCTGGGGTGGACCTTTGGGAGCATATTAGAGGAATGTTACCGACGACAATTCCCGCTATGATTACAGCACTCGCTATCTACGCTTGGATTGGTTTGGATTATGGTAACGATAGTATTGATATGTCTTCAATTAGTGTTTTGAAAGCGGCATTAATGGATAACTACAACCTGAGTCTAATCACCCTTTTACCTGCCTTTGTAGTTGTAAGTGCCGCAGTCATGAAAGTACCAGCCATTCCAACTGTACTATGTGGTGTAGTCGTGGCCTCTTTGGTCGCTTTTTTTATGCAAGGCGTTGGGGTTAGTGACATTTTCAACGTTTTACAAAATGGTTTTAAAAGTGACACTGGTTTTGATGTCGTTGACCAACTGTTGTCAAAAGGGGGGGTGATGTCGATGACGTGGGTAGTCACCTTAACCATATTTGCCTTAGCCTTCATCGGTTCACTTGAACATTACGGCACTCTAAATGCCATTATGGTAAAAATAAATAAACTCGTTAAATCACGTTTAAGCCTAGTTTTAACTACATATACTAGTGTTATTGGTGTAGGTACTATAATCGGAGATGTATACACAACATTAGTGCTTCCCGGTCGTTTATTAAAAGATAAATATAAAGAAATGGGTTATAAGCGCACATTGTTGACTCGCAGCATAGAAGACAGTGGTTCGCTTTTGTCTCCACTTATTCCATGGAACATGGGTGGTAGCTTTGTCGCAGCGACACTTGGAATAGCAACATTAGCGTATGCACCTTTTGCGTTTGCCTGTTGGCTTTCGCCTTTGTACGGTTTGCTATGGGCTATTCTTGGGAAGTTTTCACCACGTGAAGATCCATCAGTAGATTCGAATACCGCAACAATTCCTGCTAAAAAATAATCAAAGCGCAGGAGTATGAGATGTTGCAAGAGAAATGCTTATGGAACGTTTCTACCCCCCAAATTCATCACTATGATGAGCTGAGTAGCGATGCTCAGACCAGCGTTTGTATTATTGGCGCCGGCTACACAGGACTATCGGCAGCCATACACTTGGCTGAAAAAGGGTTCAAAGTTATCCTATTAGAAAGTCAAACTATCGGCGGTGGTGCTTCTGGGAAGAGTGTAGGCCTCGTAAATGCTGGTACTTGGGCCCAACCTGATGATATGAGAATAACCCTTGGCGCAATGGAAGGAGAACGGTTAACTGAGGCACTTGGAAATGCACCACGCCTCGTGTTTGATTTGATTAAAAAGTACGGCATTGAAGCACAAGCGACGCAGTCAGGTAATATCCATATGGCACATAATGCTAAAGGCGAAGCCGATGTAGATACCAGATATCAACAGTTGATTCGCCGCGGGGCAAATGTTGAGGTATTAACGGGAAGCCGTTGTCATGAGTATTGCGGAACCAAGAGTATTAATAAGGCGTTACTTGACCACCGTGCAGGCACGATAAACCCACTTGCATATGTCAATGGCCTGGCTGAAGTAGCTGTTAAGTTGGGTGTGACAATTCATGAAAATTCAACAGTTAACTCATTAGAAAAATCGGTTGGTAATTGGTACGTTAGAACTCCGAATGCAAATGTAAAAGCTGAACGGGTGATTATTGCCACTAATGCATACACAAAAGGTGAATGGACAGAAGCTACAAAAACATTCTATTTAGTCTCTTATTATCAGATAGCATCTGAATCACTTAGAGGAGAAATGGCGGACCGTATTTTGCCATACAAAACAGGGGCATGGGACACGCGTATAGCGCTATCTAGCTTTCGCCGTGATAAGGATGGCCGTCTCTTACTAGGAACTGTGGGCGGCAGTGCATATAAACCGAAAGGGTTTTATCAGTTGTGGGCAAACAATATACAAAAAAGTTACTACCCTTATCTACCCAAGTTTAATTGGCAGTATGAATGGTTTGGTAAATTTGGTTTTACACAAAATCATATCTTTCGGGTGTTGGAGCCTGAGGAAGGTATACTGACCGCGACTGCATATAATGGCCGTGGTATCACAACTGGAACTCTTATGGGTAAGTGCTTTGCCGACTATATTCAAACCGGGGATAGGGCTTGTATTCCATTACCATTCAAAACATTAGAAGAGTCAAAAGTCTCCGGTTCAAATCTAAAGTCAGCACTTACTGAGCTAGGTTTAACCCTATACCACACGGGACAATGTCTCAGAATCATTAGTTAGTCCAATAATTAGACATGCAATATAGACCCCTCTAATAAATTTCTAGAACTAGAGTCGCTTTACACTTAGAAGTAATCTGCCTGAGCTAATGCATCAGGAATTGTGGGGTGTTTAACTGGCATACAATCTTATCCGCTACAAAATGATATTGATGGCTCAATCTCTGAAGAGTGTCTTTCCCAACCAACTGAGTTTTTCTTTTAACTTAATGATAATGTTAGAGCAAGAAAATAAGCTAAATACTATTTTGTACAATTTAGGTTTTTGAGTATTGTTCCTCGTTTTCCTTTTGGCTCAGTGGTATCGGCCTTCAGCCCAGTAAACACAAAGTCTGTAGAGGATGAGTAAACACTTATTGACCCACAAATGTCCCACAAAAGTCCCATTGGCGGCCCACAAATGACTCACTGGGGTCCCACGGGCTAAAATTGTTCGATATTTGAACAGAAAATTCTGAGGTAAGTGCTTGATATATAAGATGGTGGACGCTACTGGACTTGAACCAGTGACCCTCGCCTTGTAAGGGCGATGCTCTCCCAACTGAGCTAAGCGTCCATATTTTGATAGTCACTTTATTTATACTGATGTTAACCAGTGACCTCCGCCTTATAAGGGCGATGCTCTGTTTTTATAACTGAGCTAAGTAATCTACTTGTTCTTCTTATTTGCCGTTGGCTGATAAGAGGGCGCTATTATAGGGTTGGACTTTTGACTGTCAACATCTATTTTAAAAATACTGTTTAATCGAATAAAAAGTGCGCTGAATTCTGTTCTTTTAGTTTTTTATGGGGAAAAATTGCATCGATGTCCTTTGAATCTTTTATTTAAACTCACCCTTTGACGATATAAATTGTTGCGATTGGCTGTTAAAATGCTGCCAATTTTTAGAACAGGTTTTTATATACATGACAACAGTTACTCGTTTTGCTCCTAGTCCTACTGGTTATCTTCACGTTGGTGGGGCGCGTACCGCTCTTTATTCTTGGTTGTATGCCAAAAGCAAAGGGGGAAAGTTTGTATTGCGTATCGAAGATACAGATATTGAGCGCTCTACCCAGGCGGCTATTGATGCGATCCTCGAAGGCATGCAGTGGTTAGGCCTAGATTGGGATGAAGGGCCTTTTTACCAGACTCAGCGATTTGACCGTTATAATCAACTGATTGACCAATTGTTAGCTGAAGGTAAAGCTTATAAGTGTTTTATGCCTGCTGCAGAGTTGGATGCTATCCGTGAAGAACAAAAAGCTAAGGGTGAAAAACCACGTTATCCTGGTACGTGGCGCGACCGCACCGATCATCCAACGGATCAACCTTTTGCTATTCGCTTTAAAACTCCGTTAGAAGGCAGCGTGGTAATTAAGGATCATATTCGCGGCGATATTGAAATTGCTAATAGCGAATTAGACGATTTGATTATTCGCCGCTCTGATGGTGCGCCTACTTATAATTTTTGTGTGGTGGTGGACGATTGGGATATGGGCATTAGCCATGTAGTACGCGGTGAAGATCATATTAATAACACACCAAGGCAAATCAATATCTTGCAGGCATTAGGCGCGCCTATTCCTGAGTATGCCCATGTGTCTATGATTTTGGGCGACGATGGTAAGAAGCTTTCAAAACGCACTAATGCGGTTGGAGTGATGGAATTTAGGGATGAGGGTTATTTACCTCAAGCGCTATTGAATTATTTGGTGCGCCTTGGCTGGTCTCATGGCGATCAGGAAGTATTTTCAGTTGATGAAATGATTGAGTTGTTTTCTTTGGATGCCATAGGTCAATCGGCTTCGGCGTTTAATACCGATAAGCTTATCTGGTTAAATCAACATTATATGAAGGCACTACCAGCTAAAGACGTAGCAGAACACGCTAAATGGCACTTTATGCAGCAAGGCATAGATGTAAGCCAAGGTCCAGCACTGGAAGATGTGATCAGTGTGCAAGCAGACCGTGTTAAAACTTTAAAAGAAATGGCCCAAATCAGTGGATATTTTTATCAAGACTATGATGGGTTCGATGAAAAAGCCGCTAAAAAGCATTTACGCCCCGTTGCAAAAGAGGCCTTGTTAGTTGTACAAGGCAAATTATCTGCCTTGACCGAGTGGAATGTTGAATCGATTCATCATGCTATAAATCAAACAGCTGAAGAACTAAACATTGGTATGGGAAAAGTGGGGATGCCTTTACGTGTTGCGGTGACAGGTGCGGGTAATTCACCCTCGTTAGATCTAACTTTAAATTTACTAAAACCTGTACAAATTGAACAACGTATAAACAAAGCGCTGGAATATATAGCAAACAGAGAAAATTCTTAAAAAAATCGTTGACATAAAAAGGGCAGATGCCTAGAATGCGCCCCGCTGTCAAGGAATGACACCTACTTACTTCAAACGAGATAAGTTAGGGGCCATAGCTCAGCTGGGAGAGCGCTTGCGTGGCACGCAAGAGGTCGGCGGTTCGATCCCGCCTGGCTCCACCAATATCAAGGATTCTCTACTACCACCTAGGCCAGTAGATGAAAAGATAGATAAGAATTTTGGTTTTTGTAAAGCATCAAAAATAAGGTCGCGCGATTCGCGAGCTCATCTTGCCTACAAAAATCTGCAAAGCTTGCTTTGCAACAAGATTTTTGTCCCCATCGTCTAGAGGCCTAGGACACCGCCCTTTCACGGCGGTAACAGGGGTTCGAATCCCCTTGGGGACGCCATTTAACTTTTTAGTTAAAGGCGGTTTTACCGAGAAAATAGCGTAACACATAAAGCTCGAGTCTTTATTTGTACTATACGCCATTACCTTAAAAGCTCAGGATGTGAGTTAAACTAATCGATTGTCCTAGTGACACATATTCTGTGTCCCCATCGTCTAGAGGCCTAGGACACCGCCCTTTCACGGCGGTAACAGGGGTTCGAATCCCCTTGGGGACGCCA
>NZ_CAKZKO010000119.1 GCF_937123705.1 uncultured Paraglaciecola sp. | reverse complement strand
ACTAGTGGCTCAAAATGATAGAGGTATGCCGATGACAACCATGCTTGAATCTGAGCTGATCTGCCCTGAATGTGGCCACAAAACAGTGGAAATTATGCCGGAAGACGCCTGCATGTATTTCTTTCAATGTCCCCAGTGTTCTGTGGTATTGAAGCCTGTGGCGGGCGACTGCTGCGTATTTTGTTCTTATGGCAGTATTCACTGTCCACCGATCCAGAAGGCCAATAAATCCGGCGAAAAAACGGGATGTTGTCGATGAATAGGGAATCTGGCGAGGGCTCCAAAAAAGCGTTGGGGTGGTTGGCTCTCTTTGCTTCCACTGGCACCTTGCTTTGCTGTGCACTCCCCATTCTTTTGGTCAGCATTGGTATGGGGGCAGTCGTAGCGTCCTTAACCAGCCAATTTCCCGTGTTAGTCGCGTTGGCATCCTATGAGTCATGGATGTTTGGTGGTTCAGCCCTGATTTTGGGGGTTGCTGCATGGGTGCTCTGGAAAAGCCCTGTCAGTTGTCCCGCTGATCCAGTTTTGGTTGATCGTTGTAAACGAGCACAAACCTGGAATCGACGCATTTTTTTTCTGGCCTTGGCGGTATGGTCAGTAGGATTTTCTGCTGCCTTTTTGTTATTGCCCCTCAGGAACCTTTTGGGTGTTTAGGGAGGTTAAGATGAAAACCATGACCTTATTGATACTGTTAATGGGCATTGCATTGCCCGCCACAGCATTTTCTGAGACTTTGGAAATTGATATCTACGGTATGACGTGCGCGTTCTGTGTCGATAGTTTGCAACGTAAACTGGGCAAGTTACCTGAAATTACTCAGGTAGATGTTAGCTTAAAAAACAAAAAGGTTAGGGTCGATACTGGTGATAAAAAGGCCGATATTGATGCAATCAAACAGGCAATCATTGATTCCGGATTTACACCGGTCAAAGTCCATGTCAAATAAATGGGCGACACCACTGTGGATCGGTCTGCTTGGGCTGTGTTTCCAGTCGAGCGCCTTGGGTATGGGTTTGCACTCTTTCGTGGCGCTACCGGTAGAGAAGGGTGGTACTGTCTTGCGCGGTGTTGTTAGCCACGACAATGAATCCAATGTTAACCAGTTAACAGCCAACCTGGCCTATGGTATCGATCACAGAAAGACGCTGTTATTTGGTGTTCCCTACCGCCTGTCATCTAGCGATGATAAAAAGCTAGGGGATTTTAGCCTGCTATACCGACAGGTTGTTTCTCAGATAGATGAACCTAAAGGAACGCGTCGTCTGGGCTTGTTGGGCGGTGCAGTGATTCCAACAGATAGCTCACGTGATGGGGCGTTTCAAACTGGTGCAGTAGCTACCTGGTTTCGGGATGAGAACGAATGGGATATTGATGCTCTATATCAGCGAGGAACCGGTGATCGGCGGGATTCTGCACGCTATGATCTATCCTGGCAGCATAGATTGATCCCAGCGGTGTATCCAGAGTGGGGGATTCAGTCAGAGGTGTATGGACTTGTTGAGCTGGGTGGCCGCTGGCTAAAGGGTGCTTCGGTTGTTCATCAATTCACCTTGGGCCTGCAGTGGACACAAGGGCGCTGGGTACTAGAGGGCGGTGTTATTCAGGATTTGAATAGTCCAGATGCTACCGGTTTCTTACTCAGCGTACGGTTCCATTGAAAGGATGGTTTACCCATATGCAATTCCTTGCATCTTGAGCCTATTGCATATTGTTAGATGTATTATCTAGCATTACTCGACGAGTATCGGAATTACTCCAGTTTGTATCCCCAGTGTATCCCAAGGCGCTAGTCTGAGCCGATGGCCGAAAATAATCCGTTGCGTTTAGGTGGGGGAAAAATGGTACCAGAGGCCGGACTCGAACCGGCACACCCGTGAAGGCGGGGGATTTTGACATTAACCTATCATCTTTCGATGTTAGCCAGACTATATCATCATCCTAAATGTATTTAGGAGCTGGACGCTGTTTCACTTGGGTTCTAATCCAAGCTACTTCCTGTTATTAAGCTATTTCGCAATAGCTCAGGTAGTCGTTGAACCTTCCGTCTCAGACGGCTTGGCTGCTGATTGTCCTATCTATTTCTAGACTTAGAGTTTCCAGCAATTCATCCAGTTTTTCTCACTTGCGATTACTCACAAGGGGGACTCAGTTTTTTAAAGACACTGGCTTTCGCTTATCCCCTGTGTCTACCAATTTCACCACTCTGGCACTAAATACATTTATTGTCTGCCGACAGTCCTTTTTTATACTACCCGCAAATCCTTTCACAGGTACACCACAGAAAAGCTTAATTTTCACTTGGGATACAAAATCGCTTGAGAATTTTGAATCCCCTATGTCTACCAATTTCATCACGCTGGCACAGTCTTTTGGGCTGCTGCCCTAGAAAGTGCGCGAATTATATCAATCGCGATCAAAAGGTCAAAACTTTTAATCATTTTCTTTAAATTAATCCTAGGTTGTTCAAAAACCACGCACTTCTGTGGTTTGACGGGGCCTTTTGCGGTAGTCTTGCGCGCCTTATTTTAGCCTGTTTATGTGCGATGAAATTATCTGACTTCCATTACGACCTGCCCGACGAATTGATTGCTCGCTATCCGACCATTGATAGAGAGGGCAGTCGTTTATTGGCATTAAATGGCCAGACCGGCGCGGTGGACCATCAATCATTTACTGATTTGTTAGCGCTGTTAAACCCCGGTGATTTATTGGTCTTTAACGATACCCGTGTTTTACCTGCTCGGTTGTGGGGTCGAAAGGCCACGGGTGGCAAAATAGAGATTTTGGTTGAGCGAGTGCTTGATAGCAGCCGTGTATTGGCTCATGTGCGTTCGAGTAAATCCCCTAAGCCAGGTGCAGAGCTGTACTTGTGTGCCGACGCTGATGCCGATGAGGTTGCTGCTAAGGTAAAGGTATTAGGGCGTCATGATGCTTTGTTTGAGCTTGAGTTTATTGCTGGTGGCGATGCCTTTGAGGTGATGAAAGCCATAGGTCATATGCCTTTGCCGCCTTATATTGATAGAAAAGATGAGTTGGACGACCGTGAGCGCTATCAAACTGTGTTTGGTTGTCGTGATGGGGCGGTAGCCGCACCCACTGCAGGCTTACATTTTTCTGAAGCTTTTTTATCGGCTTGTGAGGCGAAAGGTGTTGAGCGTTGTTTTGTGACTCTGCATGTAGGTGCGGGCACTTTTCAGCCAGTGCGAGTGGATAATATTACTGATCACGTGATGCATAAAGAGTATATTGAAGTCAGTCAGGCTGTGTGTGATCAAGTCGCTGAGACTCGCCGGAACGGTGGCCGGGTGGTAGCGATTGGCACAACGTCAGTGCGCAGCCTAGAGTCGGCCTCTCAGTCGGGGCAATTGCAGCCCTTTGCCGGTGATAGTGATATCTTTATTTATCCCGGTTACCAGTTTAAAAGTGTTGATGCGATGGTGACTAATTTTCATTTGCCTGAATCGACATTGATTATGTTAGTCAGTGCATTTGCCGGCTGGCAGAATGTGCTAAATGCCTACCAAGCGGCGGTTCAAAACCGCTATCGTTTTTTTAGCTATGGTGATGCGATGTTTGTGTTGCCGCAAAACAATCAAGAGGTTAATCCATGAGTCGAAAGACCTTTATGGAGTTTGAATTAGACAATAGTGATGGTCAGGCTCGTCGTGGCCGGCTGAAGTTTCCGCGCGGCACAGTTGAAACACCGGCGTTCATGCCTGTTGGAACCTATGGCACTGTTAAGGGGATGCTACCTCGTGATGTAGAAGAGATCGGTGCGCATATTATTTTAGG
>NZ_CAKZKO010000118.1 GCF_937123705.1 uncultured Paraglaciecola sp. | reverse complement strand
GATTAAGCCTGATGCCTCATTTGAAAGGCTTATACCACTCGAGCATCCGTTTATTATTAACATGCTGGAGAATAGGTCGGACTTAGAGAACCTTGGAAACTCTATCAAAACTATATTCTCGATCGAATAAGCCTAAGTTATTCTTCAGTGGTAGATGACAGTATTGCATTTTCCTCAATTACACCTAAATAATTGATTGTTAATATTTTTATTACACTTATTTATAGCGATTAAATATTTTTTTATATTGTCCAGTCGATTTTAACCATTTAAGTTGCTTATTAAAATCGTCCCGTATTTTTCTGACTTAAACAAAAAACCGTTATCGCTAGCACCAAACAAGGCAAAACGGTCAACTTGTTGGGATACATCAATAACAGACGACTTTGCCAATTTAGCGCGGTAATAAGCAAAAATATGCGCATCCATTTGGATCACTTCATAGCGCTCTAAAAACAACATTTTGACTTGATTTGATTGATCAAAGGTTTCAGCATATTGAGGATGATTATTGACCATCTCAGCGTAGGCTTTTCCTAAATGAACCGCAGCATCTTGCCAAGAGAGCAGGCTTTGATTTTCAAGATCACTAAGCTGGCTAAACTTGTAATTATTTTTACGCAAACTAAATGCAAAATTCTTATAGGAATAAGCGATATCTGACAGAAACCCTTGCAACTCATACTCGTTAATGGTGTTTAAATTCATATCAGAAGAAATATCAACGTCTCCTGCGATATAAGCCTTAGTGCGTCGAGCATAAGGTAAATATAGGTATTCTATTTCGTAGCCTAATGGAACCATAGCGGCTTCAAACATATCCACTAAAATCCCTCTATTTGAGTCGGACAATACCCAAGGCGCTAAGACTTCTCCAAAAGCGACGGTAATTTTTTCTTTAGCATCTGCGTTGTTGATGACTAACAAAAACAATATGGATACCCACATTGTTATAAGTAACTTAAACCTCATTTTTCACTCTATTCACTTTCAAAATACGCGCGTATCCTAATAACAAATTCAAATACAGACAAGACTGATATTAAACAGAATTAATTTGTATATAAATTTCATATAGATAGAGTATAAGCAACTAAATAGTAACCTGATTATTAGGGAACAAAACCACCAAAAAAGCCCGCAATTTAAGTTTAGAGGACAGATCACTCTTTGTTTTGCAATAACCCTTGCATGTAGATCCCGCCTTTAATGCCATCCATTGCTTCATCAATATACTCAGAAATTTTTTCAACATCGGGAATGGCATCTCGACAGGCCATTAAGCCAAAACCTATAGAGTCGCAATAACTAACAACAGTAATATTCAAAGATTGTCCATCAATTAATACCGATAACGGATAACTTGCGAGTAATTTTGCCTTACCAAAATACAATGGCTTTCTTGGCCCAGGTACATTCGAAATGGTGACATTGGCCGCAGGAGGTAATAAGTTTGTCATGTTGAGCTGATTCATCACCGCCACTAAACCTTGCGCTATCACCGCAAAACTGGTTGCCGCATCGGCAGACACTGTGCCTAACTCCTGTTTGGCATCTTGGGTTGAGGCCCCAATTTTACTGAGTCGCGTCATGGTATCCGCTTCATCTGTCGCTAAATCTGCGGTGACATAAGTAATTTGATTACCAGTTCGATTCATCTGACGTACCGACACTGGAACTGATGCAATCAGAGACTTTTTAGGCATTGCCCCTTTATCTTGCATATATTTACGTAACGCTCCAGAGCATAAAGCTAAAACAATATCGTTTACTGTAGCATTGGCCTGCTTACCGACAGCCTTGAGCTCTGACAAAGACAGGGACTTAACCGCAAAACGTCTAGCTCCCGTAATAGGTACGTTAAAAATAGACTTTGGTGCAGAAAAAGGAACAGGAGAGGTGTTATTGCTGATACCTGTTGCTTTTAGACCTTGATCCCAAAACATTTTTGATAGGTCTTGTACTAGCCCCGCTCTATTTTTGACTTGATCCGCAAGCTTAACCGCTTTTGCGCTTAAAGATAACGAATTACTCGCCTTAGACTTAGGCTTAGTATTCAGACCAGCCCAAGGTGCTCGCACTTCATCTGTAGCAGCTTGACGCAAACAAGCTTCCATCAATTCGATACCACCCATACCATCAATGGCGGCATGGTGCATTTTCATATATAAGGCAAATTGATTGTCCTCTAGACCTTCAATTAAGTGAAACTCCCACAGAGGGCGCTCTCTATCGAGCAATCGACTGTGTAGGCGCGACACCAGTTCTAACAAGTCTTGCATTTTGCCCGGTTTTGGTAAGGCCGAATGGCGCACGTGATAATGTATATCAAACTCCTCATCGGTTACCCAACTAGGCATTCTAGAAGTGCTCACATGGCTTAATTTTTGGTTAAAGGGCGGGCCTGCTGGCTGGATTTCAAGTTGATCTATTAAATCTTTAGGGAAATTACCTTTATACCCCTTAGGAATTTCAAATATTGCCAAACTAGCAACATTGACAGGTGTGGATTGTTTTTCTAAAGATAAAAAGGCAAGGTCGAGAGCACTGAGTTTATTTGACATAAAAAGGCCTACCGATAATCGAAGGTTTTACTATATCACTTTAATTCTATCTTAAAACGCTCTTGGTTAAATTCGATGGTATCACCCGACAGTATTTTTTTACGACGTCTGGTTTCAACTATATCATTCACCAACACCTGGCCATCATCTATGACGAGTTTTGCTTCACCACCACTAGACACCAGCGCTTCTAATTTTAATACCTGATACAAAGCGATAGGCTCCGCATATATTTCGATTGTTTTCATAGTTTTCTCGCCCTTTAATTTCTATTCGTTAATAAACTCAAGAAACCTAGTGAAGTCAAAGGTATAATTATCATATATTCGCGCAACTCTCTCAATAAGATGTAAAGATGAAACTTATAATTAACCTGATCCGTAACCTATTAGGTGGCTTTATTGCCATCGTTGATTTTATCACCCGCGGCGCAAAGCTAAAACGCGCACCTGAAGCACAGCAACGAGTAGAAGCCGAACTTGAAAAGTTATCTTTGTTTCAGTTTTTTGCCTGCCCTTTTTGTATTAAAACCCGCAGAGCCATGCATAAACTTAATCTACCCATAGTTAAACGCAATGCCTCACAAGGCTCGCCATTTAGAGAGGAATTGCTTCAAGGTGGCGGTAAAATTCAAACACCATGTCTTCGCATTGAAAAAGAAGAGGGGGTTGAGTGGTTATACGACTCTAAAGAAATCATTACTTACCTTCAAAATCGCTTTGCCTAGGCGGTGTTTGATGTCTGTATATTTTGACCTTGTATGGCTTTTGGATAATTGCTGAAGCTTAATCGATGTGCCCCCAGTAAATTCTGTAAATCGAAGTAATGTCGGTATTAAATCGCCAATAAACTCATCTACTACACAAGTTTCAATATGCCAGTTTTGTATAATTAACCCGAATTCGGGTTAATTACCAAGGCAACACTTCGCCATTGGCGTGCCAAAAAGTACCAGAGTTGTTTAAGGTTAGTTCGTCAATTCGTTGCATTAGCCGTTCCACAGCAACGGCTGGGCTAATATCGCCACCGTTGTTGACCATTTCAGTTTGCACGTATCCGGGATGTAATATGGCAACAGCCACTTCTTGAGGTTTAAGATCATGAGCCAAAGACACGCCGGCAATGTTCAAAGCGGCTTTAGACATACGATAACCATAGCGACCGCCAGAGGTATTATCGGTAACAGAGCCCATGCGGCTAGTGATCAGCGCCACTTTAGCGCCTTTTGTAAGTTGCTGTTTTAGCAGTTGGGTCACCAGCACCGGCCCTAAAGCGTTCACTCTAAATTGGTATTCAATGGTAGCCGCAGACATATCCTCTAAGGTTTCATTAGCAAGCACTCCGGCATTATTAATTAATAAGTCAATTTTAAGGTCGTGTAATGTAGGCAATATTTTTTCTAAACATTCAGGATTACCCACATCAACATTATCGATTACTCGCGCGCCGGATTGACTTAATTCATCACTGGTATTTCTGCACAAGGCAACCACTTTGTCGCCATTGGCGATGTATTGTTTTACAAACTCTAATCCAATGCCGCGATTGGCGCCGGTAATAACCACAGTTGCCATAGTTGTTCCTTATTTTTGAGTTGCTAATAATTTAGCTAAGTCTTCTGGTGTATCAATGCCAATAGGTGGCGTCACTCTGGCTTCTTCAACATGAATTTTTTCACCATGCCAAAGCACTCTAAGTTGTTCTAAGGACTCAATTTGTTCCAGTCCAGATGGCGACATATTTATATACTGTTTAATAAATCCAGCGCGATATGCGTAAATCCCAATATGTCTTAAGTAGAAGTCCCCTATTTCGTCAATATCATCCGCATCTAAAAACCGCGCCCGATCGTAAGGAATGGTCGCTCGAGAAAAGTACATGGCGTAGCCTTGTTTATCAATCACCACTTTGACTGAGTTGGGATTAAAGGCTTCTTCAACATCTGTTATTTTTACCGCCAATGTTGCCATTTCTGCTTGTTGGTGATTATGAAGGTTCTCAGCAACTTGTTGAATATTTTCAGCGGGAATAAAAGGTTCATCACCTTGTACATTCACCACCAACTCATGAGACAGCATATTCTGTAAATCCACCACTTCGGCCAAACGCTCGGTGCCCGAGTCATGGTGCGCGCCTGTCATACAATATTTGCCACCAAAATCATCAACGGCTTTGGCTATCCTAACGTCATCGGTGGCCACCAAAATATTGCTGGCGCCAGATTCTTGGGCGCGCTCATATACGTGTTGCACCATAGGTTTACCGTGGATTGACACTAAGGGTTTACCAGGAAAACGGCTTGACGCATATCGGGCAGGAATAATAACGCTAAATTGCATAGGTATGTCTCTTCAATAAACTTGGCCAGCGCCAAGGACTAGTCTTTATTTAATAACTGTTCCATTTCTTCACTAGAAAGGTGTTTCGCTTCCGTCTCTAATAACACTGGGATATTTTCTCGAATGGGATAAACCAAACGGTCAAATTTACAGATGAGTTGTGCCTGCTTATTTTGATGCTGCAATTTTCCCTTACAAACTGGGCAGGCTAATATATCTAATAATTTTTTGTCAAAGGCCATTATTTTCTCTTATGTGTTTTTTTATCTGCAACCACTTGCTGCAGTTTTTGCAATAATTGCGATTCAAATTGGGTAGTTAATCTAGCACTGATGGGCAAATACCAACAATCATCATGGGCTATTTGAGTACATTTTACCGCATCTTTTTCTGTCATGATGACAGGTCCACTTGGAATATCTGTTGCACTAAAAGCATGATGGTCCACAAAACTCAATTGTTGTTTTAGTGTCATTTGCTTTTTTTCTAGTAGCGAAAAAAATCGCTGCGGATTACCAATACCTGCTAGTGCGGTTACTGGCCTATTTAGATCATTCAGTGAAAGGCTTTTACTCGGGTGTTTTACATTGATTAGTTTGCCCGCCTCTAATGTCATCAAATGTTCGCCACTCGAGGCTACCCCACCATTTAACACCAAAAAATCAGCTTTTTCTAACCGCCATACACCTTCACGCAACGGGCCTGCTGGTAATAGTAGTTGATTCCCACAGCGTCTTTTGCCATCTATCACCACTATTTCGATATCTCGATTTAATCCATAGTGTTGTAACCCATCATCACAAATAATCACATCACACTTATGATGTTGTACTAACAATTGCGCGCCTCTTGACCGAATAGGATCCACCACTAAAGGGCAATTCACATGCTGGCGCATTAATATAGCTTCGTCCCCTACTACATTCACATCACTATGTTGTTGAACCGCCATAGGGTATTGAGCATTTTTCCCCCCGTAACCTCGGCTTAGCACCCCTGGATGGTACCCTGCTTGCCTAAGCAGATTGGCTAAATTCACCACCAGCGGGGTCTTGCCACTGCCTCCAACACTGATATTACCCACTACTATAACCGGCACTGCTATATCAACAGAGAGCATAATTTGCAGTCGAAATAACACTCTTCGCAACCAAGATAACAACCCAAACAGCAGGGTCAATGGCAATAGAATGAGAATAACCGGCCAATGGTACCAACTCGGTGAATACCACATATTATCAAGCCACGTCATACTGGTTTTGTCTCTTCACCAAACTGCATGTTGTACAGCTGTGAATACATACCATTTTGTCCTAACAATTGTTGGTGAGTGCCTTGTTCGATGATTTGCCCTTGTTCGATCACTAAAATGTTGTCGGCATTTTCTATGGTCGACAACCTATGAGCCACCACTATGCTAGTACGATTTTGTTGTAACTGCTCGAGGGCGTCTTGGATCAGTCTTTCTGACTCGGTATCTAACGCTGAAGTCGCTTCGTCTAATATCAAAATAGGCGCATCTAACAACAGCGCTCTGGCGATAGCTAATCGTTGACGCTGACCACCTGATAACATCAACCCATTTTCACCTATCACTGTATCCAAACCTTCAGGTAATTGTTCTAGAAACTCCATTACATGGGCGGTTTTCGCTGCGTCCAATATCTGTTGGCGGCTCACTTTAGCCTGCGCACCATAAGCGATATTGTTAGCAATGGTATCGTTGAATAACACCACCTGCTGCGACACTAAAGCAAACTGTCGTCTTAAATCCTTTAGCGGGATGGATTTTAACAACACGTCATCCAATTTAATTTCACCCACTTGGTTATCATAAAACCGTGTTAGCAAACTCGAAATAGTCGATTTTCCACTTCCCGAGCGCCCAACTAAGGCTATAGTTTGTCCGGGCAGCATTGAAAATGATACATTCTTAAGGGCTGCCTCTGCTTTGCTGGGATAGGTAAATGTGACGTTTTCAAAGTCTATTTTACCTCTAACTCTGGACATGCTAAGGGTGCCTTTGTCCTCTTCAACTTGCTGATCTAACACGGCAAAAATACTTACGCAGGCTGCCATGCCTTTTTGAAACTCGCTATTGACTGTTGTTAGCTGTTTTAAAGGTTTTAATAACATGGTCATAAACACCACCACACTCACAAACACACCTGGGGTCAAGGATTCCACTAGATTTGGGAAGCTGGCGATATACAACACCACAGCCAATGCTATAGATGCTATGACTTGTATCGAGGAAACACTGAGAATTCTGGCAACAATTAATTTCATGTTTTGCTGGCGATTATTGTTGTTTTTCTCGGCAAAGCGCTTATCTTCAATTTGCTGCCCTCCAAACATCAGTACCACTTTGTGGCCTTTAATGACTTGCTCAACACTAGTAGTTAAGCCGCCCATGGCATCTTGTATTCGCTTGCTCACCAATCTAAAGCGTTTACTCACCACAGACACAATCACTGCTACTAATGGCCCAATTAATATAAAGATTAGCGATAACTGCCAAGAGTAATAGAACATCGCAAACAATAATCCAATAACAAAGGCGCCATCTCTTACCAAAATTAATAAAGCTTTACCTGCCGCATTTGAAACTTGTTCGGTGTCGTATATCACCTTAGAAATAAGTTGACCTGTACCGTTGTTGTCATGAAACTCAACAGGCAAGTGCATATAACGACTAAACAATTGTTGACGCAACTGCATCACCACATGATTACCGATCCAGGCCACTGTATAGGTACCTAGAAAATTAAAAATGCCCCGTAAAACAAAAATTGGCACAATAAAATAAGCCGCGGCTCGTAGGTACTGATAATCCCCATTGCCTAAGCTGTCATCCACTATAGGTTTGAGCTGCGCCACTACCGCAACATCAATAGCTGAATAACCAATCATGCCGATGACGGCAATAAAAAACGCAAATTTAAAGTCTTTTAAGTAAACACGAAATCGTTTAAATATATTGGATGGTACTTGAGGGCTAGCGTCTGTCTGTATGCTCATTAAATAACAGTTATCTGATGAAAGTGGAAAACTTCGATAGTGTAACTGTTAGGACGAAAATCCCCAACTATCAATAGGATATTTTATTATTTTCGAGGAAAATTTGCATACCAATATGGACGAATATCCTGCCTATAGGTTGCAACTCTAATAGGATCTGGCAGATCATATAACATCCTAAAAACCACCTGCCCAGAATGAGAAGTAGAAAATAATATGGCGTTGTTAGCCTGATACCTAGCTATCACTTCTTGTCTAGGAAAGCGCCACCGATTCATAAAACCTTGACTAAAAACAACATATTCAGGCTTAACTGTACCGATGAACGCATCAGAGGACGAAGTATTACTTCCATGATGAGGAGCGACTAAAATATCCGCCTGCAGTGTTTGGGGGGCAAATGCGACGAGTTGTTTTTCAATACTCTTATCAATATCACCAGGTAATAAAACACTGTGATATTGGTCAGATACTTTGATCACGCAGGAGCCATTATTATCACTATGATGATTAGCATTGTCTGGCCAAACACCTTGAATTGTTAATCCTTGCCACTGGATATCGAGCCCCTTGATACAGCTATCTTGATTGCTCAAAATCTGTGATACCGAGATATTTTTGAGTAGCTGCCCTAAACTGCCAGCATGATCATTGTCGTTATGGCTAATAAATACTATATCCACATTTGATACCCCTCTGGCTTGTAAAATAGGTAACAGCACGCTGTCGGCCATATTAAAACCTGATGGATAATGTGCGCCTACATCGTAGATAATCACATGATTATTTTTGCTAATAAGTACGGCCACACCTTGGCCAACATCTAATACATCAACCTGCCATGAGTTATGTTGTTCCGTGAACAAGTAACTCAGAAGTGGCACCAACAACACGCCTAGATATTTTTTTCGCAACCAATAAGCCGGCAAGCAACAACCCAAAACAAACAAAAATACAGCTAGCCAAACCAAAGCCGGCATTGCCGCCAAGTCTAAGTAGGCTGCCTCCCACTCAAGTACTAAGTTAAGCAGCCTAAGGCCATAATTCACGGTTTTATCTGCAGCATAAAATAGCCAATAAGCCCAGTCGGGTTGTATCACTAAAAAAATAACAGCCAGTAGGCAAATAGGTACCAACACCATAGTCACAACTGGCACGGCAATAATATTGACCAAAGGAGAAACCCAAGAGATATAGGAGAACTGCCAGGCGATTAACGGCAACATCAATACAGTCAAACAGATCTGTACTTTAAGCATGCCCGACAACATTGCCCCTAACGAAAACCCGTTTTTTGTCACTGGCCAGCGCCAAAAGACAAAACAAATCATGGCAACAGCAAAAAAACTTAACCAAAAACTAAGGCCAAAAATACTTAATGGAAAAAGCAACACAAAGGTGCTCAACCCAAGCAGAATAACCCGTTGTACGCCTAAATGGATATGACAGACAAAACAGACACTAAATAGAAGCAACATTATCCACGCTCTTAAGGTGGGCAAACCAAACCCCGCTAAAGCTGAATAAGTGAATGTCGTACCCAGTGTTAACACCATAGCCAAATTATGCAGATTAAAATGGTGCGATCTAGGGATCCGGCTAAGTAGGCCCCCACATACCCAAGCTATCAAGACATAACTTAAACTGGCCACAAGCGCCAAATGCAAACCAGAGATAGCAATTAGGTGCGCCACTCCGGTTTTTTGTACTAACTGCCAATCTTCGGGTTGCAACAAGCCTCGATAGCCAAAAGTTAAAGCGGCCAACCACGTCCTGTTTGGCAAATCTAAAGCTAACATGCGATTCAATAGGGATTGTCGAACGCTTGTTTTGTGACTTATAAGATGATTATCAGGATGAGATTTAACATAGCCTGTGGCCACTATACCTTTGCTAAAAAGCCACTGTTGATAGTTAAAGCCAGCTTCGTTGCCTAAGCCATGAGGAGGCTTTACTTTGACCAGAAGTTTCACCTGCTGTCCCTGTTGTACCTGCCAATTTGGTTCACGCCAGCTAAGGCGAAAAGTCTTAGAATAAAACAGAACTTGTTCATTAATCTGTTTGACCTGTACGTTAAAACGGATATTTTCCTTGGCAATCACTACACTTTTTACCGTGCCTATTATTTGTACAGGCTGACTGGTTTGTTTTGAAGAAAGTTGCAAAGAGTATTGCCAATGTCCTACACTCGCCATCCAGACTATACCAAGTAAAAAATAGCCAAGGTATTGATAGTGTCGTTGATACTTTGTTAGTAATAGGCAAGCGAAAATGAGTAGTAGTACAGTGAAAAAGACCGAAGGCAGACTTGTCCATAATAGACTCGTGAAACTCGCCCCAATAAAACTAATTAGTTTACTGTCCATAATCACGACTACAGCATTCCTTTGCTTCCCAAAATTAAAGTATAGAGAACTATTCTGAAAAAGTTTATTAAGCGCTTATTGCCCAGTCATCAAAATGTCAAAGAACATAAAATATTAGCGCTATTTGGCACACTGCTACACGATCCCAATTTATGGCATCTAAATAGACGCTCAGCATCTGGGGCTTTTGCGGTTGGGGTGTTTTTTTGCTTCTGGCCAGTTCCATTTCAAATGTGGCTAGCCGCAGCATTAGCCATTCCTTTACGGGTAAATTTACCATTATCGGTTGCAACAGTTTGGATAAGTAATCCATTTACTATGCCGCCAATTTTTTACGGGGCTTATCTGTTGGGGATCAAAGTGATGGGCGCCCCACAAAGAGAGTTTAGTTTTGAATTAAGTTGGGATTGGGTTATGCGCAGTATTGAAACCATTGGCCCAGCATTTTTAATAGGTTGCTTAATGTGTTCTTTCTTCTTCAGCACTATCGGCTATTTTGGCCTAAATTATTTGTGGCGATTGTCCGTCTCTAAAGCGTGGAAACAACGCCTTAAAAAACGCTATCCTAAATCCGAATAATTATTCTGGATAGCGACTAGCCATTTCATCAAGGGACAGTTGAATTAGTTTACGTAACACCTGCTCATCTACATCACTCAACTTATTAATATATAAACACGACTTTCCCGTTTTAAACTTGCCTAGGCTTCGCAATGTTTGATCAAAATCACCAAATCCCACCATGATATACAACACCAAGTTTTGCTTTCTAGGTGAAAAACCTGTACGCATAAATTGATGTGTCTTTCTATCGGCTGTTTGATATTGGTAGCTGCCAAAACCAACAATACTGCTGCCCCAGAGTACAGCTTTTAGCTTAGTCTCTTGCTCAAAAATATTTAATAATGCAAATGCGTCAGCCTGCCTTTGTTGATGTTCTATTCCATGTATAAAATCTACAACATTAGCTTGTGACACTTGAGTTTTATTCTCGGCCATAAAATATTCCTAAAGAAATTTAGTCATATGTAGTTAACTAAGTGGCGTTGTCAACTATATTTATTACCAATTAATATCAATAGACATAGTCCAATTGACTTCATCAGAACCCTATATAGTTGGTCGTTTCGGCACTCAGGTCGCACGTCACGTAAGGGTATAGTTGCCACCTAATTAAACCATTTTGGACAATATTATCTAGTTATACTATTTAAAATGTTTCATTATATATTCACATGCAAAAATTAATCATTCATTGAAAGGAAATACTATGTTTAAAGATCTACGCTTAGGGGTCAAAATTGGAGTGGGTTTTGGGGTGGTCTTAATCCTGCTTTCGATTGTTTTAGCAGAAGGTATATTTTCCCTTAAAAATGCAGAAACCGGCATAGATGAATATCGCGGCTTAGCTATGGATACCAATTTGGCCGGCCAGTTACAAGCAAGCATGTTGATGGTAAGAATGAATGTCAAAGATTACCTCATTACCAAAAGTGATACAGACCTGCAGCAATATAATGATTATGTTACCCAAATGAATGGCTTACTTGATGAAGCAAAACAAGAAATCCAAAAACCAGAAAGAGCCGCTTTAGTTCAAAAAATTGCAGTATCATTAACTACATACGAAGACGCGTTCTCTAAAGTGGTGCGTTTAGTAGAGCAAAGAAATGTGGTAAATGAAACTCGCTTGATCCCATTTGGTGAGGCCATGAGCACCCAAATCAACAACATTATTAAATCAGCCCATGACGATAAAGACAGCAGCGCCACATATTTCGCAGGGTTAGTACAAGAAACCTTGCTAATAGGCCGTCTATCTATGGTGAGATATCTTCAAACCAACAAAGAGCAAGATTTTGATCACGCGCTACAAAACATAAAAAGCACCTTAGCAACTGACCTTACTAATTTGGATAAATCCCTACAAAATGAAAGACGTAGGCAGTTATTGACAAACCTGTATGAAACCCAAGCCAAATATATTCTCGCCATGAATGATATCCATAATTTAATCGTTGAGCGGATTAATATTATTCAAAACACACTGGATACCATAGGCCCAGAAATTGCAAAAAATGCCGAAGGTGTAAAATCATCGGTTATGAAAGATCAAAATACCCTTGGCCCTGCTCTTAAAGAAAAAACACAAAATAGCATTCAATTGACCTTTATACTGTCATTCATTGCCGTTGTGCTAGGCTCGCTTGCCGCATATTTCCTCACCATTGCTATCACTAAACCAATTCAAAAGGCGGTTGATGCCGCCAACCAATTAGCACAAGGTGACCTAACCCTAGAGGTAGGTGTAAGAACCAAAGATGAAACAGGGCTACTACTAGAGGCAATACAAAATACTGCAAGCAGACTTAAACAAATGATTTCCACTATTGGTGGGGCCAGCACCGAATTGGCTTCTGTGTCTGAAGAACTTGCCGCCATAACCGAGCAAACCTCGAACGGTATAAGTCAACAAGAGTCAGAGACAGAAATGGTCGCCACTGCCATGAAAGAAATGTCAACAAGTGTGCACGATGTAGCCAACAACGCGTCAATAGCAGCAGATGCAGCCAAAAAGGCAGATCAAGAAGCATTAAATGGCTCAAATGTTGTAGATAGAACAATTAAGTCAATTAACTTACTGTCAGAAAATGTTAATCACTCTTCAGATAAGCTAAGTGAAGTGCAGCATGATGTGGTTAGTATCAGCTCTATTATTGACGTAATAAAAGGCATTGCAGATCAAACAAATCTTCTGGCATTAAACGCAGCAATTGAAGCTGCCAGAGCGGGTGAACAAGGCCGTGGTTTTGCAGTTGTGGCCGATGAAGTACGAGCACTAGCCGCAAAAACCCAAGGCTCAACGACTGAAATCCAAAACATCATTGAAAAACTACAGTCCGGAACAAAAACCACAGTGGAAGTAATGGACCAGAGCAAGATACAAGCAGACCATTGTGTCACGCAAACTGGCGAAGCAAATGCCGCTCTCGAATCAATTACCCAGGCAATAAAAGCCATCAGTGATATGAACATTCAAATCGCCAGTACAGCGGAAGAACAAAGTTCAGTCTCTGAAACCATCAATGAAAATGTTATGAATGTAAAACAAATCGCTGGGGAAAATGCGGAAGCGTCAAATCAATCTCGAAGCTCTACGAGTGAGATTGCCCGTTTAGCAGAACAATTAAATGAGTTAGTCGCACAGTTTAAGGTATAACAATGTGCGTTAGAAAAGATACTGTCCATTTAACTTATTCACAAAGAGTAATAAAAAGTGCTATAAGTGCGGATGGTTGTATCAGGTATGGACACATAGGCCTTTAAGTAAGAAGGGAATTTAGTAAATACAAATTCACTTGACCTTTAATATAATAATACTGGACACACATGAAAACACTAACCAAAAGCGCCTTAGTAATTGGCATCCAAGCAGCTCTTGTGAGTCAACTTTCATTTGCACAAGTTGCCCAAGAAAGTGAACGAGCATTAGAGTCCATCACCGTAACGGCTCAGAAACGTACCCAAAGCATTCAAGAGGTGCCTATCTCAATTGCTACCTTAAACGGTGAACAATTTGAGAATATATTTGCCGGCGGGGAAGACATACTTGCCTTAGCAGTGCGTGTACCTGGCCTATACGCCGAAACATCAAATGGCAGAGTGGCCCCGCGCTTTTATATACGTGGGTTAGGTAATATTGATTTTGACTTAGCAGCATCGCAACCAGTTTCTATTGTGATGGACGATGTGGTGAAAGAAAACGTAATATTAAAAAGCTTCCCTTTGTTTGATGTTGAACAGGTTGAAGTGTTACGTGGTCCACAAGGTACATTATTTGGTCGTAACACCACAGCGGGTATGGTCAAGTTTGATTCCGTGAAACCAAGTGATGAATTTGATGCCTATGTGAAATTAGGAGTTGGAACTTTTGGGACTCTAAATGTAGAAGGTGCCGTTGGTGGTAGCCTAACAGATGAACTATCTGGGCGGTTCTCGGTATTATCACAAGACCGAGATGATTGGATTGATAATGCCTATACCGGTCAAGACAATGTTATGGGCGGGTTTGATGAAAAAGCCTGGCGTGGGCAGTTAGCGTATGAGCCGTCAGAAGACTTTTCAGCCCTTTTAAATGTACATGGCCGTGAATTAGACGCAACAGCATCTATGTTCCGTGCTAACGCTTTAACCCGTGGTAGTAATGATCTTAACCAAAATTTTGACCGCGATGTGGTTTACTACGATGGCGATATTGATGGCAATGGTGCCGACAATAACCCACAACAGTATGAAAACTACGGTGCGTCTTTAAAGCTCGAATTCGGTTTAGAAGATATGACCTTTACCAGTATCACAGCTATTGAAAATGCAGAAGGTACTGGTGTAGGTGATATTGACGGCGGTGTGGTACTACAAGAAGCCGCTGATGTAGATGGGGATGGCACAACTGAGCTAACTTATCCTGGCAATATCGCCTTTGATGCGGTGACGCAGGATAACTTAGACGATTTAGAGCAAACCACCCAAGAATTTCGTTTAGCTAGCGATATAGCTGGCCCCTTAAATTGGCAAGTAGGGGCGTTTTATTATGAGTCATCATTTAATGTCACCAGTATTGATGGTTTTTTTGGCGCCTCAACCGTATTTCACGACAACACCACATGGGCGATATTTGGCCAAACTTCTTATGACATAAATGAGAAACTTAATATCACCGGTGGCCTGCGTTACACCGATGATGAAAAATCCCTTAGCGTAGGGGAACAAAATGTCAATGGCTTTGCTTTAGTCATTGGCGCAGCTTCGATCCAAGAATACGATGACATTAATGTAGACGACAGCCATGTCAGTTGGGAGCTGAGCGCCAACTACCGAATCACCCCAAACACCTCAATATTTGGTCGTGTTGCCAATGGTTTTCGCGCCCAAACAATACAAGGCCGTGATGTAGCCTTTGAAGGCGCACCTTCGGTTGCAGACTCTGAAACCATTAATTCTATTGAAGCAGGTGTTAAGTCAGATCTATTAGACGATACCTTACGCATAAACTTTGCAGCATTTTCATATGAAATTGATGACATACAATTTTCGGCAATTGGTGGTGGGGCTAATAATACTGCACTGATTAACGCTGACAAAGGCACAGGTTATGGTTTTGAAGTGGATGCTCAATATCTAGTGACAGATAATTTAACCGTCACCGCTGGATTTAGTTACAACCATACTGAAATAAAAGACGATTCGTTAACCGTGTTGCCATGTGGCGCAGATCCTAGCATTGGCTTCACAGGTAACTGTACTGTACTCGACCCTAGCGCAGATGGTTATTCAGTCTCTATTGATGGCAACCCCTTCCCTCAAGCACCTGAAACTATCTTTAACTTTACGGCACGTTACGCGTTTCCTGTGGGAGACGATGGAGAAATTTCCATCTACACTGACTGGGCGGTACAAGGTAAAACCAATATATTCTTGTATCGTTCCATGGAATTTAAATCAAATGACAACTTTGAAGGCGGCTTAAGAATTGCCTATGAAAACTTTGCCGACGATTACAGCATAGCCTTATTTGGACGTAATATCACCGACGAAGAAAACCTAAAAGGCGCCATAGATTTCAACAACTTAACCGCTATAGTCAATCAGCCAAGAGTGTTTGGCATTGAAGCAAAAGTGCGTTTTTATTAAAAACGTGGGTTATTGTAAAAACTCAAAAGGCGTCTAAGACGCCTTTTTTAATGTTTGTTATTTGTATTATTCATTCCCTTCTAGTATTGATATAACCTTCTAGGATAGTGTTGTTTGTGACTTTCGTTCCACATCCGATTGCAATACAACTGATTCGAAGGATTTGTACGGGACTTTATCTTTGTAAGTTTTCACCCTTTGTACTGTTAATGTTGGAAATAAAGTTGGGTGATTTAATATAAAGTCAATTTCATCGTGTTGATGCACAGATTGACTAAGCCATAGTTTTAAAAATCGATCATCATGGGGTAAAAATCCCGGGAAAGCTTTGTCGTGGTACGGTTCCATTTTCTGGTGAATATCACGGGTGATCACTGCGCAGCTGTATCTGTTATGACTAAATTTTTGGTACAAAGCGGCCAACACAAATACATCTTGGCTTTCCATAAAATATTGATGCTTAGTTTTACCTACTTTTTTAGACTCACCTAATCCCGTGGCCAGTACTATCGCTCGGTTATATTTTAAAGGGTTTTGCCAATAAGGGCTGGTTAGGTTTCGCGCATTAAAAGTAGTTCTTGAACCAACATTTAAGCCATATTCAGAGTCAGTACAGTCAAACCACCAAGTTGCAGCCACCTGTTTTAGTTCGCCTTCTTCTTCGATAATAATATCAATGGTTTTATTAGGATCTTGACCAAATGCGGGGTAATAACGTTTAAATGAAGAGGTAAAAAATTGCTCGGCAATGCCTTTTTCTGGGAACTGCTTAATACCATCTGGACGTTCGCCATTCACTTCAATATAACCACACATAGAAGTCCTCTATATATATTTAACTATTTTAGATGATTCAAACATTATACCAATCACCGTAAGTGATTGGTATTACCACATTTTCATTGGGATCAATTAAATATGGCATATCCATTCTTCCAGCTTTCTCCTGTAAATTTTTACGATTATTTATGCGGTTAGATATAATAAAGGCTCTAAAATAAAACAAGGGCAATTTTGATAATCCTCATTGCCCTTGCCAGTATCATTAAGAGTTATGCCATGGCGTTTATTGCAGCCAACGCCTGTTCAATTTCTTGCTCATTGTTAAGCAACGAAGGCGCAAATCGCGAGTAACTATTTCTGTAAGGTGTACTGCTCATGATAATGCCCTTATCGTGCAATTTTTTAACCACCTTATCGGCATGTAATCCCTTCACATCAAAACAAGTCAACCCCGATGAAAGGTCATTGTCCATAGGGGTATAAAGTGTCACATGAGGCATCTTTGCTAGGCCTTGTTTGGTTTGCTCATTTAGTTGATGGATGCGCTTTTGCACATTGGCTTTGCCTAGTTGTAAATGTAATTTGAATGCTTCGGGTAATGCCCAGCGATGTTCAAATGAATGAAATCCACCTGGCGACATATGCTCCCCTACTGGCACTTGATCTTGGGTCATCTGCCCCATCCACACCGCATATGAGGCACTGAAGCTTGGAATAACAGGCTCACTTTGTGCCCAAGCACGCTCATTTCCCCACACCACGCCTGTACCTCTTGGGCCAAAAATCCATTTATGAGTTCCGGCAACAAAAAAATCGCATCCTAATTCACTCACATCCTGATCTTCAATACCAAAACCATGCACTCCATCGACACAAAACAATATCTGCTGATGAGATTTTCGCTGTTTGTTTAGGGCCGTAATCGTGTCTGCCATAGCTCTAATTGGGAGTTTTACTCCAGTCGAAGAATGCACCCAAGTGGCTGCCACAACACGGGTATTAGTATTTATTGCCGCCTTTAAGCGTTGTTGCACTTGTGTCACATTAACTTTTGCAGGATCTTCATAAAGGGCGATACGCTTAACCTTAGCACCAGTACGCTTGGCTCTATGAGCGAGTGACATATCGGTAGAATAATGGTCATGGACAGTTTGTAATATTTCTTCGCCATCTTTCAGTTTAAGGCCGCTATAGATCATCCCCAATCCCATAGTAGTACTATCTGTCAGGGCGACATCTTTAGCATTGCCGCCCATGTAATCTGCCGCCGACTGACTAATATCAGCATCAATAGTTTGAAAATGATGATGCCAATAATCGGCAGGATTTTCATCCAGGCCACGACGGTGTTTTTCAATGGCATCTGACACAGGTTTTGGATGTGATGCCAGTAAAAATGTTGATAACTGAATATATTGGCGAGTCAGTGGAAACAAATTCCGCAAAGCTGTCCAGTCGCCTGCTTGGATCGGATTATTGACCGCTTTAGGAGCAGATGTTGCGCCTAAAAGAGTAGAAGGTGTCACTAGGCCAGTACCAACAGTAAGCCCTAAAGCATTTAAAAATTGACGTCTTAACATGTGTTGTCCCTTTTTTGTTAACAGAAGCTGAAGCCAGATTTCACTACTAGTAATATAAAACCAGCGTGTGATTGTAGCCTCGACTTATACCCTATAGGGTATTTAGTCAATTCAGTGTAGTCTACCTGCCTGTTTTATGCCTTTTGATTGATTAACAGAAGGTTATTAAAAACAATGGTTTGCTATTGCGTTAAACAACCCTGCAAGGCTATGCTTCTTGGCTCATACCTCAACCAAAGAAATGCGTAATTAAAATGATGTTATTAAAAGCCCTCTTTCTGGGTAGCAGTCTGATATTTTCTGTTAGCCTACAGGCGGCATCAGTTTGGAAAATATCTAACAAAGAGCATAGCCTGTATATCGGCGGTACTATTCATGTGCTTACACCCGATGACTATCCGCTGCCCAATGAATATGACATCGCTTATCAAGCTGCTGATAAAGTCATGTTTGAAACCGATATGGAAGCGGCCAGTTCCTCAGAATTTGCTCAAAAAATGATGAGCCAAATGATGTACAACGATGGTACAACCATTAATACCGTTTTAGATCCTGAGACCTATAAAGCCTTGGCGATACATTTGTCATCACGACAAATCCCCATGCAAGCCTTTGCGTCTCATAAACCTAATTTCATCGCCATTTCTTTAACCTTTGTTGAATTGCAAGCTATGGGTTACACCAGTGAAGGAGTGGACATGTTTTTCTCTAAAATGGCTAAGGCGCAACAAAAAGAGCAAGGCTGGTTAGAAACACCTGATGAGCAACTGGCTTTTCTTGCGAAAATGGGGGGGGATGATCCTAATGAGATTATTAAATACACCTTAAAAGATATCGCTAAAATGCCAGAGATATTTACTCAGTTACACTCAACTTGGCTTACAGGTGATATGCAAGGAATGGCCGAAGTCGGCATTACACCTTTTAAAGATGAATACCCAGAGATTTATCAAGACATGCTAGTGACCCGTAACAATAATTGGTTGCCGAAAATAGAAGCAATGCTCAATGACCAAGTTACAGAGTTTATTTTGGTCGGCGCTTTACATTTATCTGGAGAGGATAGTGTCTTGGCAAAACTCAAAGCCAAAGGCTACATAATAGAAAAGCTATAAACAACGCGCTTTTAGTTAAAAGATAACGGTGACTTACTGAATTTATTAAGACTTTGAGCGCCCGATGCTTTTTACGAAAGTTATTTTCTTACCAATACAGACTAATAAACATTAAAGCTATGATCGAAACCTGCGACAGCCCTAAACTTTTACCCGTGCAATCCGCCATTTCTAAGATGCTCAATCAAGTCACACCCATAATAGAAAGTGAATCAATAGAGCTTGAAGAGGCGCTTGGCAGAGTACTAGCTGAAGATGTGATTTCCAACATTGACGTGCCACCCAATGATAATTCGGCCATGGATGGCTATGCAATGCGCAGCGAAGATCTTACTAACAGCCAACAATTACAGTTAGTAGGCACAGCTTTAGCAGGCAAACCATATGGAAAAAAAATATTAGCAGGACAATGCATAAGGATCATGACTGGAGCCGTTATCCCTAAAGGGGCGGATTCTGTAGTGATGCAGGAAAACACCGAGGTTCTCCACGATTCGATTGTTTTTAAACAAATACCTGAATATGGTAACAGTGTGCGAAAAGCTGGTGAAGATCTGCAAAAAGGCCAAATCGTTGTGACTAAAGGCACTAAGCTTACCCCTGCATTTTTAGCTTTGATTGCATCCGTTGGTATTGCTGAAGTTTCAGTGGTGCGCAATTTAAAGGTCGGGCTAATTGCAACGGGTGATGAATTAACCCCTCCGGGTCAACCTATTGAAGCAGGCGCTATCTATGAAAGTAATCGTTTTGCACTTACCGCACTTCTTAAAGCCTTCCCCGTTGCTTTGTTTGATTTTGGTATTGTTAAAGATGATAAAATAGCGCTCAAAGCTGTCTTCGAACAAGCAGGCCAGCATTGTGACTTAGTGTTGTCTTGCGGCGGGGTATCGGTAGGCGATGCAGACTATGTAAAAGAAATACTCGATGAACAAGGCTCCATCAAGTTTTGGAAAGTTGCCATTAAACCCGGTAAACCATTTGCCTTTGGGGCACTTGAAAAAGCTTGGTTTTGTGGCTTGCCCGGCAATCCGGTATCGTCTTTCGTCACATTTGAACAACTGGTGACGCCACTCTTACAAAAATTAAGTGGCCAAACTATTCAACAAAAGCCCTACTTTGTTGCCACAGCCTCGTGCCTTATTAAAAAGAGACCGGGAAGAGCTGATTTTCAAAGAGGTATATTCTATCGCGATCAACAAGGTAAACTTTGGGTTAAACCCAATGGCAAACAAGGCTCAGGCATTATGAGTTCAATCGCTAATGCCAACTGTTATATATTGTTAGAGCAAGAAGCGAATGACGTGCAACAGGGTGAAAACGTGAAGATACGAATGATTTAGTGTCGAGTTCCGCGCTCGTCGCTACGCAGAAATAATACAAGATAACAATATTAAGAGAGCAGTTTTGGCATTTAAAAAAGAACTAAAAACAATTTGTCATTTGGCCTGGCCCTTGTTGGTGGCGCAAATCACCCAAACTTTAATGGGTGTATCAGATACAATAATGGCCGGGCGTTATTCAGCTACAGATATGGCGGCGGTAGCAATTGGTGTCGGATTCACCCTGCCTATTATAGTGTTTATTCAAGGCATTACCTTAGCGTTGCCGCCTATCATTTCTCGTTTTAATGGCTCCAAACAAATTGATAAAGTAGCCAACTATACTCAGCAAATGCTGTGGTTAGCATTAGGCTTTTCACTCATTGCTGCTGTCATTGCATTTATTTTTGAACCTCTAATGCAATTCATTGAAATGGAGCAGGACCTACGTTATATCACCATCGACTACATTCGCTATATTTTATATTCGATGCCCGCCTTTGCTTTGTATCAGGTGCTAAGAAACTACTGTGAAGGATTATCCATTACAAAACCCAGTATGCTTATTATGGGCATTGGGTTGCTGGTCAACATTCCTGCCAACTATATTCTAATATATGGCAAATTTGGCTTACCAGAAATGGGCGGAGCGGGTTGTGGAGTAGCCACAGCTTTAGTATTTGTTGCCATGTTTGTTGCCACCTGGATTTACACCTTAAAATCTAACAAACTGGCTAAGTATGATTTATATTCCAAGCTATATCGGCCTCACTATCAAGACATGCTCGAATGTTTGAAGTTGGGTTTGCCAATTGCAATGACCATACTTTTCGAAGTGACCTTATTTGCCACTGTGGCTATTTTACTCGCTCCCTTTGGCGCGATAGTAGTGGCTTCACATCAGGTGGCGCTGAACTTTTCGGCTTTGATGTTTATGATCCCCCTGAGTATAGGTATGGCTACCAGTATTCGTATCGGGCACTTATTAGGCGAACAAAGCCCAGAGCAAGCCAAAGTTGCTACTCAATGCGCATTCTTTCTAGGGATCAGCATCGCGGCTTTTACCGCCACCCTTACGATCATTGGTAGTGACGTTATCGCCAAGCTTTACAGTATTGATCCACCTGTAATTGAATTAGCATCAAGCTTATTATTTTTTGCCGCATTATTTCAATTTTCAGATGCGACTCAGGTGATTTCTGGCACCGCATTACGCGGCTATAAGGACACAACCGCCATGTTTTATTTAAGCTTTTTATCCTACTGGGGAGTCGGATTAACCATAGGGTGTGTGCTTGGGCTAACAGATTGGATTGTTCCCAAAATGGCTGCGACAGGATTTTGGATTGGATTTATTGCCGGACTAAGTACTGCTGCCGTCACCTTAGGACTTAGACTTAGATATATTCAAAATAAGCATGAATAACTTAACTTGATATGCTATTGGGTTTACTATGAAATTGACTAGACAACTATAAGTAGAAACCAATAATGAAAACCTCCTAGGTATTTATCATAGTCACTGGCCCTGCCAAATGTTGATGATATGAGCAGCGCTGTTTATTCTAAACAACAGAGGATCCACCATGGAATTAGATGAAAAACAGTTACACACTTTTTACGACAAAGTTATTGCTTTAGGAACAGAATACGGCACGCAATTGCTACTCGCGATCGCGGTACTTGTCATTGGTTTATGGATTATTAGCAAGCTCAGTAATTTTGTTAGACGTTACACCATGAAAAGTCTACCCGACGAAACCCTAGCGAAATTTTTAACCAATATTTTTGAAATCATTCTAAAAGTTTTGTTAGTGATAAGTGTTGCTTCCATGGTGGGTATTGAAACCACATCTTTTGTGGCCATCATAGGTGCAGCAGGTTTAGCCGTTGGTTTAGCTTTACAAGGTAGCCTCTCGAATTTTGCCGGTGGCGTCATGATTTTAATATTTCGCCCCTTTAAGGTAGGAGACTACGTAGGAGCCCAAGGCTTAGAAGGTGAAGTCACCGATATTGGCATTTTTGTCACCTCTCTTATGACCTTTGATAAGCGCAAACTCATTGTGCCAAATGGTCCACTAGCGAATGGCAATATCATCAATTACACCGCCAGCGAAGTACGAGCGGTTGAGATATCTATTGGGATTTCTTACTCTGATGATATAGCCAAGGGTAAAGCGGCCATGGAAGAGGTTTTAAAAGCAGATCCTAGAGTATTGCAAGACGAAGCCAATGTAGTGGCAGTAGTCGATTTAGGAAGTAGTTCGGTGGACTTTTTAGTCAGAGCATTTGCGAAAACCGATGACTATTGGTCATTGTTTTTTGATATTCGACCCGCACTTAAAGCAGCGGTGGAAGACGCAGGATTAACCATTCCTTTCCCACAACGGGATATCCATATGATCCAAGAAAGTGCTCAAGATTAAGGTTTATTCCTTACCTTAAGCACTCAATAAAATAGGCGCTTTTCATAATAATGAAATGCGCCTATTTTATTTCTAACGCTGCAATTAGAAACTTGGCTGCTGTTGAAATAACCATTGAATAGCTTCTGAGAATTCAGTTCGCCACAGCTGCTCGTGGTGTTCATTGTGTAATGCTCGTTTAAATTCCATATTATTGCGTGGGTGACCTTGCTGCCGAAGTTGGCGTTGCATTCTATGAGTATCTGCTATCATGCCGTCACCTTCTTTGTCGCTATACATCACGTATAAACGGCTATCTAACGGCATTTTTTGGGATTGTGTAAAAGAAAATACATCCTCTGAATACCAATAGTCAGGCGAAAAGATCCCCGCTTTACTGAATACCTCAGGATAGGCATGTAACCCATAATGAGAAATTAACCCACCCATAGAACTCCCCATGATTGCAGTATGCAAACGATCCGACTTAGTACGAAAATTGCTATCAATATAGGGCTTTACCACTTCTACTAAAAAGTCCATATATTGCTCGCCTTGAGGCACACCAAAGCGTTTATTTTCCCAAGGTGACAACTCGTTCATGCGCTGCTCACCGCCGTTATCTATGCCAACAACAATTAGCTCTAGCCCTTGCTTCGCAGCGATTTCATTCAGTAATTCGTCTACTCCCCACTCTGTTGAATCTGCGGTTTTATTATCAAACAAATTTTGCCCATCGTGCATATAAACTACCGAGTAGCGTTTATCTGATTGATAATAGCTAGGTGGCAAGTACAAACGTACAGTTCGCTGCCTATCTAGCTTAGGCATTATAAATTGGTAAGGTAAAACCTGTACATTATCTGTCGCACTCGAAATCTCTATTGATTTATCACAAGCACATAGTAAAAAAGCCAGTAATACCCATGCTTTTTGAACAACGAATTTATAGCTCATACTTGTCTCATAAATGGTTGCAAGTGGGTTAATCTCATTGATTGAATTGTCTGTACAAATAAATTCACGCTTGAAGCTGTTCCTGTTAAAAATAAACACATACTAATGGTTGCCTTGATAGTAACAATCTTAAGGATTGGTTTATATCATCTATTTCTCTTTGCTCTCTTTCTAAAATCAGATCCTATGCTCATTAACTGTTATGATCAGATCCTTATAAAAGCTTAACCAAGAAGTGACAAACAAAATGAAGATACTAATTAGAAATCTAGACCGTGAAACCAGCGAACAAGAGTTACAAGCAGCGTTTGAGGTACATGGAACAGTGCAGTCGTGCGACATAGTCAAAGAAAAATCAAATGGTTTATCTAAAGGTTTTGGATTTGTCGAAATGCCCAAAGCCGGTGATGCCAAAGTGGCGGTAAAAACCCTTAACGACACTATGTTAGGTGCGAACAAGATCAGAGTTAAATACGCTTAGGTTAGAGCCTTACCAATAGACTCAGCAATGAGTTACCCAATAAAAGCTACTTTTCCTTCTGTTAGTACTTAGCCTGCTCACCAAAGTAAGGCATCAACATGAAATCGTTAACTTAGTAAGTAAATCCTATTTCTTACATCCACAATCGCCTGTATTGCATGCCCATTTGATTGAAAATGTTCGAAAAGTATTAACTTATTCAGGATCAGGGGCATTTAGCTTTGGCTGCTTGATCTGTATCAAACAACTAATATGTAGTCTCGCTATAGTTTATATAGGTAAATTATAGGGAGACTACATATGAAAACACCTAAACAAATACTCGTAGTGATTAGTGGCAGGCACGCCCAACATCCAGCCTTAGAAAGAGCACTGACATTTTCCAAAAATGAAGATTGTCACATCCATTTATTTAATGTCATGTACGAACCAGGTATAGAGATAACTGATTTCATCTCCAAGGAACATGGAAAAGAAATGAAAAGCCAATATATGGCTGACAGAAATTTATATATGGATAGTCTTGCTGACGAATTACACAAAAAAGGGATCAGTTGTAGTGTGAGCCTAGCTTGGCATCGAGAGTTACACCAAGCTATAGAAGAAAAAGTTGATGAACTTGATCCTGACTTAGTGATCAAGCGCATTTCAGCTGAGGCAACAAACCTCAACCCTTTTGCTATGCCAACCGATAGACATTTACTGCGTTATTGCAAAGCCCCTCTTTTATTGATTAAACATGGGTGTTGGGCAAAAAAACCTATTTTGGCCGCTATCGATCCCACAGCTATGGATGCCAAGCACACTCAGCTCAATCACCACATACTCGAATATTCGAAATATCTTGCCAAGTTTACCGGTGCACAATTACACAGCGTAAACACCTATGAGATACCTGGCATGGTACCCACCATGGGATTAAGCTGGGAAAATATCAATTTTGAAAACATTAAAACAGATACCAGCAATGCTCATAAAGACAAAATGGAAAGCATACTTAAAGAGCACGACTTATTTACTCGCCCCTACCATGTT
This sequence comes from uncultured Paraglaciecola sp., assembly GCF_937123705.1. GTDB lineage: Bacteria > Pseudomonadota > Gammaproteobacteria > Enterobacterales > Alteromonadaceae > Paraglaciecola. Next base: position 67,665 of record NZ_CAKZKO010000118.1, on the reverse strand, counting down.
ATTGAAGGCCGAGCAGACACAGCTATACCTAAGTTAGCGAATAAGATTGATGCTCAACTACTAGTTTTAGGTACGGTTGGTAGAACCGGCGTATCTGCAGCCTTTATAGGCAACACCGCAGAACATGTTTTAGCTAATATGAACTGCGATATTTTGACACTGAAACCCAGTACAGCTTAGTTACTCAATAATACTTAGCGCTATATATGGCGCTAAGTTAAAAACAAACAAAAGCAATTTGAACAGCCCCATGCCACTGTAATTAACCAAATCAAACTGTTGCTCTGTAAGACTAAACCACTTGCTATGCATCAAATGTAACCAATCGTGCCCTAAACTAAATAACAAAGCCCAAATCAACAACACAGAATAGTTAAATAATGTGCACCAAGCGAAAAAATTTACTAAATCTGAAAGATACATGTTATTTCCTAAATATAAATTATTGAGAAAAGAGTATTAAGTCATCAACTTAGGCCACTCTTGTTTGAATGGTATTTGCATCGCTAGGGTTTGGTGTCAATAAAATATGTGGGTCACGCTCAAGAGTTAGGCATTGATTCAGTTTCTCCAAACTTAAAATTTTAACGCGCCGTCTTTGTACTTCAATAATATTGTCTTGTTGTAACTGAGTAAGTAACCGACTCACTGTTTCAATCGCCATGCCTAAATAATTAGCAATATCTACCCGAGTCATGCTCAAATCAAACTCCTTAGCCGACAACCCACGTTGCAAAAATTGTGCAGACAAATCTAATAAAAATGAACTCAAGCGTTGCGCAGAATTCATATTGTTTAAACTCAATAAAAACCTATCTTCATTATTCAACGCATGACTCATACCTTGCAATAAGTTAGATCTTATACTTGCTGAATTGGCCATGGCATTATCCAATTCACCTAAACCAATTCGGCAAACGCTGCTGGTTTCCAGAAATTTAATCGATTGTGAATGGGAGCCATTATCAAATCCATCCAGACCAATTAAATCACCCGGATAGTGAAAACCACTAATTTGTTCATGGCCACAATTTGCCAAAATCGACGACTTGGCTGAACCACTGCGTAAAATATAGATAGCGTCAAATGTCTGACCTGAACGAAATAGAATGTCAGATTTATGATAAATTTTGTGAGACCTTACTTTGGACTCTGCACTATTTTTATCGCTTTGACCAAAGCAAATACCAGACATAATGCAATGTTGGCAAAGGGATGTCTGCTGTGCTGTAGATTTAGTCATATTACTGTCCTCAAAATCTTTCAAAAGTTAACACTTATTGATATAAGTCAAGGCTAAATACTAGAGATTAGCTTAAGGATCTGATATTCGTTTTTCTGCGTAATTTACTTCGGTAAATACCTACCCCACAAAAAACTGTCAATTGGCCCAAAACTAATACCATTCATAATAGATAGCTATGAAAAATCAATGAATCCCCCCAAGAACTGATAATTTCCTGTACATATAACTTGTAAATCAGTAAGTTATAAAAATGTTAATTGCATTATTGGTTAGATTGTAGAATTAATGCAAAAAGGATAATAATGACTTCCAAATTAGAACAAAAATTAGCCGACTTTCGCGTCACTTTTATTTCAGAATTCAATGAAAAGCTGACGGTTTTAGTTGCCTTATGGTCAGAAGCGAAACAAACCCTGTCTACTGACACAATCAGACAATTTAGATTTGAAGTACACAGTATTAAAGGCGCTAGTAGCTCTCTAAATTTCTTGGCCTTAAGCGACAAACTAAATATCATCGAAGAAGAAATTTCTGGTTGGCAAGATAAAACTAGGCATTTTGAGCAAGTCATTTCGACTGTTGATACGCAGATGAATACAATAATCGAGGCGTCAAAAACCACTCCCAATACACTCCTTAAGGTAAAAGAACTTTCCTCTAACTATAAAGAATTACGGGATCCATCAAACATAAATCAAGAAATCATCCCTAAATCTTATCAGGAGATAAGAATTGCAATAGTGGATTACAATAAAACAACACTATCCGTAAACGCCAAGTTTTTGGCAGAGTTTGGATTTATAATTGATCAATTCGACTCGATAGAACAGCTCGACCAGGTGTTCGATCAAAAAGCAAACAGCTACAGCTTAGTTCTTATTGATACCGACAATATACCAAATAATAAACAGCAAATATTTACCTTCGCGGCCAAAATGAACACCCTTAATAACGATGTCTTCATTTTATCCTCTTCTAACACGTTTGAAGATAGAGTTGCGGCCGTAAGAGCAAAGGTTAATGAATACCTATTAAAGCCCGTTAATATCACAACCTTAGTATCTAAAATTCGCAAAAATTTCAAAATTGATTTAATCAGACCTTACAGAATTTTACTGTTAGATGACCAAACGATAGTCGGCAATTTCTACAAAACATTGTTAGAAGACACCCACGTTGAAGTACTGGCCATTAGCCAACCAGAGACCATTATGGTTGAACTAGAGTCATTTCATCCCGACGTGTTTATGTTAGATATGCACATGCCGAATATCAGCGGAATAGAAGTAGCACGTTTACTACGTCAGCAAGCTAAATATGATTATGTACCTATTATATTTCTTACCTCAGATGACAACATCAACACTAAGCTTGAGGTGTTAGAATGCGGTGCTGATGACGTCATTTTAAAAAATACCCCACCAAAAATCATCGTTCAGCAAGTAGATAGCCGGATCCAGCGAGGTCAAGAAATTCGTTATCTCGCATCTAGAGACAGCTTAACTGGGGTACTGAACCACGGGCAGATTATGGAATCTGCGTTTCATGCCCTTAGGCTTGCATCGCGTCAACATAAACCCACTGTGGTTGTGATGATTGATCTGGATCATTTCAAAGCGGTAAATGATGAATATGGCCACGTAGGCGGCGATAAAGTCCTTATTTCATTGGGGCAGCTTTTACTGCAATCGGTTCGAGATACAGACTATGTGGGCCGTTATGGCGGTGAAGAATTTATGGTGGTGTTTAGCGACGCAGATCCTAACGTAATCGAAAGTAAAATGAATAATATTTTAACTTCCTTCTTACACATTAATTTTACTATTGCTAAACAATCCTTTAATTGTAGTTTTAGTGCCGGTTTAGCCAGTTCAACTCATCATAAAAAACTCAGCGAGTTAATATCAGCCGCCGATAGCGCTTTATACAAAGCTAAGCATGGCGGTAGAAGCCAAGTATGTGTTGATGAACAAGAGTAACCCTCTGCGTACCTAAGGGCTCTTTAGCTAACCAAAGTAGCGCGCCCCATCAAATCAACTCAATTGGCTTGATACGCTCAGTCACCTTTTGATTATCACACATATCTTTAAACGCGCTCCCGAGTTTATCACTTTGCGAAATCACCTGCTGCCAGTAGGCAATTCGCTGCTCTGCGGGCATAGTTTCAAAGTCTTTTCGGTCAGGTATTTTGCCGTAAGGTAAACTCGCAACAAATTCATCACTCGGCACTAGCATAACCACGTCATCATAACTACTAGCATGGGGTAAGCGCCTTTTCAGTGATTTATCAAACCAACCCGGTATAGGCTTTGAATAAAAATGCGGATACAACACCAAACCTTTTTGTGGGCCGAAAGTTAAATCAAAATGGTAATCAATAATCCCCCCATCTCGATACATACCTGGTGGTGCCCCAGCAATATTTTTAACCCCTTCAATGACAATAGGAATAGAGCCAGACGCCATTAGTGCTTGTGGTAAATTTTTTGCTGTTAAAGGCACTGAGTATGATGGCATAGTGTTGGGATCTAGGATTTGCAAATTGGCGTCAGGTGACGAAAATAAAAAGCGCTGATAAAACCTTTCAAGCCACTTACGCTTAAGCATATTCGCACTGGCGCTGGCCAGTAACCCAGTAATTTGCAAAGGTTTGAATTCAAATTGTGTTAAACCTTTGCATTTCGCCACAATAAAATGGGCTTTAATAATGGGATTGTTGATAATTTCATCGCAACCTTTGTCGCCCAACACATAATCCAGCAAAGCCGTGCCTTTATCGGTAATTTCTTTAGCCGTTGGTTTATCAGAATAAACAGTTTGCGAATAACACTCGGCTAAACGATTAATTGCCGCTAAGGGATCATTTTGTGCAAAACAAGCAAATCGAAAGGCACCTGCCGATGAACCTATAATATTGAGTGGCCGTGTACGTCCTGCAAAAAACTCAGGAAAAATATAGCGGTCAAGCCCAGCTAAAACAAACCATTTAGGGCCACCCGATGCCCCCAGCATATAATCAAATAAATCCGCACTAAATCCCTCTTTTCTAATACGTGCAAGGGCATTTTTCCCAGCATAAATATCCAGCACTTGCATATTTTTTCGTTCTCAACTTTAAAATTACTTATCTTGACCAGTCTCATCAAAAACCGCACAAACAGCGCCTGCAGGATCTTGTATAACTGCGTAATGGCTAGCATCACTGAGTTTTTTGACCGGTGTTAAAACTCTGCCGCCGAGTTTAACAACTTGAGCAATAGATGCATCTAAATCATCAACCTTTATGTACATCATCCATTGAGCCGGGAGGTCGTGATTTACCCCCGTGGCATGGCACACCCCTGCAACCCCTGAATTCGAATCAGGCGTATGCATAGCGTAATCGTCATACTCCCCCATACTAACGGCCTGGCTTTTCCAACCTACAACAGCACTATAAAATTCACTTACTTGTTTAGCCTTAGGCACAGTTAAATCAAACCATGCCACTGAGCCTGTTTCTGATTTGTTCATAATTCCCACCCTAAATGATGTAATTTCAAGCAACACCAAATGATAGCGCGTTTTGCAACCAGCCGTAAATAATCTATATTAATCAGTGAATTAAATAACATATAACGAGTACTCAACAGAGTTATCCACAGCTACAGTGGATAAACCCAACTTGACATCATCATAGCCAGCTGTTTTGCTACTTACTACCCAATCACCTTAAAATCAAATTGCCATTTTGAAGATAAACTCAAACTATGCACAATCAAATTTTTTCAACCTGCTGTATTCAATCCATCTAGAATGGGATTATTTAATCGCTTAGTAGACACTAAATCAGTGCCACCACATAAAAAATCTATAGAGATAGCCAGTCCAATGAGCGGCACAGTGGTACCTTTAGATGAGGTGCCCCATGCGCTTTTTACAGGGCGAGTATTTGGTGAAGGCGTAGCTATCAAGCCTTCTGGTTACCAAGTTTTAGCGCCTTTTTCTGGCACTATGATGCATTTTCCAGAACTCGCTAATCAAATAAGAATTAAGGCAAAAAACGGACTGCAATTGCAAATTCAGCTGGGGATAGACTCGCACCTTTTAATGGGTGAAGGATTTAAACGGCTAGTAAAACAACAGCAACACTTTGAGCAAGGGCAACTGCTGGCAGAATTTTCATTGGTAAAAATGAAACAACAACTCCCCAGTATTCTATGCCCAATTACTATACTCAATAGCGATAAAATAGCGGCAATACAAGGCCACTATTTTCAGGTTCTCCCTATGCAAGATACAATAATGACACTGTATATTTAGTCGGCTGTGGTTTTGCCTGCAAGGCAAATTAAGGTAGATATTGTGGCACCAATCACTAACTGCCAGGTAAATGCCAAGTCAAATTGCCAAGCAAGGGGGAGATATAGCGACTGTACATAAGGCTGCATAAGTATTGGCACAACAAATCCTATCAGCAATGCGGTAACAATGGATTTTGGACTGCCGCGCTTTGAAAATAGCGCCGTAAAATAAATACCTAACAGTCCACTATATGAAAACACCATAACACTCAAAGCAAAGGCTAAAAGCGGCGTATCGGTATATTGCTGCCAGTAATAACAAAGTAATGCAACGCTGCCTAATGCCAAGGCCACTAATCCCATACTCCAGCGCCCTGCACGTACTAAGTTTTGTTCACTGATTTGAGCTCCTTTGTGCCACCAACCTCGATAAATATCTTGTACTGCGACAGACGACATAGAGTTTAATCCTGAATTCAGGGTCGATAGCGCGGCCGCCACTATGCCTATGGTAACCACAGCTTTGATGCCGTTTGGTAGACTAGTGAGAACATAGTACATAAAAATAGTCACGGTTTGCCCTTCAAATTCGGGGACAGGCGCGCCATTTGCGGCTTGTGCCATGACGTCAGGGCGTTGATAAAAGATAAACAGTAACAATCCAATGCAAATAAACACTAGGACCACAGGGATCCCCATCACTATCGACGAAACCAAGGCCTTAGTAGCACTTTTTGCGTCTTTGCAGGTTAACATGCGCTGGGTCACATCCTGATCCAAACCAAAAGCGGCAATATTTAACAATACAAAGCCGGTTAAAATTGACCAAATATTAAATACACCGGCGCTACTGAAATCCACTTCAAAATCCACAAAAGTAAGCTTTGAGGATTGGCCGACAGCGGGAGTTTGCAATACCTCAATCATCTCACCCGTGCTAAGGGGAATGGCCGAGATTAAATGCCCAAGAACCAGTATAGCCGCGCCGACATATATCACGCACTGCACCACATCAGAATATATAACGGTGCGGATCCCGCCGTACACTGTATAGGTAAAGCCCACAACAGTAATAATCACAATAGCGATAGCAACAGAGCTGGGCGCTACATCTCCAAATAGAATCATGGCCACAGCGATTGCGGCCATAAATAATCGTGCGCCGCTTGCAAACAAACGACCAAATAAATACACCAAGCCAGCTTGATATTTGGCATTGTCACCAAAACGAGTGCCCAGCAGTTCGTAAACTGTATAAGCCTTGAGGGCATAAAATCTAGGTAATAGAAATTTTGCTACAAATACAGCGGCAATTAACCCCGCCACATTGGTGGTTAAGTAGGTAAAGTCACCACGATAGCCTTGATCAGGCCCACCTAAAAACGTTGCCGCCGATTGGGAGGTCGCAAGCACCGAAATACTCACGGTCCAAATGGGCATACTGTTGCCACCTAAAAAGTAATCCTTGGTATTTTTAGCCCGACCATTAAACACATACCCCGAAATAAGTAGCACAACAAGATATAACGCAAAAACAGCCATATCTAAGCCAGTATATTGATCAATCACTTTGGGGTACTCCTAGTTGATAAAAGCCATATATATTATTTTCACTAAAGCAAAATACCCTTGTCTTAGTGTTCAGCCGTTGAGGTATAAATACGTTTAACCCGAGGTGAAATTCTGGTCAACAATTCGTAGGAAATGGTACTGGCACATTCGGCCACCTCTGCTACCGACAAATGCTCTCCCCAAAGCTCCACCTTATCGTTAACCTCAACCTGCGGCAGGTCTGTGACATCGAAGCTTGACATATCCATAGACACTCGCCCCACCAAGGCAATTCGTTTGCCGTGTAACCAAGCGGGAGTGTTAGCGCTGGCGTGCCTCGGATAACCATCGGCATAGCCAATTGCCACAGTGGCCAAGGTAGTGGTTCGTTGGGCCACCCAGCTTTGCCCATAGCCCACACTATCCCCTTTTTCGAGGGTTCTAAGGGCGATAATGGGCGCGCTCAAGGTCATCACAGGCTGTAATTCAACTAGCTTGTTTGTGGGGGGTTGAGCACATCCGTATAGAGCAATACCCAAACGGTTCCAGCTACCGTGAGAGATAGGCCATTGCAGTATGCCAGCGGAGTTGGCCAGGCTAAAAGCAAGGCCATACTGATTCGCCAAATCGGTGAGCTTTTTAGTCTGCTGCAGCGTAAAGCCATTATCTGGCTCATCTGCACAGGCCAAATGGCTACATAGCACCGTACTATCACGCAATAGCTCAGAATGTGCGGTCAAAAGGCTATCAATTTCTGAAAATTCAATACCTAACCGGTGCATCCCAGTGTCGACCTTTATCCAAATATGTGGGCGCTGGCCCGCATCTAAGGTTAGTAACCAGTCAAAATGTTCGCTGCGATGTAACATCACCCAAAAATTTTTCTCATGAGCCAGTTTCATCTCATCCCGGCTCATAACGCCTTCAAGTAATAAAATCGGTTGCTCAATACCCTGTTCACGTAGCTGAATCGCCTCGTCAATAAAAGCCACGGCAAAGCCATGGGCGTCGCTTGTCAATGCTTTAGCAATAGCCACGGCACCGTGTCCATATGCATCGGCCTTAATTACGGCTAAGGTTTGGCTGTTGTTAGCTAAAGCAGCCATCTTCCGAAAATTATTCACAGCTGCATCGACATTAATATGGGCGTAGGTTTGCCTTTCGAACAGTTTCATTCTGTTTCTCTTAGTTATCCGCGTTACGTGTTTGTTGTACACCTAGTGCCAAGCCATATTGGCTTACCTAAAACCTAGGACTTTAGGCCTGACATTTTACCAAAAATGGTCTTTGCCCTACCCTACTAAGCGTATTATTGTCCAATCATAAATCAATTATTATTTCTTATATACAAAATTTATTGAATAATATATTCTTGAGTTATTCTATTCTTAGGTCTTAAATAAGACCTATTGCTGATAGGCAAATCAACACATTAACTGTACCCATTAGAGTGAAAAGAGTGATGAATAGTAATCCACTATTGAACGAGCTCAACAATATCTTATCAGAAACCCGCAATCCCTCGACCTTAAACATTGACTTGTTATCAACCGAGGCTATTTTGCAAAAAATTAATGAAGAGGATCAAAATGTCGCCTTAGCGATAAAACCAGCATTAGGCAATATAAGTATTGCGGTAGAAAAGATTGTACATACATTGAAAAACAATGGCCGGTTAATCTATATAGGTGCTGGTACCAGTGGACGTTTGGGTATTTTAGATGCCGTAGAATGCATACCCACTTTTAGTATTGGTAAGAATGTGGTTATCGCCATTATCGCTGGAGGTGATAAAGCGGTGAAGGAGGCCGTGGAAGGGGCTGAAGATAATCAACAGGCCGCCATTGAAGATTTAAACGCGGTGAACTTTAATGCCAATGATATTTTAGTGGGCATTGCCGCCAGTGGTCGTACACCTTATGTAGTCGCCGCCCTGGAATACGCACAGCAACTTGGAGCAGTGTCTATTGCAGTGAGTTGTAATCCAAATTCTACTATTGGCAAGGTGGCGAATGTGGATATTTGCGCCGCAGTTGGCCCAGAAGTACTCACGGGATCGACGCGCATGAAATCCGGCAGCGCACAAAAGCTTATCCTTAATATGCTCAGCACCGTCAGTATGATAAAAATGGGTAAAACCTATCAAAACCTAATGGTTGATGTAAATGCCAGCAATGAAAAACTCTATGCAAGAGCACTACTTATTGTTATGCAAGCCACTGATTGTGATGAACACACTGCTACAGCCGCTTTACAGGCTGCGGGAAATGAAGCAAAAATTGCCATTATGATGGTACTTACAGGTACCAATGCTGAAGAAGCTAACTCTCTACTCAAACAAAATGACGGTTTTTTACGCCAAGCCGTTGCATCCAATGGCGCCTAAAGTGAGTTCTATGGGCTTTATTCAACCATTTTGGCTAGTAGTATTAGCAATACTACTAAGTGCCTGTGGCTCACCGCTAGTTTCCCACCCCATACAAGTAGGGGCAACACAAAGCGCGCTATATTTGCCGTTATTAGAAAATAAACGTGTGGCACTAGTGGTTAATCAAACCTCAAGAGTCAATGGTCAGCATTTAGTGGATTTTTTATTGGCCAAAGAAGTCAATGTTGTACGTATTTTTGCCCCAGAGCATGGATTTCGGGGCGATCACGACGCCGGTGCCTATGTAAATAATGATATAGATAGCAAGACAGGGTTACCTATCACCTCTATTTATGGTCAACACAAAAAACCGCCAAAGCACATCATGGATCAAGTGGATATGGTCATTTTTGATATTCAAGATGTGGGGGTACGGTTTTATACCTATATCAGCTCCATGCATTACATGATGGAAGCCGCTGCAGAATCATCGACCCCATTTATGGTCCTCGACCGACCCAACCCCAATGGCCGATTTACCGACGGACCTATCCTTGATCCTGCCTATCAGTCTTTTGTGGGTATGCATCCTATTCCCGTGTTGCACGGTATGACGGTGGCCGAGCTTGCTCGTATGATTAAAGGTGAAAGCTGGTTTAAAAATGCTGATTCACTTGACCTTATCACTATTGCAAACACTCACTACAATCGTAATATGAGCTATGTGCTACCCGTGGCCCCTAGCCCCAATTTACCTAATCACCAAGCAGTACAGTTGTACCCATCGCTGTGCTTTTTTGAAGCTACTCCTGTCAGTGTTGGCCGCGGCACAGACTTCCCGTTTCAGGTCATTGGCCACAACCAAGTACCTTTAGGTGATTTTGCCTTTACCCCAGAGTCGCGGACTGGAGCGGCCTTGCATCCAAAATTACAAGATAAGGCACTATTAGGGATAGATCTGCGCACAAGTTCCCAACAAGGGCTGGATTTACAACTATTGATTAGCACCTACCAGCAATTTAAGGCGGCTAACCTGAACTTCTTTGAACGTGCAGATTTTATGGATAAATTGGCAGGTACTAAGGAATTACGCTTAGCTATTGAACAGGGTAAAAGTGCAAAGCAGATAAAACAAAGTTGGCAATCTGAACTTCAAGCCTTTAAACAGCAACGTCAACCTTACTTGCTTTATTAACCCGAATTCGGGTTATATTAAGCTAAAAAAAGCCCAATAGCCGCTAATGATGGCGCCTGAAATCACTCACCACGGCATTGGTTTTTTCCAATATTTGCCGGCCTTGTCGAGAAGATTGAGTAATAGCGATAAATAAAATATCGATAATAAATTCTTGCGCGGTTCTCGCCAAAATTGATGACAACCTAGCCGATTCGTCATCTGCTACCGAATAGAGTTTCACATCGGCCATCTCAGAGATAGGTGTACTTCCAAAGCGTGTCAAAGATATGATTTTGGCTTGATTACTTTTAGCCTCAGACACGACATTGATAATTTCGTTAGTATTGCCCGACTCACTAATAGCAAACACTAAATCATTGTCGGCTAAGGTTGCGGCAAAAGCTAACTGGGCATGGGTGTCGGCTTCTTCTACTGCCAACATACCTAGCTTTTGCAACTTATAAGAGAAATCTTTACCCACTAGTGCAGAGCCACCCAAGCCACAAATTAAAATCCGCTTAGAAGATTTAAGTAACTCCACAGCCGCCACAAAGGCTTTTTCATCATTCAATTTTTGAGTTTCGTTTAACACCGAGACCTTACTGCTTAGCAACTTATCTGACATTCGGGCGAAACTATCATTAATACCAATTTTGCCGTGCAAATTACTGTTTACACTGGAGATGTTTAAAGCGTCTATGATCCCCATCTTAAATGCAGGATAGCCTTTATAACCCAACTTCTGTGAAAACTTCACCACACTTGACTGACTAACTCCCACTACATTAGCCAGCTCTTGGGACGATAACTCTCGAATAGCGTTAGAAGACTCTAAGGCAAACTTCGCCAACTTCTTTTCACTTGCTGATAAGGAGTCTTTTACCGCTTTGATTTTTGTAAATGTTGACATGGACGCTCACAAATATTTTATTTGCAGATTAAGAATAATTATACCCCATAGATCTGCATTTAATTCAGTTATATTGCAAAAAAAAGTAAAGTTATACAGATAGTTAAGGCAAAAAATGGGCCGATTATTACTAATTGATATTTTATTCTCACAATGATGTTAACCCTAGATTATTTTGGCGGCGCATCGGTAGTACTCATTCACTACAGATTGACTACACCTTCCAAAAAATTTGTCTACGGTACATCGCGAACATCACTAAATATGACAACACCAAAAAGCTAAGGGCATAAGCCAAAGAGCCATTTAGATTGCCAAAAACAGGTTGATATAGATGTTGGAATAACCAGGCTTTCATACTCATGTCGCCGACATAAAACATGATCACTAAACGCCCTACGACACCGGCAAACATAAAAAATGCAATGCTGTTGGCACCAAACACCAAAAATGGGGCACTCCACAGGCGCAATTTATAAATATCCAATATATAGATCAAAGCGGCCAAGGTTAAAGACGCCCACCCCGAACTAAGCAGCACATAACTTGGGGTCCACAACGCTTTATTGATGGGCAGCCATTGACTCCAAGTCAAACCTAACAACAACAGCCCCCCTCCAAAAAGGGCTAAAAACTTGGCCTTATATTCCATAGAATATTTTTCAATGCACAACCACTGCCCGACCAAAACACCGCTCAAGCCACTGACGATTGCTGGCAAGGTACTCAACACTCCTTCAGGATCAAATGCGAAGGGTTGTGCGGAAGAATAATAGAGGTGTGTCTTTGCAAACAACTGACTATCTAACCAAGCACTAAGATTGTTACCGTAATCCAACAACCCAATATACTGGTTGCCTAAATTATCTTGATAGGGAATAGCAGCCATGGCCACCCAATATCCCAGTAAAATAAACAAACCCACTACCAGCAATGGTAATCGTGGCAAAAAGAGCCATAACAACACACAGGCAAAATACACCAATGCAATACGTTGTAACACGCCCATAAAACGGATCTGTAACAGGCGTTCGTTAAACCAGTTGTAATCAACAGCCTTAAAATTGTAATAAAACAGTGCCAAAAAGCAGCCCAGAAAAAACAGTTTAAGCATTCGCACTAAGGCATGTTGCACAATATCCCCGCGGGATTTTCCCTGTTCAAGCTGACGTTGCCCAGAAAGAGTAATAGACACTCCGACAATGAAAATAAAAAACGGAAAGATTAAATCGGTCAATGTCCAACCATGCCATTTAGCATGAAGCAAAGGCCCATAAACATGTTGCCAACTACCTGGATTATTCACCAAAATCATGGCAGTGATGGTCATGCCTCGAAACACATCTAATGCCAGTAATCGATTATCTGGCAAAGCACCGAAGATTGACTGGCAATGAGCTTTAATTGCAAACATATGTTTCCCTCTAATGGATGGTCACAGGTAAATGGCCTGTAGGCTGAATATCGCCGCTTAGCACCTGTGCTAATGCTTTAAAAATAGGCCCTTGGTATTGAGTTATTAAGCGGCCGTAGTCATCCATATACTCCCATCTAGTTAACCGATACGAAAAACTGGCCAATATAGCGTCAGAAAAAGGTGCAACAACATGGCTATTGTAAGGCGTCCGTAAACTGATAAATACCGTGTGCTTACCCAAGTCTTTTGCCGTGCTTAGCAGATTCAGCAGTTGGATATTTTGCTGTTGTTTAGTGCTGCGTTCACTACTGCCTTGAATATCGTCCATGCCCCCTAATTCTGCCAAGCTTTGATCTGGAGTAATATCGGCCGCGATAATAAGATCGACCCCCTGCAAAGCCTGAAGTTCGAGTCTATCGCTGTGACTAGCTAAACCCTGACATTGGATATTTAAGCGCGATAATTGGCGCTTTAATGCAAGATGTAATCCCATACACTTAGTGGTATCTGGCATCACCAACAACACATTTCTCACACTTTCATTAATAGGGAATACTCCGTTATTTTTAATCTTAACGATAGAGTGGTTGGCAAGTTGTTGCTCTAACTGTTTATGCTCTAAGGCCCCTAAAACAGTCTGGGCATTGGCCACAGATTTTTCTATGGGCACAGCCAGTTGCTGGGACAGTCTATAAGTGCTTTTTAGGTTCGCAATCCGCTGAGCCGATGCCTGCATTTCTATGGCGTTTAATTGGCCTGTTTGTACCGCATTAGCCACATTGCTGATCAGTTGTTTTAACTTAGGAATGTCCGATGGACGTCTTATAGATAAAGGCATCAAAGCAATATCGGTACCAGCACTAAATGTCTGAATAACTGCCTCAGTTTGCTTATAATAGTGGGCAATTCCCGCCATGTTTAACGCATCGCTAACAATAATGCCTTTAAAGCCCATTTTGCCTCTAAGAATATTGGTCAAGATTTGACGTGACATTGTGGCCGGCAAAATTACTTTACTACCATCTTTCGCGGTAAATTTGCTGTTATCTAATTGAGGATATTGAATATGCGCCGTCATTATCATGCCAGGATCTGCATTATCGATAACATGTTGAAATGGTTTTAGGTCAACCCTTTCGATTTGTGCTAAGTCGTGCTCAACTCTTGGTAAACCCGTATGGCTATCCACACTGGTATCACCGTGCCCAGGAAAATGTTTTAGTGTCGCAATCATGCCTTGAGCTTGCATCGCAACCAATTGCGCCGTGCCAAGTTGTGCCACTATATTGGGATCTTCGCCAAAAGAGCGCACATTGATCACTGGATTTTGCGGATTAACATTTACATCCACAGTAGGGGCAAAATTAAGGTTAAAGCCTAGTGACAGCAGCTCTTTCGCCATAATGTTGCCCGTTATGCGGGCATATTTATCGCCATGTTGTGCAAAAGTGGCACCAATAGCCATATTACCGGCAAACGAAGTGCCAAGGTTTTGCGGTAAACGCACCACTCGCCCACCTTCTTGGTCAATGGCGATAAACACGGGTCCATGCCCCCCTTTTATAGCCGCCCGTTGAATACTTTGATTTAATGTCAAAATTTGTGCGGTATCTTGCAAATTTTCAGCAAACAAAATAACCCCTCCAATACCCGTATCGGCAATCATATTTATCAATGATTGGGGCAAAGTGGTAACAGGCGTGCGGCAAGGCTTTTGTACCTGATTATCGGCGCAAAAATAACGTAAATCTAGCATCAGTTTTTGTGCAATTATGGCGTTAGTAGCGGGATCCTCAGGCGTTTTAACCGCACAAGAAACACTCATCAGTAAACCTAAAAAGATGAAAACTCTACACAAAGCATGGGGTGTTCTTATTAACATGTTTTACTACTTATTAAATTGAGTATTCATTAATATAAAAAATCCCCGCTATATAGCGAGGATTTTGGATGTTATCGAATCAATAACTACATGCTCAGTTTTAATAAGCCAAACTCACCGACAATTGCACTCTACGTGGATTGATGAGATCGCGTGCTTCACCAAATGTATCGTTACTTACATATGGGTCATAGTTATAACCAGTTTGATTATCAAATAGGTTATATATTTCAGCATCTAAACTTAGCTCTAAATCATCCGTTAACTGGAAGTTTTGTGTATAGGTTAAGTCAAGCTGCCAATGGCTAGCTTCTCGGCGGCTACCCGCAGGCTCAGCATATCGAATGGTTGAACTAGAATAACCATAAAGTGAACCATCCCATGCTTCCCATACATCACCCGATTGATACACAAAGTTGAAACCAATATCGGCATTCCAATCTGTGGTGTAATAACCTAAGGCTTTTAATACATGAGGCTTATCACCATTTAAGTTACCGTACTTACCATCCCAAAGTTGACGACCTTTACCATCACCTAAATTAGACGAACCAATAAACAAGTTACCGTCTGACGAGCCACTGGTAATATCTTGGTCATAATTACCGTAGTAGTGACTCCATACATAAGACACATTTAAGTAAGTATTGTCACCCTTATATTCACCTTCGATACTCCACTCATAATAGGTATTTTTTGAACCATCTAATTCGGCGATAACATAAGACGAACCACCTACTTCGTCGCGGTAAGACTGCAGCTCTTCAATATACAAACCTTTAGCCGCTATATCATCTGGAACAGGACCAAAGGGGCTTTCATAATCGCCGTATAAACGTGCGTTATTCGGTACATCTTCCCAAGGGTGTAAAGCTTTACGCTTACGCACATGGGTGCGGATTAATAATTCATTCGACACAGCTTTTGTCATACCTATAGTAATTTCATCGGTACGGCGTGGCTTTAAGTTTTCTTGAAAGAATTTACCTGATGATCCACTAGCAGGTTGGTCAGCTATATAATCACCAGCCTGATCAAAAAACACCTTCATTTCTTTTTGGCTATTACGGGCCCAAGAAGCGGCGCGCGCTAAAGAAGACGCCTCAGGGTTATAACTTGCAAAGTTAGCGAATAAAGTGGTGTCTGCTGAAAAGTCCCAAGAAATACCTAATCGAGGCTGGATCATATCGGCAAAACCCACATTATACATTTCGTATTTGTGACCTGCTGCCACTTCATACCCAGACACATTGCTGGAGTTTTCTTTCAAGCCTTGACCATATAACACATCATTGCTGAACAAAATCCCGACATTATAGGTAAAATCACCGTGAACAATCTCATCATTCAATTCCAAGTTGAAATTTTCAGAAGAAGAGTTAATCGCCGGAACCACATTGCCAGAGTCGGTTTGTAAACTCATTTGTTGAACGCGTGCTTGATAATAAACCGGTATATCGCCTTCGTAATCGTCAGGTCTCTCGCCGCCTAAAAAGCTAATACTGCCCCAACCATTTGACAATCTAGAGAGAATTTCTACGTTTTCTTTCCATTGGAAACCAATATGCATCTTGTGGCTGCTATCACCGATTTCCATATCGTGATCTAAGCTAATTTCAAAGCTAGTACGCTTGAAGTCTTGATTATCAATCGTTGAGCCGACCCCCACCGAGCCACCAGCAATTAAGTCGCCGTTTGCATCTATGTATCCATATTGATTAATAAGAGGCAATGCCGCCGCGCTGTCGTAGTCTGGATTTTCCAAATCCAATTTAGGAACGTTAAACAAACCTAATGAATCAAGCCTAGACAGATCCAACGAATCGCCAATTCGAGGTGAAACACTTGGGATCAAGTTATCAGGCCCGCCAGCGGTTTCTAGTTTAAATGAGTTATATTGAAAGGTTAAAACCGTGTCGTCACTGATTAAGTAAGAGCCATCAAAAGTAAAAATGTCCTGATCGGCTCTACCACCAACAGAAGTAGAATCCGCGTCATAGGCGCCGACAGATTTGCCTTTTTCTATCCTTTCTGAAGTCCGGTAACTGGTGTTTAATAATAGATCATCGGTCGGTGCCCAAGTTAACTTCCCAAAATATTCGTCTCGAATATTACTGTAATCTTTCACAGGGCCTCGTCCGTTTTCCTTATTCGGTTTTTCATCTTCAGGGCGAAAATAAGACGCATAGAAAAACAATTGATCTTCAATAAGTGGGCCACTGACACTAGTCGTAATCCAGGTTTTGTTCAGATCATATGTTTCGCCATCGGTATCGTCTCTATCTGCTACCAAACTTTGAGGTTGGGTTTGGTATTTTATGTCGGCATGAAATTCGTTGGTACCCGATTTAGACAAGGTATTTATCGACAAACCACCCGCACGATTAAAGCCCACAGCTTTGGCACCACCTCTGTCTACTGTGACACTACCAATATCGTGACTTGAAGGTTCGGAAGCCAAATTACCAAACATAGGTAAAGAGATATCCACCCCATCAAAACCATACTTATTATCACGACCAGAACCACCCGCCGATGGACCCAATGTCGTATATTCTGAATATTGCACCCCAGGCACTATGGCCAAGATATCTCGATAGTTCTGACCAGTAGGTATTTTTTCAATCACGTCTTTACCTAAAGAATTGGTTAAAGACGAATTACCTTCGCGGATAATTTTTGATGCCGTGACATAAATAACTTCTGTGTTGTCGGCGTTTACTTGTTGCAGCGCAATGCTAACGTTAGATGTTTGATCTAAAAACACCTCAGCAGCTGTTTCGCGAACCGTGCCATCAGCCGAAGTAAAGGTAATTTTGTACTTGCCGGGTAATAAAGCGGGCAATGTATAGCTACCGTTTTCTCTAGTAACAGTAGTACGCGCCTTAGGCATAACACTGCTAGTTGCAGTCACTGTTACGCCTGCAACAGACGCGCCAGCCACTTCACTACTCACAGTACCCTTTATACTACCGGCTTGTTGTGCCATAACAGGTGAACTCATTAATGCACCTGTTAGCATAAGGGCCGAAATAGATGTAGCCGGTGCCCTTAATGTATGACGAATAACCTGATGCAGGCGTCGTTTCATAAAATGATTATGTTGTGTTGACATGTGTTTCACCTGTTATTTTTATAAAAATTAAAAATAAGTGATATCGCTATCACAAATTTGGGTATTAAACACTCTTGTTACCACTTAAAACTTCGGACAGAGTAACTTTATTTAACAAATAATAACCAATCACGTCAAGAATAATATTTTCCAATGCTGGCAATATATAGTAATAATTTATATTTAGTTGAGTTACATCAATCTGCAAATGAATGATTCATAAGTGTTTGGGTTCACTTAAAATGGCTATGTCTTCTAGGCATTTTCTATTTTACAATTTGTAGATAGAATCCCTTATTATTGAGCGATAAATATGTGTAGAATAATTATTCCTTATTATTTACATGTTAATAATTATTTATTCTAAAGGTGAAATTGTGATGCTGCACGTGGCTAATTATCCACCAAGATGGAAAAGAACGCGCTTGTCAGGGCGAATGGGCATTATCTATGGGCTACTCATGTTTATCTGTAGCTGCAGCTCTCTACCGCTATCTCATATGCAATCTAAAAACTATAGCCATAGAATTAAGTTTTTAGTGATGCATTATACCGCTATTGATTATCAAAAATCTGTGAAGGCCCTTGTGGACGAAGGAGGCTTGAGTTCACATTACCTGATCCCAGAACGCAACGATCCTAGTTATCAAGACGACAAACTAAAGGTGATCCAACTGGTGGATGAGGCTGGACGGGCTTGGCATGCTGGCCGCAGCGAATGGCAAGGAAGACGGGATTTAAATGATCAATCTATTGGTATAGAAATAGTCAATGTACCTGAATGTATGCGCAGTCACACCAAGGTTGATATACAAAAACACGAGCACGATCCCTCTAGACTGTGTATTTTTCCTGATTACGATCCTAAACAAATAGAACTATTGATCACTTTATCAAAGGATATTCTCGCTCGTAATCCTGATATTTCACCCACAGCTGTCATTGGTCACTCCGACATCGCTCCAACTCGTAAGAATGACCCCGGCCCGCGTTTTCCTTGGTATCAACTGTACCAACAAGGCATTGGCGCATGGTACGACAATAACACTCTCAAAAAATACTGGGAAATGTTTAACGACTACCCACCCACTATTGGCTTAATACAACAGGCATTAGGCGTATATGGGTATGGTATTGTGGAAACAGGCGTTGCCGATAGCCACACCTTAGATACCCTCTCAGCTTTTCAAATGCATTTTTTACCTTGGTCGGTCAATGGCAAACTCGACAGTAAAACCGCTGGCGCGTTGTTTGCCTTAATTGACAAGTATTTTCCCCAGCGAGTAGCGGGTCTTCTAGAACGTTATACTAAAGAACAACAACCCAGTGTGCAGTCCATTGACTTAGGTTACTACCAAGTCAACGACGTGTTTCCTAATACCCAGCGCAGTACGCGGGAATGGGTCAACGACCGCGATACCTTCAAAGGCTACGCCAATGAAGGGCAAATTATAATCGATAATACCGATGCCCACAGTGCCGACATTTACGTAAACGGAGAAAAGCTCAACATAGACTCGCCACTACAACCCTATCATCGCTTTCAATATTCCTTATCACGGCGCACAAAAGACGGTGAAAACACCTTAAGGGTAGAGAATGTTGTACCCGAAGGTAGCAGTATTAGGGTGATGATCCCCTACCCTAGCATTCAACCGCAAAAAACGGGCAATTCAAGCAAGTTTGCTAAAGTTGACGCGCTAATCAACAGTGACATAGAAGCGGGCTTTCCTGGTGCAGTACTTTTGGTTTTAAAAGATCGCAAGATTATCAAGCGCAGTGCCTACGGCTTCGCCCGAAAATATGCCGATGGCGGCCAAGCACTGGCACAGCCTATCGCCATGGAAAGTACTCAATTATTTGATTTAGCGTCCAATACCAAAATGTTTGCCACTAATTTTGCGTTAATGAAACTGGTTTCAGAGGGTAAGCTAGATGTCACACGGCCCATTACTGATTATTTACCCGAATACCAAGGACAAGGCCGCGAAAGTCGGCTAGTGCGGGACTTATTAACTCACACGGCAGGCTACGCTCCACAAGTGCGTTTTTTCACCAAAGACAATAAACTGGGTCCACAGTTTTTTTCTCAAAACAAGCAAAAAACCGAACATCTACTGCTCACAAAAGTCCCCTTTGAAATGGGCCGACAAACCAAAGCCATATACAGTGACACCGACTACATGTTGCTCAGTTTGATAGTGGAACGCATCACCCACAAGCCACTGGATATGTATGTTGAACAAAATATCTATCACGCCCTTGGCCTAAATAACACGCTGTTTAATCCTCTACAAAAAGGGTTTACTAAAAGTCAGTTTGCTGCCACTGAAATTATGGGTAACACCCGAGGTGGAACCGTTGATTTTGATAATGTACGAGCTTACGTATTACAAGGCGAAGTACACGACGAAAAAGCGTTTCATTCACTTGGCGGGGTTGCGGGCCACGCAGGATTATTTTCAACTGTTGATGACTTGGCGGTATTAAGCCAAACCTTATTAAATGGCGGAGGCTACGGTAAAACCAAAATTTTTGATCAGCAAATCTTAGATGAATTTATAAAACCGGAAGAAGGTAATAGTACCTTTGGTTTAGGCTGGCGCCGCGCAGGAAGAGGTCAACGTAAATGGCACTTTGGTCCTTATGCCAGTCCTTATGCCTTTGGTCATACAGGCTGGACAGGCACGGTAACCGTTATCGATCCTAAGTATGACTTAGCGATCATACTACTCACCAATGCCCGTCACAGTGAAATTATTGAGCAAGAAAATGGTAAAGGCCGACAATTTAACGGCAAACTGTTTGAAACAGGCAAATATGGCAGTATTGTGAGTTTGGTTTATGAAGCTGTTTTAGACAATTAGCCAATAGGAAGCGCCTAAATGCCCAGACTATCTGCAACCATTTTACCATTAGCTTACTGCTTATTGATCAGCAGCTTAAGTTTAATCAGCCATGCAAAATCCCCTTCCTTAGATCACAAAAAGATTCAACAAATAATGCACAAGCTGCAGATCCCAGGTGCGGCTATTGGCATAATTAAAAATGGCCAGGTGCATGCTGCCCAAGGGTATGGCGTAAAAACCATAGGGAAAAATTCTGCAGTCGACAGCAATAGCATCTTCAAAATCGCCTCAAACTCGAAGGCTTTTACGGCGGCGGCCTTGGCTATTTTGGTGGACCAAGGCAAGATCAGTTGGCATGGCAAAGTTCAAGATTATTTAACCGATTTTACCTTACACGACCCTTGGGTAAGCAAAGAATTTAACCTAATAGACCTGCTGACTCATAGGAGTGGTTTAGGCTTAGGCGCGGGCGACTTAATGTTGTGGCCAGAGCCTTCCAGCTTTAGCCGACAAGAGGTTTTGCACAACTTACGTTACCTCAAACCCACAGGCGAGTTTCGTAGTGATTATGCCTACGACAATTTATTGTATATCGTTGCCGGTGAGGTGATCCCGGCAGTAACAGGAATTAGTTGGGAGGCTTTTGTAGAGAGGCGTATCATGCAACCTTTAGGCATGAAACACTGTTTTGCCGGTAAGGTAAGTCCTCAAAAGCAAGCTAATGTTGCCACCCCACATGGTATTGTTGATGGCAAACTACAGACCATTATTCGCCCTATTGATGTAAATAAACCCAGTGTCTCTGCTCCAGCAGGTGGCATACAGTGTAGCCTTAACGACATGCTAACTTGGGTAAAGGTTCAGCTTAATCAAGGGCAAACATCTGAAGGTCAACCACTTTTTTCTAAAGCTCAACACAAGATGATGTGGACACCCCATACCATTATGCCCGTGTCGTCACGCAGCAAGCGATTAGACAATACTCATCTAAGTGCCTACGGGTTGGGTTGGCGCATAAATGATATGGACGGTTATTTACAAGTGCACCACACCGGCAGCTTAGCTGGCATGTATTCTTTCGTTAGCTTGTTTCCTGAATTAGACCTAGGCTTTGTGGTACTGACCAACCAACAATCGAGTGCCGCACGCAGCGCTCTGATGTATACCGCAATGAAACCTTTCTTAGGTGACACCACTAGTGATTGGCTAACAACATTTAGCCCGTTGAAAAAACCTTCAGGTGCCACTAGCCGCTCAAATAAGCCAACCAACAAGTTTGTTTTAGCCAATAAAGATAACACCGACTTTGATGCTTTTATTGGCACCTACCAAGATCCATGGTTGGGTAAGTTTTTCATTGAGCAAGTTAAAAATAGCAGCACTGATAAACATGTAATGGCGCTGAAAATCAGCTCGCAGCGGGTCAAAAAATTCGTCGGCACCTTGTATCAACAAGATAATAAAGACAGCTTATTAATCCGCTGGCACGACCGCAGTCTAGAGGCAGATGCCATTATTTATTTAGATCGCGACCACAAGGCTAACGTCAAGGGCATGCACCTAAGACCTGCATCCAAAGACATTGATTTTAGCTACGACTTTCAAGATCTAAACTTTACCAAACTCAGCGCTACAGCACTGAGTGGCCCTTAGCAAAAGGCCTAAAGTGAAATAACATTTATTCACTATAAGATCGCCTTGTTGAAATAATTATTCCCGTGGTAACCTTACTTAAGGAATATAATATTAACTGAGAAACCTTGATGATTGACAACACAACTTTGTATATTGGCATTGATGGCGGTGGCACTAAATGTAGTGCCCACCTTTTCAACGCTGAATTACAGGTACTAGGCCGTGGCATAAGCGGGCCTGCCAATGCATCAAGAGATATAAAACAAACCTTTGTTTCCATGCTTGAATCTGTCCAGCTGGCATTAATCGATGCCAAGCTAAGCCCAGCCACTATCGGACAACTTCATGTAGCAGCCGGATTAGCCGGGGCATTTGTTCCTAGCGCAAAAGCCCAACTCACAGCTTGGCAACATCCCTTTGCCAGTTTTACTGCAAGCACAGATCTAACAGCGGCCGGTTATGGTGCCCACGGCGCCAAAGATGGGGCCTTGCTAATAATTGGCACCGGATCTTCTGCCGCGTGTATTCAAGCAGGTGTCGTCACACAATTCGGTGGACATGGATTTCTGTTAGGTGACAAAGGTGGAGGTGCATGGTTAGGGCGCAGCGCTGTTATCTCAACTCTTGAAGCCATGGACAATGTGATTACTACCACCGAATTACATCATAAGGTGTTACAGCAACTGTCGTTAACCACAACCGATTCCCTAGTACAAAAAATGCTGAATGCCACATCGAGTGAATTTGCCGCATTGGCACCTGTGGTGATTGAATTGGCCAAACAAAATGATGCCAATGCTGTGGATTTAATTACACAGGCTAGCGATTATCTCGAAAAATTATCATTTAGAGCCTTACGCAATAGCACTTTCGATCTCGTCTTAACGGGCGGACTCGCCGCCTATTTTGAAAATAAATTTAGCCCTGCCCTGAGATCTAGGATAAAGCAGGCTAAAAACACCCCAGAGCGCGGCGCATTGCACATGCTGCCTGCTAAGCTACAACCCCGTTATTTACTCGATGAGTCTTTGCCATGTTGAATTTATCTCGCGTTTCCAACAATTGCTTTCAAAAGTTCCAGCGTTTTTATGTTTTTGCGCTGTTTTTGGTTTTATACACAACGAGTAGCCTCGGGCAAAGTAGTAGCAATGTGCCGGATATTACCCAGCAGCAATTAAACCCAAAGTACTGGCAAACCAAGCTCGGTAATAACAAGGGGATATCGATGAAAAGTCAGGAAATTAATAAATTCAATCAACAGCTCGTTGCCACTAATCCCCACATGGTTGACCCATTGGCGACCCCAACAACACTGAGTAAAAAGGGGCTACTAAAGAAGATAAATAGTATTAGCTCAGTGCCTAAAAGTGCGCGTTTTTATGCTGATGGCACTCAGGTCAGCGCAGAAAAGTTTAAGGAGTACACCAAGGCTTTAAATCTAAATGGCGTAAAACAGCAAAATACTGTGGCCTATGGATTAGTAACAGCTAGGTCATCTCTTAGAACCTTCCCTACTTTAGACAGAGTCTTTAATAGAGCAATGGACTTGGATTTAGACCGCTTTCAAGAAACCGCCGTTTTTCCGGGAGAAGCAGTGGCTATTTTGCATAGCAGCAGTGATGGTAAATGGTTGTTGGTACAAAACTATCATTATGTAGCTTGGATGCTAGAAGAAGATCTAGCCTTTGGCAGCAAACAACAAATTCAAAGCTATATCCAGCAGCAAGATTTTTTACTGATAAGCGGCGCTAAAGTGCAAACCAGCTTTGTACCAAATCAAGATGATATTTCTCAAGTCCAACTAGACATGGGGATCACACTCCCCCTCTTACGTCGTGATGAAGAACAAGGGGAGCTCTATGGTCAAAGTACTGCCGGCAGTTACCAGGTCAAATTACCCACCCGCGACAGTGATGGACGCTTACACATTAAAACCGCACTAATTGGGCGTACCCAAGATGTGCATATAGGCTACCTTGAATACACCGCAGAAAACCTCATTGCCCAAGGTTTTAAATTTTTAGGAGAACGCTACGGTTGGGGCCATGACTATAACGGCCGAGATTGCACTGGCTTTGTGGGCGAAATCTATAAGTCTTTTGGTATTTTGATGCCACGTAATTCAGGCCAACAAGGTAAAGGCGAATACGGGACTAATTTTCGTTTTGACAAAAATACTGAGCTTGCCACTAAATTGGCTGTCATTGACAACTTACAAATTGGCGACCTGATTTATATTCCCGGTCACGTGATGATGTATTTAGGTGAAGAAAACGGCCAACCTAGAGTGATCCATGATGTGAAAGGATTAGCCTACTGGACCCCAGACGGAGAGTTTTATAAAGGTGTTTTGAATGCGGTATCGGTTACCCCGCTAATCAAATTGCAATTAAACAAAACCACAAGCTACCTAGATAAAATCTACAATATAAAACGCATCACATTAGATAGTATTCAACAACAATAACAGCTCAAAGAAGCGGAGTTTATATGTTCAATTCAACAGCCATTATTACCCTAACCTTAGCGCTATGTGTCACTCTTTTCAGCGCTTGTAGCTCGAGAAATGCAGCAAATCTTACTCTACTTCAAAGTCTAAACACGCAACAATTAGTCATAGTTGTGTCGAATGATTGGGACGCAACCACAGCCACTTTGCAAAAATTTGAACTAAGCCAAGGAAAGTGGCAAAAGATAGACTCAGCATTCCCAGTGAATTTAGGCCGAACTGGCTTGGCTTGGGGCTTAGGACTTCACCCTCAACAGTCAGGTTATTACAAAAATGAAGGGGATGGCAAAGCAACGGCTGGAATATTTAATCTACACACCACTTTTGGCTATCTTCCAAAAGTTAAAACCCAGATGCCTTACTACGCAATGAGCGCCAACCACTATTGTATGGATGTAAATGGTTCGCCGCTTTACAATCAAATTGTTGATGAAAACCTTGTTGGTACAGAGGCAGTACAAGGCTCTACCGAGCCCATGCGCCGTGATATTCACAATAATAATCAGAGCATTTATAAGAAAGGCATAGTGATCAACCACAATATGGATAACATTAGTGGCAAAGGTAGCTGTATTTTTATGCACTTATGGTTTGGACCAGAGGTGCCAACTGCGGGTTGTACTTCAATGGACGAGTCCAAAATGGATAAACTCTTAGCTTGGCTTAGACCACAGAAAAACCCACTCTATATTGCCTTACCCAAAGCAGAATATATGAAGCAGCTGCAAAGCTGGGGTTTACCCCCACTCTAGCCATTCAAAGTGCTGTGGTAACAAAACTAATATTTTGCCCAATTTGCTGGTTTTGGGCATAAACGTCTAAATTTAAACCCAATATGGGTTATCAGCCTTTACCTCTATTGCGCTTTATCGCTATAGTCAGGGCTCTTCTACTTTGATAAACCCAATAGGACACCATGACCACCCTGTACGGCATTAAAAACTGCGATACCATCAAAAAAGCGCGCGCTTGGTTAGCAACAAATGATATCGAATTTAATTTTCATGATTACCGAAAAGATGGCCTAGCTTCAAATTGGCTCGAACAAACAGAGCAAGCCTTGGGTTGGGAAGTAATGCTGAATAAAAGAGGCACGACTTTTCGCCAACTTTCTGAAGAGCAAAAGCAAGGATTAGATAAAACCAGCGCTTTAGCCCTTTTGCTTGAATACCCAGCCATGATCAAGCGCCCCATTTTAATTCACAACAATCAGTATTATATAGGTTTTAAAGCCGCACAATACGTCGAGATATTCTCATGAGTCGCACCATAGCGCTCACCAAAGGGTTGATCAACAGAAAGTCTGTAACCCCTGAAGACGCGGGGTGTCAGGAGATGATGGCGGCTATCCTTGCGCCATTAGGCTTTGAAATTGAAGACCTCACCTTTGCCGATACCAAAAACATTTGGGCACGAAAAGGCAAAGAGGGACCGTTATTTTGTTTTGCAGGGCACACCGATGTTGTGCCTACAGGCCCAGAAGAAAACTGGAAAACACCGCCTTTTGAGGCCACTGAACAAAACGGCTTTATTCATGGGCGCGGTGCGGCAGATATGAAAGGCAGTTTAGCGGCCATGTTAGTTGCCACCGAAAACTTTGTAAAAGCCAATCCCGACCACAAAGGCTCCATTGCGTTTTTAATTACCAGTGATGAAGAAGGGCCTTTTATCAACGGCACGACTAAGGTGATTGACACCCTAGAAGCCCGTAATGAAAAAATTACTTGGTGTTTGGTAGGCGAACCTTCGAGCACAGCTGAAGTGGGTGATATTGTTAAAAATGGCCGTAGAGGCTCTTTAACAGGCGACTTAGTGGTTAAAGGCACTCAAGGACATGTAGCCTACCCTCACTTGGCGAGAAACCCCATTCACGAGTCAACGCTAGCATTGGCTGAATTGGCCAATACCCGTTGGGATAGCGGCAATGACTCCTTTCCTCCAACCAGTTTTCAAATTTCCAATATCAATGGTGGTACAGGAGCGGGCAATGTGATTCCTGGTGAATTACACATTTGTTTTAATTTTAGATTTTCAACCGAAGTTACCGACCAACACTTGATCACCAGAGTCACCCAAGTATTAGATGCCCATAAACTCAATTACCACATAGATTGGACCTTTAACGGGCAACCATTCTTAACCGATTCAGGCGACTTAGTAGATGCCACGCAACAAGCCATTAAACACTGCACCGGTCGTGAAACACAATTATCTACAGCAGGTGGCACCTCTGATGGGCGTTTTATTGCCCCAACAGGCGCACAGGTGATTGAACTTGGCCCAGTGAATGCCACTATTCATAAAATTGACGAATGCGTGAAAATGGCTGATCTCGATACCCTTGCCGATATTTATCAAGATATTTTACAAAGGCTATTGGGGTGATCACCCAAGCGCAGGTTTTAGGCAAAGACTCAAGTCAACTAGTCGAATGCCAACAGGGCTTTCGGCTTTTGCCCGAAGTGTGTAGCGCCTTTACCAAAATGCAAAAGGCGGCGGCAAAGGATAATGTGGATTTACAAATTGTCAGCAGTTATCGCAGCTTCGAACGACAACGGCTGATTTGGCAAAATAAGTGGTCTGGCAAATCAACTCTATTAGATGCAAATGAACGAACTTTAGACGCTACAACTCTTACTGATGAAAAAAAGCTCCATGCCATATTAACTTGGTCGGCGCTGCCAGGCGCCAGTCGGCATCACTGGGGTAGCGATTTAGATGTGTACGACAAAAAATCGGTCGAACAAAGTCAACACAACTTTCAATTGGTATGTAGCGAATACGATCAAGGGCCATGTTCTAAGCTCAACCTTTGGCTAAATGAGCACGCCAATAAATTTGGTTTTGAACGTCCTTATGCAAAATATCAAGGTGGCATCGCCCGTGAACCTTGGCATCTTAGTTTTCAAGCCAGCGCCGACAAAATGTTGCATCACTTAGACGAACACATGCTGTTAGAAAACCTTAAACACTCCAATATTAAAGGGTTTGAATGCATAGAGGCCAATATGCCAAAGATTTATCAGCAATATATATTAAACCGAGGTGTGTAATGGATATTTGGATAGTAGTTGTGATTATTGGACTGGTTTTGGGGCTGATAATTGGCAACATACTATTATTAAAACAAAGTGCTAATCAAAAACTACCTAAGGTTAATAAAGACAATAATGCTTCTTACGATCGTTTTGAAGACAAAGACGATTAACAGTAAAGATCACCACCCTCTAGGCATTTAATGAAAATATTAGTTCTAGCAAACCGAGATATTGCCAGTAATGTGGCATTGAATGAGTTGTTTCAAAGCTGTTTAGACAAATACCAATTTCAAGTTTTATTATCTTCAAGTGTGGGTAAGAAAAGTCAAAACAAACCTCAAAGCCTAAAAGACTTAGCCTTTTTTGAGCAAGACTTATTTAATCAGATACTGTTTCCTGCATTAGAAAACCCAAAAAACACTGCCCCCAAAAAACTCAGAAGTTTTGGTGGGTTTCGAGAGTTAGGGATTAAGGTAACAGATGTCCACTCCATAAACTGTCAGGCAGGGATTGCTACTGTCCAAAACTTTGCTCCCGATCTTATTGTATCAATACGTTTTGGTTTGATTTTGCAATCCGCGGTGATTGCTATTCCAAAGTTTGGAGTCATCAATTTACACTCAGGTGAATTACCTACTTATCGCGGGGTAATGGCGACTTTCAGAGCCATGCAAAGTCAAGACACGCATTGCGGCACTACGCTGCATTATATTAACGATAGTGGCATTGATAGCGGTGAAATAATAAAAATCAGCAAACAAACTGTGGATTATCAGCGTTCTTATTTATTCAATACACTAGCGGTCTATAAGCAAGGGATCAAAGACGTAATTGAGGCTATAAATACCATAGAGCAAACAGGAAAGTGTGAAACGCTTGCAGCGAAGCTCACAGGCAATCTTGAAGCAAGCTACTATTCATTTCCCTCAGAACAAGAACTTGCAACCTTCCATGCAGAAGGTCATAAACTCTATGAATATCAAGATGTTATTGCTATCTCCAAGGGATTCACTAAGGGCGATTAAATAACCTGAACTCTGGATAAGGAATGTCGAAGAACATAAATTTATAACTATATTTCAATTGGTTATACATTAACTGATTGAATGTAATCACTAAAATTAGGGTAAGTGGTGCTATTTTTGTTCATATCGAGGCGTTCATTATGTTGTTTAGTCACTCTAAACTCATGATGAATAACGAAGATAGGGGCAAAAATAGCATGACATACAGTCGTTGCTTATCCAGAATTCAGGTTAAATTGCCTGTTATTTATCGACATACCTAATGGCAGTACCACTAATGCTTACCATTAACATGCTGCCACCCTTGCCTACTACTTCATAATCAATATCCACGCCTATCACCGCATTGGCACCAATAGAACGAGCTTCTTGTTCAAGCTCTTGAAAACCTATTTTGCGGGCTTTAGTGAGTTCATCTTCATAGGCTCCAGAGCGGCCACCCACAATATCGCGAATTTGCGCGAAAATATCTTTAAACAAGTTGGCGCCCATCACGGCTTCGCCCACTACTATGCCTAAATAAGATTCGATTTTTTTACCTTCTAATTGATTGGTTGTGGTGATAATCATGGGTTTTTCCTTAATTCAATTTCGGTTCTTATACGATTGATCAAAGTGATCTTGTCTGCATCAATATACGCCTTAGCAGGCACTTGCCCCCATATAGGTTTGGGCCAGCTGATATCATGTTTAAAACGGACAATATGATGCAAATGCAACTGAGGTACCATATTCCCAAGGGCAGCAATATTCAACTTATCAGCTGTAAACAAATGTTTAAGTGCGCGGCTAACCAATGCGGACTCTTGCCAAAGCGTTTGTTGTTGAACTTCGCTTAAATCAATCACATCTTGGATATCAGCCACCTTAGGTACCAAAATTAACCAAGGGTAATGGGCATCATTGATAAGACGCACTTCACATAGAGTGAGTTCGATCACTAGCTCACTGTCTTGTTGCAATTGTGGATGTAAAACAAAGTGACTCATATAACACCTTAAATGTGTGTAGGAATAACAGTTAACAATGCACGTTGCCCTATTTCAACATCGGCATTTGGGAAAACTATAGCTTCGCCTGCAAATTCCGCTCGATATTCACCGCCGGTTTCAGACGCTAGAAGATGGCCTTTTGGGAAGTCGCTAAAGTTTGGTGCATCAGCTGCAAAATTAAGAGTAAAGTCGTCCTGAGCCTTATTGATCACTTGGTTTACCTCATAAATCAAAAAATCATCAGCGGAGAATGGTTTAAGATTCAATGGTTTATCACAAATTAAATGGGTTAATGTGGTTTTAACCGCACTAAAATTATCCATATCATTTTGCCCAAATGGTTTCACCTTTCCCAGTTCAACAGTAAAGGCTTGGGCATTAAATTGCTTGACTGAAAAATAACTAAAAGTAGTGGTTGGGCTACCGGACAATAAAATGGTATTTACTCCGCAAGCTAACAAGATCTGCAATTGATACTTGTCCCACTGTTTTCCATTTTGAAATGGATACACCGCAAACTTATCATTTTTTGAGGCGCGAATAGCGGTATGGAGATCATAGTGCAGGCGCTCTCTGCCGGCGTCTTGTTCAACAGATAAGTAAAAGCGTTCAACGGCTTGTTCTAATTGTTTGGCCCTGCGTCTTTCATGGTTCATTTTCTGGCCGGCAGCTAGGTTTTGATGCTCGCCGCTAAACAAGCGATTCATGTTTTCTTCCACAAATCGCTCTGCAATATCCATAGCTGGCAAGTTGCCAAATAAAAACAATACTCTTTGCTTAACAACAATATCGCCAGTCAAAATGCGCTTTACTATGTCATCACAGATTTCAATAGGTGCAGTTTCGTTACCATGTACCCCACAAGACAGCACTATATCTTTATCGCCCTGCAAAACTGGCTCAAAACTGATAATGCCTTCGGCCATAACATTAACCCGTGTATGCTCATCAATGGAAAAATGAAAAGCGGAGCTAAAAAGCGAAGCTTGAGCGCGAGACAAGTCCAGAAAATTGCCTTGGTGTTTTAAGCTATGAATAGTGTTTTGTATAGAAGTATCTGAAAGTGTGGTCATGTGTAATTCGGCGTCTTAACCAATAAATGTGCAATGCAGTTATAATACGCTAAGTACCATCTTATCTCTCTTTTATCTCCAGCACTTTTTATACCAATTCATCCTAACAATTAGTCACTCAGAGAACATCAGCGACTTTCAATAGAGGCGTAGTCCTGCAGGAATGGCGGCCCCCTTTCAAAGGGCTAGAACGAAGAGTGAAAGTCGCTGCTGTTCTCCCTTTGGGCGAGGTTTAAAAGCGACGAAGCCCGTTGCCAGGGTAAAACATTTGGCTACTAAAACAAAAAACTCGACATTAAGCCGAGTTTTTAAAAAGCGATAACGTTATTTTGTTAGCTATTAAGAGCTTTTTCTCTTAACCGTTAGTAGTGCCAACATAGCGGTCGCGAATAACAAAAACATGTTTGGCGTAGGAACAGTAACAACAACTTCACCATCTTTTGGCGCAAACTTCAGTCCACCACCATCAATTAGCAAGTTACGCCCTGAGTTATCTTTTGAAGCCGGTCCATGTTCATAGGCAAAGGTGACTTCTGATAAATTTTGGTATGTAACAAACAAAGCCACATCAGCTTGTTGTTGCGTAATAAAGGCACCTAAACCATCTTGGCCTTTCACATCGCCCTTAGCGTTTACACCACTAAAGCTAATCTGATTTGACTGACTATTATCAACAACTAGCGCTGTAGTTGAGGTAACAGAATATTGATTGATATCAAACAAAGTCACAACATCAAACGAGTTACTAGCACCATCAATATCATAAAACCCTAAGGTCCAATCAAAATCTTCACTGGCTGTAAATAATGTATCAAAGCCGTTACCCTTAGATGCATCCCAAAGACTCAGCGTAAATACGTTAGCATCACCTCTATCCATGTTAATACGAATGTCGTTTGCTACTGAGCCATTTTTAGTCCCGTTTTTTGAGTCAAACACACTTGTTGCTGTAATAGATGCGTTAATCACCACGTCATTGTATGAACTAACGTTGCTGTAGTTCATGACTAAGTTAGTGGCAGAGGCCCCAAAGTTATTATTTACTGTATCGCCAAAATTAAGCTCAATGCTGGTAGCTTGAGCTGAAAGTGGTAAACAAATAATCATAGCCATAATGATTTTTTTAAACATAAAAAATACGTCCTGTTGAAATAAGTAGAGTAATCTTGAAACAATTTCGTGTTTGCTTGAGCGCCATTAAGCAAATTGCAGGCCACAATAACTTTATCACTGTATATCAATCACTTAATATCATTTTAGATTCTAATAGCAAGATAGTTAAGATGGCGTTGTAAAAATTACTGACAACTTTCTAAACTAAAAACATTTCATCACGCTAAGAACGCAGAGATCGCAAAGGAAAAATCGATCTTTATAGTCTTTTCCTCTGCGTGGCGATGCACTTGGCGGGCTTTCCGTGAGATTGCTTTTTTGAGATGAATGCCATTTACATTATTCTTAACATTGTCTAACGACTAGTTACACATTGGCTGTTTTAAACACTTGTGCAACTAGTGCTTGAGCTTCTTTTACTAATAGTGCGAGATGTTCATCGCCTTTAAAGCTCTCAGCATAGATTTTGTAAATCTCTTCAGTACCAGACGGGCGCGCAGCAAACCAGCCATTTTTGGTACTGACTTTGACGCCACCTATAGCCGCGTTGTTGCCTGGTGCATGGGTTTGGATAGTGGTAATTGCTTCACCCGCCAGCACAGTGGATTGGATCACACTTTTATCCATCTTACTTAACACTTGCTTCTGGGCGTGATTAGCGGCCACATCAATACGCGTATAAACAGGAGATGAAAACTGCTCGGTTAATGCTTGATAATGTTCGCTTGGGTCTTTGCCAGTCACAGCCATGATTTCAGCGGCTAACAAACACAAAATAAACCCATCTTTATCTGTTGCCCAAGGCTTACCATTACGACGTAAGAAAATGCCTCCGGCACTTTCTTCACCGGCAAAACCAATGTCGCTATGCAATAGTCCTTGCACAAACCATTTAAAGCCAACCGGCATTTCGGCTAACTCGCGGCCTAGGGAGGTTACGACTCTGTCTATCATGCTGCTCGAAACTAGCGTTTTTCCGACTTTACAACTTTGTGGCCATTGTGGCCGGTGTTGGTACAAATAGTGGATTGCAACGGCTAAATAATGATTGGGGTTCATCAACCCTTGTGTGGGGGTCACAATACCGTGGCGGTCAAAATCGGGATCGTTGCCAAAAGCTAAATCGAATTTGTCTTTTAAATCAATTAACCCCGCCATGGCATAAGGCGAGGAACAATCCATACGGATTTTTCCGTCTTTGTCACGGCGCATAAAGCCAAACTGTTGATCGACATTTCGATTCACTACTTCAATATTCAGCCCGTATCGCTTGGCTATTTTGTCCCAATATTCTAAACCTGCCCCCCCTAGTGGATCGGTGCCAATTTTTAAACCAGCTTTTGCAATGGCTTGCATATCAATCACTTGGTCAAGTTGGGCAATATAGTCCTCAGAGAAGTCTATTTCAGTCACGTATTCAGACTCATAGGCTGCGGCTAAATCCATACGTTTTACTGCCAACATATCTAAGCTAATAATTTCATTGGCACGTAATTCAATTGCCTTAGTGACATCACTATCTGCGGGGCCTCCATGGGGAGGGTTATACTTAAAACCACCGTCTTCTGGCGGATTGTGGGACGGCGTAATCACCACACCATCGGCTCTGGCATTTGCAGGGTCTATATTGTGCTGCAAAATTGCATGAGAGATAACAGGTGTTGGGGTATAACCGCGATCCTGCTGTACCACTAAAGCCACACCATTTGCGGCTAGCACTTCCACTGCGGTTGAAAATGCCGCCTCGGATAAAGCATGGGTGTCCATCCCCATAAACAATGGACCTGTGATATTTTGGCTTTGTCTAAACTCAACCAAGGCCTGACAAATTGCGGCTATATGCCTGTCGTTAAAGGTATGTAACAAGGCACTACCTCTATGCCCAGAAGTCCCAAAAGACACGGTCTGGGTACTATCCCCCTTTCTGGGATGATGACTGTAATAGGCGCTGGTTAACTTTGCCACATTAACCAATTGGGCTTGACTGGCGGGGTTTCCTGCTTGAGGGTGAAGAGCCATACTATTCCTTAGTTTTTCTCTATCAATTCAGGTACAAAAACCTTAACTAAGGCCTCGATTTCATTAGCACTAAAACCCACTTGTTCGGCCACTTGCTTCAACATATTGATTTTTTTGACTGTATTGTTATTGGTGATCACCCAATAACTGGAATGTGGTACATTTTTAGGATTTGTACTGCCCCCTGTGGCGTACAGCGAATCTTTGTCGGTGGCAAAATAGGTACGGTTGCGACCGCTCATGCCCAACACTTTGCTAAATGGCTGCGGATGATGTTTATGGATAATGGACAACACCAGTAACCACCTGTCGACCACTTTAGGAATATCTTGCAAATGCAATTCGGCGAGCTCACTTAGTACAGCTGAAGCATGGCAAGTATTATCCTGACTTTGCAAAATACCTGCATCATTATCTATGGTATTAACGGCTTTGGTTTCAGCCACTTGGGGTGTTTTATTGAGATGAGATAACGATTCGGGCATGACTAATCGGCGCAGAATATCCGAGGCGCTTTCGCCAATATCTTGAGTCTGCGAGGCAATAAAGTGGTAAAGGTCGTCTTCTATTTGAATATTTTTCATGAAAATCTAATGTTAGGCGGTTTACATGACTAATATTATACGGATTGAATCCATCAATTCATCGATTAATTCCATTTCATACACAAGTATTAGCTAAACCAACAAAAATGCCGAAAATTTACGCTAAAATATTGATTCGCCCTATATTTTTAAATTCTGCGGATAACATTACACTATGCTGCATCACAAATTGGATCAGGTCATCGAACAGTCCAGCCAGGTATTAATTGGCAAACAAGAGCAAGTTAAATTGGCCCTAACCTGTTTATTGGCCAATGGTCATTTACTAATTGAAGACTTACCCGGTATGGGGAAAACCACTTTATCTCATACTTTGGCCAAAGTACTAGGCCTAGATTATTCTCGTATTCAATTTACCTCGGACTTATTGCCGGCAGATATGCTAGGAATCAATATTTTCGACAACAACGAACAGACCTTTCGTTTTCACCCCGGTCCTATATTCAACCAACTAGTGTTAGCCGATGAAATTAACCGCGCCAGTCCCAAAACCCAAAGCGCATTACTTGAGGCCATGGAAGAGCGACAAGTGAGTTTAGACGGTGAAACCAGGCCATTGCCCTCACCATTTTTTGTGATCGGCACCCAAAACCCGCAACATCAGTCGGGTACCTACCCTTTGCCAGAGTCGCAACTAGACCGATTTTTAATGCGTATTCAATTAGGCTACCCTTCAAAAGAAGCCGAAAAAAGCATGTTAAAAACCCAAGTTGGCCATGTCCCCCAAGAACTTAAGCGAGTCTTAGATATCGCCGAATTTATTGAGTTGCAAATAGCTGCCAGCCAAGTGCATGCCTCAGATGATATTCTTAATTATATTCTTAAGCTGGTCACTTTTAGCCGCGAAGACGCCCGCTTTGCCAACCCCTTATCGCCTCGGGCATCCAAGGCCCTGTTGAGTTCGGCCAAAGCTTGGGCTTTTATTAACAATAGAGACTTTTTAATTCCAGAAGATGTACAAGCAATATTACCAGCCGTTGCCGAACATCGCCTACGCAGTGCATCAAGCGACTTTAGCGCCCAAGGTAGTTTAAGCAAAACCTTGCTCGAAGCTATCGATCCTATTGCGGCCTAAGCTAGATTATCACTGTGCTACAAAGTTACTGGAATAAGTGGTTAAACAAACGCATCCCTGCGGCCACCCAACATCAGTTAGATCATCATAATATATTTATCTTTCCGGCTAAATTTGGCTTGCTGTTTTTAGCCTTATGTATTTTGCTATTTTTACTGGGAACTAACTACCAAAACAACTTAATGTTGTTGCTGTGCTATTTTCTATTAGCCTTATTTTTAGTCAACCTCTTAGCAAGCTATATCAACTTTGCCCGGGTTAACTTGCAAATTGGCAAATGCCCAGAAGTATTTGTTGGCGACAACTTACATATTCCCCTGTGGTTAAATGCCAACAATAGCGGCAGTGCTTCAGTAAACGGACTGATGCACTTTACGCTTCAAGACAAAAGCGTTAAATCCAACAAAAAGTCCCCACCTCCATCAACCGAGGTGGATGCTAACGCGTTAACCAACCCTATTACCATTAGCCACACTTGCCAACAAAGAGGAAAACTACAGTTATCACGGGTCACAGTTGAGAGCTTTTATCCTTTAGGCCTTTATCGCTGCTGGACCCATTTGGCTTTTACTCATCAAATATGCGTATTCCCCAAGCCTATACCTTGCGACATTCAGCTGTATGTGAGTGAGCACAACAGCACTAAAAAAAGTGGCGAAATGGCCACCTCTCAATCTGGACACGATGATTTTTCCCATCTCAAAGCTTACCAAGTAGGTGAGCCTTTAAATCATGTGGCATGGAAACACTTAGCCAAGGGCCGCGGCATGGTCAGTAAACAGTTTTCATCTGAAGGTAATCATATTGGTTGGTTAAAACTATCCCCTGAGTATCGCCATAAAACATCCCAGCAATTAGTCTTGGCCGAATATTTGGAAAAAGAACTAGGCCAATTGTGTTATCAGGTGATTGAATTAAGTCGTACTCAGCGCACCTTTGGCTTAGATTTAGGTGAACATTGCATTGCCCCAAATAGTGGCGCAGGACATCGACAGGCATGTTTACAGGCGTTAGCTTACTTTCCTGATGGGCCGCGCTAACTATGTTTAATTCATTGATAAAAAAAGCAACGAACCTAAACACCAAACAACCGGCTCGCAACTTTGCTTTGTTATTTTTAGCGGCGACCTTACTTTGTACCAGCGTGAGCTTATTTTCGTCGGTATTGGGTTGGATACTATTACTGGTGCTATGTGGTGTTATCATAAGACTTGCAATTTACTTTAACTATTACAAGCACTTACCCTCAATTCGCACCTTAAACCTGCTAGCACTACTGAGTATATTAGGCTTGGTGTTTTCTGCCTTGAGTGCAGGGTTACTTTTTGGCATGGTTAACTTGTTGATCCTTGCTTGTGCGTTAAAACTCATGCAAATGCGCAGTCAAAGAGACGTTTATCAGCTGGTGATTAGTTTATTTTTCTTAATTGGTTGTGGTTTTATATTTAATCAGTCCATTGCTTTTAGTGGATTTTATGCACTGATGTGTTTAGCGCTATTATTGAGTTTGGCTGGGTATCACGCGCCGTCCATAACAATACAAAAACACCTTAAAACCATTACCACACTCAGCCTGCAAGCCCTACCCATAGCCTTGCTAATGTTTCTAATCCTTCCGCAATTACCGCCCCTTTGGCACACGCCCAAAGCCGAAGGTGCCGAATCAGGACTCTCTACCCAGATGACGCCTGGTGATATCGCACAATTATCGCAATCCAGTGAACTGGCGTTTCGTGCCACCTTTGACAATACACCGCCAGTCCCAAGGCAGCGATATTGGCGCGCCATAGTGATGGAAGACTTTGATGGAAAAACCTGGAAAGTGCACCCCTACCGCCAAAAAGTTCGAGCCTATCAGTTAGAAACAAAGCAGCAGTTCGAGGCAAAATTAAGCGGCCCCTCGTTTAATTATGAGGTGATTGCAGAGCCCACCTTTCAACCTTGGTTATTTGCTTTAGATTTAGGCATACCCGCAGACGGACCAAGTAAACTCGACATTATACAAAGTGCCGATTTTACTTTATCTAGTCGGCAACCCATAGTAAGCAAATACCAATATGCCCTAAGCTCATATCCAAACGCCTTACCAAATCAATCACTTAGTCGCGCCGACCAAAGACTTAATTTGGCACTTCCCGACAATGGCAATAATCGTACTCAGGAATGGGTAGCTGATTTGCGGGCGCAATTTCCAGACAATCAAGACTTTACTACCGCGCTACTCAATTATTTTGTCACCCAATCTTTTGTTTATACCTTACGGCCTGATGTAATGTTGGTTGATCCTATTGATCGTTTCTTATTCGACAACCAGGCGGGTTTTTGCAGCCATTACGCCAGTGCACTGGCCTATGCCCTTCGTTTAGGGGGTATTCCTACTCGTGTTGTCACAGGCTACCAAGGTGGCGAGTTAGTGGAAAACGACGGCGGGTCGCCTTATATGAGTATCTACCAATACGATGCTCATGCATGGGTTGAAACTTGGAACGATAATAACGGTTGGCAACGCATCGATCCTACTGCCTTAATATCGCCAGATCGAATAGATTATGGACTTCGTTACGCCATGGAAGAAGAAGGCAGTTTTTTAGCAGAATCGCCCTTTGCCTTGGCCAGATTAACGGATATAGCCTGGCTTAATAATATCAGGCTACTATTGGCTGATATTGACTACAACTGGAGTCGCTGGGTATTAGGTTTTAACAGTGAGAAACAGCGGGATCTCTTTAAATCAATCATAGGAAAACTCACCCCTGAACGCTTAGCCATTCTCGGCCTTGCCATAATATTGGTGATTGCCCTATTACTGGCGTTGTTTTTTTTACCCCATTGGTTACAAAACCGTGTGGGCACAACACAAAGTTTATATTTAAAAGCACTGACCGTCTTTGAAAAAGCGGGAACACAACGGCTCTCTTGGCAAGGGC
Source organism: uncultured Paraglaciecola sp. (assembly GCF_937123705.1). Taxonomy (GTDB): domain Bacteria; phylum Pseudomonadota; class Gammaproteobacteria; order Enterobacterales; family Alteromonadaceae; genus Paraglaciecola. The sequence goes on along the minus strand of NZ_CAKZKO010000118.1, from coordinate 28,856 downwards.
CCAGTGCATTTAATCAATTAATTAATGAACAATATTCCAGTGAAATTAGTCGCCCCTTTTCTCACATCACCCAACTTTATCTACGTCTATGCTACCAGAATAATCAAGTTAATCCTGACTCAGTGTTAAGCACCAAACAATGTCATCGCATGATGCGTCGTCATTTAGCCCAATTAAAATCTGAACTACAAAAAAGCGCTGTTTAAATATACAAAAGAACCATTACTTGTTTCGCGATAAGGTGATTTTTGTGGCATAATCCGCGCCGAATTTTTGCCATCGCCCTAGTTCAACACAAAAGCTAGCGGTGACTAGGCTATGCTGAATACTAATATTGGGGAACCGACCTTGCTAACAACTGCAAATATAACCATTCAATTTGGCGAAAAGCCGTTATTTGAAAATGTCTCAGCCAAATTTGGTAATGGCAATAAATATGGCCTAATTGGCGCAAATGGTTGTGGTAAGTCAACCTTTATGAAAATCATTGGCGGCGACTTAGAGCCGTCTGGTGGTAATGTATCTATAGATACTGGTGAACGCATTGGTAAACTAAAACAAGATCAGTTTGCTTACGAACAATACAGCGTGATTGACACTGTTGTTATGGGTCATAATGAGCTATGGGCTGTGAAAGAAGAGCGTGATGCTATTTATTCTAACCCAGAGATGACCGAAGAAGACGGCATAAGAGTCGCAGATTTAGAGTCTGAATTTGCCGAAATGGATGGTTACACTGCCGAATCCAGAGCGGGTGAATTGCTGATTGGTGTGGGCATACCCGTAGAGCAACATTTTGGCCCCATGAGCGAAATCGCACCGGGATGGAAACTCAGAGTATTACTGGCCCAAGTATTGTTTTCTGACCCCGATATTATGCTACTCGATGAGCCAACCAACAACTTGGATATCAACACTATCCGCTGGTTAGAAACAGTGCTTAACGAGCGCAACTGCACCATGATCATTATTTCCCATGACAGGCACTTCTTAAATTCTGTATGTACCCACATGGCCGATATCGATTACGGCGAAATTCGTTTGTTCCCAGGTAATTACGACGAATACATGACAGCCTCAACCCAAGCCCGTGAACGTTTGTTATCAGACAACGCTAAGAAAAAAGCGCAAATATCTGAGTTAAAAGCCTTTGTGAGTCGCTTCTCAGCCAATGCTTCTAAGTCAAAACAAGCCACTTCACGTGCTAGGCAAATCGATAAAATTCAATTAGATGAAGTGAAACCTTCTAGCCGTCAAAATCCTTTTATTCGTTTTGAAGAGAGTAAAAAATTACATCGCCTAGCGGTAGAAGTGGAAGGGTTAGCCAAGTCCTATGATGAAGAACTCTACAAAAACCTAGACTTGATGATCGAGGTAGGTGAAAGAGTGGCGATTATTGGTCCTAACGGCGTGGGTAAAACCACTTTACTAAAATGTTTAGTGGGTGATACAGATTTAACCGCCGGCAGTATTAAATGGTCAGATAATGCAAATATTGGCTACTACGCACAAGATCATGCCGCTGACTTTGAAGCAGACAAAACCCTAATGGATTGGATGTACCAGTGGGCCCAAGAAGGCGATGACGAACAAGTCATGCGCGGCACATTGGGACGCTTGTTATTTTCTCAAACCGACATTAAAAAGTCAGTAAAAGTAATTTCTGGTGGCGAACAAGGTCGTATGTTGTTTGGTAAACTCATGCTACAAAAGCCCAATATTTTGGTGATGGATGAGCCCACCAACCACTTGGATATGGAATCAATAGAATCACTAAACTTAGCCCTAGAAAACTACAAAGGCACCTTAATATTTGTTAGTCACGATAGAGAATTTGTGTCCTCACTCGCTACCCGTATTATCGACATCCAACCCACTGGCATAGTTGATTTTAAAGGTGACTATGAGAGTTATCTCGCTAGTCAAGGGGTGTAGAGGCGAGCTTCAAGCTTTACATAAATTAGAATTAGAACGGCATCAAACCTTTGATTTGATGCCGTTTTTTTTATCGTTAGCTTCATTTATGTGAAACCTGCCACGAAGAGCTGCGCCTGTTAATGCATAAAGGCATGCGCTGACGCTTACAGGCATCCGTGCCTGATTTTGACTCGATTCCCTTCGAGTCAGTTACTTTTTTTCAACAGCAAAAAATAAGTAACCAAAAAATGCCGTCGCTACTAAAGTTTTTAACCGCACAAAAAGACTTATTTTAGGGTCGCTACAAATGTGTCCCTCCAACTTCCGCTCAAATGACGTCCTGTCATTTGCCCCTAAAATAAGTCTTTTTGTGCTGAAACTTTACAGGCGAGAAAGCAGTGGCGGAGCCACCAAAGAAAACAAAGCTTTGTCGGCTGCGCCGACTAAGAATTTTAATTGGATTCGCCAATTATTGGATGAATAACTAGGCGGGAGTGAGTTTACAAAGTGCAGAACTAAAAAAACCGGATTACTCCGGTTTTTTCATCTATTAGCTACTCACTTGTCGCTTCTTGGTTACTTAATGTTAAGTAACCAAGATACAAATTGTTTTGCTTCTGTGGTGTTGGCAAAGGTGCCAATTTGTTGGCCACACTTGTCGGCAAACGCCACTTTCGATTTGTTCACAGAGATATTGTGCACTGGGCACTTTACCGAAATCTGTGTTCCGTTATATGTATAAGACATAATAAAACTCACTATAAAAAATGCTTCATGCATGATTAAAAATAAGCTCATTATAGTTTTGACGATACTGCTAAAACTTTATGTTTCTATATGTTGAGACATCTACAAATATTTCTTGCTAGGATGCTTAATACTCATTAATTCGTCGTACGATAATTCAGCTTGTTATTGTAATTCGAAAGAGCTTATCTCTAACGATTACGTTTTTAATGTTGGCTGACTGGATCAAAGAAAGACATAACATCGGAGGTTTGTATTGAGAGAGGGTCAACAAACCGATGGGCAATATACCTACCTTTACTGGACAAAGCAACAGTTGTTTCGACTGTTTGGTCAACTATTTGTATGAAACTGCCGAAAACAAGGTGTTATCATAGGCCAATACCCACTAAAGAGTCAGTAGTTTGCAAAAAATCGCTCTATTTGTTGATGTGCAAAATATCTATTACACCACCCGCCAGAGCTATGCTCGGCAGTTTAATTACCGCCGTTTCTGGCAACGAATTCAACATCAAGGTGACATAGTTATGGCCAATGCCTATGCCATTGATAAAGGCGATCAACAGCAACAAAAGTTTCAAAGTGCTCTTAAACATATTGGTTTCGAGGTAAAACTCAAACCCTATATTCAACGCAGTGATGGCTCTGCCAAAGGTGATTGGGATGTAGGCATTGCCATTGATGTATTAGAAGCAGCTGAGAATGCGGATACCATTATTTTATTATCGGGGGATGGTGACTTTGACTTATTGCTGCAAAAAGTCAGCGCAAAATATGGTTGTAAAACCCAAGTTTATGGTGTGCCACAGCTCACGGCTACATCCTTAGTGAATGCCGCCGATGAGTTTTTCAAAATTGAAACGGATTTATTACTGTGAGTCTTTCTAAATAACCCGAATTCAGGTTAAATAAAATTGGCAGCAAGCAATGCGATAAAATAGGCCACAAGTCCGTAACTCACAAATAGGCCCCAGGCTATTTTACTACTGCCAGTTTCACCTTTTATGGTAGCGACAGTGGCCACACATTGTAGTGCTATCACATAAAATAACATCAGGCCTATGCCCGTCCCTAAGGCCAAACCATCCTGCTGAATATTGGCCGCCAATCCAGCTATGTTTTCATCTGCACCTTGAATACCAAACAGCGTACCTAATGCGCCTACAAATACTTCACGGGCTAAAAACGACACTAATATGGCCACCCCATAACGCCAATCCAAACCTAGAGGTGCAAATATGGGTTCAATCCACTGCCCTAATGCTGCTAAATATGACGACTGCAAATCGCCATTTTGTGGGAAATATCCTAAGCCCCAGATCACCACAGATACCATAAAAATTATCGGCGCGGCACGTTTTATAAACTGTTTGGCGCTACTTAACACTCTGTGGGTTAAGGGTTTCCAGTGAGGTAAACGATAGGTGGGTAATTCTAATATAAAGGGCATTTCTGCTTTGTCTTTATCAAAATCAGTGAGTTTACTGAGAAGAGTACTGACCAATAACGCACTGACGATCCCAATAAAATACAAGATAAAAAAGGTGATCCCTTGCAAGTTAACTAGCCCACCTAAATATTGAGTGTCTGGAATAAGAACCGCGATTAACAGCGCATATACAGGCAACCGTGCCGAGCATGACATCAACGGGATGGTCATCATAGTAATTAACCGTTTACGGGGGGATTCAATGGTGCGCGCAGCCATAATGGCGGGAATAGCACAGGCATGGCCCGACAAAAACGGAATAAAACTTCTACCCGACAAGCCAAAATAACTCAATGGCTTATGGCAAATCAAGGCGGCTCTTGCCAAATAGCCACTGTCTTCAAGCAAACCAATAATAAGCGTGAGTACCATAATTTGTGGGACAAAGACTAAAAACGACCCTAGCCCACCAAATAGCGCATCGCTAACAAAATCGTTTATCACACCAGTGGGAAGAACTTGGCTACAAAGCAGTGCGAGTTCTGTCACAATAGATTCAACGCCGTCCATTAATGGACTAGCCCATGTAAATATACTTTGAAATAATAAAAACATGATGGTTAGAAACATTAAACCACCGAATACACTATTTAATAAAAAACTGTCTATTTTGTTTTGTTGCTTCAACACAACATCGGCTTTAATACCATAACGAGCAGACAATTCACGGCTGATCTCCAGCACAGGTACTTGCGTATCCTTAGTTTTAACTGGTACAAAATCTTGAGGATGAGTAGCCGCGTCCTCTAAAGCCAACTTAAATTCATGTAAACCTATGAGAGTTTTCGCTGATAGAGCAAACACCGCGCAGCCTAAATCACTGGCTAATTTATCAGTATCGATTTCATGGCCAAAGCGTTGTACTTCATCAATCATATTTAGCGCAAAGATCACGCCCTTATTATGCTCAAAAGCGAGATCCCTAACCTGCAAACCAAATACTAAACTGCGCTCTAAACGAGTGGCATCTAAATTACAGACTATTAGCGAGGTATCATCACTGTGCATAGCTTCATGAAGCTTTTCTATGGCTAAAGCCTCGTCTTTTGACAAGCTCTTTAAGGAATAAGTACCGGGAAAGTCTATTAAATTATGCTGGGCAAACTTGCCACTTTTAAGTTCAACCGTTACACCTGGGAAATTGGCTACTTTCTGGCGCATACCTGTTAGCTGGTTAAACAACAGGCTTTTGCCTGAATTTGGTTTACCAACCAAGATAATATTATTCATGACTTACCTTGTTGAAATAGAAAATGTGGGACTTCGGCTGGCTATGATATAGATACCAACACAGCATAATAAAACCATAGCCAGCGCCAGTTGGGTTTAAGCCACACTGATATTAATACGATTGGCAATACTTTGTTCTAAGGAGTAAACGCAATCTCCTACCTGCAACACCAGTGGGCCTTGCATAGGGCTGCGTCGTAAACATTGAATGACCTGACCTGCGGCAAAGCCCATTTCACTTAAACGCTCGAATACTGCTGGCACAAGACTAGGATCGAGACTATCGATTAATGCAGACTGTTTTTTGCGAATTTCCCAAAGGGTCATGGGTATTACCTGAATAAATGATACAAATACAAACGATTATCATTTATAGCATTTTTGATAGCCACTTTGCAATCTGTCAGAGAACAAAGTGGCTAAGTTTTACAGGGTTTAGGCGCTACGTAAATGGTCTGCAACCAAAAATGCCATTTCGAGTACTTGATCGGCATTTAAGCGTGGATCGCACTGCGTTTTATAGGCTTGAGCTAAATCATCATCACTGATTTTGTAGGCACCACCGGTACATTCAGTCACGTGTTGCCCAGTCATCTCTAAATGAATACCACCAGCATGGGTGCCTTCGGATTCATGGGCCGCAAAAAACTGTTTGATTTCCCGTAAAATAGCATCGAAATCTCGGGTTTTATAGCCACTGGTCGCTTTAAAGGTATTGCCATGCATAGGATCAGAGCTCCACACTACTTTACGACCTTCTTGTTTTACGCGGCGTAGCAATTTAGGTAAGTGTTGCTCAATGTTGTCTGCTCCCATGCGGGTGATCAACGTCAATCGACCTGCATCGTTATCAGGATTAAGGGCGTCAATCAATTGAATTAATTCATCTTCTTGCATGCTTGGCCCGACTTTCACACCAATTGGATTGTGAATGCCACGGAAAAACTCCAAATGTGCATGATCGAGCTGCCGAGTACGCTCGCCAATCCACAACATATGGGCTGAACAGTTATACCAATTGCCCGTAAGTGTATCGACGCGGGTTAAGGCTTGCTCGTAATTCAGTAATAATGCCTCGTGAGAAGTGTATAAACTGGTTTCATGTAACGTAAGAGTATTGGCTGAATTAATGCCCATCACTTTCATAAACTCTAGTGAGTCTTCAATACGTTTTGCTAGGTCGTGATAACGCTCTTTTAATGGGTTGTTCTCTACAAACGCCATATTCCAGCGATTCACTTCATGTAAATCGGCCAAACCACCCTGAGCAAAAGCCCGTAGCAAGTTAAGAGTAGAAGCGCCGCGATGATAGGCTTCGATCATGCGCTGGGGATCCGGCCTACGAGCAGCTTCGGTAAACTCAAAGCTATTAATAATATCGCCACGATAACTGGGTAAAGACAGCCCATCAATGGTTTCAAAATCACCAGATCTAGGCTTAGCGTACTGTCCTGCCATACGCGCCACTTTAGTAACAGGACAACGGCCAGCGTACGTTAGCACTATGGCCATTTGCAAAATTACCTTAAAGGTATCGCGAATTTTTGGGGCGTTAAATTCATCAAAAGATTCGGCGCAATCCCCCCCTTGCAATAAAAAGCCTTTACCCTCTGCTACATCGCCTAATTGTTTACGCAATGCACGAGTTTCGGCGGCAAATACCAATGGAGGGTAACTGCTAAGGGTCTCTTCAACCTGCTTAAGCTGTTGTTTATCTTCATAGGTAGGTTGTTGTAAAATGGGCTTTGAACGCCAACTATCTGGTTGCCATTGACTCACGATTGTTCCTTGTTAAATATATAGGGGGAGTCGATTAAAAACTGAACCGACAAGCAGGAAAGTGAATTTAGAGGGAATAACTCGAAAATTCAATCACAAAAGTATTTATTCTTGACATAGCTAATAATGTTTAGTTTTAAGGTGCTCAATAAAGCCATCAGCTCCTTGTTCAATAAGATCTAAAACATATTCGAACCCAGCTTTACCACCGTAATATGGATCCGGCACCTCTTGATCATCAGATGCAGTAAAACTTAATAGCAGTGCCACTTTATGTTGAAATTTTGCTGGGCAGACCGCTAGTAAGTTTTCAATATTTTCGTTATCCATCCCCAAAATATAATCAAACTCTTCAAAGTCTTGTTCAATTACTTTTCGACACTTCAAGCCAGCAAAACTATATCCTCGGTTTTCTCCCACAGCCTGAGAACGTTGGTCAGGTGCTGTGCCTTTGTGATACCCAGCTGTTCCAGCGGAGTCAATCATGATTTTCAAACCGTTATCATTTGCCTTTTTCTTAAACACAGCTTCGGCACTAGGCGAACGGCAAATATTGCCTAAACAAACGAACAAAACGGATACTTTATTATCAGTCATTTACATTAGCCCCTTGATAGGTAAACACCCTATTGTTTGAGAGTGTTTACCTTAGATTGTCAAACATATTGCAATAAATTAAATTTTATCTTGTAACGCATTTATCGCTTTGGCCTTGTTGGCCTCTTTTTCTCGTTTAATACGTTCTTTTTCAATATTCAACTGCATTTTTTGCTTCTGAAGCTCTGAAATATCTTGCGGGATGGGTTTACGGGGCATGCGCTCATCAGCCATAGATGCTTGGTAAATAAAGCCAGCCATAATCACCGACGCTTGGATTAAATCAGCTTCCACAACGTGATCAATTGAGTCGATATGAGTGTGATGTAAGCGTGATCCATAATCCAGTTTATCTTGAATAAATTGAAACCCCGGTAAACCCACATTATCGAAGGCTTCGTGATCTGTGCCTCCTGTGCTTTTATTTGTGATGGTACCCGTACTTAAATCTGCATAAGGCGTAAACCATTTGCTAAAAATGGGTTTTACTGCAACATTGCCTTCGGTGTAAATGCCTCTAAAACGGCCACTACCGTTGTCCATGTTAAAATATACGGAAAGTTTTTCGTAGGCAGGTTTAGTCTTTATGGGCCAACCTTGACTCTTCCAAAGATAGCTAGGAAGGCTTCTTTCATCTTTATTCTTTGGTTTTGGACGAGTCGCAAAATGTTTATCCACATAAGCCCTAGAGCCAAATAGCCCCTGCTCTTCTCCAGACCATAGCGCAATTCTAATGGTGCGCTTAGGTTTAAAATCTAAGGTCGATAAAATACGTACCGCTTCCATCGCTACCGCAACCCCTGCGCCATTATCAACCGCACCATCACTGGCATGCCAAGAATCTAAATGACCACCTACCATAACAATTTCAGGATCATCATCAGACCCAGATATTTCTGCGATTGTATTATAGGCATTACGATCATCATCATGAAATCGTGCTTTAATATCTAATCTGATTTTTGGGGTTTTACCATTATCAATCATACGTGACAGCGAGTTGTAGTGTTCTGCTTCAAGCACTAAAGCTGGAACAGGAAAGGTATTACCAACACGGTGGTCACGACCAAAAATGTTAATTAGGCCACCTTGGCGCCAACTACGGTACAACACAGCGGCGACTTTTTCTTTGGCTAAAAATTCGCTTAATTTTTTACCAAAATTATATCGTTGTAAGGCACTATCACGATTTGAGTCATTAACCCATGGAGCATGGCTAGGCTTACTTTTAACATCAAACTCCTTTAACTTGGTCAGTTCACCGGCGTCGTAACGTTTAAAAACCGAATTTTTGGGTGCTTCAATGTTTTTACCCACACCCATCATAATAATTTTACCGCTCAACTTACCTTTATATTTAGCTAAATCTGCAACTGAAGATGCTTCAAAAATCACCACATCACCTGAAACATCGCCATTCGTACCTGGTGTCCATGCGACAGGAATACCATGTAAGGTGACTTCTCTGGGGCTGACTAAATGGATGGACGCGGCATCATGTGACCAACCACGACCAAACTCAAAGGGGTCGAGGTAAGCGTTTTTTAATCCCCATGATTTAAGTTTGTTTAATGTCCAATCGTTGGCTTGTTTCATTTGTGGAGAGCCAGATAAACGAGGTCCAATTTCATCTGTTAATTGCTCTAATGTATGCATGACTTCAGAATTATAAAATCCTTCTGATCTGATCTTGTTTGCCATGTCTAGATCACTATTCGCCCATGCCATGCTGGTTGAGATACAAAGTATCATTAATACAGTTTTTTTCATTTTTCGTCCCGAGTTATAATTTTAGTTCCGCTAAAGAATTAACAAACCTTAGCAAAAGTTCGTTAATAAAAGAGTAGATAATACCGCTCTATGCAAAGTATTCTATCTGTCTATAATCCCCCGTCTAGAGATAAAACGGATTAATTTACAATGAATGCACCCAAACGAGTATTAATGTTGAGCAGTTCCAGAGCGGGTAACGAAGATTATCTGCAACATGCTCTTCCAATGATTAATCAACATTTAGCCAATATACAAGATATTCTATTTATTCCCTTTGCTGGCGTGACTGTCAGTTGGGATGACTACACAGCCAAAGTGCAACAGGCACTGCCCGATTACAAGGTCAAAGGCATTCACCAATTCCCTGATGTTCTGCAAGCGTTAGAAAACGCCCAAGCCATTTTAGTGGGGGGCGGCAATACCTTTAACTTACTCAATGAATTGTATAAACAAGACTTACTGGCGCCGATACAGCGCCAAGTAAATCAAGGCACTCCTTATGTGGGTTGGAGCGCTGGCTCAAATATATGCGGTAACAGTATTCGCACTACCAACGATATGCCCATAGTACAACCACCTAGTTTTGACGCTCTGAACTTTGTGCCTTTTCAACTGAACCCCCACTATAGTGACTACCAAGCGCCCGGTCACAACGGCGAAACACGCGCCCAGCGCATTGCAGAGTTTTGTACTTTAAACCCCACTATGCCGGTGATTGGCATTCGCGAAGGCACGGCTTTGTTGTTGCAAGAAGACGCCTTGAGTTTAATGGGTGAATTGCATGGAGTGGTGTTTGAAGGTACTAAACAAAGTGTAATTAAAATAGGGCAGGATTTAAGTGACTATATGCAGCGGTAACCTATAACCATAAGTTGAGTGGGTCGATTTATCAAAAAATCTAAAAATAATTAACAACCAATTGAACTTATACTGAAACTAGCCCTCTTAATATATAGTTTTTATGTGTGTTCTCTTTTAAGCCTGATTTTTATCAGGCTTTTTTTTGTCTGTATTTTGGCACAGCTTTCGTATTTATAAGTTATTTATTCACAAAAACCTTGCCGTCTTTCATAACAAAATCAACATCTAGTAGCTGCTCAATGTCATCTAAAGGAGAACCGTCGGTGGCAATAATATCGGCTTGTTTACCCACTGCCAAAGTACCAATTTTGTCACTCATGCCGAGTAAATCGGCCCCATTGACCGTAGCCGATTTAATCACGTCCATATTACTGATACCGGCTTTTGCCATCAATACAGCTTCATAAGCGTTAGTGCCATGCTTCGAGACACCACTATCGGTTCCATAAGCAATATTTACCCCAGCTTTATAGGCTCGGCCTAAATTACCTTGCATTTCTTTACCCACTTTTCGGGCTTTATCTTTAATGGCGTCACTCATAAAATCAGAGTTTTCAGCCATTTCTAGCACTGTGTGCCCTGCTAACAAAGTAGGTACTAAATACGCGCCGGTTTTCTTGAATAATTTAATGGCGGCCTTTCCGGTATAACTGCCGTGTTCAATGCTGTCTACGCCTGCTTCAAGTGCGGCGATAATGCCGTCTTCCTGATGAGCGTGACTGGCGACTTTGCGACCCATACGTTTTGCTGCAAGCACCACTTCTTTGAGTTCGTCCATTTCCATTTGTTGACCGGTACCTGTGGCGCGATCAGTTAATACCCCACCAGTAGACGTAATTTTAATTAAATCAGCACCGTACTTAATGGCATCACGTGTTGCTCGGCGGCAGTCATAAGGGCCATCACAAATACTTGAGTCAGTATACAGTTCCATTAAATCAGGTTTAACACCACTCACATCGGCATGCCCCCCAGTTATCCCTACTCCGCCTGCTGCAACAATACGTGGGCCATCGACCCATCCCATATTAATAGCATCACGAACGGCATACATTTCCTGAGCAGAAGAGCCTACATCTCTAACAGTGGTAAAGCCTGCTTTCAAGGTGCGCATGGCATACATAAGCGAACGCATTGCCACAAGTTGGTCAGACATTTTTAAGGATTCGCTGTCATTCTTTGGCCCCAACTCAAATTGTAAATGCACATGCATATCCATTAATCCCGGCATAACAAAGCGATTTTTTAGATCTATCAACTTTGCATCGTCACCGTACAAAGCAGGACTTTGATAGCCATCAACAATATGCGTAATCACATCATCTTTTAACACTAATGTTTGTTTGCTTTTCGCAGCCTTACCTGGCTCGGCAAGCAGACTACCTATATGTAGCACTTTAGTATTGGCTAAAAGGGAGTGGCTTGTAAGTACCGCTATTAACAATACAGCAGGCTTAATACAGCTTGATTTAGAAAGTATTTTCATTGTATGTCTCTGATTTAATGTTAGATATATTAGCTCGTTGAAACAGCTAAACTATAAACACTTTACAGCTTGATAAGAGTAAGTCTAATTTTTGTTCAAAGTCTGACTATAATTCCACTCATATCGTTTTATACCAATGAATGCTCATAGCGTGAAAACGCTTTTGATTCGCCATTAGAACCAATATTAAACACCAATATTCGAATAAAATTTGCACTAGCCACCCATTACTTGTACCATTACAACACACGGAACAACTGGGGCATATAATAGCGATGCAAATTACCATAGATATTGATGATCCAATGCCTATCTTTTCTCAGCTAGTGGCTCAAATTAAACAAGCTATCGCCGCTGAAAAAATAGTGCCTGGCGATCCTTTGCCTTCAATAAGACAGTTGGCAAATGATTTAGATGTAAACAGTAAAACCGTTTCTAAAGCCTACAAGTTATTAGAAAGAGACGCCGTTATTCAAAGTCGTGGCTATCGTGGCACTTTTGTACACCCCGAGGCCAAAGACAATTGTCAAATTGATCTTAAATCTTGGATGACAAACCAATTTGAAGAATTTATAGCAAAGATGAAAGCAGCAGGGGTGACAGACTCTGAAATGCGCATCACATTCAGCAAAGTATTAAATGGCAAGTAATCTTGTTTTAAACAGCTTACTTCAACAACCTAATTTATCCAAAAAAAGGACACCAACATGTGGATTGAACTGCTCTTTTATACGGCTTTCTTAAGCCAGATTTTACTTATTACTTACCATTATCCTAAACGTATTTTGAGCCGAATGGATTACATTTTTGAGCATTACCCGGCAGATAAATACGCAAAGTTATACCCCAAGGGGTATCAAAAAACCTTAGAAGGAAAAATCCTATATAAATTGCTAAACAATATTATATTGCTCTTTGGGTTCGCTATTTTTGTTGGTTTTGTTATTGCTAACCAGCAGGGGCATATTGAATTAAAGAATGTAAACTTTTTACCTTTTGTTTATGGATTTTTGCAAGCAGTGCCTTTTTTAATTTTAGAAGTGTCGGCTCATCAACAATTTAAGTTAATGCGTAGTCTTAATGCTCAAACCAAGCGCCAAGCCGATTTAAGCCCAAGAAATCTCTTCAACTACCTATCTCCGATTAGGTTATTTAGCACTGTCAGCTTGTTTTTTATTTGTACTTTGGTGATGTTAGCTTTAAATGATTTTAAAATGTCGGCTTCAGTGGCCACTTTATTGGGTTCGCTGGTGCTGTGTAACGGACTTTTTGTCTTCTTAGGTTACCTATTACTGCAAGGTAAAAAGCAAGATCCTCATCAATCACCTGAAGATAGACATACCATGACAACTACGGCGTTTCGCTCGTATACCTCCATCAGCATGTTGGCCAGTGTATTTTTTATTATCAACAGATGTGTATTCCACTTTTCGTTAGAGACTTGGGAGCCTTTGCTCAACAGTCTCTATTGGCAAAGTGTGGTGTTATTGAGTACCGGAACCATGCTTAGATTTACCAAGTTAACCCAAGTTAATTATGAGGTGTATAAAACAACGACCCACGGTGCATGATTTCAGCCACAAGTATCTTAAATACCTAGCACCGCTAAATCTAGATACTGCGTGGCCTCTAAAGTATTATTTAGTCTGGGAATAGTTCCTATAAATGGCGCATCTAGTAAGGTTTTTAGACTCTCGATATTGTCGTCCAATAGCGGCATATCGGGATCTATCTGATTGGCCACCCAACCGGCTATTTTTAAGCCATCATTGCGGATAGATTCAGCGGTTAATACCCCATGGTTTAAACACCCCAAACGCATGCCTACTACTAAGATAACCGAGAGATTGGTTTCAATCACAAATTCAGACAAATACCTTGGCTGCCCTTCAACATCGACACCTAAGGGTAAACGCCACCCACCCGCCCCCTCAACAATCAACACGTCAGGCTTTTTTTGAGTCAAACTGTTAAATCCTTGGCGAATAATATCCTTTGAGATAGGCTGCATGACCTTGGCTGCGGCTAAATGGGGTGCAATTGCCGCCTCAAAAGCAATGGGGTTCACTTCGTCATAACCAAGCTCAATACTTGAGTGCTGTTGCAAGGCCAACGCATCTTCGTTGCGCAGCCCATGTTCGGTCACGTCACAACCCGCTGCAATCGGTTTGTATCCCGCTGTTAGCAAACCTTTTTTGTTTAAAGCATTAAGTAACGCTGCACAGACAAAAGTCTTACCTACTTCGGTATCGGTACCTGTTACAAAAAAAGCGCGACCTTTTGGCGATAATTGGCTCATAAACGTCCTACTAGGGTTAAATTTGACTTAATTGTCGGCTAGCGCAAGTTGCAAAGCGTCGACTAAGGCGTGAATATCACGCTCTTCATGGCCAGCAGTTAAGGTGATACGTAGCCTGTCGGTACCTTTAGGCACAGTAGGATAACGAATGGCGGTGACCCACAAACCTAACGATTTTAGCTTTTCGCTTACGTCTAAGGCTTGTTGTGCATCGCCTATTACCAAAGGTTGAATGGCGGTTTCTGAGGGCATTAAGGTTAGCCCTGCTTTGCTGGCTAATGACTTAAACAGGGCGATCCGATCTGCAAGAAGAACACGCCTTTCAGCATTTTGTTTGGCTTGTAAGCTGGCTAAAGTTGCATAGGCTTGGGCCGCTGGCATGGCCGTGCTGTAAATATAATGGCGCGCAAAATTAATCAGATAATCGATAAAATCCTGACTCCCGGCAATAAACGCCCCCGCTGTGCCAATGGCCTTACCAAAGGTTGCCATGACTATAGGCACTTGTTGTTGCGACAAACTATTTGCTTCTATTACGCCTCGGCCGTTTTTACCTAAGGTGCCAAATCCATGGGCATCATCCACCATCAACCAAGCATTCGCACTTTGGCTAATAGTCACCATTTTATCTAAATGGGCCTGATCGCCATCCATACTAAAAACCCCTTCGGTGGCCACTAAAGTGCTTTGACTCTTGTGCCCATCACTAGAATGTAACAAGCTTTGCAGATGCTCAAAACTGTTGTGTTTATAGCGCATAAAAGTGGCCTTACAAGCTTGTGCCCCTTCGTTAAAAGAAGCGTGCATTAGCTCATCGGCTAAGATCACATCTGTGCTATTGGCATATTTATGATTATACAAGGCTTGGCAAATAGCTTGATTAGCGGCAAAACCAGAATTAAACAGCAACACTTTGTCCCGCTTAAGCTCTGACGCTAGGTATTCTTCTAATGCCTGATGGGCATTGCTATAACCCGTAACTAACGGAGAAGCCCCGCTGCCACCCCCATATTCGCTAATGCCATCCACCCATGCTTGTGCCACTACTGTTGAGCGGCGCATAGCTAAATAATCGTTACTGGAAAAATTGATGTAGTGCTGACCAGCAATTTCAATCAGCGGCCCCGATGCAGAATCGATAGCTTTACGCGTTCTAAACAGTCCTTCATTGCGGCGCTTGTCTAATGCCGGAGCAATAAAATCAAATGCCATTAGCTGCTAACAGGTTCGGCTTGTTTGGTGGCTGCATCGTAAAATAAGTTTTCGTTGGCTTTATCATCAATTTCTTCTAATAATGCCGCTTCATGGGCTTCGTCAGAATACGCTTTGGTCTGCGCTGAGTTGATCCCTAGTTTTTTAAATAACATTACGTCTTCATGGGTTTCAGGATTTGATGTGGTTAACAACTTACAGCCATAAAAGATTGAATTAGCCCCGGCTAAGAAACACATAGCCTGCATTTGTTCGTTCATGGCCTCGCGACCGGCTGATAAACGCACATAAGACTTGGGCATCATGATCCTAGCAATGGCAATGGTCCGAATAAATTCGAAATAATCCAAGTCGTCGACATTTTCCATAGGCGTGCCTTTTACTTTTACCAGCATATTAATTGGCACACTTTCTGGTTGGTGTTCAAGGTTGGCCAGTTGCATCAATAAACTAGAGCGATCCGAGGTGGTTTCGCCCATTCCCACTATGCCGCCAGAGCACACATTCATGCCTGAATTTCTAACGTTATCTAAGGTATCTAATCTGTCTTGGTAGGTACGAGTGGTAATTATATCGCCGTAAAATTCAGGCGAAGTATCCAAATTATGGTTGTAATAGTCGAGCCCCGCTTGTTTCAAGGCAACGGCTTGGTCACGACTTAACATGCCTAAAGTCATGCAGGTTTCTAAGCCTAATTTTTTGACTTCCTTGACCATTTCAGTCACATAAGGCATATCCCTGTCACGAGGGTTTCGCCACGCAGCCCCCATACAAAAACGCGTAGAGCCAGCTTGTTTGGCTTCTTTAGCCCGCTGAATCACTTTTTCCACTTCCATCAAGCGTTCTTTTTCAAGGCCGGTATCATAACGCGCACTTTGTGGGCAATATTTGCAATCTTCTGGACATGCACCCGTTTTAATCGACAGCAAAGTACTGACTTGTACTTGGTTTGGATCAAAATTTTGCCTATGTATTGATTGCGCCTGAAACATTAAATCATTAAATGGCTGCTCAAAAAGGGCATTGACCTCTGCAATTGTCCAGTCATGACGAATATTGGCTTGATTGGGTGCGCTAGAAGCGCTTAACGACGAAGAATTTGAAGACATAACACAACCTTGGGCTTTCGGACTTTACTAAATGATTCTAGGCGCTTAGTCTATGGCTCGCGGCAACATTGTCAACCTAAATCAAAACCAAAACTTTACAAGTGAACATATTTTGAGCAAGCAAGATTTACTCTTTGATCAACAACATATCTGGCACCCTTATACCTCGGCGGTTAACCCTCTTCCCTGCTATGAAGTCACCAAGGCAGAAGGTGTCTATATTCACCTCGCATCAGGTGAAAAACTAGTAGACGGCGTGTCGTCTTGGTGGACCGCTATTCACGGTTATAACCATCCTGAACTTAATCAAGCCTTGAACAATCAAATAGATGATTTTGCCCATGTGATGTTTGGTGGACTGACCCATAAACCTGCCATTGATTTATGCCGTACGTTAGTGGATATCACCCCTCAAGGATTAGACAGGGTATTTTTGGCAGACTCAGGCTCGGTGTCTGTCGAAGTGGCTATGAAGATGGCGTTGCAATACTGGGCGTGCCAAGGCAATCACCACAAACACCGATTTATTACACCTCGTAATGGTTATCATGGCGATACCTTTGCCGCTATGTCGGTATGCGATCCGATAAATGGCATGCACAGTTTATTTAGCGATGCACTCACCCAACAAATTTTTGCCCCTGCCCCGCAAACCCGCTTCGACAAGCAGTGGAACGAAGACGATATCAAACCACTAGAACAGCTAATTCAAACCCATCACAATGAATTGGCCGCACTTATCATCGAGCCCATAGTGCAAAATGCCGGTGGTATGCGTATTTACCACCCCGAATATTTAAAACGCTGTCGGCAACTATGCGACGACTACAACATATTGTTAATTTGTGACGAAATAGCCACCGGATTTGGCCGCACCGGTAAATTATTTGCCTGTGAACATGCCGATATCAGCCCAGATATCATGTGCCTGGGTAAAGCACTCACTGGTGGCTACATGACCTTAGCGGCGACTATTTGCACCGAAGATGTGGCACTAGGGGTATGCCAAGGCGAGCCTGGAGTATTTATGCATGGCCCTACTTTTATGGGCAATGCACTGGCTTGCGCGGTAGCCAATGCCAGTTTACAGATCATCCAACAAAATCACTGGCAAACCCAAGTGGCACAGATTGAAAGGCAACTACAAGCAGAATTAACACCCTGTTTAGCATTAGACGCGGTTTTAGACGTGCGCGTCATAGGCGCTATTGGCGTAGTAGAATGCAAATCCCCCGTAAATGTAGCGAAAATTCAAAAGGCCTTTGTTGCACAAGGGGTTTGGATCAGACCATTCGGTAAACTTGTGTATATTATGCCGCCCTACATTATTGATGAGCAGCAGTTGCGACAATTAACCCGAGCAATTTTTGACGTGCTTAAATGATAAGTACTATTTCAAAGTCATTTTATTGAGCGACATGATCAAAGAAACAGTAAAAATCAAATGCTCTGACCCCATTGATTTTCTCTGACCCCATTGATTTTAGTGAAATACGGCTGAGGCTTGTTCGCTGAGTTGTTGTAGTTGGGCTTGCAGCAATTGTGTAGCCGGGTCTTTGGGGCACTTGCGAATGAAATATTGATAATCAGCGATGGCGACTTGGGTACAATCTAATTGGTGTAATAAAAAGCCCCTGTCTCTTCTTTCATAGGGATCATTTGGACATAGATTAACTAATAGTTCTACTGCGATTAATGCTTCTGAGTAGCACTTTTCATTGATATATGAAGCTTTAAGGTTATGCAATAACCTTACGATAGTTTCTGCACAACTGGCTTCATGCAAGGCTTCCTCTGGCATTTTTTCATCTTCCATTTCTTTTAAAATGGCAAAGTACATGGACTCTAAGTCTTGGCGACTGAGAAGTTTGCCATTTAGGGGATCGACATAAATATCAGGATGATTTTGAAAACGGCATTTTAATAAGAAATGGCCCGGAAAATTCACTCCGCACACATCGAATCCTAACCTTTTGCCTATTGATTGGAACACTATGGCCAAACTAACAGGGATCCCTGTACGGTAATCAAGAACATGGTCAAGCAAACTATACTGGCAGGAAAAGTAGTTTTTTTCGTCGCCACTGAAGGCTAATTCGACATAGAAAAACTGAATAAAGCGATTGAAACTTCGGGCTGTGTACTCAGTTGAGCCAACAAACTTTCTGGCTCGTTCGACCCACAATTCAACTATGTGTTGGTAGTTATCAGGCTGACATGTATCAGGTTGAAATACCTTTGCTAACTGCAAACTGGCCATCAGATGATCTTGTTTTTCGATAGCCTGTTTTAACTCTTTCACTTACTCTACCCCACTAAAATACTCACTCCTTTTTATCGGAATAAGTGGGGGAACCTTTACCAGATTTAACGGTAAAGTGATAAAAACTTAAAATAACATAGGTTGTTTACTCACAGCCACCATACCCGCGTAAACAATCCAACTAAGCGCTCCTATAAAACCAATACCACGCATAGAGCCGTTGCGCCCAAGTTTTAAGGCTAAGGTCACCATAACGACGTATAAAATCAAGGCCATTAATTTTTCAGTTACCCAGGCATCTACAAATGGATACTGCTTGAGCATGACGCACAGCGTAGCTGCGCTAACAAGTAGTACGGTATCTACTATGTGGGGGACAATCTTCAACCACTTTTTTTGCAACATGGGTGATTGTTTAGTGTTAAGTACAAAACGAAATAAAAATAATATGACACTTAAAGCTATGGCTGTTAGATGGAGATGTTTAACAATTTCGTACATTTTTAACCAACCTTAATCTTTATGAAGCAAAACATTATCGAATGCAATTTGCACGTTTTGCGAAAATATCTCAATTAACTCTTTGTCGACCTTTGTTAATTTTCTAGGTAATCCCGAAATGTATAACAATGATCCTTTTTTATGCTTACTTTCACAATAAGCGACTAAATAATCATTTTCAAAAACCATACTTTTATTCGCATAGGCTTGTTGGCAAGAAGCTAATTCTTGGCCACTAATGACTTCTTCAATCCGAAAACCCTCGCGATTTTTATACTCGCCTTTTCCTGTCAGCACATACAACTCTGAAGAACGATAGTCGTCTATTGGTTTAGGACCCACTACAGCGGAAGTTAAATAGGCCGTATCTTTACTTCCTCCTAATAAAGACGCTAACTGCTGCACCAGTCCTTCAATAAATCTTTCTAAGGATTGGATACAAAAGAGATTCGCCGATGCAGCAATAACTTTTTCTAACCCCCGTCTGTTTTCTTCGATAACCATAATATCGCTATAAGAACGCAAAGCGGCGATCACTACAGTGAATAGTTTTTGGGCGGTTAGCTCTGTTTTAGATTTATAATCATTAATATCATAGTTAATAATGACGTCTCTCTCGGGCGCCTGACCAGGTTGGCCGGTACGTAGAATAATACGCGTAAAGTGGTTACTAGCCTCATTTCTGATAAAATCCGCCACTCGTAAACCTGCATCATCCGTTTCCATAACAACATCAAGCAGCACTACTGCTATATCATCATGTTCAGAAAAGACTTTTTTTGCTTCTTCCCCATCAAATGCACTAATAAACTCAAGGTCTTTATCTTGAAATATAAAATCCCCAAGAGCCAGCTTAGTTACTGCGTGCACTTCTGGCTCGTCATCAACAATCAAGACTTTCCATTTGCCATGGGACTTAAATTCTTCTTCGTTATCTTCGGCAAACAAAATTTCGTCAGACATAACACTTCACTAGAAAACAAAAACTAGACAATGAATTTTAAAATTTTTCTACAAGAAAAAAGCAGCGGCTAAGTTATAACGTATCGGTACAAACAACAATACAAATGCTGAATAATTTTTTATTTGGGCAGGATGCTTCCTAAAGTTACACGGGGTAAATCATTTAGATCATATTCAATTCGAATATCTTCGAAACCATTGTCCCTAAATATGTCTGCCACTTGGGCACTTTGCTGGTAACCATGTTCTATGACTAAATAGCCTTTATTTGCTAAGTATTTTTTGCTTTGAGCAATAATCAGGCGAATATCATCGAGTCCATCTGCTCCCGATGTTAATGCACTACTTGGCTCAAATCGCACATCGCCTTGTTGCAAGTAATGATTATTATCTTCAATATAAGGAGGGTTTGTCACGATAAGATCAAAAGCACATTGCTCTACACCAGAAAACCAATCACTTTGAATAAAATTGACCCGCTCAAGCTGATGTTGAACTCCGTTCTCTTTTGCTAAACTAACGGCAGCACTACTTTTATCAATTCCGGTCACTGACCAGTAGAGGCATTCACTTGCCAATGCCAAAGCAATAGCGCCAGTGCCTGTGCCTAAATCCAGCACTTTTGCATCTTTAGTGATAGGTAGATTTAAGGCTATTTCTACTAGAAGCTCAGTTTCTGGCCGAGGTATTAATGTTGCCGCTGAAACCTTTAAACGCAATGACCAAAAATCACGATAGCCAATAATGTGTGCAACAGGATGCCCTGCTGATCTTTGACAAATATAATTCTCAAATGCACACATTTGTTGCTCATCGAGATGTTTTTCGGGCCAAGTATGTAAATACACCTGTTCCTGTTGTAAGCAGGCGGCTAACAGTATCTTGCTGTCGATAGCGGCAGAATCAAACAGGCCATCATCACTTACACCTTGTGCACTCAGTTGTTCCTTTGCCCAAGCTAATGCTTGAGCAATCGTCAGTTCCGGCCTATCCAAGAGATGTCTATTCGTCAGACAATGACGAGAGTAGATCGGCCTGATGTTCTTGCCTAATAGGCTCTAAAACAGCGTTTAAATCACCGGCAATTACATCGTCTAAGCAGTATAAGGTTAAATTAATGCGGTGGTCAGACACCCGCCCTTGCGGGAAGTTATAAGTACGAATTCGCTCTGATCTATCACCACTTGCCACTAAGTTGCGGCGAGTTGAGGTTTCTTCTGCTTGGCGAGTTTCTTCTTCCAACTGGTTTAAGCGAGATTGTAATATAGCCATGGCTTTCGCCCGGTTTTTGTGTTGTGAACGCTCGTCCTGACACTCAACTACTATGCCACTTGGGTTATGAGTAATACGTATTGCCGAATCCGTTTTGTTAACGTGCTGACCACCTGCTCCTGACGCCCTAAAGGTATCGATTTTTAAATCGGCCTTATTGATTTCAATGGCTTCAGATTCAGGAATTTCGGGCATCACTACAACAGTACAAGCTGAAGTATGCACCCGCCCTTGAGATTCGGTATCCGGTACCCGTTGTACTCTGTGTCCACCGGACTCAAATTTCATAATGCCGTAGGAGCCATCGCCGATAATATTGGCAATCACTACTTTATAACCACCATGATCCCCTTCATTAGCCGTCACTAACTCAACTTTCCAGCCTTGCTTTTCGGCATAACGACTGTACATTCTAAACAAATCACCAGCAAAAATAGCGGCTTCATCGCCCCCAGCTCCTGCGCGTATTTCTACAAAACAATTGCTTTCATCGTTGGGATCTTTTGGCAGTAATAAAACTTGTAATTCTAAAGTAAAATCTTCGATACTTTGTTTGGCTACTTTGTATTCTTCTTGGCCCATTTCACGCATTTCAGGGTCGTCTTCTTGCATCATTTCTTGCGCCGACTCAAAATCTTGCTGGGCACCTTGATAATCTTTAAAACACTTCACAACATCTTCTAGTTGCGAGTATTCTTTGGTTAAGCCTCTGTATCTGTCTTGATCTGCAATCACGTCCGGCTCACCTAATAAGGCTTGTATCTCTTCGAAGCGTTCAATCAAAGTTTCTAATTTTCGTTGCACCGATTGTTTCATTATATTCCTGTACGCGGACTAGGTTTGCCGCTAATTATCTGATTTTTTTAAGGCTAATGCATCTATTAGTAATGCTAACTGCTGTGAATTTTGTTCACTTGCTGCATTCTTTAAGGCTTTAGTGGGTGCATGAATAAGGCTATTGGTGAGTTTATTAGCCAATTCAATAACGACTTGTTCTGCTTCCTTTCCGTCTGCTAACTGATTTAACGCTTTACTCACTAAGATATCGCGCTGTAATTCACTTTGGTCGCGAAACCCCTTTAAGACATCGATTGATCCTTGGCTTTGTTGCCAACGCATAAAATGTTGCACTTGCTGCTCAACCATTTCATCTGCCAGCACGGCGGCATCTTGGCGATTAGCTAAATTCGTTTCGACAATTTGCTGTAAGTCATCCACTGTGTATAAATAGGCATCATCTAATTCGCCTACTTCCACTTCCACATCACGAGGCACGGCTAAATCCACGATAAACATAGGCTTATGCTTACGCTCTTTCAACGCACTTTGCACTAGCCCTTTACCTAAAATAGGCAATTGGCTGGCGGTTGAACTAATAACAATATCGGCATCTTTTAAATGCTGTGGAATTTGCGCCAAAGTGAGCACAGATGCACCTAAAGGTTCTGCTATGGCTTGAGCTCGTGCCAAAGTACGGTTAGCAACAGTTAACGATTTAACATTTTGCTCGTGCAGATGCTTGGCTACCAGTTCGATGGTTTCACCTGCGCCAATTAGTAACACCCTGCTTTTTTCTAGCGAGGAAAAAATATGTTTAGCTAATTGCACCGATGCATAGGCAACAGACACAGCATTTGCACCAATATCTGTTTCGCTGCGCACTCTTTTGGCCACCGAAAAAGTATGTTGAAACAGTCTTTCAAAGTCTCTCTTAATCACGCCGGAGTTTTTCGCATCGGTAAAAGCTTGTTTCACCTGCCCTAGAATTTGTGGTTCACCTAACATCATGGAGTCGAGACCACAAGCCACACGCATAATGTGACTGGCAGCTTGCTGCTGAGTATACAGGTAACTGTTATTGTGTAGCTCATTTGGTTGTACACCATGAAAATTGGCGAGCCAAGTCACAATATTAGCTGTTTGTTGCTCATCTAACTGAGCGTACACTTCGGTTCTGTTGCAGGTAGACACAATCACAGATTCAGTCGCCCCAGTTTGCTGTCGCAAGGAGGCGAGTGCTTGCACTATTGCATCAGGCGAAAAAGCTATTTTTTCGCGCAATTCAATGGGTGCGGTTTTGTGATTAATGCCAAAAGCGATTAGGGTCATGAAATGATTATGTAAATTACAACAAAGTTAGATAAATTTAGTGGCGGCATTGTACGCAAAAGGTAAAACTATTGAAAGCTATGTCAGTTCTATGTTCCTATTGTCCTAATGAATTTATTTATTGAACGAGCGTTATTTAAACAGTGTTATCCAACCGATTGTGCCTAAAACTAAGATTAACTGCTATTTTCCTTATTTTTTTTCTAGCAAGTTGCACCACTCCTCCTAAGCCTCCCATGAGCTTACACTCAGCGACACATCAAAAAACCTTAGCACAGCTAGATAGTTGGGTCATAAAAGGCAAGTTCGGATTTAAAAGCCCTGATAAAAAGCAAAGTGCAAATTTTAGATGGCAGCAAATACAACAACACTATCGCCTCAATTTGACCTCTATTATCGGTACGTCCTTACTAAGTTTGCAGAGCAATGAGGAAGATGTCACTTTAGTTGTTGATGATAAAACCTATCAAGACACTAACCCTAGCCAGTTAATTTGGCGTGTTACAGGATGGCAAATTCCTGTAGAAAAGTTGCAACTTTGGATTAAAGGGCAATATCAGAACAAGGATCAAGTGGTAACCAGCGAGCATGGCTGGATCACTCAACTGCAACCCAGTTGTCGCCTTTGCGATAACTGGCTAGTAAATTATGACAACTATAAATTGGTAGAAAAAATGTGGTTGCCCCATAAAGTAGTTTTACACAATAGTGCTAACAACAGCCAGTTACTTATTCGCATCAGTCATTGGGAGTTTCATGAATAATCCCGGCGTAATCTGGTGGCCAAGCCCAGCTAAACTCAATTTATTTTTGCATATCAATGGACGCTACCCTAACGGTTACCACCAATTACAGAGTTTATTTCAAATTTTGGATTTTGGTGATGAATTAGCCTTCGATATAAACAACTCTGGCAACGTGGTCTTAGAAGACCCCGTTGCTGGCGTCGCAAATGAAGATAATCTCATTATTAAAGCGGCGCTATTATTACAGCGAACGTTACCTAACAACCCATCAAAAAACTTGGGGTGTACTATATATCTTCGAAAACGTTTACCTATGGGTGGCGGGATTGGAGGAGGCTCTTCAAATGCCGCCACTACTTTAGTGGTGTTAAATCAATTGTGGGGAGCCGGACTATCTGAAAGCGAATTGGCAAAGCTGGGGTTAACCCTAGGTGCTGATGTGCCTATTTTTATTCAGGGAAAAACGGCCTTTGCCGAAGGGGTAGGAGAAAAACTGCAACCAACAGAGCTTGATACTAAAACTTATTTAGTACTATTTCCCGATTGCCACATTTCTACCGCAGATGTCTTCTCTTTACCTAAGCTGCCTAGAGATTCAGCAAAAATTAACTTTAGCGATTATCGTTTTAGTGACACTCGAAATGATTGCCAAAAATTAGTATGCGAACGCTATCCGAATGTTGCAAAAGCATTGGACTGGTTGTTAGAATACGCGCCGTCGAGGATGACCGGCACAGGCGCATGTGTTTTTGCAGTTTTTGAAAGTCGACAGGAAGCGTTAAATGTACAAGCTTTATTGCCCCAAGGTAGTAATAGTTTTGTCGCAAATGGGGTAAATACATCCCCATTACATCGCCAGATCCAAACACAAGTAAACTAGTTTTATTGGGGTATAGCCAAGTGGTAAGGCAACGGGTTTTGATCCCGTCATTCGTTGGTTCGAGTCCAGCTACCCCAGCCACTTAAAAGAATATTGGCTTTTGAGATAGAAGGTTTTGATCCGCAACTATGTCGTTGATTCAAGTCCAGCTACCCCAGCCATATTTAATGGAATTGAGAGTTGAGATAATTGGTTCTGGTCCGTGACTATGTCGTTGATTCAAGTCCAGCTACCCCAGCCATTTGCAAAAAAGATTTGGTTTAAGTGATAGAAGGTTTTGATCCGCAACTATGTCGTTGGTTCGAGTCCAGCTACCCCAGCCATATTTAATGATATTGAGAGTTGAGATAATTGGTTTTGATCCGTGACTATGTCGTTGGTTTGAGTCCAGCTACCCCAGCCACTTAAAAGAATATTGGCTTTTGAGATAGAAGGTTTTGATCCGCAACTATAGTCGTTGATTTAAATCCAGCTACTCCAGCCATTTTTTAGTAGAAGCAAACATATTGATAAACACCGAGGATATGACCGTGCCGGATATGAAGATTTTCTCTGGAAATGCAGTACCTGAATTGGCCCAGAAAGTGGCAGATAGGCTTTATACTAAGTTAGGACAAGCGAGCGTTGGACGTTTTAGCGATGGTGAAATCAGTGTAGAAATTCACGAAAATGTACGTGGATCAGATGTATTTATCATTCAATCTACTTGTGCCCCTACCAACGACAACTTGATGGAACTGATTGTAATGATCGATGCATTTCGCCGTGCATCTGCAGGTCGTATTACAGCTGTTATTCCTTATTTTGGATATGCACGCCAAGACAGACGAGTACGTTCAGCAAGAGTCCCAATCACGGCGAAAGTTGTGGCTGACTTTTTATCTAATGTGGGCGTAGATAGAGTATTAACTATCGACTTACACGCTGAACAAATTCAAGGGTTCTTTGATGTACCTGTTGACAATGCTTTTGGTACACCTATTTTGCTAGATGATATGCGGCAGCGTGATTTCCACAACCCTGTTGTGGTATCGCCAGATATTGGCGGCGTAGTTCGTGCCCGTGCCTTAGCTAAGTTGATGAACGATACCGACCTTGCCATTATCGACAAACGTCGTCCGAAAGCCAATGTTGCTCAAGTAATGCATATTATTGGGGATGTTCAAGATCGTGATTGCATTATAGTAGATGACATGATTGATACGGGCGGTACATTAGGCAAAGCGGCCGAAGCGTTAAAAGCCCATGGAGCAAGAAACGTATTTGCCTACGCAACACACGCCATTTTTTCTGGTAATGCCGCTAAAAATCTAAGAGATTCAGTAATAGATGAAATCATCATCACTGACAGTATTCCTCTAAGTGCCGAGATAAAAGCCATTCCTAAAGTCAAACAGCTTACACTCTCCAATATGTTAGCCGAAGCTATTCGCCGCGTCAGTAATGAAGAGTCGATATCAGCGATGTTTGAATATTAATTCTATCAATTTTATTTAGTATAAAGCGGCTTTTATAAGCCGCTTTTTTATTGCTACTTATAGATTGTTTCCGAGTCACTCTGGTGTTAATATTCGCCGCCCTTTTTTAGGGATGCGACAATTTTTCTGTCTACTGCTAGAAAAAATCGCCATAAACGTAAATTTTGGTCGCAAAAATTTACACACACTTACTATTATTTTGGAGTTACCTCAATGTCTGATGGAATTTTCACACTAGATGCAGAAATCCGCACTGATTTAGGGAAAGGTGCGAGCCGCCGCCTACGTCACGCTGGAAAAGTACCTGCTGTCTTATACGGAGCGGATAAAGAAGCCGTATCTTTAACCCTTACTCATAACAAAGTTTTCCAAGCGCAAGCTTTCGAAGCTTTTTACTCGCACGTTCTTACCTTAAACATCGGTAAAGAAAAAGTAGAAGTATTGGTTAAAGACATGCAACGCCATGCGTTTAAACCAGTTGTTATGCACCTTGATTTTCTTCGTGTTGATGCGAAAAAAGCGGTACATACTCATGTACCTTTGCACTTCATCAATGAAGAAACAGCCGATTCAATCAAGTTGAACGGCGGTCACGCTGAACATCACATGGTTGATGTTGAAATCAGTTGTTTACCTGCTGATTTACCTGAGTTTATCGAAGTTGATCTTCAAAACGTTGAACTAGGTCAAACATTACATTTAACTGACTTAGTATTGCCTAAAGGCGTATCTTTACTAGAACTTAACAAAGGCGAAAATCACGATTTAGCCGTGGTTACAGTTAAACTAGCTAAAGGTCCAAAAGCTGACGACGCTGAAGAAGGCGATGCAGCTGAAGAAGAAGCACCTGCGGAATAAGTTGCTTGACTGATAAACAATTAGCGCGCACTAGCCTAATTGTGGGCCTGGGTAATCCAGGCCCTGAATACCAGCATACCCGCCATAATGCTGGTGCATGGTTCGTCGAATCACTGGCAAAGATGTACAACTGCACCTTAAAACTTGAAAACAAGTTTTATGGTTACACTGGTCGCATCACGATTGGTGGACAAGATATTAGACTTCTCATTCCCACTACTTTTATGAATAAAAGCGGTCAAGCTGTAGCAGCCATGGCAAACTTTTATCGTGTGCCAGTATCAGGGCTTTTAATTGCATTTGATGAGTTAGATTTACCCCCAGGAGTGGCCAAATTTAAAATAGGTGGCAGTTCCAGCCAAAACGGGGTGCGCGATACTGTCAGTCGCATGGCAAACCAAAAAGATTTTCTACGGTTACGTATTGGCATTGGCCATCCCGGAGATAAAAACCGCGTCACGGGCCATGTGTTAGGCAAAGCACCACAAAAAGAACAACAACAAATCGAAGACGCGATTGATGAAGCCACCCGTTGTCTTGAAATATTAGTCAAAGATGACTTAAAAAAAGCCATGAACCGCCTGCATTCATTTAAAGCGGAATAACGGCACAACAACATTATTTAACATGACGAATGTCGTCAATGTATTGATACAAAATTAAGAGGAACAACAAAATGGGTTTTAAATGCGGCATAGTTGGTTTACCAAACGTCGGCAAATCAACACTTTTCAACGCTTTAACTAAAGCCGGTATCGAAGCGGCAAACTTCCCATTTTGTACCATAGAGCCCAATACTGGTGTGGTACCAGTACCCGATTTACGCTTAGATAAACTAGCCGAAATAGTTAATCCTAAGCGTACTATTCCCACCACTATGGAATTTGTAGACATAGCAGGCTTAGTAGAAGGGGCATCTAAAGGTGAAGGTTTAGGCAATAAATTTTTAGCTAATATTCGCGAAACCGATGCAATTGGCCATGTGGTACGCTGTTTCGATAACGAAAATATCGTCCACGTCGCGGGAAAAATCAACCCCCAAGACGATATTGAAATCATCAATACAGAGCTGGCGTTATCTGACCTTGATACCACAGAAAAAGCCCTACACAGAGTCGCTAAACGCGCCAAAGGCGGTGATGCCGACGCCAAAGCCGAGCTAAAAGTATTAGAAAAAATTAAACCTCACTTAGATGAAGGCGAGTTATTACGTTCAGTTGAACTTGATAAAGATGAAATAAAACTTATCAGCTACATGAACTTCTTAACTCTTAAGCCCACTATGTA
>NZ_CAKZKO010000117.1 GCF_937123705.1 uncultured Paraglaciecola sp. | reverse complement strand
TACTCCAAACAAAGTAGCCGAGTGGAGATTGATCCTATTGCTGGAACACGCCCCAGAGGTAAACGCAGGGATGGCAGTATCGATTTAGATTTAGATTGCCGCTTAGAGCTGAACTTACAAGAGGATCAAAAAGAACGTTCTGAACATATTATGTTGGTCGATTTAGCACGCAATGACGTGGCTAAAGTATCTAAACCCGGTACCCGATATGTCACCGACTTACTAAAAGTAGATAGGTACTCCCATGTTATGCATTTGGTTTCTCGAGTAGTAGGGCAATTACGAGATGATCTAGATGCCTTAAACGCCTATCAAGCTTGTATGAACATGGGCACATTAGTAGGCGCGCCAAAAGTCAGTGCAGCGACCTTAATTCGTCAAGTTGAAAAACAGCGCCGTGGCAGTTATGGCGGCGCTGTGGGATATCTGAATAGTCAAGGTGACATGGATACCTGTATCGTGATCCGCTCTGCCTTTGTTAAAAACCACACCGCCTATATTCAAGCAGGTGCAGGCGTGGTTTATGATTCTGATCCACAATCAGAAGCAGATGAAACACGGGGCAAAGCACAAGCGGTTATCAGTGCCATTATCTCAAGTTCGCAACCTGAAGATGCTGCAACAGGAGGAGTTGAATAATGACCGTTAATAAAGCAACTAACGCAACAACCTCAGCTCGTACTTGTGTGTTTTTGTTGGATAATTTTGACTCTTTTACTTACAACTTGGTTGATGAACTAAGAACCCTTGGCTTAGAGCTCATTGTGTATCGCAATAATGTTCCCGCTGAAAACATACTCCAAAAAATGCGAGACAAAGCACAGCAAGACGGGCAATCAAAACAAGTGATGTTGATGTTATCGCCAGGTCCTGGCAATCCATCACAAGCAGGGTCGATGTTGGCCTTACTTGAAGGTGTAAAAGGCGAATTTCCAGTGTTAGGAATTTGTCTAGGTCACCAAGCCATTGTGGAATCCTATGGCGGCAAAATTATTCGCGCCGATAAAGTCATGCATGGTAAATCTTCATTGATAGAACATTGTGGTGATAAAATGTTTGCCAATATGCCTCAACCTTTACCTGTGGCTCGTTACCATTCATTAATGGCCAGTAACATACCAAAAGAATTATCTGTGCTGGCAAATTTTGCTGATATTCCAATGGCAGTGGCACACTTAGAAGACAAAATGTTGGGGTTTCAGTTTCACCCAGAATCGATATTGACTTCCCAAGGTAGCCAATTGTTAAAACAAAGCATTGAATTTTTAACCCAAGAAAAGGTTTAAACACTATGATCCACACAATTCTTGAACAGCTTTATCAAGGTCAACACTTGCAACAACAAGATGTTACCGCCGTATTTTCAAAGGTGGTAACCGGTCAAGTGGATGATATTGTTTTATCGTCTCTGCTTACAGCTTTAAAAATAAAAGGTGAACAGCCCCAAGAAATAGCCGGTGCTGCGGCTGCACTAATCGCTAACGCATCGTCATTCCCACGCCCAGGTTACGAATTTGCAGATATTGTGGGCACTGGGGGCGATGGCCACAATACCATTAATATTTCTTCGGCATCAGCCATTGTAGCCGCAAGTTGTGGCCTAAAAGTTGCGAAACACGGTAACCGCAGTGTATCGAGTAAGTCAGGCTCTGCAGATTTATTTAAAGCGTTTCACTTAAATTTACCGATGTCGGCTGAGACAGCACGTCAATGTTTAGATGAATCGAATTTATGCTTTTTATTTGCACCTAATTATCACTCTGGTATTCGCCATGCGATGCCCGTTCGCACCACTTTAAAAACTCGCACCCTTTTTAATTTGTTAGGACCTTTGGTTAATCCTGCGCGCCCTAGCCATATTGTGATTGGGGTATATGCACCAGAGCTGCTATTGCCTTTTGCAAAAACCTTGCAGCTGTTAGGTTATAAAAAAGCCTTAGTGGTACATGGCAGTGGCTTAGATGAATTTGCGTTACATGGCGATACTCAAGTAGTGGAAGTGAATGGCACAGAATTAACAGAAACTACAGTTTCTCCTCAAGATTTTGGACTTGAAAACTACCCGTTAGACGCCATTAAAGGTGGCGAACCAGAAGAAAACAAAACTCTAATTGAAAATGTACTCATTGGCAAAGGTGAGGCCGCGCACCAAGCGGCGGTTGCCATGAATACTGGCGGATTATTAAAACTTTGTGGCAAAGCAGACTCTTACAAGCAAGGAGCAGAAATGGCGATTGAATCCATGC
>NZ_CAKZKO010000116.1 GCF_937123705.1 uncultured Paraglaciecola sp. | reverse complement strand
TCCCATAATCTCAGGCTTACCAGTTAGTACCCCTTCAAATTGATTAGTGATCCGTTTATATTGACCAAATAAATAACCAATTTCTCTCGCCCCAACGCCAATATCACCAGCAGGAACATCTGTGTTAGCACCTATGTGACGATAGAGTTCAGTCATATATGACTGACAAAAACGCATAATTTCATTGTCACTTTTTCCTTTAGGGTTAAAGTCAGCACCGCCTTTAGCGCCTCCTAATTGCAACCCTGTGAGTGCATTCTTCAAAACTTGCTCAAAGCCTAAAAATTTCACCACACTTTGATTGACACTCGGGTGGAACCTCAAGCCCCCTTTATAAGGGCCTAGAGTTGAGCTAAATTCGATTCTAAAACCACGGTTAACTTGCACTTTGCCGTCATCATCAAGCCAAGGAACCCTAAATATTGCTTGCCTTTCAGGCTCAACTAACCGCTCTAGAATTGCCTGCTGTTGATATTCACTGTTACCTTCTACTACCTGATTTATTGATGAAAGCACTTCTTCAACAGCTTGATAGAATTCACACTGTGCAGGGCTGGTACGTTTTAAATCGGAAATAGTTTGGTGAATATAATTCATAAGATATAGGCTTAACTCAAATAAACAAAAACAAAAAATGACCCAATTCCAGCGACAAACGTAATCGACGTTATGCGTTTTAATTTAGGTGTTTGCCACGCCATCATAAAACCAGAAAACAATAGCAGCAACATAGAAATTGCAAAAACCACCGCATAAACCTTAAAGATCACTCCACCCTTTGCTTTATGCAATTGCACTAAATTTCTATACCAGCTTGTCTTTTTAACCGTCAGTTGAGCGACTAAAGTATTGTCGGTAGGAGCAAGAGAAATATCCTTATCTGAACCCGTCCACTCTAATGTGAATTGAGAGCCCATGGTTTTAATTTTTGCTTGGCCAGAAGGCACACTTAATCCTAACTTGTGTAATTCTTCCTCCGCTAAAACCGTCAATTCTGTTAACTCAGGCTGAATAGCTTGCTCTAAAGGAATATCAAAAGTCTCAACAAAATAACTGCCTTTAATTCCCCAAGTATATAAAGACCCCGTCACCATAAACATAATCGCTACTGGGAAAATAAATGCCGCCAATAACGAGTGAATCTTCATTAACTGTAATCTGTTCATTCCGTCACCTTCTGCCATAAACTCTATAAATAGGAATTGTATAAATAATTAACGCTCTCGCAAGGCTTCTTTAGCTCTATTAAGCGGTTTCAAGAGATAATCCAAAACCGTTTTTTCACCGGTAATAATATCCACAGAAGCGATCATCCCGGGAACAATCGGGAATTTAACCCCACTTTTATTCTCTAAATAATATTTATCCGTTAAAATATTAACGCGATAATAAAACACATCCGCCTTAACCTCATCACGAATGGTATCCGGAGAAATCGTTACAATTTTTCCATCAAGGCCGCCATAAATCGAATAATCATAAGCAGTGATTTTTACCGACGCTTCGAGGCCTGGGCGAATAAACGCGATATCTCGGGGAGAAACTTGAGCCTCTACCAATAACTTATCGTCCAAAGGAACAATCTGCATTAACTCGCCGTTTCTAGCGACAACACCACCCAAGGTAGAGACATAAATATCTTTCACCACACCTCTCATAGGAGAGCGCAAGGTCAAACGCTGCAAAGAATCCGTACGGCCCTTTAAAACAGAGGTTAATGATTCGACCTGAGCATTTGCTTTAGCCAGTTCTTCCCGTGCTTGAACAATATACTGAGACAAACTATCAATTCGTTTCAATTCTAAATCAGACTTTTGACGCTCTAAGCGAATAACCTCAACCTGGCTCGCCGCACCACTTTGCAATAAGTCTCGGCTAATATTCAGCTCTCGTGATAACAGCTCAATGGCAGAATCAATAGAAGTGAGCGTATCTCTCATGCGTTTTTTGCGGCTATTATATAAACGCTTCTCTTCTTGAATCAGCTCGGAATAACCATCCAAAGACGAAGGAAATCTCAACCTCTTCTCGTCCAGCTCCGCCTGCAATCGTGTGCTTCTTGCTAAAGCGGCACGATACTGAGAAGCACTTTCCTCAACACCCGACTCCGTTTGAGTAGGGTCCAAACGCGCAAGCACCTGACCGGCTTCAACAATATCGCCTTCCTTAACCAACAGCTCCGATAAAATACCACCCTCTAACGACTGAATCACCTGATCTTTAGAGCTAGAAATCACCTTACCAATGCCCGTCGAAACCTCCACCAAAGGCGAAAGTGCAGCCCACACAAAAAACACCACAATTAACAAAAACGTGACATAAATAATAGAGCGAGAACGAGTCAGTGTTACTTTGTCTTCTTGTACCGAATTATATTTCATACTTTTATCTCTTTTGACCTACGCTCTTAATTTCTTTAACGCTTCATTTTTAGGCGCATCCAAAGCAATACGACCATTGCTTAAAACAATAATCCGGCTCACCAAATCCAAAGCAGCCAAGCGATGAGTTGCGACGATCAAAGTTCTATTGCCCAACCACTTATCCAATGTTTTCAAGAAATAACGCTCTGCATCATCATCCAAAGAAGCCGTTGGCTCATCCAAAATAATCACCTGAGGATCTCGCAATACCAATCGAGCCAATAGTAACGACTGACGCTGCCCACCCGATAAGCCCAAACCACCTTCTAATAACTGGTGATCCAAACCTTCTGGTAACTGCTGCACAAAAGTACTTGCTCCAACTAATAACAACGCATTCTCTAACTCTTCCGAACTGGCCTTAGGAGAACCCAACATCAAATTATCGCGAATAGAACCGTGGAATAACCGAGATTGCTGGCTCAATAACATAACGTCACGTCTAACATCAGCAACATCAATTTTATCCAGCGGAGTCTCATCTAATAACACCTCCCCTGCCGTTTTCTTCAAATTGCCACTTAACGCATGCAATAAACTGGATTTACCGACACCGTTTTTACCCAATATCGCAATGCGCTCGCCCGGTTTAATCTTAAGGTTTTTAATCGAAATAACCGTTGGCATTTCTTCACCGTACGAAAACTCAGCATTCTTTAAGTCATAATTTCCTTTCAATAAAGGACGGTGGAATTGCTGTTCAATATCCAGATTATCAACCGGAAGCTTCATAATATTATCAGCTCCTTCTAATGCCATTTTCGCATGTTGCCAGCGCGTTAATACCTGAGTCAACTGCCCCATCGGCGCCAACATTCTAGAAGACAAAATAGACGCAGCAACCAAAGAACCCGTTGTAATATCCCCAGCAATAACCATCGGCGCACCAAAGAAAACCACCACCGCAAATACGGTTACTTGTAATGTTTGGCTCCAGGTTAATAAACTGTTAGTTAAGTTTCTTAGCTTCAACGACGCACTAGCCGTGGCTTCGGTATAATGATTCCACTGTTGCTGAAAACGTGGCTCTGCTTGCAAGGCTTTTACATCTTCTAAACCCTGAATCGTCTCAACCAACATTGCATTACGCAAAGCAGATTCTCTTGTGGCTTCATTGGCATAACGAGCCAATCTTTTTTGCATCAATACCGCAGGTAAAATCATCAAGATAACAGCCGCAAGCGGTATCCAAACCAACGGACCTGCAATAATGAAAAACACACCCAAAAAGAGAATAAAGAACGGCATGTCCGTCACCGCCCCAATAGTACTGGAGGTAATCAACTCACGCAGTTGTTCAAGCTCTCTTAACTGAGAGATAAAACTCCCTGTTGATTTAGGTTTAGCCGTAGTTTGTAAACGAATAGCATGGCCAAATACACGATCCGACACCCGCAAATCGGCCCATTTACCCAACACATTGGTGACCTTGCCGCGTAAAATTCGCATTCCCCAACCAAACGCTGTGGCAAGCAAAACACCAATGAACAGCACATATAAAGTTGGCATCGACTGACCTGGAACCACACGATCATAAACCTGCATAGAGAATAAAATCCCCCCTAGGCCCAGCATATTGGCAATAAAAGCCGCAATCATCACATGACCGTATGGGCGAATATCCATCAAGATAATGCGTTTTAGCCAGCTTTCTTCATAGGGTTTTAAATAATCATCCACCCTTTCATCACGTCGACTCGCCAAAGGACGCGCAACCGCTGCACGAACAATTTTATTGGTAATATCATCTACCGCAATCGGGTTCGCAAATTCCTGCCCAGAAAAGCGCACCCAAATGCGCTTAGAATTTTCTTCTGTTTCGGAACTAACTTCTTCAATACGCTCAACAACCCCAACCGTATTGTCATTAAGATGTATTAAAAATGGGCAAGACCACGCGCTCTCAAGTAACTTAGCTAATGGCACAAATTGCAACGACAAACCGATATGATGCGATAACTGCTGAATTTCCGTATCGGTTCCTTTAATCCACATCGAATGTAAATTAATCGTTTCGGGAGACGTCGCCAATAAATAATGACGCGCAACGGCCAATAAACCTTCACCCCATTGCTCCGACGCTTTAATGGAATTACTACTTTGGATATCACTCATTCTACAAAAACCTTATTCGCTTACGACCAACTCAAATAACTCTCTCAACTCGCCTTTTGCATTCGCACAAGACAACCCTAAAGAGCTCATATCGTTTTCAATATTAATTTGATCCATCTGAGCCTGATAAATATCTTGTTCAGCATTAAGCAAATCCAATAATGGACGGCTGCCTAATTCTAAATACTGCTGCTGATATAAATCCCGTGTTTGTCTGCTGTATTCTTCTCGGGCTTCTAAAACACTGCGATGATGCAGCAAAGTTTCTTTTTGGGCAGAAGCTTCTAATAAAATCTCAATAATCGATAACCGCGCATCAGAAACAGCAGCATCTGCCGATTGCTCCGCCGCCAACGCAGCACTTTTTTCTGCTTGCATTGCCCCGCCTTGATACAGAGGCATATTCACATTTAAGTAAATGGCATAATCTGTTTTTTCATCACCCGCAGACGTATCCCACTCTGGGCGCTGAATATAATGAGTGACCGATGGATCTAACGAAATCGTCGGTTTCAATTTAGCATCCGATTGCTTAGCAATTGCTATTGCCTGTCTTTGTTTGGCCAAAGCAATCGCCAATCTAGGCACGGCATTTAAAGATTCGATTGTATAATCACACGTCGCCGTATTGATGCTGCTTGGGTCTTCGGATACAACCACTCCCGACACTTCACCCAACAAACTCGCAAGGCGGCTTTGCCAAATCTGCTTCTGCGTGGTGTATTGCAACGTCAATGCTTTAGAACTTTGTACCCGAGCTTGGCTTTGCGCCCAATCCGATTTAGTCGCGGCACCTTTTTGATAACGAACCTCAACCAAGTCCATGATTTTCTCTAAACTCACAACCTGCTCTTTAGCCGTTTGTTCTAACGACTGATACCGCCAAACCTGAATAACAGAACTGGCTACTTTTTCTGATATTTCATCAATGACCATCAATAATTCCGCAGCGTATTGCTGAGAAACCGCCTGCTGCGAAGCCACTTCTTGATCTACCTTGCCAAAGTCATACAACATCTGAGACGCCGATAATACTACCGACTGACTAAAACCGGTTTCACCACCATTGCCTTCATAACCACCCTGAAGGCCGCCACTAATTTGTGGGTAATAACCCGCTTCTGCTACATCGATGGAAAATTGCTGACGTAATAACTGTGCTTGAGATTGCTTGATTCTAGGGTGCCAATCCACCGCTGTTTTAACAGCGTCCGACAACGTGGTGGTTTTTTGCAAAGCATAACTTTGAGCCATTGAAGAAGAGCTAAAAAAAGCAACGGTACTGGCCGCACACAAACACTGAATAGTCTTAAACATTTTCATTTTTCAACACCTTTTTCAACACCTTTTTCAATACCTTTTATCAACAACTTGGCAAGTAACTCTTTTAATATTGCCTGTTCCCAATAACAGAAAAAGCAAGCAAGGTTTACCCCAGCTTGCTTTTCTTTTTAACCGCTAGCGAACAACGATTATTTTACACTAATACATCACTTGAACCGGTATTATCATCCAGATAATTATTAGTTTCTGGAGCAGCCATACTATCTACCGCTGGTTCGGAAGCAGCGGCAGACCCTGCAACAGGTTCACCATCAAGTGCTAATGAATCAGAATCATCAACTAAAGAACCAAAATCTGGCAACTCAGCTTCGTCCGCTTCTTCTTCAGCTGGCTCATCAAAGCTAGCGAAAGACATTGAAGCGATGTCAGCTGTTGGCTCTTCAGTCCATGCATCTGGGTATATTGCTTTACTTTCATCAAACCCTTCTAAAGTATCAGCATTATGACCGACAGTCACCGTAAACTGACCAGTTGAAGTCGTACCAAAAGTAGAAGTCAAAGTGTATTCAAAAACATCTTCACCAATGCCCTCACCATTTGCCTGATAAGTATAACTACCATCATTATTAACGATCAAAGTACCGTACTTTCCAATAACTTCTACACTGTTATCATCGTTACCTAAGTTGCCTTGAAGGTACATGTGCTTTCCATTGATTACCATGTCTGACAAATATTCTTTTCCAGTATCATTATCAAATAAGTTACCTTGCTGCTCAGGTAACTCTTTAACTGCATACTCATTGATATAAGTGCTTTCAACGTTTATATCAACATTTAATCGTACTTGGTTTGCCAAGACCTGTGTACTGGTAACAACTAATTCATAGTTACCGGCAATGACATCAGTATTCTCAGTATTCTCAGTATCAAAATCTTTGCCGTAGATTATTATTTCACCAAAGTCAGGTGCATTTTCAGTAGCAATACCTGTGCTTATAACCTTTCTTTCAACAACGCCATCAATATCATCAATACGAACAAGTTCATAGAAAAGTGTGGTTTCTCCTGCTCCCACGT
Organism: uncultured Paraglaciecola sp.; assembly: GCF_937123705.1. Lineage (GTDB taxonomy): Bacteria > Pseudomonadota > Gammaproteobacteria > Enterobacterales > Alteromonadaceae > Paraglaciecola. The sequence continues at coordinate 5,174 of NZ_CAKZKO010000116.1, read as the reverse complement.
TATCGGCACTAATATTAAGTGTAATAACGTTATTAGTCTCATCAACCAGCGTGAAATTATGGGTCACATTCTGAGCAGCTATTTGACTAGTGCTATACGAATCATCAAGCACCGTCTCAACACGGTTTTCTATATCTATAGTATAATCTATTGCATCATCCATGATCTCGGAGACATCTAATTTTATATTCAAACGACCAGCGGCTCTTTCACCATCTTCTCCTTTATAGATATAGGAGAAGCTGTCGATTTTACCAAAATCCGCACTGGTTAAGCTGTCTTTAGTTTCATAATCGTAGGTACCATCTGAATTCACAGTCAGCGTTCCAAATTCACCATCGATAGTGATTGGATTGCCGTCTACTAACTTAGTCCCATTAACCGATAAGACTAGACTATCAGTTCCAACAACCCCATCAGACTCACCTAAATCCAACGTACCGTTTGATGTACTAGTGTTTAAATCTAGGCTTGAGTAATCGGTTAAAATATCTTTAGTTACAGCCATTGTGGTACCGGAACCAACATCGATACCCAAGTTATCACCTTCCAAGAAGGCTATGTATTCACCTGCTGGTAATGTCAGTGTTATTTCATCACTAACACCCACACCAACCAATAGCGGAGCATAATATTGATACCAATCTTCCTCTTTATGAACTAATACATAATTACCAGAATCATCTTTGCGATATACAAGTAGATCATAAAAAACAACATTAAGGACGCCTAAACCACCACCGGTTGCATGTAAGGTAACTTCCCTTACGGTATTTTCATCAACCACAATGTTCATCGTCTGTTCTTGATCCGGAATAGCATTTATATCTGCTACTGGCCCTAAGCCAACCCCTACAATACCAACGTTCGTAATAGGAGCCGTTCTACCTTCGCTAGTAATATCTTCTGGGGTAGGCTGATCAAACGTTAAAGAGACTGTATGAGTATTGATAAATAAATCAGTAGCTTCTCTTGTCAGCTCAATCGATAAGGTAGCCGTAGACTCGCCTTTTTCTGGATTAGCCGTATCGATAATAGTGTATTCAAATTCATCTTTTTGACCAGCAACTGAACCAGATTTAACCGTGTAAACGTAACCACCTTTACCGTTAATTTCTAGCGTTCCATAAGTGCCTTCAATGATCGTTAATTGACCATCGTTTGATAGTAGAGTTCCATTAACGCTCTTAACTGTTGTCGTATTTGTTACAACATCATCTCCAGCGTTCACATCCAAGTCATCAATCACATTACCTGTGATATTGCCAGAAACAGATTCTGGGTCATTATAATCCAGAGTTTTATTGACGACAGTTTCAAGCGTAATACCATTAACAACAGCTACACCATCATTGTATAGCGCTACTCGATACTCACCTTCTGTTAAAGCAAAGCTGGTTTCTTGAGATTCTCCATAAAAAGCAATAATGGTAAACCAATCTTCAACGGTTTTATCTTCTTCTACCTGCCAAGTATCCAGTTCTTCATTATATTTATAAATAATTAGATCGAATGTATTCGCAAGAGAAACACCGCCACCACTTGCTTTAAGGGTTATTTCACGCTCGGTATTTTCAGCAACAGAGAATGTCATAGAATTCAGATCGGGAATATCAATTACATCTGCCGTTGCAACACCACCAGTGCCGGCATTCACAAATGAAACCACAACCTTAGATTCCGGGTCGAGATCTGTCTTTGTTGGATTGACATCCAGTACCAGTTGCTCATTATTATCGGCGGCAAGTAGAGTATCAACAATAGGAGCCGTTATCGGCAAAGGATCTCCGGCAGAAGGAGTGAAGGTTACTGTAAACTCTTCTCCATCAATATAAACATCATTTAATGGAACCGTATAGTTACCTGCTGCATCAACTAGTGCAGGGTCACCCACAGCATTACCGTCTTCATCTTCAACCATAACTGTTGAACCAGGTTCGGCATTCGAACCTGTGATGACGCTCATAAATACGCCGTCAACTTCTTCAAATTCAATATCGGCATCTGGTTCAGACTGACTCAATATAGTCGTATCCGTCACTGAACCAAGGTTACCCGCAGCATCTGTAACATCCATAGTGACAGTCAATGTACCATTTTCCAAACTACTCAAATCTTGGCCTATTACCGTTACAATGCCGTCAACGACAGTATAGTCAGCTAGAGCAACAGTATGAGTAGTCGTACCATCGGTGATATTGATGCTATTAATAGTTGCTCCAGACTCAACTTTACCACTTAAAGTCACAGCTGTAGCTTCTGAAGCGTTAACAAAATCATCATCAAATACAATACTGTTTTTACCATCACCATTTTCAGGCCCAGTAAGGTCAATGATAAGGCTACCACCGGCGACTCCGGTATTACCAGCAAGTTCTGCTGTGACGATAACAGGGTAATTGCCTTCGCCTACAGTAACATTTTCCAAAGTCCACTCATATGTACCATCATTATTATCATCAGTAATGGTAAATTTGTCAGAATTCGCGTTAGAACTGAATACTTGATCTGGCTGACCTTTTATAGTCACGGTTATAACAGCAGCATCACTATCCACTGTCCCTGTCAGGTCTGTGATAGTTTCTTTAGTTACGAGATCGTCAAAAGTAACCATTACTGCATCTGGGTCAATGGTGATTGTTTGCTTGGTGCCATCCTCAGCATCCGTTGTGCCAACATTACCTGCTGGGTCAGTAGCGGTTACGGTAATATCGACAGCACCTTCAGCTAAGCCTGGCTCTTCTATAGCATCATCTGCTAATGTCCAAGTGCCATTACCATTATTGACTGCATCATATGTATTTTCACCAATCTTAACTTTAACAACAGCGCCTGGATCATTTACCGTACCGCTTAATTCTGGTGTTGTATCGCTGGTAGCCAGTGGGTTCAATAAAACAATCGGTGCTGTGGTATCTAGTATGGTGGCATCGGTGACTGTGCCTGTATTACCTGCAGCATCTTTTACCGTCATTGTTACGGTAAGCTTTCCATCGGTTAAACCGTCTAAAGCGCCACTTGTTATCGTAGCAGTATTACCACTAGGTGTAGCGATAGTAGCGGAATTACCATTCTCATCCGTAATCACAATACTTTCTATTGTTGCATCGTCTTCGACTTCAACTGTCAAATCAACGTCTGCGCCGGCTTCGGTTTTGTTCACAAAACCATCACCATCAACAAACTCGATACTGTTGTCATCAGAACTTGGGACTGATGTATCTCGGCTGGCTGTTGTCGAGACTGGAGCGCTTTCATTACCCGCTGCGTCAGTAATGATCGCTGACACTGTAAGACCTTCGCCATCAAGTGGGGCAGAAACTAAACCCGTGACTTCACCAGCAGTAATGTGAGCCGCTGTGAGTACGATTTCGGTTGAATTGGGTCCATCCGTAATTTTTACCGTATCGCCTGCTTTTGCATCACCTGGCAATGTAACAATAACTGGCACCGTGTTGCCAAAACCAATCTCATCAGTCGTGATATATTCGTCACCATTACCAATTTTAATTGATTCTGGAGCAGATGGTGCAGTGGTATCTGGTGCATTTGCCGAGGTTGGTTCTGAAGTTTTAGGGTCTGGATTAGTTGCGGTAACAACATCCGTTAATGTAACTGTAATTTCTTCTTCATTTTTTAAGGCTGGTGTAACGTCAACTGTAAAATTACCACTTTCATCAACAGTACCAGTACCAACCACGTCTGTACCATTAGGCCCTAGTACTTTTACTGTTGTACCCGGCTCACCTGTTCCAGTGACTTTAGTTACTTCATTGACACCTTCGCCTGAATTTACAACACTGGTAACGTCAGGTGCGTCGGGAGCCGTTATATCGGGTGCTGTGATCTCTACTGCTGGTGATGATGGATTGCCAGATTCATCAACTTGTGTGACTGTTAATGTTTCACCATTAGTTTGAGTCGGATTTAACGGTATTGTAAATTTGCCAGATTCATCAACAACTTTTGAGCCAAGGTTTTCCCCACCAGACCCAAACACTGTTACCGTTGCACCTGACTCTCCAGTACCCGTAATAAACTGACCATCTGTTGGGTCAACCGTAAATGGGGTTGGTGCAGTGGTATCTGGTGCATTTGTATTAACTGCACCAGATTCATTGCCAGATCCATCAATAACTGTTACTTCTAACTCCTCACCGTTTGATTTTGCAGGGTCAATTATAACTTCAAAGTTACCCGCTTCATCAATTTCACCTGTGCCAATCTCTTCCCCTGTTTCTGGGTCTGTCACAACTGCAGTTGCGCCAGGCTCACCCGTTCCAGTAACTACAGTAACTTCTTTTCCATCTTTGATTTCATTTTTCGGTTGATCCACTTCCGGCTTGTAGGGTTTTGTAGTATCTTCTGGCTCGTCTGAACCACCGCCTGAAGATGCTGCAATTGCCGCTGCGCCTCCTAATAACAATAAGCCACCCAACAGAATTGGCCACCAAGGGATGGCTGAACCTGCTGTTTCGTAACCTAGGCTTTGGTATGCCGCATCGCCGTCTTCCATATTCCAGGCTAATAGTTCTTCTTTACCAACTTGTGGTACGTAGGTATAAAACTGGCCGTCTTCGGCTACACCTACTAATGGTGATGGGTTTTCTAGTGTGTAGTAGTTTTCAAGTACTAAGTCTGGCATTGAGCTATCGGCATCTAGGTATAATTCTAGGTCGTTACCAATGCGTTTAATAACAAATTCGGCTGGAGCTGTGCCTGTTGTTACGTCTTTAATTTCGTAGGTTACGTCTTCCATAGCTCGAACAAATAAGTTTTGTCCTTTTACTAGGGTCATTTCTTCAACAACTCTTGTTGAGTTATGTACGATTATTTTAACTTGGCCAGTCATTTTGATTACCTGTTTTAATTCTGTTTAGAGTGAGCGGCTGTACTCATATAGCACAGCCGCTGTTCTTCTATAATTGTTAATTCGTTTTTACTAAGCTGTTTGTTTTAGTAATGTGTCGTTTTTACTAATCTTGTACGTATTCGGTTTTAATACCATACAGTTCGATGTTTACACGACGATCTGGTTGTAAACATTCAATAAGAGATGCGGTAGCTCTGCGGCCGTTACAATCTTGGGTGATTGGGTCTGAAGCGCCTTTGCCTTCGATGTCGATTAAGCCTAATACACCTTTAAGGCGTAAGTATTCTGCTACGGTTGTTGC
>NZ_CAKZKO010000115.1 GCF_937123705.1 uncultured Paraglaciecola sp. | reverse complement strand
GATGATTTTGGTACAGGCTATTCATCCTTATCCTACTTAAAACAATTGCCTATAAATCAGTTGAAAATTGACCAAGGATTTGTACGAGATATCATAAATAGCAGTAATGACAAAGCCATAGCTCAGGCTGTTATAACATTAGCCGACTCAATGGAACTGCAAGTCATAGCTGAGGGTGTTGAAACAGAAGCCCAGCGAGCTTTATTGCAGAGTATGGGGTGTCAAACCTACCAAGGCTATTTGTACGGAAAACCGTGTCGGATAGAAGAGCTGCATTTTTTAGAAGCTACTTAGTGAGGTATATTAAGCGAGTTTTGATTTAGTAGTTTATGAGCAATAAAATCCAAAAGGTACAACCTTGTCTATCAAAGGATTCAAAGCGATTCAGTATGAATTGTTCATGAATCGGGAAACCATGCGGCAGAATTTGTTTAAGTATATAGAGGTTGATTGTCCTTAAAACTACGAATTGAAAAACAGTGCTTAGCAAAGTGTCAAATGTTGCTGATACAGATCAAAGCCAATACTGCCATTCCTCCAAATTAGTTAGTGCCTTACTGAGCCCTCACTTTTAAGGTAAAGCGGTCATTCGCATCTGGGTTATGTTGAGGTTTTGAATCTCTGCTTTTCGCTCAAAGTGAAGATCGCGTTTGTGCCAGAAGCGGATATTACAATGTGCAGGTATTAAAGTCCGCTATTAGTCGTTAGCAGAACGTTAGTGTAAGGGCGATGAGCAGCGCAGCGGGTTATGGTCCCAGTATTCTGTGTAAATTATCTTGGCCGGTTTCAATATTATGCTGTAAAAATCATGGTAACAACAGAGTTTAAAATTAATCACTCATAGATAGTAATTTTTTGGTAATAGGTTTGCCAGACCTCACGCTAGTACAACCGAATAGGTATTACGACCACGTTGTTTACTTAAATACAGCTGCTGGTCTGCCAGTTCTATAATATTACTATCGTAGCCTTTCGCTTCATCGGCGACGGCAATGCCAACACTGATGCTCAGTTTAGTGGCGGGAGTTTGGGGGTGTGCGATATCTAATTCCAATACATGATGCAGTATCTTTTTTGCCACGGTTACTGCGCCATTTATATCGGTATCGGCTAGCAACACTACAAATTCTTCACCTCCATAGCGGGCGACCATGTCAGCCTCTCGCACGCTATGCTTTAGGGCACTGGCCACTTTACGTAAAGCATCATCTCCTGCTAAGTGGCCAAACGTATCGTTATATTTCTTAAAGTAGTCGATATCAATCATCAATACTGCAAGAGGACTCAGTTTACGTCTATGTTGGGCAAGTTGGATTGATAAAACGTTATCAAAATAGCGGCGGTTATAAATACCGGTTAACCCATCCAGATAAGCGAGAGAACGCAGTAAGTCAGCTTGTCTTTTCAGGGCTAAGTGAGCCTTTACCCGGTTACGTAATGTATTTGTATTAAATGGCTTTTGAATAAAATCGACGCCACCTGCATCCCAGCAGGCATCTTCATCCGTTTGATGCTGCAAGCCTGTGACGAATATGACCGGGATATCTGCCAGTTGTTTATCGGCTTTTAATTGCCTGCATGTTTCTAATCCATCCTGCTCAGGCATTACTACATCTAACAAAATGAGATCAGGCCGACTGTCGTGGCAAACTTTTATTGCCTGTTTGCCGCTTGTGGCCATCAGAATATTGTACTCGTTGCCTAAAACCTGAAAGACAATCTGAATATTAATAGGTTGATCATCGACAACTAAAATGGTTGCAGGGAATTGGCTGATAGCCACATTTGGTATAGTGTCAGCTGACATATAAACTACTCTTTGAATTGACTTAACATTTTATCAACTATCACGACTGCTTGCTCAAAAGTCAAGTTGACTAGAGCCTCTTCAAGCTCTTTATTTAGTTCAGGTGTTTGAGCCTGCAGTGACGGTGCCAATTGCTGATAAAGTGGCAACGCTGCCATGTTGGCAAGATTGAGATGTTGCTTTAGCGTCATTAACTGAGCTGCCTGTTCCGTCCGGCTAACAGGGGCTTGTGCGGTAGCTATTTGCTGTTCCACTTGTAATAATTTCACCAAGTCTGTAGCGGTGTTAAGAGTTAACTTCAGTATATCCAGAACGTTGTTATCTACCTGATAACCGTCATCACTGTGCTCACGCAGCTCATCTTCCAAGCGGGCAGTAAGCTTTGCCAGATTGCTAAAGCCAAGTGTGCCTGCAGCACCTTTTAAACTATGAAACAACAATCGTGCATTACGACGGGTAAGTGTTTTATCCTCTAGTTGTTGTAATGCTTGCCTAAGGTCCTGCTCAAATTGCTTTAATACATTGACATAAATCGTCAGGGAATAACCAAGGCGCTGAACAGCAGCTTCGAGTTCAATATGATGCTGCTGGCAGAACGCTAACGCTGCCTGATCAAAATTCAGGTTTGATTTATTAACTTGTTTGACGTGAGGTGCTTTTTCTGCTTTATGATGGCTGAGAATTTTGGTCGTCAACTCGTTAAGATCAAAAGGTTTTGCGATGTGGTCTTGCATACCTGCTGCCAGGCAAGCGGCTATATCATCAGACATGGCGTGCGCTGTAATAGCAATAATCGGCAGCAACTGATGTCTAGGTAGCTTTCTAATCTCACGAGTGGTTTGATAGCCATCCATTCCCGGCATTTGTATGTCCATCAGTACCATATCAAAGTGCTCTGCCGTACTTTCCAGCATCTCTAACGCTTCCTCACCGCTGCTAGCAATTTTGATGGTCGCCCCTAGTTGCTGCAGTAACTCACTGGCAACCAGCTGGTTCGTCAAATTATCTTCTACCAGCAGTAAGGATATTCCCTGCAATGGCAGCTCGTGCGGGAGGGGGGAGGTCGGGAGCGACAGGTCGAGATCGCCAAAAACAACACTCTTTACTGCCTGTAACATCATATTTTTTGTAACAGGTTTAATTAAAAATCCATCCAGATAGCGCTCATAATCGTTATTTTGCTCATCGAGCAGTTCTTTTCCATGAGCGGTAATCATTACAATCAGTGAAACCACGCTACTATGCAATTCCCGTAGCTCGCGAGCGAAGGTTAGGCCATCTTTACCCGGCATACGCCAGTCTACGAAAACGACATCATAGCGAGTACTATCGCGGTGGGCTTGCTTGACTAATAGTGACGCCTCTTGCGCATCGGACGCAATCTTTGCCTGCCATCCCAACGAGACCGCAATACCTTGTAAAATTATTCGCGCACTGTCGTTGTCATCGACAATCAACACGCTCAACTTTTCATTACTACGAGTAAACGTTTGAGAGTTTTGGATCGCCCTCTTCTCCGCATTGCGTACGACGACGTTAAAGCTAAAGGTACTTCCACAACCAAATTCACTCTCTACGCCGATTTCACCACCCATCAAATTCACCAAGCGCTTACTGATGGCTAAACCTAAACCTGTCCCGCCATAGCGACGACTTATTGAAGAATCTGCTTGTTGAAAACCGGAAAAAAGAGCGTTCTGTTGCTCCAGCGTGATACCGATCCCAGTATCTTTAATACTGAAAGACAAGTTAATCTCGCCCTCTGGCAGTGATTGAGACCTAATTGAGATGAGTATTTCACCCTTATCAGTAAATTTTATGGCATTGCCGACCAGATTTATCAGGACTTGTTTAATACGGAAACTATCACCTAACAAATGCTCAGGCACATCCGCTGTGACATCGTATAGCACTTCCAATCCTTTTTGCTCTGCACTAGATGAAAAAACAAGGCCGATATCCTGCAGCAAATCCGTCAAACTAAATGGATGCGGGTCTAGCTCCAACTTACCGGCTTCAATTTTTGAGAAATCCAGAATATCATTTAACAAGGTAAGCAAAGACTTAGCTGCACTATAGGCTTTTTCTACATAGTCGGCCTGGCGTTGATCCAGCGTGCTGTTGGCTACCAATTGTAATAATCCCAGAACTCCATTCATCGGCGTGCGGATCTCGTGGCTCATATTTGCCAAAAACTCAGATTTTGCTTTATTAGCAGACTCAGCTTGTTCTTTTGCTTGTGCCAGTTCCGCTTCGTATTTAAGTTGTTTAGTTAAATCAAACGCGATACCAAGAAAGCCTGTTAGCTGACCTTGCTCATCTTTTAGTGGACTGACATTTAGTTTTACTTGCACCTGTTCACCGGTTTTTGTCAGGTAGGTCCAGCGCGCATTATCCGTTTGCCCCAGACGCGCTTTCGCTACAAAGGTTTCAAAACCGACCGCGATGTTGCTACCGAGCTCAGTGGTCAGCTTAGCGGCATGGTGCTCCACTTCTGCGGGCAGATGAAAAATAGACGGGGTTTGTTGGAAAAGGACCTCCTCTGCGCGATAGCCTAAGAGTTTTTCTGCTGCTGGATTAAAGGCCGTAATAATGCCTTCTTCATCGGTAGCGATAATGGCGTAGCCCGCGCTGCTAAGAATACTGCGCTGCAAGATATTAACACGTGAAATCTCCGCCGTTCGCAGTGCGACCTGCTGTTCAAGCTCAGCATTCGCTTTTAGTAAAGTTTGCTCTGCAATACTTGCCAGCTCCTGCTTATGACGGATTAACTGACTTCTGCGCATTAACATAAGTTGCAGTAGATACACGCCAAAGGCCAGGATGGTACTGACTGCCATTACCTCAAAAAATAAGCTGGTGCCAGAGCGTAGTTGCAGTTCAGTAATAAAGTGATTGGTTGGCGTAAGCGACAGCTGCCATTGGCGGCCAAATACAGAGAGATTTAATTTATGTTGTAGAGCAGCGTCGTAAGTGTCTTTCACTTCTTGGCTGAAGAACTCGATTGGCGTTTGTTCGGTAATGTCACTGATTTGCAGAAAGACATCGTTTTCCAGACCTGCAACTGAATTAAGGACTTCGTTAATCAGGATTGGGGCGTAACTCCAGCCAAATAAATGATCAAGCCGTTGCTGACTCCCTTCTGGCACGATATTTGTTTTATATACCGGCATTAATATTAAAAAACCCTGTTGAGCTCGCTCATTTGCTTGTACTAAGGTAATGGGCGCTGTTAACCTCACATCGTTATTGAACGCCGCATCTAATGCTGCCTTGCGGCGCATTGCTTCGAAACCAATATCAAGCCCCACGGCCTCTCGGTTGTTTTGCTCAGGTTCAATGTAGGTGATCACAAAAAGGCTATCTTGGTGTGGCGTTAGCTGCCTGATTTTGAAGTTGTAGCTTGGTCGCTCGGCAGCCATCCGGTCTAGAAATGCCGCAGTTTGGTTTGGTTCAACTTTGATGATTAAACCAAAACCACGAGCCCCTGGAAACTCCCTTTTATAGTCTCGCACTTGCGTATAGGTCTGCATATCGTTGTAATCAAAATGCTCAGGGGATAGCGACATTACTGCACCACGGGTGCCGCGCAAACCATATTGATACAGCGTGACCTTTTCCTGAACCCCTGCTGCAATTAGATTTAACCTGACAGTAACCGCATCACTAATTCGCTTTGCTTGGGTTTGTTGTTGCTGATCTACCATGGATGTTGCCACAAAGTAGCCAATAACTAATAACCCTAACGGTAGCCATAATGACATTAACCAACTGCGTAATGAAAATTTGGGAACAGAGATAAGTGACTTCATTTAATGCTCAGGAGGCTCCGATTGATATAAAAAGGGTAGGGCCGATAATTTAGATGGAAAACCAAAATCAAATTCAGAAACAATCCAGCAACTGATTTGCCTGTAGGACTCGCTCATTATGAAACAGTCGCACCAGCGCGCCGTGTTTTTAAAACAAGTTGAGCCAACCAGTAAATTAGAAACTTATTAAAAATATCACTCTAAGCTCAAAAAGCAAAACTTTCAAGTTGCATTGAGCTTATGTCGATATGAATAGTCATATTTAATCTACAGAGCAAGGACAAATTAGCGCCCCCTAACATTGTCAATCCAACTTAATTGCGTGATCTACGGAAATCAATAGAAGCAGATCGCTTTGAAGATGATTGTTGTAGTAAAAAGTTAGCTTGCCTTACTGAGAAGCACGATCCGAGTGACAATCAACTCGACGAATGGATGCTGGACACTGTGGTTGAGACACATGCCATTTTGCGGTTAAAAGTCCGTCCAACTTCAGGCGTTAATGTCCGCTCTATCAAGCAAAGCATACTTTCGCATGAGTACTATGATGCGGAGAGAAATTTCTGCTTTTCGCTCAAAGCGGTCCAATCATAAATTTGGCTCGTTAAAATTAGCTGTTGTTACTGGTCACAACAGCTAG
>NZ_CAKZKO010000114.1 GCF_937123705.1 uncultured Paraglaciecola sp. | reverse complement strand
AGGCCATTGAAGAGATCAATCGGGCTAAGGCGCAACTTGAGGCTATGGAACAATCATGATCCCCCAAAAAACAGCCCAGCGATACCAAAGCCAGATCACCGCCAACAGACATGCAGCATTGGCACTGGATGAATTCTGGCCCCTGTATCTGAATCTGCCGACTGATAACAAATCATTCCACCATGTTGACGGCGAATACACCCTAACCGTAGAGGGTCAGCAGGTTGTCGGGCTGGTGGATGTTTACAAGTATTTGATGCGAGCTACTGAACAACGTGGGTTTGATAATTTGATGGAGAAAGTGGCGTGAGTGACTTCACAGCGGAGCAAGTCAAGAGCTTGGTTGAAAAGATCGTCGGCCCAATTGAGCCAGCCGGAGCCACGCATGTTGACGGCGAGCGATTCGAGAATCTAAAGGTTATGTGCGAGCTGGTTGATTCACTGGTTACCGAGATTGATGGCGTTGGCATGCATAAGGACTCACACATGGCTAGCGTCAAAAAGGCAGGTGAATACGCTTCTGACTTCATAACCAAGAATCTGGGGGTAGTTGAATGAGTGAGCGATACAGGGCTTTTATGCTTCATGGCGATCCTGTCGTGGGGGATGGCGATAGCGAGCAAATGCACATGTCCTGCGATGAAATAGCCGACCGCATGAACAAGCTGCAACGTGTTGTTGACGCGGCTGAAGAATACATGAGGCCACATGCTCATTGGGATTCTCGCCCTGGTGGGAAACGAAGCAATTTAATTGACTCGCTAGAAGCCCTCAAGCCCAAAACGCCGGAGCAATTGCTTGATGACCTTTTGCGGGCTGCTGACAGGACCGTGAATTTACGCAGGCCGCTGAACGTCTCCGAATCCCGATCCGTTGATCTTTATGAATACGAATCAGCAAAGAAAGCCTACAGGGATTCTCTCAAATGACCCGCCAACCCAACACAGACGAATACTGGAAATTCCACACAAAGCCGGAGTTGGGCAACTGGAAAAACGGGGCTGATGTTGCTACTGCCGCACTAAACCGCGTCCTAAGTCGATTGCCTAATCCTGTGCATATAGATGCGGATGGGAGGCCCGACATGTCTCTACCCTTCACGGAGGATGCTGACGTTTTGGAGCGGGATAAATTGGAGAAATCATGAGCGCAACCAGACTAGCAACAATAGAGTGTGGGGGCGTTGATATTCGAGCTGGCAAACGATACAGAATCGCCAGCCACCACAGCCCTGATTTCATCAAAGTCACGGTGTCTGATATCACCAAAAAGTCAGACGGCATAGTGGCTCACTATCGACGCAAATATCAGAAATTGCATAACTCAATCAGGCTAAACCAGATTTGCGGCATTCGCGAAAACTGGGCTGACTATTAAGGGGAATATGGAATGAGTTGGTGTATAGAAAACAAAGTGAACGAATTAGTAGAGCTGGTCAAGAAGCGATATCCCGATTACCCGCTTGGCGATAATCCAACTGTCGGCGATTGCATATGGGCATTGGATTCTGGAATTAGAGGCACCGAGGCCGCGAATGCGGATTGCCACAAGTTTATAAAGATTCTAGGCGATCAACTGGGCTACAGCGCTGAGGACTTGATGAAGCAATGGGAAACTGTCGATAGCAAATTGCTTGTGAAGCCATGAACTACAAACCAATATGCGCTAACACCAACATAGAGCGCTTCAGTCAATACCTACTGCAAGCCCGCGAACACGGCCACGTAGGACGGCAGACCATCGAACAACTGCGCGATTCTGGGAATGTCGTTACCCAGGATGCGGCGCATCAGGTTTTTCATCAATTGAGGATTTCGTTATGAATGCAGTAGTCAAGGAAGTAGCCAGCGGATTCTTCACGGATGGATTGCCGAACGACGAATACCACAAGCCAGAGAAAGGACTCTCTACCTCAGACATCAAGCGCATGGATGATCCTGCGTCGATTATCTGGAACAGGACGGCTGAGCAAGATACAAGCAAGTTATCAGCCGTAGATTTCGGCACCGACTTTCACCTGTACTTTCTGGAGTCCGATTCATTCCACGAGAAATGCCAAGTCTTGCCGGTATTCAATCGCCGCAAGCCTGCTGAGAAACAGGAGGAACTGGACATGATCGCTGACTGGAAAAGCAAGGGCATCATTCCAGTGACGAACGAGGATTTCAACAAGTGCAAGGCCATGCGTGAATCTGCCCTAGCTCATCCTACTATCGCCGCAATCATGGCGCTGGGAGGCATTGCAGAGCGCTCGTATTTCTGGACAGACCCAAAGACAGGCGTTGAATGCAAATGCCGCCCTGACCTGCTGGTGCTGGATATTAACGACAGCAACCGACCGTCATTCATGCCCGCCCATTGCACAACGCTGGTGTTTGACGTGAAAACCATTGCGCAGATAGGCCGGATTCAAAACCAGATTGAGGAATTGCAGTATTTCGTGCAGGACGCGTTTTACACCCGAGGCATTGAGCAGGTGACAGGCTCTAAGGTGTTCTTCTGTTTCGGGTTTGTCAGCACATCGTTATCGCTTGGTCGGTATCCGGTGAAGGTAGTCGCGCTATCTGACACAGCGAAGTTCGACGGCAGGCGGCTGATTGACGAAAAGCTGGCTGAGTATTCAGCGCTATCTGCTGGTGACAAATCATCCTGGCAGACGATTGTGGAAATGGACCGCCCGTATTGGGCCACTAAAGATGAGGATTTACTGTAATGATTGACATGAAAGATTTGGAAGCAAAGAGCGACCAGCTCAATGCAGTGGATTTTTTCAAACCGATGACATTCAAGATTAACCGCGTTGAATACAACCCGCGCCAGGAGCAGCCGATAAAACTACACCTTGAGGGCTTCGACGGCAGGCCGTACAAGCCATGCAAAAGTATGTTGCGGGGGCTTGTACAAGTCTGGTCGGATGATGAGCAGTCATGGGCAGGCAAGATGCTTGAGCTGTACTGTGAGCCGTCTGTTAAGTGGGCTGGCAAGGAAACTGGCGGTATTCGCATAAAGGCCGTTAGCGGCATTACAGCGCCTTTTGACTTGGTAGTTCAGCTCAACAAGAAACAACGCGAGATTCAGACGTGGGACGTGATACCGGATGCGCAACCCATTGTTAAGGAATTCATCCCGACGCACTTTGAGCAGGATATCAACGAAGCTACTTCCAACGCTGATCTGGATTTGATCGTCCAGACAGTCAACAACGAATTCGGCGCTGATGCACTAGCGCAGATCAAAGACGCCGTTGTCGCTGCTCGGGGTAAGTTTGTTGTGGAGGGTGAGTGATGAACATTGAACTGGCAAACGGCAAAGCAACCGCGCCATGTGTCTTCACGAAATCAGCTTTCAAATCAGCTATAGCAGAAGCAGGTTATTTCGAGGATGGAAACATTCACACAGAATACGGCTGGCGCAAAGATGAACCTGCGCATATATGGTGCCGAGTGAAGCGAATTGTGCTGTTCGATGATCCTGATTCGGTGTCGTTGGTTGATGCAAAAGTCTGGCGTGATAATTCGACGGGAACGGCGTTCATGGAGCAAGGCCGTGACGCTGAATCGAGAGCGCGTGAGAATGCTTCGACACACAAGCGGTGCAATACATGCTCAGAGCTTTACCGGAAAGATAGCTGGTGTTCTCAGTGCTCTAAGGATCGCGAGCGCCAGAGATTCAATCGCCTAAAGGCCGTTCCGTATCAGGATCAACCGTGTGTCATTGGTGATTCTTGGCATTTCGATCCTGACTCATTGCGCGACTATCTGCTTGAGCACGACATTATGCCGAGCGATGCAGAAGTAGAAGAAGCTGAGCCGCATGACCTGCCAGAGATTGAGCTTGAGCACTGGTGTGATGATTTACCAGAGGACTATGACGAATACACTTTGCCGGATGAGATAATGAACGCACTGGACGCATTAAACAGAGCGATACGCAAGCACGGCAAAGGCGTTACTTATTTCAGGAGCGGCAATCGTATTACTCTGCCTGATGGCTTTGTTGATGGGGGTTAATGAGCAATTAGCTCGTGATTCATTTCGGGATCGTAAAAATGCTGCATTCTGCCGGACTTAAACAACGCAAAACCACAACTCTTTATGCCTTTGTCGTTTGTGGGTAGTAGGCTAGGATTGGCAACAGTCTGCAACGAATAAGATGATACATTTAGACCTTGAATCTGCCGTGATATTTTCACACACGAAATCGCATATTCGGTTAGATATATGTTTTTAACTATGTCCATAGCGGGGTTAATGGTTAGTCGTCAGTGTAGATGTGCCAGACAAAAGGCCCATCTATCACGCTACCGATATGGTTGCCGTTATTAGTGCAATTTTCAGGGATTGGGTTGCCAGTACCAACTACCCAAAAACCCCAATTTCTTAATTCATTTTCGGTATCGACTTCAGCCCATACGCAGATTTCACCGCCTTGAACCATCACGCTCAATACTCGTGCATCGTCAGGTATCGCTACCTCCTGCCAGTCGGTTCGTTCAAGCGTGTACTTGTAAATTGTTTTCATGATTATTCTCGGGGGTTTTGTGTTCAGTCTTGCCAATAGAATAATTCACCGACTTTTACTGCCAGTCGATCAACTCCGTTTTTCTTTACATCTGAATACGACAGCACACCGCTTGCCGCTTTGTCAGCACCGTTGGACTCGCGCAAATCACTCATTAAATATGTCCCGTCACCCAGATCAGAATAAACACGATCACCCGCGTTCAGACCAAAGTCGTATTGATTAAAAGCCCCTACTGGCTGCTTTCGCATCTTTCTCATTTTCTGGCCGGGGTTAATGTTCAATTAGCCAAACTTGCGGCTGCAATTCTTTTTTCAAGTACAACGGATGTGCCGGTGATCCGTCCTTGTTCAGCTTTAGGTACTGTGGCCCATGCCTGTCAATCATCCCCTTTGCACGATCTCTGAATGAGCCATGCTTGCCCCAAGCAGCAATCGTGATATCAGCCTCGGCAACCGCTGCATCTATCCAAGCATCATTACCCGAGCCAACAGGGTCAAGTGCATCCATCATATCCTTGGGCCTTGTCGCTCTGAAGGCAAAAAGGTTGACCATGATCAGTTTCCCATAGCCCCACGATTTCGCATAGTTCACGCATCGCCTTATCGTCGGATCATCAAGATTGGCATCTGCTGTCGATGGATTCAACCCAATAAAGCACACGGCTCGCTTGTCTGCTGACCAGCGGCGTTCCAGCTTGTACCTATAACAACCGCAATCTGATATCACGGCTGACTTGGTTGGGCCTACGTTGTTTATGATCTGGTTCATAGCGGGGTTAGTGAGTAGTCGGCTTCGAGAGGCCAAGCAGCCCTTCAAGATGTGATGCGCCACCGTCTGCTAGATCCTTTCGCATCATGGCCTCGTCAATAGCATCAGCCTCCTCATCAAACTCACCTTGCTCGATACGCCTAGCAAGTTTTGAGTGTCCGAGCCTATGCAGACTCTGACTGGATTCCATTTTCCCGCAAACGTATTTAACGTTCTTGTAGTCGTGATACTCACCGGCTAATGCTTCCTCGATCATGAAATCAATAGCTGATGATTTAGGCAGCTTACGCAGCTCCTCCACCAATTCAACCATCGTGCTTTTACGTTTCCTGTTCATACTTCGGTCAATCCTATTTTCACCCATCCTTGATCGGTAACCTCATAGTCAACACCGCCGATGGATTTGACTGTACCAATTTCTGGCGTGGTGGTTTTTGACAACCGCTTGAGCCTGCGGAATGCTTCGCGCTCTTCTTTGCGGGCATTCTTATCCATGTTGAAGATCGCGCCGTACTCATCGGCGGCCCTGGTTGACGTCAGCTGACTGAACAGCTTGTCGCGTGTTTCTCTATCCTCATCAGACAATGGATCGTTGCGATAGTCGTGCATTGTTATTACCTTTGTTGGTGGGCGGGGTTTATGGTTGATCTGGTTTGTAGCAGGGTTGGAGTGAGAATATACTCACCATTATCTTCACAAACTCA
>NZ_CAKZKO010000113.1 GCF_937123705.1 uncultured Paraglaciecola sp. | reverse complement strand
TAATTTCTGAATCAGTGCTTTGCTGCAAACTTGATTTTATATCAACTTCTTTAACATACTCCCCTTCACGCACAGAGCGCCAAATAAGTGTTTCCATCATATCTTGAAAATCAAAGTTACTTTTCTTATTTTTAAATACTACCGACAACAAAGGTATCTCTATTGCATCTATAAGTTTTTCGCTATTTAAATCAAGTTTAGCCGCATACCTATTACCTAAATAACTCATATCAGGAAATGAATCAGTATAGCTTTTCAATAGGGATGATAAGTCTAGTGCTTTAAAAAATTTATCTGCTGCCGACTTGTTACTTAAGTACTTATCAAACTTTAAATAATTATCCCAAACTCGATTATTCTTATCACTTTCTATTTCCTTAACTTCAGCCGGAAGTCCATTAAATTTCCGAACTACTCTGCCTACCGTCTGAACCAGCTCTCGACCACTACCAACAGCATATGTCAATATCAATAGTTTGGCCTGAGGTATATCAACACCTTCATCCAATTTTCTTTGATGAATAATAATATCAAAATCACTTTCATCTAAATTTTTGGGGACATCAACCTTTACATTCGTTCTTTCATCATTCGTAAAAGAGTCATGAACAGCCAAAACTCTAAAATCATCATTAAGCAACTCATAATAGGCCTCAACATCTGTCCTTCTATCGCACTTAACTATACATTTTGAACCAGAATTAATTTTAAGATAGTTTTTTATTACTGATTTCAACTCTATTTTTTTAATACTTTCAAATACTGGTTTTTCAATATCATTTGCTGCAACTGCATCTTTAAATGAATAGAAATATGAGTATTCATGAGATATATCAAATTGAAATAAATCATTGCGATAAGGTGTTGCTGTAACTACCACTTTATATGCATCCAACCCTCTTGTTAGCTTACTCCACTCTGGTGAAGGTTCAGAATGCCCTTCATCCACTATAACAAGATCTATGTCTGAACGAAGAACTGTCATCTGTTCTTTTGTCATCAACCTAAGCTTTTGAAATGTTGTTACATAAATACCGTCTTCTGTAGTATCCAAAATATCACTATTAACAACCTTTAATTCATCGGTAGGTTTCACATCAATCTTTTCAAAAAAACCACCAGACAACTGTTTAATCAATTGATTCTTTACTGCTTTTCGATGGCATAGGACCAATATCTTTTGTTGCCGTGAATAATGAGAAAGAAGGCAGATAACTCCTGTTTTACCACCGCCCGTCGGCAGACTAATTAGACAAGATTTATTATTATTCTTTTGACTAAGATAATCAAAAGAAACGTCTAAACTAGTCTTTTGACTATCTCTTAATGCTGAATAAATGTCTTCACTAATTATTTTACTTGCACATACTTCATTACTTGAGTCATCCACGTTATTCATATTAATTCCTTTATATAATGAATTTAATTCTACTGATCATTTAATTAAAGTGGTTTAACAATAATAAAAATTTCCCCAGAACTACCAATCCCACCACCATCCTCAATAACAATCGGCGAATACCCATAAGCATTGGTTTCAGGTTTAAGCACAATGCGCTGATTAACCAACACACCATCCTCTTCTATCTTTTCACTGTGATACATTTTAACTGTGTACGTGCCACCATGATCTGGGTCTTCAATATCACGGTGTTGTACTAATACAATTTTGCCATTACGGCTGCCGCCGGGATTGGCTTTAAACAAACACCAAGATCCATTTATTATTCGACGGTTCATGGACTCGCCCACTACGCGGGTAACGAACATGCCTTCGGTGGTATTGATGTGGTCTGGTAGCTGAACCCATTCGTTGTTTTGAGCGGCGACTTCTAAATCAAAAATGGGTACATAGCCTTGGTAGGGTTTTGCTTGTTCGAAACTGACAACCGGTAAATCCAAACCTTTGTAGGCGCCTCCATATAAGCCAGCCGAATCTAATTCGTTAGACGCTTCTTGTTCTAGTTGCCTGCTGGTTATTTTCTGGAAGTGTTCTCGGGTTTCTTGGTCGGTGCAGTATATGAAGCAGCCTTTTTGGCCCCGTGTCATTAGTGTGCGGTAGGTGCTGCTGAGTGCTTTGTCTCTGCCTGGGTGTTCTAACGGTTGTATGACTACCTCGCCGTCGCGGATGACAAAGTCGTTGCCTATGATCACGCCGATGTAATCAAGCTCTAGGCCTTGGCAGGTGTGTATGCAGCCTATTTGTTCTACTGATTTTTCTGCAATTAACCACAGGCTGCCGTCATCAGTTAAATTCCATTGCGCTTCAAAGTTAAACTCTGGAATGATGATGTCCATGGCGGTTTTGTCTTTTTTACTGGCCCATTCCCAGCAATACCCTGCCACCATGCGGGCCTTATTATTAACGCGGTTTTTCTCGAATATGGCTTTGCGTAATTCATTGGGGTCGTCGAAGACTTTTACGTCGTAGTCTATGTCTTCTAGAGTACTCTTTAGTCCGAGATGGGCGGTCGGGCGTATTTGTAGGCTGTTATCAATCCACGCTAGGTAGCCGTCTGATCCGTTGCAGCGAAACTGTGAGACTAGATCTAGCTGGGTGACGGTGGACTGACATTTGTCGGCCCACTGGTGAATGGTTTGTATGCTGCCAATGTCTTTTAAGGTGACGCGTTGTGCTTCGTCTATAAAAAATACGTTAAAGCGGCTGGCGTTGATCAGTTCTTTTATTTGGTTTTCGCCCAAGTTGCCATACAGGCCTGATTTTTCATTTAGGCGATGGGCTTCGTCCACCAGCAATGCGCCAAAGTTATTTTCTGGGGTGTCGATGTGGGTTTTCTTACCCGTGCCTGGGCCGCCTTTTACGATGAGGGTTTGCTTGTGACCTTGCTGGGCAAGGTCTAGGGCGGTCTCGTAGACTAGCTTTTGCTCGTCTATCATCAGGAATTCTGGATTACCGTCGAGCATGGATGCTAGGGCATCGGCTAGATTCTTACTGGGTTTGATTTTGCCGTGTTCTATGCGATACATGGTGTGTTTGAGTACATAGGGGGATATAAACACGGGGGCTTTTTTTATGTGCTCGGCGTAGAAGTCATCGTTAATGGCGTCGCGCACTTTCATGTTGTGCAGGTAGGCACAGGGTAAGAGTGCTATGGATTCGTTACGTGAAAAATGGAATTGATCCCCCTCATAACCTTTGGAAAATCGGCATAAGTAGGCCTGCGATTGATTAATACTCGCATGATGGTAGTGATTGCTTAAATCTAGATGTTTGTTTTGTGAGACCATCATTCCTTGATACCATTTTCCCGTAGCGCCTTATCCCTAGCGCTTTTATATGAATGCTTTATCCATACATCTTGACTGGCTATTGTGCTTTGTACGAACAATGCCCTATTCATACTTTATTATCAAGATTAATGAGTAATTTATGAATGACTCGTCAGGCATCATTTTACGTCTATTCGGCCACCCTAAATGGGTGAATGATCTTCTGCCTACAGGTTGCTTCTACTCAGGCGATTGCCTGCTGGGGTTGTCATCGCGGCCTTTGTATTGCTCGTCGTAAAGGCGAACGTAGGTATCGCGAAGGTAATCTTTGGGGCTTTTT
>NZ_CAKZKO010000112.1 GCF_937123705.1 uncultured Paraglaciecola sp. | reverse complement strand
CCCCCAAAACCCCAAAACCCCAAAACCCCAATTCAATAAAATTTGTTTGAATTTAGAATAAAAATTTTAAAATGAGAGAATCCTTAGTCTGTTTCTTGCTTATTTTAATTTGACTTGGTTTGGGGAATGCAAAGAAAACTGAGCTTGTCGTAGACTTACTCGAACATGGTGTTACTTCTCCAAGGTTCACTGAAAACCCTGCTTACAAGGTAACAAATAACAGATATGAAGAATTCCCCGGTGAATTGACTCAGCCTGGTGTGTTCATGATGGAAAAGTTTGGACAGGAATTAAGAAAGGAATTCATCGAACAAAAGCAGTTTTTGCCAAATGATTTCAAACCAGAGAACTTCTATCATAAATCCTATAAGGATCAGCCAAGTACAATGAGTGCCTACGCAACAATGTTGGGAGCATACCCTCAATCAGTATCATGGATTCAATTCCAAAGCATGGGAAAGGGATCCATCGACAATCCTTTCACCAGGGATGAAGAAGCTGATATGAGGAAGTCACTCGGACTTTCTGATAATCCAAGCGAACTAAGAAATCGCGAAATGACTATATGGTCAGAAACAGATGGTAGAACATTTTTCAACGACCCTTTGAACAACTGTCCTCAAATGCATAGGGATATGGACAAAAACTTGGACGCTACGAATGAAAAATATACTGATAATAGTCGGTTTGATGCTCTGTATGAAGAAATGGAGAAAACATTAGGAGTTCCTGATAACACTCTAACGTTCAAAAATGCTCATCTCTATCTTGACGACTACACCAGTGCTCAGGCGAACAACAAACCTCATCCTCAATTCGATGAACAGATTGTGGCTGACAGTTGGATCTCAAATTACTACAGGCGGTATTTTTATGAAGGTAGATATGGAAACAACCTTGATCTTTCAAGAGTTGCTTCTAACCACTTTTTCAACTACGTTCTAACAGCTATGTATGGAAAATATAAGACTGCAAAAGGAGAAGTGCAGAAGTCGGTTAATACCTTTATGCGCCATATGGATGCTCCGGAGGCGTTGAATAATGTTGGTTATTTCCTAATATTACAAGGAAAGCCCGATCAGGCGGTTCCATATTTACAACAAGCTATCGATAAAAAATCATCTTACTATAAAGTGGCTAATGAAAACTTAAACAGAGCACTAGCGGAAGTGAGAGAGATGGAGCAATAGGGATTTGATTTTGGCTCAATGAAAAGGATATTCATATTGCCTAAACGCGAAAGCTTTAATAAAGATATCATTGCAATTTCTGCTTTTTGGCTAGTTTGTGCCACAGTGATATTTTTTTATAAGTGGGAAAGCGTTTCAATACTCAACTTGAATGACAATGACGACTATATGCGTTTTGTTCAGTTTCAAGAGTGGATGAAGAACGGCCATTGGTATCTAGAGCCGATGAGCAACTTCAATGCCGCTGATGGTATTATTGTTCATTGGTCTCGATTTCCTGACCTAATACTATCTTTAGTCGCTTTCCCATTGCTATTTATGATTGATGACAGTATCGCGTATGCAATCTCAATTTCCATTGTCCCTTTACTCTACTTATTCTTGTATGCGCTCTCATGCTTTTATCTATGCGAACATTACTTTGGAGAGAAGTATCGATTTGTAAGTATGATGTTCGCAGTTTTTTCTCCTGCTATCATACACTTCCTACCTGGTTCTATTGACCATCATAATATCCAGCTTGTTTTAGCAACTCTCTTCTTATCTATAACACCAATTACGTTCAACAACCTAAAACAATCATGGCGAGTGTATGCTCAGTCTGTTTTTCTGTCTTTATCTTTGTGGACGGGGATGGATAATGTATTGTTATTTATGGCATTCCTTGTTTCTTATACGGTGTATTTCTGCTTTTTTTGTCGTGAGTGGTTTAGCTATATATCTAGGTTATATTTGACCTGTGCAGTTTTTGGTGCTTTTGCAGTCCTATTGAATAGGCCGTACGATGAGTTCTTTATTTTCAAGTATGACGAGGTCTCATTTATTCTTGTTATTCTATTCTTTAGTGGATGGACCTTCGTTAACTTATACAATCGATTGTCGAATCAAAAACAGAGCTCGACTCAAAAGTTAATATTATTACTTTCCCTTAGTTTGTTATGTTTAGTCCCTGTAGCCGTTCTCTACCCATCACTCACCAGTGCATTCTTGATAGATTATCCACCGATACTTAAGCTGTATTGGCTAGATCAGGTCACCGAGGCCAAATCTGTAGTTGATTACATAGAAATTAAGGGTTTCTTTTCTGTAGATAATTATACATTACTATTGGTCCCCGCTATTCTATACCCAGTTTTCAGAATTAAAAATCACCACTGTACAGTATTATATCTAATATTCATGTTTAATCTAGCCCTTGCGATATTTTGGCAGGTTAGAGTAATAAGATTGTGCTTTGTTTTAGCTGCACCTTTCCAAGCCTATTTTATCATTAAACTATCTGAATATGTCAGATTCACAATGTTAAAAGTCAGCATTATCTTTTCGGGATCTCCATTATCTGTAGCATTTCTCATTATTTCATTGTCTCCAACAGGTGAAATTACCACTACCTTTGATGGTGAATACAAGTCACCAAGTATCTTTAATGTATTAAAAGATAACGGTATCAATTCACATACTATCCTTTCTGGAATTGAAACTGGCGCACCTGTATTAGCTAAAACGAACAACAGTATAATTGCTGCGCCTTATCATAGAAATATTGTGGGCAACCAATTTTTAATCGAAGTGATGTTAGAAGAGAATATGTTTCTGGCAAGACAAAAAATAGTAGATAAAAAGGTTGATTATATATTGATCGGTAATGATCCTCACTTATCTCTCCTCAAGAATTCTGGAAGCGAGGACTCTTTAGTTAGAAGGCTTTATGGAGATAACATTCCTGCTTGGCTAGATGTTACATACGATGGAATTGAGGATGGTTACCGAGTTTTTAAAGTAAGGAGTGAGTATGAATAAACAGAAAGTAGCAATATTACTCCCATGTTATAACGAAGCCGGAGCCATTGGAGAAACGGTTACTTCTTTTCAACAAGCCTTACCTGATGCATCCATTTATGTTTACGACAATAATTCAACCGACAACACGGTCAACGAGGCGTTACAAGCAGGGGCGATTGTGCGACATGAGCCTCGCCAAGGTAAAGGGGAAGTCGTGAGGCGGATGTTCTCTGATGTTGAGGCTGATGTTTATGTAATGGCTGATGGCGATGACACTTACGATGCCTCAGTGTGCCCGGTGTTGATCGAGCAATTAAATAATGAAAAGCTCGATATGATCATTGGCAGTCGCGAGCGAACTTCAATGGCTTACCCAAAAGGACATATCCTTGGGAATAAGATGTTTTCATCACTGATTAACTTAGCATTCAATGCACAATTGAATGATGTATTTTCTGGCTATCGAATTATGAGCCATCGATTTGTCAAAACCGCACCTATCTTCAGCGATGGCTTCCAAATAGAAACAGAACTCACCGTGCATGCGTTACACCATAATATGTCCATTAAAGAAGTCTCAACTCAGTACCAATCTAGGCCGGAAGGAACAGCTAGCAAATTGAATACATTGAGTGATGGTCTGAAAATCCTCAACTTTATCTTGTTCTTATTGAGAGATGTGAAGCCGATGTTTTTCTTTGGCGTATTGTCTATGTTGCTTTGTGTCATCTCATTGAGCTTGGGGATTCCCGTTATTTTAAATTTTGTTGATACCGGGCTGGTAGAAAGGGTGCCAACTGCGATTTTGTCTAGTTCGATTGCATTAATTGCGGTGATGTCTTTTTTCTGTGGATTGATACTCGACAACGTGTCACGAGGTCGGCGAGAGATGCGAATTCTTTCTATATTAAGATTCAGTAATAACAAACCATTGGAATAGGGTTCTGGTATGAGAATAAGCAAAGATGAAGATAAGGAATGGCTCGATTATTTATCTCGTTTCAGTGATGAATATGATGAACGAGTTTATGAGCGCAATACCACGGGTTATGTGATGAGAGCAGGTCACATTGCGTGTGAAAAGCCATTCGGTGAAGAGAAACATTTCTCAAAAGTATTAGAGGTAGGTTCTGGAACTGGTGAGCATTTATTGCATGTTAAGCACACTTTCGATGAATACATTGTTAGTGATGGTGATGCATCAGCACTCGAAGTAGCAAAAATGCAACTCAATCATATCAATTCTTATGACAAACTCACCTTTAACGTAACCAATGCTCGAGAGTTAGATTTTGAAAGCAACAGTTTTGATCGAGTGATAGCAACTCATATACTTGAGCACCTATACGAGCCTCACTTGGTGATCAAAGAGTGGTTAAGAGTGTTAAAGCCAGGAGGGACTTTGTCTATTTTGATTCCTACCGACCCTGGAGTAGCGTGGAAGGTCGGTCGTTATATGACGACAAGAAAACACGGTTTAAAAAAGGGGTGGAATTACGATTACATAATGGCGAGGGAACATGTTAATCCATGTAATAACCTAATTGCCTTTTTAAACTATTACCTTCCTGACAATCAAAACTCGTTTTGGCCATTGAGCTTTGCACCCCTTATTGACTGCAACTTATTCTTCAATTTTCATGGAATTAAAATTGTTTTTAGGCAATAGAGTAGGAAGCTAGCAGTTAGCTTCCTACTTCCTGTTTAATGTTACAGGCCAGTAGCAGCACCAAATAACATGAAGATCCCCACTAAACCTACAATCGGCATCTTCAATGTTTTCAATAACCACACGCCAACAATGATCAGAGCGAAGTCTAAGCCGCTACTCACTGCACTTGTGAAGATGGGTTGGTATAGAGCCGCAAGTAATAAGCCGACTACAGCCGCATTCACACCTGTAAGCGCCCCAGCTACTAGAGGCTTGCTCGCAATTGCCTGCCAGTTCTTCAGTACACCCAGTAGCAATAAGAAGCCCGGTAAGAACACCGCAATTGTTGCGAT
>NZ_CAKZKO010000111.1 GCF_937123705.1 uncultured Paraglaciecola sp. | reverse complement strand
AATCCGTTCTGCCGGTGGTAGAAGAACTGAACGGCCTGCTGTTCTACCCGGTTCAGTACGAAGGCGAGGAATCGTCTGAAAACGTGTTCTACACCGGTGCGGCCCCCAACCAGCAGGCGATTCCTGCGGTGGATTACCTGATGAACGATCTGGGTGTTGAGCGCTGGGTTCTGGCGGGCACGGATTACGTTTACCCGCGCACCACCAACAAGATTCTGGAAACCTACCTGAAAGACAAAGGTGTGGCCGCCGGCGACATCATGATCAACTACACGCCTTTCGGCCACTCTGACTGGCAGACCATCGTGTCTGACATCAAGAAGTTCGGCAGCGCCGGCAAGAAGACTGCCGTGGTTTCCACCATCAACGGCGACGCCAACGTGCCCTTCTACCGTGTACCGGGCAACCAGGGCATTTCCGCCACCGACATTCCCGTGGTTGCGTTCTCCGTGGGTGAACAGGAACTCTCCGGCATCGACACCGCTCCGCTGGTTGGCCACCTGGCTGCCTGGAACTACTTCATGAGCGTGGATAACGACGCCAACTACGACTTCATCGACGCCGGGGTTGCCTACAAGGGCGACGATGCCGCCGTCACCAACGACCCGATGGAAGCCCATTACATCGGTTTCAACATGTACGTTGAAGCGGTGAAGAAAGCCGGCACTACCGACGTGGATGAAGTGAAAGACGCCATCATCGGTGTGAGCGTACCGAACCTCACCGGCGGATACGCCACCATGATGCCGAACCATCACATCACCAAGCCGGTGCTGATTGGCGAGATCCAGGACAACGGCCAGTTCTCCGTGGTCTGGGAAACCCCGTCTACCGTGGCTGGCGATGCCTGGTCTGACTTCCTGCCAGGTTCCAAGGACCTGATCAGTGACTGGCGAGCGCCTCTGCGCTGCGGCAACTTCAACGTGGTCACCGGCAAGTGCGGTGGTGGCTCGGCTGACGTGGCCTCCAACTAAGCTCCAACCGGGCACAGCCGGGCAGGCCTGAGCCTGCCCGGCACCGCTCCCGAATTCCCAAGCCAACAGGAATGAATCATGAGCATTCACCGATTGCTCGCCAGGATGGTATTGGCTGTCTGTCTGGCCCTAGGGGCCACACTGGCGAATGCCCAGGCGCAGACGAATGCGCCCGAAGCGCTGCTGAAACGGCTCGTAGAAGCCGGGCAAGCTGAAAAAACCGACTTACTCAAAGCCCTCTCCGAAACCGGCGATGAACGCGCCCGGGGCTGGCTGGAAGCCGTTCGCGACGGCAAACTCGCGATGATTGAAGACACCGGTGCCCTGGTGATCGTGGTTAACAACCGGGGCCGTAACTGGCAGATCGCCGACGCCCTGACCGGCGAAGACCTGGGTGAAATGTCGCGCCGGGATCTGCAAAGCCTGCGGGTGAACAACGCCCTGCGGGCCGACATCGAGGGCATCCTCTCGGTGATCGACCTGACCGTGGCCGACGCTGGTCAACGCCTGGCGGCCGCCCGCAACCTGCTGGGTGAGGTAAATGAAGCCCTGGCAACCCAGTTGCAGGCCCGCTTGCAGGTAGAAGGCAACGAGCGGGTGCGGGACATGCTCACTCATGCCCTGGCCATTTACCAGGTGGAGCAGGGCGATATTGAGGCGGCAGCCACTTTGTCGGGCAGCCTGAACCCGACCGTCCGTGCCGCCCTGAATAATGCCGTCAACAGCGATAACCCCGCGCTGGCGGCGGCGGCCGAAAAGGCCCTGGCCAGCATTGAGCAGAAAATTGAAGAAGCTCGTGGCAAGAAGTCTGTATTGATTAGACAAGCTGACAGTAATGATCAAAAAATCATTCAGCTTCTGGCGGAGGCGAAAGCTAAAGTGAGCGATGATCGTTCTAAAGCTGTCTCTGACTTGTCAGCCCTGAACGCCAGAGTACGTTCAAGCCAAGCGAAATTGACGAACACCATGTTAGTGTCGCCGCTACAAGGTTTGGTGCAAAGCCTGCCAAGTACACAGAACGGAGGTGTTATTCAGCCGGGTGGGACAGTGGTTGAAATTGTTCCTGTTGGTGGGAAAGCCGACTTTAAAGCCCGTTTGTCGCCAAGAGATATTGGTTTTGTGAGTGTAGGGCAGCCGACTCGTATCAAGATTGATGCGTTTGATTACAGCCGCTTTGGGGCGCTAAAAGGGGCGGTTGAGAGTATTTCACCGACCACAAGTCAAAGCGAACGTGGCGAGATCTATTATGAGGTAGTCGTCTCGGTGGATGTTCCTTATTTCCGTGATAATCCTGAGAGCTTTTCTATCTTGCCAGGTATGACGGGCGAGGTAGATATTACCACTGGTGAGAAATCAGTATTCCAGTATTTATGGAAACCGATCTACACCAATGTGAGTGTCGCATTTGGTGAAAGGTAATCGTTGTAAAGAGTCGTTGAGAGTCAACGAATAACAACAGCAAATAATAAAAAGGGAGCACATCATGTGCTCCCTTCTGTTTAGTCTCGTTATCGGTTAACTATTTGGATCTATGTCCGGTAACCCATCGATATCGTTGTGGTGATGCTCATCATCTTGGTTATGGTTGACGCTCGTATCATGGTGTTCAAGCGCGTCTGACATATCTAAGTGCGCTTGGTCATGTGCTGTTGCACCTTGTTGGTCGACTTGTGCAAGTACGATGTCCATATCTGCAGGTTGATCGTGAACCGTTGTCGATGTAGTGCCAGGCTTAATACCTAGAGCATCCAGATAAGCGGCTGCACCATGGTGGCTGGTTTTCTCATCTGGTTCTTGATGGGTCTGCTGGGTTAAATCTAGATTACTATCATCGCTTAGTGTGACCGTAAAGTCGGCTTGCGAAGCCATGTCTGGTTCGTCATGTTGAACAGGAGGCGGTGGCGGTGGGGCAGGATGTGATGTATGGACGACAGGAGTGATCGTCATATCAACCACCTCGGTTCCAATTGTCAGCTTACCACTACCTCCTGGACCATGGCTGAGTATCTGGATGTTCACGTGGGCGATTACTTCATCTTGATTTGTCCCTTGCAGTGCCACTTCAAATTTATCCTCATGTTGGCCGACGCCCGAAGCGCTACCATGCGGCCCGGTGTGAACCTGAGCTTGCTCTTGGTAATGTAAGTGGCCGGTTTGAGGATCAATGGTTAATGTTCCATATTGCCCATGGTGGCTGGTGACATACTGTCCATTGGGTAAATGGATTCGCCAACCGCTTTGTGTTGTTGGTACCGGAGTTAAAGATGGTAACAGTGGTGGTACCCCAAGCGTGCCAGACACTTGGTGGCTTCCCGATGGTGGTCTGACAATGATCGGTTCAGGAATAGCGCTTGCAGCAAAACCTTGGCTACCTGCGGTATTACCGTGTTCGTCAGTCATTGTTGCTTGTACATTAGAGCCGGGATGAACTTCAATTTGTATTCCATGCTGAAGAGTGTGAGCATCTAATACATGATCTTGTCCGTTAACGACAAGATGCTCACCGATTTTGGCGTCACCAGGAGGCGTAACGGTTGCTGTAATCGTGTTTGCCTGTCCTCGGGCGATTTCAGCTTTGCTGTATAAGTTGTCTGCCCCTGCGTTTTCAAAGGTAATCGTAGGAACGCTAACCTGTGTATCAACTTGGTAAGTAACATCTGCAGTGGCATGAGCGCTATTACCTGCGGTATCTGTTACCGCTATTGATGCCTCTATTTTTTGGTCAGCATCGGTAATGAGTTCACTGCCAGGTACAGCAATTGAATAGTGCCCATGTGAACCGACAACGCCAGTATGTTTTGTGCCATTTACATTTAAAGTCACAATGTCGCCTGCATTATAATCGCCAGAAACGGATCCGGTGATGTCAATGGAGCTGTTGGATTCTTGAGCATTAATCACATTGTCGGCGGTAATTGGGTCTGTTTGAATACCGACGTGTACTTGTGTATCTATATGGACGGAAAGAAGCGAAGATGTAGCCGGTAGCACTGACGAAGGAGCCAATGCTTTGGCGGATAGATTATGATCGCCCTCCGATAAGCTGCTTACGGCAACACTATATTGGCCAGAGGCATCAGATACCGAGTGTCCAACGGGTGTGGAACCATCGTAAATCGTGACTTTCGAGAATGGAATATCAGTGTGTCCGGTAATCGTTGGGGTAGTGTCGTTGGTCAGGTTGTCAGTTTGCGATGAACCTGAATCGCTTGTTGACGCGAGATCCAGAGTAACGGTGTTCGTTGGCGCGACGTTAGTGCCTGAAGGCAAGGTTGGTTGCGTCGCAGTTACCACAGGTTGGTGCGGAACAGTCGTCGAGGTGACTAAGCTACCCGTTGGTGACATGGTGACATGTCCCGAGGCATCAAAGGTGATGAATTTCGAATCTTCAGTATGGCCGTCACTGACTTTTACTTCGAATACATCGACACCATGATAGGAGTTGGTGGCAGAGTTATAACTCATTCCTGTGATAGACGTATTTGGTGTGTAGATGTAGTCACCAGTGTTTGGATCTACCGACAATGAACCGAATTGCCCTGTTGAACTGACAATAGAGAAGGTATGAGTGTCATTAACGTCTACATCTGTCTCTGTTAATGTACCTGCTGTTGATGATGTTTGGTTAACGCCGAGAATCGGTGCGTCATTGGTGCCGGTAATGGTAACCACGATATCATGGTGCGTGCCATCTGCAGATTGAACCGTGATGGTTTCAGTGTCTGTCTGACCTTCGCCAAGCTGTTGAACTATAGGATGGTTGTTGTCAAGGTCGTAAGTCCAGTGACCATTTACATCGATATGAGCGTGCCCATAGCCTTTGCTTCCGGCTATTCCAGCTCCACCCTGTACCGCGGTAAACCCTGCTGTTCCATCAGGATCACTCGCCGTCAACGTACCTGAAGCTTGAAGTGTTATGTCTTCTTTTGCCACTCCTGTGGAGTCTCCACTGAATGTTGCAGGGTCAGCGACACTCGCTATATTAATGAGTATTGACCCTTCTTTTGAATCAAGATGACCATCGTTTGCGGTAAATTGCACCGCCCCTAATCCGCTGACACCAGAACTAAAGTAGTTGTGAGTTGGGGTGAAGATGAGTGATGAAACGTCGGAGGCGCTGATGTCATCACCAACATTCACTGTGGTGCCATTCAGCGATAACACGCCATGGGCGACATTGGTAATCGTGATGTGGTTTAACGCATCTCCATCAATATCAGAATATTTAAAGTCTGCGGTGGTGAACGCATGAGGCTTATCTTCTAAAGAACTAATAAAACTCGATCCAACGATAGGTGCATCATTGACTGCATTGACATCCACTACCATCGTTGCGTTTGCCGAATCTTGATGGCCATCATTCGCAGTAAATGTAAATTGCGCATAGTTGGCGCCGTTTTCATTATTGATCGGCGTGAAAGTTAAATGGCCTGCGTCTAAGTCAGCCTTGCTGATTTGCTGGTTGGCGGTTACGGCGTTACCGTTTAAAAGTAATAATCCATGACTCGGTAAGCTGCTAATAGTCACGAACTGTAGTGCATCGCCATCTTGATCACTGTAACCAAATTCACTGGTGGTAAAGGTTCTGGTGATGTCTTCATTTGTAGAAACAGTTTGCCCTGTCACCGTTGGCGCATGTTGTAGAGGAGGGGTGACTTCAATAGAGAGAGAGTTTTGAGAAGAGTCTCCTATTGGGTTACCCCCGTCATCACCGACACGATAAACCATACTTGGCACTTTACCTGTAAAGCCAGCTTCCGGGGTGAAGGTATAATGACCATTCGCTTCGATCGCGAGTGTACCGATACCGGCCATAGTATGTGGTTGCCCAGGCCTTACCGCGACATAACCTGACACGGGGTCCTTTATTTGAATATCTTGCAACACCAGATGTGCGTTGGAATCGGTGTCTGTTGCTGCACCACTCAATCCTTGATCCGTCCCAGAGCCAGTAAGTAGATTCCCTTCAACTGGACCACTATGTTGAACACCAGAATCACTGAGGCTGTGTAGAGTAGGAGCGTCAGTAGTCCCGTTAATAGTGACGGTAATTGAATGCTTGGTACCGTCTTTTGATGTGACTTCAATGCTATCTGTGAGTGTTTGTCCATTGTCTAAGTCTTGAATCGGCGTACTCTTGTTGTCTGCTTTATAAACCCATGTCCCAGTACTAGTGATGTCGAAATGACCATAGGTTCCATCCAGAGATATTTTCGGTTGCCCCTTAAGATCTAATGCAGCTTCGCCATGACCATCAGCGTCAGAAACAATCAGGTGCCCATGGCAAGAAAGGGCATCTGGAATAGTTGCTGACCCCGTGATATGCGCGTTGTGGTGAATGTTTGTATCTTCTTTTATGCTGCTGGAGTCACCGGCAAATGTGGCGGCATCATTAACAGCAGCAAGAGACGTGTTTGCTCCTGTATGAGTCGTTCCGCCATGCGCATCTGTGACGTCATAGCTAAAATGAACTTGGCCGTTATAGTCTTTGGTTGGAGTTAAAGTGTATGTGCCGTCTTTGTTATCGACAACAGACCCGTGATCGACTAACAGATTCGCAATGGAAAGCTTACCTGCGTCATTGGCATCCACGTCGACAGTATTGGATAATAAATCAGCTTTGGTGAAAGTAAGAGCTGTGTCTTCTGTTCCTGTGGCAAGTGTTACTTCAGAACTGATATAAGGTCTATCATTATCGCCGTGAATGGTAATGACTATGTCGTGACTTGTACCATCTTTAGAATAAATGGTAATCGTATCTGTTAATTCTTGCCCATCGCCTAATTGATCGATCTTTGTGGCTACGTTTTGTTGGTTACTACCAACGGTAACCTTATAATGCCAATTACCATCGGCATTTAGTATTAATTGACCATAAGTGCCATGGTAGGAGTAGCCTATGCCTTTTGTATCAAATTGTGCTTCGCCAGCGTCTGGGTCAATAATCTCTAACTTGCCATCAGTATATAAAGGGTCATTGGTTAATTTAGCCATCCCAAGCTGTGCGTAGTTTGGTGACCGATCATGATAGGTACCATGCCCTTCATCGACATCGCCAGTTGTCGTTCCAGTGATTACTGCTGTGTCACCTACCGCATCAATATGAAGAGTGTTAGTAGCCTCTTGTGAGTCATCATGCCCATCGTTAACAGTATATTTAAACTGAACATCGCCATTAAAATCTTGCGCAGGAACGAACTGAAGTTTACTGATGTCAGCTGTAGGGATGTGTTGCCCCGCTGTAACATCGTGTCCATCAAGCACAAATTTACCTTGTGTTGCTGGTGGTAGATCTGTGATTGCAACTGAATGTAGCGTATCGCCACTATCAACATCCGTAAATCCAAACTGACTCGCTTGCATTTGATAATGCGTGTCTTCAGTGCCGTTACTTAGCGCAACTTGGGTAACGGTTGGCGCATCATTGGTGCCTACAACGTCTATGTGCAACTCGTATGCCGTTCCATCATAACTATGAACACGGTAGATAACGGTTTCAGTTTGCCCTTGAGCAAGGTGTTGCAAATTGGCATTATTAACGCTGTACCCCCAATTGCCCATGCTATCAATACGTAACATGCCACCAAACGGATCGTGAACTGCTGATTCACCAAACTGGCTGTATTGGAATTTATTCTCCCCGCTATCTGGATCCACAACTTGTAGTCTTCCATTCGCGAGCTCAGTTGTAACCCCTGCATTGTGGCTGCTGTGTGAACCATCTTCAGTGACGTGGTCAGTTGTCACTTCTGAAATGATGGCGCCGTCTGGGGTAGCGGTGAGTGTGGTAGACGCCCCTGTATGAGTCGTTCCGCCATGCGCATCTGTCACATCATAGCTAAAATGAATCTGACCGTTATAGTCTTTGGTTGGGGTAAAAGTGTATGTTCCGTCTTGATTATCTAGAATAGAACCATGATCAGCGTGAAGATTCGTAACGGTGAGTTTGCCTAGGTCGTTGCTATCCACGTCTATAGTGTTTGCTAAGAGTTCGGTGGCCGTGATGGTTTGCGCGAGGTCTTCTTTACCGCTGTTGAGCTGCACTTCTGAAGAGCAGTATGGACGGTCGTTGTCGCCATGAATGGTGATAACAATATCATGAGTAGTACCGTCTTTACTTTGTATCGTTATCGTATCAGTGAGTGTCTCATTTGCACCAAGTTGATCAATCGTCGATCCTACATTTGTTGTTAATCCACCATTTACATCAGCAGTGCCGGTCGCAACACCATAAAACCATTTACCATCTGTATTAAGAATCAAATGGCCATATTTTCCATGATAGGTATAACCAATACCTTTAGAATCAAAACTATTCTCGCCGGTATCTGGATCGATGATTGTTAGTTGCCCCTCAACATGAATCATACTATTAGTTAAATGCGCCATACCTGACTGGGCAAAGTCTGGCGACATATCAGGGTTTCTGTTTTCATAAACATCGCCAGTATCCACACCTGATATAACGGCTTTATCTCCCACCGCATCAATATGAAGTGTGTTGGTAGCCTCTGCAGAGTCGGTATGCCCATCGTTAACAGTATATTTAAACTGAACATCGCCATTAAAATCTTGCGCAGGAACGAACTGAAGCTTACTGATGTCAGCTGTAGGGATGTGTTGTCCCGTTGTAACATCGTGTCCATCAAGCACAAACTTACCTTGTGTTGCTGATGGTAGATCTGTGATTGCTATGGAATGTAACGTATCGCCTGTGTCGATATCACTGAATCCAAACTGACTGGCTTGTATTTGGTAGTGTGTATCTTCAGTGCCATGTGCCAGTGTCGTCGCAGTGATGGTTGGCTTATCATTGGTGCCTGTCACCGTTATTGTTATATCGTGGGCAGTGTGGTCTGCAGAGTAAACACGATATACAACTTTTTCTACTTCACCTTCAGCTAATGATTGCAAGCGACTATTGGCTACTTCATATCCCCAAGCGCCACTTGGTGTAATGCGTAAAAAACCACCAAAGGGATCGTGAATCGCCTGTTCTCCTAATAACAGATTGACCTGAAAATGGTCTTGCCCTGCATCAGGATCTGTCACACTCAGCAAACCCGATACAACGACAGGCTGTAATGAACTGTGACCCACATTATGATCTTCAATAATCGTTCCGGTATCACTACCGCTTATAACCGCTTTATCAGCAACTGCACTTAAACTGCTGGTAGCTCCAGTATGAGTGACACCGCCATGTGCATCTTTGACATCATAGGTGAAATGAACTTTACCGTTATAGTCTTTTTCTGGTGTGAAAGTGTATGTACCATTTTGGTTATCTAAAATCGAGCCGTGATCTGGATGAAGGTTTGCTACTGTAAGCAGTCCAGAGTCATTTTTATCGACATCTATTGAATTTTGTAACAGTTGTGCAGCTGTAATGGTTTGTCTCGTATCTTCAGTACCTGCGTTGAGTTGTACTTCTGAAGAGCAATAAGGCCTGTCGTTACTACCATTGATAGTGATGACTATATTATGTGGTGTTCCATCTTTTGTGTGAACGGTGATAGTGTCTGTGAGTGTTTCACCCTCACCTAATTTATCGATAGCGGAGCCTCTGGTCGTGGGCCTTCCACCAATCTGAGTGAGGCTTCCTGCATCGGCATAGTAATTCCAATCTCCATTTGGATTTAATATTAAGTCACCATATGTACCGTGATAATTATACCCCACATTATTATCAGCAAAGCCAGACTGACCAGAGTCAGGATCAACCACAGATAAATGTCCATTAGCGTTGAGTGTACTAACTCGAAGTGTCGCCATACCTGGTTGAGCATGATCTGGCGACATATTATCTCCAGCCGCTTTCTCAGTGACACTTGCAGTATCTACTCCACCGACCACAGCGTTATCGTTAGTCCCATTCACCGTAATGGTTATTTGATGTGGCGTGCCATCTGCTGAGTTGACAGTAATAATATCCGTGGTCGTTGCGCCCTGCGCTAACGCTTGAACTTGTGGATTGGTGTTATCTAAATCGTACGTCCAAGCGCCATTATCCGTTAGATGTAATGTTCCTAAGGTCCCTTGTATATCAGTATTCGCAAAGTGTGCTTCACCGGTGTCGACATCCGTGACTGTCAGTGTACCAGAGGTTTGAAGTTGAGATTCTTCTGTTACTGCGCCAGTATTAGATCCGCCAATCACGGCTTTATCATTAGTGCCATTGATGGTTACCACGACATCATGCGTTGTACCGTCTTTCGAAGTCACTTTAATTGTATCTGTTAACTGCTCACCTTCGCCTAAGGATTGAATCGCTGTTTGAGAATTATCGGCAGAGTAACTCCAGCTCCCATCTTGACTGATCTCCAATTTACCATAATGACCTTGTAGGGCCGTTTTGTTAAATCCATGGGATATAAAACTACCTTCACCTGTATCTATATCGACAATATCTAACTTACCTGTCGCAGTCAGTTCATTACTCTGAGGATTAACGCTCACATCTTCTTTTAATGCCCCCGTATCGACACCACTAATGACCGGCGTATCATTCGTGCCCGTCACCGTAATCACTAAATCTTTAGTATCTGTTGCACCTGCAGAATCGGTCACGGTAACAGGGATAGTGAACGTGCTTATCTCACCTGCTTTAAGGTGTTGGAAGCTTGCATCTGTTGGGTCTAGGTTGTAGCTACCATTTGCATTGAGTGTAAATCCACCCTGTGTTGATGTGGTTGTGAAGGTTGCAGTATCACCCGTATCAATATCCGTTGAGGTGAGTTGACCTGTGACTACTGCACCATCTTCAGTGGCGCTCACTGGCACAATCGGATTAATAACAGGCGCATCGTTTGCCGGTGTTACATCAACATTGATAGTTTGACTGGTTGTCGTATGCCCATCAGTCACTGAAAGAACAACTGTAGCAGAACCATTGTAATTAGCATCAGGCGTAAACACGATTTCACCTTGCGCATTCAGCGAGGCACTACCGTGTGTCGCTGACACACTCGGGGTCAACGTATCCGTCGTATCAATATCCGTTGCATGGAAGGTAATGGTTTTACTGCCATCCTCGGTTACCGTTTGCGTCGCAACAGGGGTGATAACAGGTGCATCATTGGTACCATTGATGGTTACCAAAATAGTTTTCTGTGTGCCATCAACCGAGGTTATTGTTGTCGACTCTGTTAAAGTTTCACCAACACCTAAAGCCTGAACAGCCGCTTGTTTTGAATCTGCGGAAAATAGCCAAATGCCACTTGGTATAAGTGTAAATGAGCCGATCCCGTGGTCGCCAACAATGCCAGATTGCATCGGAAATGTAGCTTCATTCGTATCTACATCGGTAATGAATAGCTTGCCTTGTGTAAGCATGTAGTTTGGGTGAACATTCAACTGATTTGTTAAATCTTGATCTTCGGTAACTGCTCCCGTATTTGTACCAGTAATAACAGCCTTGTCATTAGTTCCATTAACGGCAATGGTCACTTGGTGAGTTGTACCATCTGCTGAAGTAACTGTAATGGTATCGGTTGTTGCAGCGCCTTTACCTAGGGCTTGCACCGTTGGGTTTGTGTTATCTAAATCGTAAGTCCACTGCCCAGCATCGGTTAAATGCAATGTCCCAAGTGAGCCTTTAATATCAGTATTTGAGAAGTGTGCTTCACCGGTATCGGTATCTGTAATAGTCAGCGAGCCTGAGGTTTGTAACTGCGTTTCTTCGGTCACTGCGCCTGCAGAAGTCCCACCAATTACAGCCGTATCATTAGTCCCATTCACCGTAATGGTAATTTGATGCGGCGTACCATCTGCTGAGTTGACAGTAATAGTATCAGTCGCTGTCGCGCCTTTACCTAAGGTTTGAACTTGTGGATTCGTATTATCTAAATCGTAAGTCCAAGTGCCGGTATCAGTTAAATGTAAAGTGCCTAATGTGCCTGCAATATCAATGTTGGAGAAGTGTGCTTCACCAGTATCTACGTCAGTGACAGTCAGTGTACCTGACGTCTGAAGTTGAGATTCTTCAGTCACTGCACCAGAGTTTGTCCCGCCAATGATGGCCTTGTCGTTAGTGCCATTAACCGTAATAGTAATTTGATGTGGTGTGCCGTCAGCAGAATGAACAGTAATGGTATCGGTAGCGGTTGTTCCTTTACCTAACGCTTGAACGGTTGGGTTGGTGTTATCTAAGTCGTAAGTCCATGTCCCCGAATTAGTGAGGTGTAAGGTGCCTAAAGTCCCAGCAATATCGGTATTGGAGAAGTGTGCTTGACCGGCATCAACATCAGTCACAGTCAGTGAGCCAGAGGTTTGAAGTTGAGATTCTTCGGTGACCGCGCCGGCACTTGTTCCGCTTATCACGGCTTTGTCATTAGTGCCGTTAATCGTCACTTTGATGGTGGACGGTGTGCCATCAACAGAATTTACGGTAAAGGTTTCTTCGACTTTATCGCCGACGTTTAATTGATTAAACGCGCTGTTGGCGGTGAAGACCCAATGACCATTGGCATCAATAGTCAGGTTACCGT
>NZ_CAKZKO010000110.1 GCF_937123705.1 uncultured Paraglaciecola sp. | reverse complement strand
GCGAAGGTGCGATCTCGGTTGGGGTTGATCCTGATCTGGCGATGAAAATTTTTGACTTGGTAGAAAAGTTTGCCGGTTATGGTTTTAACAAATCTCACTCTGCCGCGTATGCGGTTGTTTCGTATCAAACGCTTTGGTTGAAATGTCACTATCCCGCGCCTTTTATGGCAGCGGTATTAACCTCGGATATGCAAAATACCGACAAGGTCGTAGGCTTTGTTGAAGAATGTCGAGAGATGAAGCTCGACTTGGTTTTGCCCAACGTCAATCAGTCTGAGTTTGGTTTTATCGTTAATGATGAAGGCTCAATTGTTTATGGTTTAGGCGCAGTAAAAGGCGCGGGCGAAGGCCCCGTTGCGGCGATTGTTGAAGCGCGTAATGAAGGTGGGGCTTTTAAGGACTTATTCGATTTTTGTAAACGTTGTGATCCGAAGAGAACGAATAAACGAGTATTAGAAGCACTCGTTCGCAGTGGTGGGTTTGACTGCTTTGGTGAAGATCGAGCGGTTTTGATGGCCAGTATTGAAGATGCGGTAAAAGCAGCACAGCAAAGCGCGGCTAACGAAGCCTCTGGAGTATTTGACCTGTTTGGTGATGCCGAAGCAGAAGCGGCTGAAGATGTGCAGTTTGATGTGTATGAAAAACATCGTCACCTGCGCGGTTGGACATTAAAAGAACGCCTTCAGGGTGAAAAAGATACACTAGGTTTATTTGTTACGGGTCATCCGTTTGACGAATACGAAGATGAAGTACGCCAACTAGCGCCAACCAAACTGTCTAATTTGCGCGACGATAAAAAAGTACAAAAGCTTGCGGGATTAATTGTTAACCTGCGTATTATGAAAAATAAACGTGGGGAGAATATGTGTTTTATTACCCTCGATGACCGAACTGGGCGGGTGGAAGTATCATTGTTTTCCGAAGCGTTTGAGAAAGTGCGCGAAGTCATCGATAAAGACAAGGTCATTATCATTGAAGCGAACGTGCGCCACGATGATTATTCTGGTGGTCTAAAAGCCAATGCGATTAATGCTATGGAAATTAGCCAGGCGCGCTTAAATTACGCCAAATCGTTAAAAGTAAAAGTGCGTCGCGATCAGCTTGATCATAAGTTTGTTGCCAATTTCAAACAGATGCTAGAGCCAGTAAATATTGCACAGGGTGAGCACGGTTGCCCTGTTATTTTGGAATATTCTAACGACAGCGCACAAGCCGATATTCAGTTGGGTGATCGCTGGCGTATTCGTCCTACTGATGAACAGTTATTGGTATTAAAGTATGCCTTTGGTGAAGAATCTGTGGCGATGGATTATTCCTAAATGGATTTAGGAAAAGCAATCTTATCAACACTTGAGCAGGCTAACGAGCAGGGCGATGTTCAGTGTATTTGGGTTGCGCTAAGTGCGGGTATTGATTCAACCGTATTGCTGCATGCGTTGGTTGATGAGCTGTTCGATAAACGGTCGGCGTTACCAGCTGAAAAAATAACCACGATTAAAGCCATTCACGTGCATCATGGTTTATCTAACAATGCTGATGATTGGGTCAAGCAGGCTCAATCATTGTGTTGCCAGCTTTCGGCTGACTATGAGGGCGCTGTATCAGTTGAATGCATCGTAGAGCGAGTGCAGTTAGAAGCGGGTTCTTCTGACGGAATTGAACAAGCCGCTCGTGAGGCACGCTATCAAGTTTTTGAACAATACTGCCAAGCAGGTGATGTGTTATTGCAAGGGCACCATCTGGATGATCAGATTGAAACCTTCTTCATGCGTGCCATTCGTGGCAGTGGTTTAACTGGCTTATCGGGTATTCCACAGCAAAGAAACTTATCACGCTCGAATACGTGTCAGATATTACGACCTTTCTTAGCAGTTGAAAAACAGCAGCTGATTGATTATGCCAAAGCGCATAGTCTTAGCTGGGTTGAAGATGAATCAAACCTTGATTCAGAAATCGATAGAAATTGGTGGCGTAATGAATTATTGCCGCAAATATGGCAGCGCTACCCTGACAAAAAACAATCTCTATCACGTACAGTTAATACTGTTAAGCATGAGAAAGACTTGCTGCAAACGCTGCTATTAAAAGAAATAAATACAACGACAGTATTTGTGCAAACTGATCAAAAAATTCACCCTGCACTCAAAGACATTCCACGTTTTGATTTAACCTTGATTAACGAGCTTGATAGCGCAGTTGCTGTAAGTTATTTACGTGCTTGGCTCGCTCAGTTTGTTGATGTACTGCCATCTAGGGTTCAAATGAAGTCTATTTATAGCGATGTTATTGAAGCACAAATGGATGCAGAGCCCAGTTTTACATGGGGTGATAAGGCGTTATATCGATATCAAGGTTATTTGTTTTTATGGCATTCAGCTGATGCATTAAAAGACCAAGTTCGATATGAAGGGGTTGCTGTGATTGAACAAAACCAACAATCTTTCATTCTACCAAATTACAAAAGAGAGAATGCTTTAGGTGAACTGTCATATAAAACCAGTAATAAAGAGTGTGGATTAAAGCCAGGGGATTATGCAATACGCTTATGGCAACCAGGTGATGCGGCTAAACCCGTAGACCGATCTACTCGAAAAATGAAAAAGTGGTGGCAAGATTATGGAGTTGCGAGCTGGGTAAGAAATTATTGGCCCATCATTGTCTGTAAAACAACGAATGAAGTGGTTGCGGTACCTGGGTTATTTGTCTGTCAGGGGTACTTTACTGAGCAAGGTGGCTGGCTGATGGATTGGAGGTTTAATGGTGGGGTATAAAGTTTAAGCGTCCATCAAAATAAGACCTCCTCTTTTCTGGTGAAATAATGGTGGCAGCGTGTCTTCCATATACCTTCTGGTTTAACTCCAAGATTAATAATTGCCAGCATGGCAATGAGCAATAAAAATTTTTATTCTAGTGGTACATTCGTACTTATAATTATTTTTTATCATAAAATTAATTTATTATTTCTGAGTAAAAATTCAGTAAATAGACGATTCGTTATTGCTTTTTAAAATTCAATTTAATACGGAGGCTATAGCGTCAAAATAAATGTAAAAACGTAGGTCAAATTGTAAAACATCTTATTGGAAAGAACTGTTTTACGTTACAATGCGTAACATATAAATACCCAATTTCTTTTCAAGGTCTTTTTCATGCAAAAAGCTATCATTTTACTTTCTATGCTTGCCAGTCAGTTAGTTCTTGCAGCATCACCTGGCGGAGTTGCAGGTGAGAATCTCAACTCGCTTGAGCTTTGGCTACGCGCAGATGTTGGTGTGGAAGCCACTGGTGGAGGCGTCGATGCATGGGATGACCAATCAGAATTCACATCAAATAATGTATCCCAAGGAACGTCTAATAAAAGACCTATCGTAGGTGATGATCTGGCAGTTGATGGTGAAACACTAAACTTTAATCCAACTGTTATGTTCGATGGTTCGAATGATTTATTATCCACCTCTACATTACAGTTAGATGATGGCGCATCTATTTTTGCTGTAGCGTTCAATGGACTTCAAAGTGGCGGTGGATCGCAATTTAAGCCTTTTATTATTTCTCAGGATGGTCATGGTGGATCGGACCAGGATGAAGGTTTTCTATTAGTAGCGGGTCGTTCAGATGATAATGATGGGGATGTTTTGTTTGTACCACCTCACTCGGCTAGTGGTGATGCAGAAGAAACAACTGATTTCGGTGATAGAACGAATCGCGCCAGTATGTGGTTAGGGTTAGATGATATAAATAATCAAGATTTTGTATATCGAAATGGTGAACTTAGAGCCTCAAACCTATCCGTCCCAGCGGACCCAGGTGCTCCCTATACTACTGGTTATGATATTGGCGGTAGTTCAGTTAGTAGTGGTCGACAATATGTAGGTGCTATTTCTGAAATCATTGCATTCGATGAAAAGTTGAGTGCAGGGAAGATTGCAAAGGTAAATAGTTATTTAGGTATAAAATACGGTATTACTATTTTTCAGCAAGACTACATACTGTCTGATGATTCATTAGTTTGGGATTATACCAATAATACTTCATATCATAATGATGTTGCCGGTTTGGCCACTGATTCAGGCTCAGGCTTAGAACAAAAAATATCTCGCAGTTATACCACTGATGCTGCTAATCAAGCTTTCAGTATAACAATGTCTACAGAAAATATTTTCGATACATTAAATACGGATCCTGCTCGTACTGTTGCTTTAGCGGATAAATCGGCATTGGTTTGGGGGCATAACGGAGGAACAACAGCATTTAATGTATCTCTAATGTCAGCAGGCGACAATAAACGCATTAATCGTATTTGGAGAAGTCAGCAAACAGGTACCGCTAATTCGGTATTTATAACGATTCCAAAAGCTGTTTATGATGATGGGGCGGGTTCTCCAGTACCAGGTAAGAAGTTTCTATTAATTTCTTCAAGTGAATTTCAAAACAGTGGCGGCACCCTTGATACAACAAGCTTTGAGGCCGTTGAATTAATCCCCCACGCTACTAACGATTATTACTCTGCAGAAATCACTTTTACCGGCCAGCAGTATTTTACTCTTGCGATTGCTCCTGATCCATTTTTGATATCCATTAAAAGAAACTCTGGTGCGAATGAAGCAGTAGATGAAAATGCGACCTCGTTAGAATATTTATTCAGTTTTAGTGAAGACGTTACCAATGTAGATGTCGCTGATTTTATTAAAACAGGCGATGCTAATGCTTTATTTGATATTAGCTCTGTAAGCCAAGTGTCAGGGGATGCTTCAAAATACGTAGTAGTGTATTCAAGAAATGCGACTAGCATTTCTGGAACATTAGATAATTACCCAATTGGCGTGATGCTAGATTCTGGTTTCAGTATTGATGAAGGCACTGGTTTAAGTGCGGTAGGCAGAGACACAACAGTCGGCGCTATTT
This sequence comes from uncultured Paraglaciecola sp., assembly GCF_937123705.1. Taxonomy (GTDB): domain Bacteria; phylum Pseudomonadota; class Gammaproteobacteria; order Enterobacterales; family Alteromonadaceae; genus Paraglaciecola. Next base: position 955 of record NZ_CAKZKO010000110.1, on the reverse strand, counting down.
CAGGTGTTGCTGGTACAACAAATGAATCGTACAACCTTGACGGCGACTTCGATAATGACGGTACTGTGAATATTGATGAAGAGCCTGGTGCTGAAAATAATCAATGTTTACCAACTCCGAATGAAGGCTCCTGTGACGCGGACGGCGATGGCGTTACTAACGAAAATGAAGTGGCGGGTGAAGAACATAGCCCCTGTGCTCCAGTCTCTGGCCAAGCCTGTACAGCAATAACGACGATAAAAAATTATGCTGATAATAATGGTGGTTCTACAGCGCCCACATTAAGTGATTTTAATCAGCTGAATATCGTTGGCGTTACTGGCTCAAATATTGATGAAATAAATGCAGTGATTGCTGGCCTCACAGGTAATGAGGTTGATGATACTGCAGAGATTCAAGCGATCGTAGATAGTATTGTCGCTAAGAATACCGCGCTGGATAAAATCGAAGCGTATGCTGATACTAATACGAATCCAATTCCTGTACTTGCTGATTATTCAACAGCAGGTGTGACGGGAGTTACATCAACAAATCTTGCTGAAGTGAATGCTGCAATCGATGCCGTTACGGCTGCAGAGGCTGATACCCAAGCTGAGATCCAAGCCATCGTCGATAGCATCGTTTCGAAGAATACCGCGCTGGATAAGATTGAAACTTACGCAGATGATCAGACTAATGCGCCTGTTTTAGCTGACTTTTCTGATGCAGGTATTACAGATGTAACCGCTTCTAATATAGCTGAAATCAATAGTGCAATTGCTGCGCTAACCGGAACCGATGTTGATACCCAGGCTGAAATTCAAGCGATAGTCGATAGCATCGTTGCGAAGAATACCGCGCTGGATAAAATCGAAGCGTATGCTGATACTAATACGAACCCAATTCCTGTACTTGCTGATTATTCAACAGCAGGTGTGACGGGAGTTACATCAACAAATCTTGCTGAAGTGAATGC
>NZ_CAKZKO010000109.1 GCF_937123705.1 uncultured Paraglaciecola sp. | reverse complement strand
AGTGTGCAGAGGCAGTAAGACTCTTGGCACAGCTTGCAAAAAGTGCATAAAGTGCGAGTTGACCCTATACACATAACCGCTTTAAACAGCGCGTGAGGAATGAAGCGCAGCGTAATGACGATCCGCTGCTTTAATTTGTTATAAACCGACCGAGGACAGGAAAATGAGAAGAGGGTGTTTAAATCTTTGGGCTGAAAAAGACATGAGACAGCTCAGGGTGCAAATTGAAGAAAACTTGACAACCGTTGACATTTTAGAGAACGGAAAGAGGGTAGACGGTGTTGACCTGGCAGGCTTTAGGGCGCGGAACTTGGGTGACTTTCTCCGCGATTTGACTCCGCCTACGGATATTAAAGATGTTGTTTTTGGCTGCGAAGATTTATTGCAGACAATTCAGCAGGAGGATTGCACAGAGGAAGCATATAGCGCGATTGAGACGGTTATTGAAGATCTGCAAAGGGCGCTACTGGCTGACTAGGTTTATAACGCCTCAAACACCGGCATGGTGAAGTTGGCGGCTTTTTTGGGACAAAAAAGGTGACAGCTTTACCATGTCCGCGTGCTTTGACTTGTTATGCATTTAGTTGCCCCGTACCTACTATAATTTGCTTGCAGATAACATCATATATTTCATCGTGAAACATAATTTGGTAATGCTTACATTCTGATAAATGTGCTTGATTGAACGAAGCTAGCCACTCGGAATCTTTGACCTCAAAGATGGCTGCCTTACTGTCACCTGTTGCTAGAATATTACCGTGCACTTCATCTGAGGACATGCTGTACGCCTCAACACTGTCGAAGGTTAAGTGCTTTAAATTGTCGGGAGTGTATTCATCATCTGGGTTAAAATACTCAAAGCCAACAAGTACTACTCCATTCGATTTCCATCGTACTTTCTGAAGCTCTGGGCCTCTGCCATCGTGATAGAAATCATTCTCCAAAACTGGATCAATAGTCATAACCATCCTGATGCATAACAAGTGACTATCAAGCAAAAGGTAAAATAAGGAAATTAAAAACTATGAATACACTGCAAACACTTGACAAATCAAAAAACGTAATGCGATTCAAGCACATGAGTATTCAAACTGAAAAAGCCTATTTGCACTGGATAAAGTCATACATGCAGTATTTATCAAAATACTCAAACGGCACAAGCGAACAAAAAGCACGCGGATTTTTAACACATCTAGCTGTCAATAAAAACGTCGCAGTATCGACACAGCACCAGGCGCTTTGTGCTCTCGCTTTTTTGTACAAAGAAGTAATCGAAAAAACGCTAGGCAATATCGGTAGTTTTGTTAAAACAGCCAGACAACCAAAACTGCCAGTAGTGCTATCTAAGGCCGAAATGCAACGCGTACTCGCAAACATGAAAAACATATACTGGATGATCGCTTCGCTATGCTATGGATCAGGCCTCCGAATGAGTGAATGTCTATCGCTGCGCATCAAAGACATCGACATAGACAGAAACCAAATTATCGTGCGCCAGGGCAAAGGCAACAAAGATCGAATAACACTTTTACCGCCCAGCCTTATCCCCGACCTGCAAGCGCAAACAAAACGAGTCGAACGCCAACACTTAATCGACATCGAAAACGGTTACGGCTGCGTCTACCTACCACACGCACTCGAACGAAAATACCCTAATGCAAGCAAGCAGACCGCATGGCAATATCTATTTCCATCGGCCAACGTCGGGCCCTGCCCTCGCACTGGTGAAATCAGACGCCACCACACACACCCGTCATGCGTCACCAAAGCACTGAAAGCCTCAAAAGCAAAAGCCAAAATAAACAAACACTATACATCACACACATTCAGGCACAGCTTTGCAACGCACTTACTCGAGGACGGGTACGACATTCGCACAGTCCAAGAACTACTCGGGCACAAAGACATTACAACAACGCAAATCTATCTGCATGTAATGAGCAACGGCACGAATAATATTCGCAGCCCACTCGAAGCGATCACAGGCACCCATCACTAAAAATGAAGCTTTTAACCATAGCAGAAACCGCCAATAGACTATCAGTTTGCTCGCGAACTGTTCATAGCCTAATTGACGATGGAAGATTAGCTGTGGTACAAGTCACCAAATCAAAGCGAGGCCGCAGAATAAATCCGGTGTCACTAACAAAATTCATGGAGGGCCAGACATGTCAATCAGAAAGCGCGGCGACAAATGGCAAATCGATGTCCGTGACCGCGCCCTTGGCATTAGAATTAGACGAACTGCTGGGACTCAGCGAGAAGCTAGAGAAATGGAAGCCCAAGTTCGACAAGAAATCAAAAAACAACAAATCCCTAACGCTGGTATCGAACACGCACTAACTGAATATCTAAAAAGCGAAGCCAAAACCCTAAAAGACTACAAAGGCATTATCTCAAAATCAAAAGCTATCCGTCCATACATAGCCGGGCAAACATTCGAATCAATCGGATTAGTTCAAGCCAAAATTAAAAGAGACATGCTCGCGCAAGGACTAAAACCAGCAACCATCAATAGACGCCTAGCCCTACTTCGACGACTAGCCAACCTAGCTTTTGAATGGGGCTGGATAGACACACAGATAGGCGCAAGGATAAAGCTGCTCTCAGGCGAAACTGAGCGGCATTTCTACCTATCAATCCAACAGATAGAAAACCTAGCTGACTTGTGCCCAATAACCGGCGCACTAATTTTAATTGCCGCCATGACTGGCCTAAGACGAACCGAACTGCTAACGCTAACTGAAGATAAAATAATAGATAAGAAATGGATAGCACTAAACACAGACACAAAAACTGGCCGACCCCGACTAGTGCCGATTCCGTCACCGGTAAGGCAATTATTCGGCAAATATCATTGGCCACTCGATAAATCATACAACCAAACCCTCAGAAACGAATTTGAAGCCGCCAGGAAGGAATTGAACTTAACACACATAAGGTTCCACGATCTAAGACACTCCTACGCATCATTTTTAGTTCAAAACGGGGCAGGATTACAGCATGTCGGGAAAGCAATGGGACACAGCTCAGTGCAAATGACAAATCGATATGCTCACCTACTAGACGAAAATCTTATGGAACTAGCTGAGAAATTTGGGGAACTCAGTGGGGCACAAAAAAAATAAAGCAACTATGTGGATACTTCTAATGCCTTTAAGTTGCTGATATATATATTAAAAATGGTGCCCGGGGCCGGAGTCGAACCGGCACGGTATTTCTACCGAGGGATTTTAAGTTTTTTGGTGCACTTGAATCACTTTAAAACTGTTGATTTATATAGACATAAACATCATAAAAACACCCTATCTGAACCTTTTGGGGCGCAATTGGGGCACAAAAACTCTTGCCGCTGTGATACTGTTTTAAAAATTTTTAATTAAAATCAAAACCAGAGGCGCTGCGAATACTGGTTTGCTCTCCAGAGTTTGGCGAGGTTAGCGAAGTAATAAAATCAAACATATCTGAATTTGAGGCGAGTGTTGCGGTTGTGTCTATAGCAGCAATTGTTTCTAAGTCGGTGCAGCCTTCGAACATTGATCGCAGTAATGAGCTATAGAGTATGTAGATATAAATCTTGATTTGGATGCAATGGAGCCGTTGAGCCGGTCGGAAAGGTCAGTGAAATAGCATCAAAATCTGGCTCAAGCTGAAAATAGAAATCACTGTTATCAATCCTTTCAATGATACTTGATCCGCCTGTATTGTTGTAAAAAGCAAATAAAACAGATCCGCCCCCCGTATTCGTAAACTCAAATAGTAGGTCTGATAAATCCACATTTAGTATCGAGCCAGAGTTATCAGTACAAAATATTCCGGTAGAACTTGATAAATCCGTCGGTGTTGCCGAGATCCAATTGTATCGAGTATATGATCGATTAGAAGTATTGAAGGCGCTAGTACCCAAATAAGTTCCAACCATAACGCCAGCACAGCCTCCATCATCGATTGTGAAAGTAGGTGTAGCGATAACATCAATTAAGCTATTTACAAGCGCCGCCGACGGTATGGTTACTGTAATTGTTTCTGTTGCAGTTATGTCGTAGCTAGCCTCGGCACCCAATGTCACAGTTGCTACTGTTGCACTCGTTCTAACAAGATCAGTCGATGTGAAGTTTGCTTTTACTTCTGCATCCCAACCCGTACCCTCTAATTGAGCTGAGTCAATACCAGCCAATATAGCATTGGTTTGGGCTGTTGTCCCTATTGGGCCAGTACCTGCAGCCAACCACGTATCACCGGTTAATGTGATAATTATTGTTTGGCCACCGGCGACAATATCGGCCTCATTTATTGTTGATAGCACTGTGCCTGTGATAACCGCAGTTATTTGGGTCGCCACTGCTCTTCTAAATAACCCTGTGCGGGTCATGCGGGATAAGTGACGTTAAATGTCATTATTCGACCGGTTGTGTTTTCTACACAACTGAGGGTGTCTACTCGCTTGAGTGTTGTCGTATCGCTATTGCTATCGGTTGCAATAATGTCTGACTCGGTAACTGTGCACGCAAAAGTTTCGTTGCCGATAGCGCCTGCACTAGCGTCATCGCTCATGTCATCGCCGGGACCATCGATTTGGCGGGGCGCTGCCACGGCGACTGTATTACGGTTTATTGCGTCGGCGTGGCTGGTGATTAATTCACCTCGGATTATCTCGCCTTTGTCTAGCCCTTTAACCTCGAATCTATTAGTCATTACAGGGTAAAACCGAGCGGGGTAAAGTCGACAGAGCCGTATATAGTGAAATTTCGGATGCCGGTGGTCAGGTTTAAATTAGCATCGTCTCCTACAGTTACGTTTGCAGTGTTGTGCCCTATTTTTGGCGCAAACAACCAAAGGTCGGGTTTATAGGCGAAAACGTATTTTATATTCCAAACCGCACCTTTTTGAACTGCATTAATTCCAACACATAATATGGATCCAATAGCAAAGCCGTTCCATGCCACACTATTAATTTTTTCGCCGTAGCTAGCAATATCAGCGCCAGGATAAACAGAGCTGGTGTATTCAAAACTGAATGTCAGCCTAAGCTTTTCCACCTCGGCAATAAAAACCGGATAGACATGAGCGAAGCCACCGCCTGACGGAATATAATAATCGGTTTGCAACGGGTTCCCCGCTAGATCTACTTTGACTTGCTCGGTAGATGTTTGCGCTGTAACGGTGGCCGTGGCTGTTGCAGACGTAGTAGCTACCGACGGGTCCTTATAGTAGCTTAACTGCGCCCAATATTGATTGGCACCTGCTGGGTCAACTTTAATGTTGTTTAACGTAATACTTGTATCTGTCGGATAACCATCGCCATAATTCGGCAGTGACCCGTCATTCATTGCGGCTTCTAATGCGGCGTTTAGATCGCCTGTCACACCACTCACCAAGGCCGTGCGTTCGATTCGCTTTCCATTTTTATCAAACGTAATAACAGCACCTTTCTTTAAGTCTATTTTTACAGCCATGCTTTAACCCGCCACCGCCACGTTTGATTGATTTTTTAGAACGCCTGTCATTTCTTTCAATAAATTATTGGTTGTTGCTACTCCATCCGCTGTTTTTTGGCCATATTTCGATTCTAATCCCCGTAGTGTTTTTAGGTAATCGGCATTGCCATTGGAACGATTAAAGTCACCTGGTTGGTATCCAGAAACCGCTGCGCCACTGGTTGAGAAATTACTACCTGAGCCCATTAATCCATCAAGTACACCACCACCTAATGCGATGAGTCGACCCCAACCATCCGTAATAAGACTAATTAAATCGCCGATGTACGAAAGCCCACTTCCGATAGACTTAAAAAATCCGAGCAAAGTATGCAACTGAGTATCACTAAAACTATTGACAAAGGCCGTCATACTAGTCGCCATACCAGTGATCATTTCATTCAACCCAGCCTCACCAATGGATACCGCTAGTTTCTGAAACGCTTGTGATAAATTTGAAAAAGCAGGCTTCAGGTTGTTCATTTGGTCGTTCATAGCGCCACCAAAATTTTCGTTGCCTATTGACTTCAAATACCCTGTTATTTCAGCCGCATTCTTTTTGACTGTGGTGGTCACACCCTGAAAGGTAAACGACACCTGATCGCCTTGTGATTTTGCTTTTATGCCAAATTCTTTTAACCGCTCGAACTCACCTGTGGCGGCATCAGCTACTGCCTCGATCATTTGGTTTAAGTCCTTACCCATTGCCGACGCGGTGTTGCCGTAGGACGTTAGCGCCGCTTCGGATGGATCTAACCCCAGCGCCTTCATTTTTATAAACGCCTCTGTCCATTGGTTTAAATCGAATGGCGTGGTGATTGCGAATTTTTCGATTTTGCTAAAAGCTTTCGATGCAGCATCAGCACTGCCTGTGACGGTTTTTAAACTGGCTTTTAGGGTTTGCATCTCTGTGTTGGTTGACACTATGCCACCCAGCAATGCCCCAAAACCACCAATGCCCGCCAAACCCAATAGCTTTGCGTGAACACCCGTTACCGATTTACCCAGTTCTTTAAAATTCAGCTTTGCATTTTTAAATGCTACTTTTGTCCGGTCTTTTGCGGTGAGCAAAAAGCGAGTCTCTTGCGTGCTAATAGCCATTATCTTCCACCAATTCGCCCCGTATTTTTCGGTACGCCACTAGCCCAGTTGTGTATTCATCAACCGGCAGCTTTAAAACATCGGACACTGGTAGGCCGAACTGAGCGCCGTACTCGTAGGCCATAAATAATCCAGCATCCGCCCTCATTCCTTTTCGGCAGCCGCCTGTTTTTCGTCAGCGCCTTGCCCCAAATTTCCCGCAATGATGAAAGCAATGGCTCGGATAACATCGTAGTCGTAATCCGTGGCTAAACTGGTTAAGCCTACTTTTGCAAAAACCAACTGGCCATCGGCATCACGCGCCCGGTGCTTAACTGTCAGACATATTCGGTCGACCTCGCTCTGCCCTCGGTCAATTTTGCGCTGCTCTACACCGGTCATTGGCTTCCAGTAAAGCTTTACTGGCTTGCCTTCATCGTCTTTCCATTCAGTCACATCACACGATGCCATCACGCCGGTTAGCGCGTCCGACAAATGTCGCGAGCCAATTTCTGCGATATTCATTTATGCAACAGCACCAACAGTTAATGCACCACTACCCTGCAGAGAAAAGCTTTGCGATACCATCTCGCCTTTTGCATTCGCTGATGCCTTGCTAACGATAGAAGCCGTGCCGCTGCGCGTTTCATCGCCCGACGTGTCACCTTCCGGCTGCAATATCAAAGCAACGGAGGCACCAATAGTCATTGCACCTTGACCGGTTGTGTCGGCTTTATCCCACATACATTCAATCGTTGCCGACCAGCTTGTGTCACCCGATACATGTGTCATCTCGACGCTGTTTAATTCGGTATCGTCTATCGGCTCCATAGTCTCTTCGAGCGAAAAACCAACCACCGCGCCAACCGTGTTGGCCCCAATTTTAACTACGCCGTCGCGGCCTCTAACTTTCGCCATTATCGTTGTCCTCTGTTTCAGTAGATTTAACAGCCTCGTCGCTTACGACCCAGCCTTTTGCTTTCATATTTTCAACCTGCGAGATATGCGCTTTGCATTCGCCACCATCGGGGTGCGTCATCAGTACATTGTCAGTCATCTCTATACCTCGGTTGATGTTTCGCTGTGCTCATACACCACGCGCCAGGTCATGGTTTGGCGGGCTGTGGGTTCGTCTTGCTCTGCTTCTAGCTCTGGCTCGGAATCGCCGACGAGACGCACATCGAATACATAGGCAAGGCCCAGTTTTCGATCGGCGGTTAAGGCCGCATAGACCTCAGCCGCAATTTGATTTAATTGGGTCTCGAGTAAACTAATGCCTTTTATTTGACTTATCACCGAGAATTCGAGCGTGCGCAGGATCGCCCCGAACACTTCGTCCTCACCTTCGTTGACCGTGTTGCTGCCTTGCTGAATAGTTAAAGCAGGCAGTGCATCAACCGGCCATGCCCTCGACCGCTGCACGTTTGCGCCCGTGGTCGTTAAACCAGTGAGTAATGGCGCAATAGCTGCCATAATAGTTTCCGCTCGGTTTGTCATGTGCGCTTCTCAAGAAACAAGCGGCTGGTTCGGTCGCCTTGTTCGATAGCACCGACCGCATAATTCTGCTCTTTAACCGTTAACAAAGTGCCAACAGAAACCCCACTGACCTGCGCCGTGATGCATAGCAAAGCGGGACGCCTGCCATTAATGTCAAGACTCTCACTGTATCCCTGATAAAACTGAGCGAGGAACGTACAGCCGTCGGATAGCGTTACTGTGTCCGCAAAGTCTTGGTCGTCCATCATGGACGCTAGATCAGCTGGGGTTTCTATTGCCATTTGAATTATTTAGCTTTTTTTCGCGCTTCTGCGAGTGACTCGTCAGCAGCCTTAGCCTGTTTAACAGCCTCGACCCCATCATCGTCATTTAAAACTGCTTTACCGTTACCAATTAACACCCGCGCCTCACTGGCCGGGACATTACAGGTTTTATATCGATCAACTGGCGACCCGTTAAGCACGCAACCGCGAATAGTGATGATCGACAGCATTTTTTCTTTTGTTTTCATAATTAACTACCAATTAGATTTAAGAAATGCCCAGCAGCCAAAGCCGCCGGGCGTATGTCAGCTATTAAGCATTAATGCTGAAAGAACCCGCATGACGAATGCCGATGTCAACGTCTTGGAAAGCACGCAACACCAAACCACCAGACGCAGCCTTTGTGGCTTGATCTGGCATTAAATCAAGCACGCCCCACAAACCAATGACGACATCATTGAAGTTACCGAAAATAATCCGGTTGGCTGAAAGCTGAGTGCTTACCTCTGCTTTGTAACCATTCGCTTCACCGTTCTCCATCAGCATAATTCCAGAGCCCGCATCCTTCGCAGTGGTTTTAAGGCTGCCACGAACACCCGCAGTGGTAACGTATGCTAAGTTACCTTTCAGCCCGTTGGCTGCTGCAACGTCGGTTTCGAACTCAACCAGCTCGGCATGCGTTGGCGCACCAGGAGATGCGATGGTTGAAGTACCCACACCCGATGTAACAGTAATGCCAGACGGTTGATTTGCAGCACCCGTGCCCTCGAAACCAGCAAGGTCAATACCCAGACCAGCGCCCTCGGCCATGTCCTGCATTAGCATCGCATCGATACTAGGGGACGACTGCTTGAGTAAGCGGCGAGAGATAGGGATAGAACCAGCGATAGTTTTGGGCGATAGCGCGATGCTACCCAAAACACCATCGTTAGTGCCTGAATCCGCATCTTCTGCAATCCAGCCAAATGTCGCACCACCATCAAGGCGAGGAATATCAACATCACCCACCAAACCGGGCAAGTAACGCGCACCCAACCGACCCAGCAATGATTCTGCCCGCAATCGGTCAATAAATGAGCCGTCCAAATGGTCGGTGCCAACAGCAAAACCACCCGCCGCATTTACACCAGCAGTCATAACACGCTGTTGAACTTCGAAAGGCACAAAGAAACCCCGAGCATCACGCCCGAGCTGCTCTGCAATCGCGATAGATGATTCACGCTCAAGCCCAGCGTCTTTCCAGTCACCTAGCATGGCTGCGCGTACTGCGCGGATAACTGAGTAATTGCGAACCTCCTGACCAGTCAAACCAAGAACGGGGCCAGCCGCATCTTCTTGTCGCTGGCTCATTTGGTCGAGCACAGCATTACGCATTGCATCGGCAGATTTACCGGTATCAATAAAAGCTCGGGCTAAATCATCACATGAAAATTTCTCGCCCATTTTACGAATGGTATCAATTCGATCCATTTCATCACGTCGCGCATCTTCACGAACAGATGTAACATCCACAACCGGCTGATTAGCTGGCGCGGCACGTTCGGTTGTTTCCCCAACCGATTGGGTTATTTCTTCTGGCATAATAGTCTCGCTATTGTTTAAGTTTTCAGCGGCTCGCCCCACTCCGACACTGTCGTCGGCGGGAATAGAGACAATGCTGATTTCGTATGGCTCCCAATCAGTCACCCTAATCACAGGCTTATGCTCGGTGCCTTCATCCGTTTCGACGCGCTCATGGGCTAAATAGCCCACACTCACTTTAGGACGGATACCGTCGATCACGTCTTGAAAAATCTCGTCAGCTCGCACACTTTTTCCAAAGCGAACAACCGCCCGCGCCACGCGGTCAGCCCCAACAGAGACAGAAACCACAACCCCGACGTGATCATCAGAGTCATGGCCCACTAGTAACGGCGCGCTATTTTGCAGGCGACCAAGCCTGATCGATTGCGCACCGTGGTCTAATATTTCGATCCCAAAATCGCGTTCAACCGCTTCGGTCTCCGACGAAAAAGCCAGCTCGACTGTGCGAGCCTCGGCATTTATCGTTTCGCGTTTCAGGTCGAACGAGCGATAAAAACGCCGCTCGTCATCTTTTTTCCGTCGTTCAATCTTGGCTGGTTTCTTGCTCACTAGGTGCCTCCATAATGCCTTGATGTGGGTTAATATTGACGCCCGCTTTTTTGGCTATCATTTCTTCATAAGCCAGCGTCTCGATTGTTTCGTTAAAGTCCCTACCTTCTTCCGCTAGCACTGCAGTTCTAGTGCCTCGACCCCCTGCGATTTTTTCAGAATGTGCTTTAGAATCCTTTAACGGATCAACCCAAGCCCATCCCCGAGCCTGCCAGTGGACATCCATATATTTATCGTCAATTTTTTTAAGTGGGAGCCGTAATTTTTGCTTGAATATCGCTGCACTCAACCAGCGTTCATAAACCCGTGAATGCAAATGCTCTATCATCCAGCCTTGTGTTTGCTTCCAGTGGTCGCGCTCTTCAATAGTGCCTGCACGAATGCTTGAGAAATTGACATTTTCAAGGTCATTCGCAATGCTGTTATAAGCGACATTCAAACCAGATGCCGCACCACGCAACACAGCTTTCATAAAGTCAGAAAATGCCGACGTTGGGTGTTGCGGATCGAACGGCACAAAACCCTCGCCGGGGTTTAATTGCTGCAACATGCCCGGCTCAACTTCTTCAACTAGGTCGGAATCCTGCCCCTCTTCGACACCAGGCGTCATGTCGTCAACATCAACCTCGCCGCCATTTTCGGTGGTGTAAAATCCCATTTTACTGGCACCCAGCCTTGCTGCCACTAGCTCAGCTTCTTCGTAACCACCAATCATATTCAAACGCCGGATAGCCGTGTGCATCCAAGGCAATCCGCGCGCCTGATCGGGGAAGTCAGAAACAAATAAATGGACTATATCGTCCGCCTTTACTCGCTTGTAATTTTTGGTCGGATAGTGCGTTTTGAACAACGCAGCCGACTGGTCACGCAAGTGATAAGCAACTATCAACCCGTCGCGATCCTCTTCGACCCCCATTAAAATTCGGTTGCCATTGGGCAAAATAACATTATGGTTTTCGTCGAGATAATCAGCCGATAATAACCGGATAACAAAGCCAAAAGGGTGAGATGGCTTATCGATTAATTGAACTAAAATTTCGCCGCAGCGTGGCACGCTAATGGCGCTAATGTTCTGCACGTCTTTCCATGAATGCCGTCCGGTTGTCGTGCAGTTTTTAGGTTTGCACCACTCTTTCCAACCAGCCTCAATGGCAGCGTTGTCTCGTTCATCAAGCACCCCATTATTTTTCGCGCGGGCCTGCAAGACAATACCGTTAACACCGACAATATTAGACTTGCACATATGCCCAAATTTTTTGGCGTAATCGTTGTCCATAAAAAGCTGGCGAGACTTTGCACGAATAGACCGCAAGCCATGGCGTAATTCTTCATTCACCGATAAATAGCTACCCGCAAAGTTATACGTCAAGTCGTCAGTTTTGGCCGCAGCAAAGCCGCGAGTCGCTGATGATTTAGGCAGTAAACCTTTGCGTTTTTTAGGCGCATGGTTCCACGGGTTTCCATTCACCGTTCTGTATTGATTTCTCGTGCTCATTTAAAACGCACCTTTATCGACCGGCTGTTACGCCCGCCATTCAGCGTCACCCACCGCCTGTTTGCAGTCACCAATTCACGCCTCCAATAAGTTCGATGCAATATTAATTGCGCAGTATCGCGTGAGGCTGACGACTCCGACCCTAGTGAATAAGATGTTGTGTCTAATTGAGTGTTGGTGGCGCGATGCAGCATTGCCCGTTCAATTTCAGCCAGCATCTTTTTAGGCAGAGTGCGCGGGTCGTTATTGTCGGTGGCTTTATCTGCCAGCACGACTGTCACACCGTCGTCAACCTGCACCCGCTGACTATCTAATAAGCGAGTGATGTAGGCCGACCACTGCCATACGCCCGTGGCCCACTCTAAACTTGCCGCGCTTAATAATTCGATAGAGAATTCAGTGCCTGAGCTAGTCGCTGTCAGGGATTTTTTGTGGCCTGTTATTTCCGCCCGAAATTCGTAACTTAAGGAATACAGCGTAGGAGAATAATTTAAACCAAGGTCGGTTCTGCGCCAGATAGTATAATCACCCGCCACCATTTGGGTCGGTTCGGTTGTGGGTGATGTGGTGGCGTCAAAAACATTCGTCATGCGCGCATAATGACGACGGATTGTCTCACCTGCTGCCAAAAGTGAGATTATTTAAACGACTTCAAATTCCTTCGGGTCGATGCTGTGGAATTTTTGAATGGGCGAGAAAGTGGCGATACCCAAATAGGACCAGGTCTTTTTTTGCAGTTCACCACCCGATGTTTCTCGGTCGCCGTCAGTCGTTGCATAATGTGCTATACCATCGGTGCCGTCGGTTAATAGGCTGGCCGTTCTTACCACTTTTGTGCCATCAGGCTTTGTTAGCTCTATCTCGACAGCGGTTGCTGCTGATATATCGACTATCGCCCCCTCTTCTTTAAAGGTTACTTGTAGATCCGTTCCGATATCACGGCTGGATATTTTGTCGGACATTAGCTTAACCTCGCGGTTTGAGTGATGGTGCGATTAATGGTTTGCGTGCTCGCAATTAGTCGGGTGATAGCGATATCGCCCCCGATGATTTGAACGGCCTCACCTGGCTCAATCACTGACGGACTGCTAACAGTTGATAACGACTGGATATCGTCGGCACTTATGACATGATTCTGCCAAAAAGCAGGAATAGTTGTGGCGGAGGCACTTTCAGTTTGCACACCAAGTAAAATATGTGATTGATTTAAGTTAATAGTGCTAGCTTGCGCCCCGGACTCAATAGCATTAGCCGCTAAAACATGGTGCTGAGTAATTACCGGCGCGCCTACTTCTGCACCGCTTTGAATATCAGACCCTATCAGCGAATCACCCGCGATACTCACGAGCGCTGGGGTTGAGCCTTCAGCCGCACTTTCAGCGCCAGTGCTCTGCATCACGTGCCGCTGCCCGATTGAAACCGCTAAGCTTTCGCTCGCGCTGGTCGCATTATCGCCACTAAGACTATGATTTTGATTAAAACTAGGTACAGAGGCCTGCACAGCAGACTCGGCACTAACTGCCTGATTAACATGCGCTTGCACCAACGACGGAACCGTAATATCCACCGCGCTTTGGGCGGCAATGGCAGTCAGGATTGTGGTTTGATTAATTGCGGGCGAGGATGATTCCGACGCCGATTCGACAGACGTTGGCGATAGTGCATCAACAACAGAGTCAAAATCTAGTTGCTCAATGGTTAAGCTAACTGTGTTGTCCGATGCATCGTATAAAAAGTAATTAACGGTCTCGGTGACGGTAGGATTAACGGACGTTGAAAATGTGCCGTCGGTATATAGTGTGATCAGACCATCAGACGCCATGCGCGGGTGATAGCCTGATGGAGAAGTAAGCGACAAAATACAGCTATCAGGAACTGCGATGATATTAAAACGGGCATCATTTGCGAAGGGACTTTTAACGTTCAGCGATGCATAAGGCACACCAAAGTTATACTCAGTCATGCCACTGGGCGGCTCTAGCGTGACGCTATAGCCGGCAGAATCTACGCCATTGTTGACGACGATATCGCCGCTGGTGCCGAACTCGGCAAGGAATTCCAGTGGGCAAACACAAGTGAGTGATGTGCCGTTTACAATAGTGACCGATGTACACGCCACAGCATTGCTGGAAACCGATGTAACGCCGGTAGTATCATTCAGCGTTAAAGTCAATGTCTCATTAGCGGTCGCAATGTCTGCGCCACGGCTTGAGCTAACTGCGCTTATTATCGCTTGAGTTACACTTGCTATCGAATTCCAGTTGGCTAGATTATTCCAACCCATTACGCGATGCTCACTGTACCTTGCAAAGCTATCGGGTTATTACTTACCCTATCTTTTGCTATACCCTCAATGGCTTGTCCATGCGTTACTGTCTCGGCATTTAAGTCAACAACTAAACCGCCTGAGCCATTTGTAGGTGATCCATTAAGAGGTAATAATACCGATGGCGAATTCTCCAACGCATCATCAAATAATACACCATCAACAGTACCCGAAATTAAATCAGTGGCAAAAGTCACCGTTGCCGATTGCAATGTAAAATCTACAAACTGTCTCGATCCAGAGTCGTAATTGCCATCGCTATCTACATGCACTATAACGGCTGTTTTGGCTCTGGCACCACTTAAACCTGTAACGGCTGCGAATGTAAAATTACCCTCTGCTGTGATCGTTAAATCAGTTGCTACAGCTACTTGAGACGCGTAATTACCTGCGATTATTTCTGCATCGCTTGGCCCTGCTTCGTCACCATCGGCTACTATTAAGCAATGGACTACGCCGTCAGGATCGAGCGCGGTTGTGCCTCCGATGACTACGCTATTATTGGTGATTGAAGTTGCTGTTGGTAAAGACACATCAGGCGGGGTAGAATCACCCGCTGCTTGATATTCATGCGCGCCAACATCCCAGCTTGATCGTGTATTACCTGCCGCATCATAATCAAACGCAAATATTGCATCTGCCGATAAATCGGTTGCGGCTCCAATTGCATCAGTATCACCGACAACCAATCTGTAATCTTGATTTACTGCATCTTCAAAAGTTAGTGACGCATTAAGTATAGCGCTAGTGCCTGGTGCGTTAGCATCACCCGACAAGTTTGTTGTACTGCCAGTATGCGCTCCGCCGCCCGAATAATCTTTTGAAGTATTGTTATATCCAAGACAATTTTTGATTATCGCTTGTGAGGATATATTTAAAAAACCGTCTGATGCAGAGTCGTGGGCATTACAATTATAAAGCACATCACCGCCATCAGTACTGCCCGCAGTGGTGAACGCATCATTCAGCGGATTAATGAATGTACAATTAACCCAAATTCTCTGCGAGACTGCTGTCGGATCGGCATTACTTACAGCAAAAGAACTAGTGCCTCCTGTCCCTGTTATCCTAAAAATACTATTTTCAAATCTTACGGATTCAGACGCTGCTAAATTAGTCTGCAATGCAAAACGTGTGTTATTTGTGCCGGTGTTTTCACATTGTATATTTTTAATAATTACATCAGTGTTTACACTAAGCTCACCGCTATTTGTAGACGAAATAATATATTCATCAGCATTCCAACCGAAACCAGAGTAATCGCCTATGACGGTTAAAGAAAAGCCATTTATATTATAGCCATCAAAATCGGGCGTAGATGTATCGTCTACAGTGCCCTCACAAAGTATGACTATATCGTCTGTAAATGTGGCGGGTAAGTCAGAAATTGCCGCTTGTAAGTTAACCCATGCGCTATCAGCGCTACCATCTACTTCGTTTGTTGTACCATCGCCGGACGATGAATTGTCAGTGTTTACATATACAGTTTGAGTCACAGCTAACCCCCCAAATAATTGTTAGCTGGCCCAATCCATCGGTCACCGTCGGGGCTTATTTGCGATGGGTTAATACTCCATTCCATGTCTGAGTAATCAATATATTCAGGGCCGCTATTAGATACACTAGATTGATTGCTGTGGAAATCTCCGCGCTTAATACCTAGCATTCCGTTGAAATCGGCAGTTGACGAATCAATTATTTTAACGCCGTCGATCCATGCTTGTGCGATACCATCTGTGCCATCTGTGTCCATTTTTACGTGCATTTCAAACAGGTGGAAAAGTCCGTCTGATGTTGCTCCGAAGACATCTTGCCAGCTTATAGTTGGACTAGCGGGAACTTCTGTAAAAGCCCCGCTACCCGATAAAATCATAAAGGTTCCGCTGGCATGTTCGAATAATATTGACACCCCACCTGGCCCGTTCTCCCAAAAATAGATGGTTTTATCATAGTTCGGATTACCCGAAGACCATGCAAAACCAGGCTGATAGCGCATGTACCACCTAACCCAAAGTTCTGGTTCTGCTGCTTCTAAATTTATTTTTGCTTTCGGGGTTACAGCATTAGTACCGTCATCATTCCAGAATCGAGCACCGTAAGGGCTTAATGTATTTGGATTAGCTGCTGCTGTTACAACTGACTGATAATAACCCGCTGTGTTGAGCGGATTGCCCGAGTCATAATCCGACCAAACTATTCCATTCGGCGCTAAACTATTACAATCAACTGCCGGTGTAGCTGCATTCATTGCACATTCTGCACCGTAATCAAAGTCATCCGACCAAGTGCCATTTGCGTTTAATACTGTGTCTGATAAATCAGTCGTTAGTCCTGTTGATATATTTGAGTCGGTAGAATCACCCGAGCCGTTGATATTATCGACGTAATAATAATATCGAGTCGCAGACGTAAGCCCTGTGTTGTCGTAAGTTGTCGCGTTTGCTGCTGTCGTAGTTATTAAACTCCACGATCCTGTCCCTGTTAAGCTTCGATAGACCCGCGTTCCGGTTTCGTCGGTTGCTGGATTTACCCATGTCAACCGCAGTGAACTTGTAGACAAGTAGCTAACTACCAAACCACTAGGTGCGGCTGGAACGCCACCGGCAGGCACATGCTCAAGCACACCGCCTGCACCAACTTGCATGGTGATGTCGTGGGCGTTGATTCTGGCAACGCTAGTCCAAGACGCACCAACACCGACAACCAAAGCTATTAGTAGGACTAACCTTGCTATATTTCTAGCCATACATTTAACCCTGGTTAACTAAGATCAGCATTAAGCAGCGTCACGAATCGTGATCGAGATGGCACCCAGCGTGAATGTATTGCCACTCGTAACCGCCTGAGCTGATGCCAAACTACCCGCCGCATGCAGCACACTAGACGCATCAGTTAACGCCCAAAACCCTGCAGTTTGACTAGCGGTAACATTACCGTCAGTGATCGCAGGCGTTTGCACCCGACGACCATCGGTAGCACCATTCGATAAGGCCGTCATTGTTAGCCCCGTTTTATTGCCACAGGAATTCGTGCTCGTGGCCTCGGTGTAGGTGGTTGGCTCGGCTGTGTTGCAGATATCAACCCGACGCGCGGTAGCACTGGCAAGGCTCGACAGGTTGTCTAATACAGAATCGTTAATAAACATAGTTAAATCCCCTTTGCTATTTTTCGGGCAGCTTCGAGGGCAGTATCTTTGTCCTCGCTTTCGTCAATTTTTGTAAAAACCCCGTCGACGTTTTGGTATATCTTCCAAACTTTTGGTGCCTGTTTTGAGCGCCAATCAACACAAGTCATTTTTTCGCCTTTCACAATCGTCCGACCTAGCGCATCAGGACTGCCCTCTTTATAATGAGGCGCAGTCACTTCGTCACTCAACGTCTGTTCAGTACACGGCAGTTCGATCAACTGTGGCCCCAGTTCGACTCGGACTTTTTCATCAAAACTACATAGATTTTCGTTCAACCAGTTTTCTTTCATTTGGATTTACCTTTTTTAATTAAGCTCAATTTCAAACAATGGCCCTTTTATTTCCTGAACCTTGTCTTCGGAGAATTGCAACCGGCCTGATATAGTCGAATGCAAAAAACAACTGGCCGATTCTTTTGGAGCGCTGCCACCATATACCCACATAATTTTCATTCGGTCACGGGGTGACACCTGGTGGCGCTTGGAGTGATAGCTTGAGAAATAACGAAACCCTAAGCCATCATAAAGATCGCAAAATAAAACATCGTTCCATTCGAGCATTATTGGGCGGCGAATTACCGCGTCCGATTCAAACAGCAATGACTCTTCTATCTCATACGGCGGGGCAACTGGATTAATACTGTAATAGTCAAACCAGTGCGAATAGTTAAAAAGCTGTGCTCGCGCAACATCAATCGATAAAGCCACAACACCCATCAAAGGCACTAACAAACACATCGCGACAAAAGATTTAACCCAGGCAACAGGATCTTTTAAAACAAGTCTATGAGCTACCATTCGACTTTCCCCGTACCAGCGCTGTTAGCACCACATCGGCTATTTTATTTAAACCCGCAATACCTAAAAAAGCGCCCGTGCCAGCCGACAGCATTAAATGAATCGGATTGTCAGATATCAACTGCGAGGCCAACCCGAACAACAACCCGCTGAGCAATGCGATTGGAAACAAAATTAAAAAATCAATGGCGGTAAAAAGATCGCCTTTTTTTCGAGCCAGTCGCAATTGGTTCGTCGCATGCACCGCAGCACCAAACATTGCGATTGCAAGCGCTATCAGGTACTTAATGTTTTCAGGATTCCTTAACATTTTTATTGCGGCCCATTAATCGAATGCGTAGCAGTGCCATTCTTTTTGTCAAAACTACGCATAGCACCAATGCCCAGCATACCCAGCACAATCGTGTATAGCTCTGCGCCATCTAAAACTGGGGGGGGTTTAACACCGGCTGGAATGTCTATAAAGACAGCAAACAACTGCCAAAACCATAACAACATAGGGTAAAAAACAAACTGATACCCCAACGCAAAACCACCAACCCAACCAATAAACGGACGCCAACCAGCCACAAAGATTGATTTATGCTCTGCCTCTTTCGCGTTAATGTTCATTTGCCCTGTCATAATCTGCACATGAGCAGACAACTGCGCCAAATCACCCGTTTGCTTTAACGCCTCAAGCTTGCGAATTTCCTCCGCACGCTTAATAGGGTCAGGCCAAATGCGTTCGATAGCGGTTTTACCAACGTCGAACAACGCGCTTATTGGGTCAAAACTCATAAACCGAATTCATCCGGGTTTAAATAGATACCACGCTCGTCAATAATTTCGTAATGAACATGGTTCACCATTGGGTTTTTTTTAGACGATTTATAACGACCAGAAATATTCTGAACTGAGGCGATGATGTCGCCCTCGTGCACCAGCTCGCCAACCTCGACCATCGGATTGGTGTAGAAAAACCGGTGGCGATTTAAAGCACCGTCAGTAATTTCGAGGTAACGGAACTCAAGCGCATCCGCATACGGGTAGCCATGCTTTGTGACGCGCCCCTTAACCGGCGATAAAACCTGACTACCCGCCGCAGCGGCATAATCAACACCACGGTGTGTCGGGTGCGACCCATTACGCGGCGCACCAAATGCACCATTACCGTATGCGTCAACACCCCGCAGTGGCGTAATTACTTGCAACATAGTGCAGGCCAAGTGGTGATTGATAGACGCATGATTGTTGCCCCTTAACAGTTATAAAAACGATAAGGGGCAAAATACAGCGGGATTGTCTCACCCGCTGCCAAAAGTGAGATTAATTAACCCGACGATAAAAATACCGCTGGCCATTACCTACCCGCACTTTGTGCGGAACAAAACCCAATTGTTTAAGCACAACGCCAATGGATGTACGCTCTGCACGCCCGACAGTCCCGGACGTTTGGTGCAGCCCTTGCTCGATAACATCATCCATTGTGAAAGGCTCGATTTGTTCGGATACCCATTTACTCAGGGCGATGCGCAGTTGATCGCGGGGCGACCCGAGGGCAGTTGTCGGCACTTCGAGCAAATCAGCAGCACCCAATTCATCAACCAGGTTAATACCCGTGGCGCGATGCGTGGCACCGTTGGCGGCATTCAATGCTCGATGCCGATCCATGCCCATGCTTTTTGCAGCGCGTAACAAACCACCAAAGGTTCGGCTGGCTGATATAACGTGGTCGGCTCGGTGTTGTGGTGATGCAGGTACGCACACCGATGTATTGCTTAACTGCTTTTCCATCCAGTTGAACGCCTCGATGTATTTTTCTTTAATTTCAGCCGCTTTTTTGCCGGTGAAGCCCATCACTAGGAATATGAAACCGTCTTTTGTCATTTCTACTGATTTTCTTTCCTCGTTTTTAGCGTCGAAGTAGGTAACGGGCGCAAAATTGCGCCGGTTAAACTCACTACTGCATTCGACATTACCTATTTTTTTAAGAACATCTTTATGCTGCTTACCAAAAACTTCAGCCACTTTTAGGCTAGTGGTGGTGAGCTCATCGCTCACTAACTCTTGCGGCGTGAGTGTTAATACATTCATTTTCTAACTCCTTTTTTAAATTCTCGAATTAACGTGCTTTGAACCACACGCGCAAATAACACTTGAGCACAGCGTGGGTGGCCTTGTTTGGCGAGTAGGTTTTTTATTTCGGTACTGGTTTGGCAGACAAACGGATAAACAGATTGAGACATGGTTTTGATCCTCGTGTAGTTGAGAACCGCCACAATCAGGTACTAATCTAATAAAGGTGGCGGACTATACAGAGTTAGTACTACCGCTCACGAGGGACGGCGCGCCGAAGCGCCTCCATACAGCCCACCATAAACAAGTGGCCACAAAAAAGACGCTACGATTGAGCGCCTGGACGCCCGTGTAATTCGGAGTACTAATTCCGGCTAGTGAATTTGCACTAGCGCGGGCAGGATAAACCTTGCTAGTATTGAAAGTCAATAAATTACACAAGGACGAAATTATGGCGGGCATTTTTACAGGCACTTTTGGGTTAGTTTTATTCGTAGTCGCGTTAATCGTTTTCATTATGTGGATATTCTTGCCAATCGCGGTAAGCGGCATCCAGAAAAAAGTTAAACTAATTGCCGATAATAGCGAGGAAGGCTTAAAGACAAACAAAGCAATTTTGCTCGAGCTAAAAAAACTGAATAACACGCTCGATGCCGCCGACCCCCGCAACCAATAAATAATCATCTCTTACCCACAATCCGATATAAAGTGGATCGACTAATACCATACCGTTCCATTAATTCTTTTGCGTTCCTGCCGTTAAATAACATTCTAATTTGGCGGGCGACCAAGTCTTTTCTGGGCTGTTTTTTAATACTGACTCGTTCACCCTGATAGTTATTGCGAATAGTTTTTGTCACTGCTGACGCCAGCGCCTCGGCATTCGATGCTGACATGCCTTGCAAGCCAGAAAAATGCTTGATCATATCGCCCACATCTTCAATAAAGTCTTGGTCGTCGTTAGCCGCCATTCATACCTCCATGCACAAAACTATTTCGCCCTGCACGCCGACGCTTTTTAATTGATTTTTTCTTAATAGGCGGTGGTGGCTCTGGAGTAGACGCTTCGGTTTCCGCGCTATCAGCAGCAAACAAGTCGGGAGTAGCAGGCTGCACCCGCTCTTCCAGAGCGCGCCACTGAGCTGGACGCCAGCGATGTAGGCCAAGGTAATAAGCCGCTGCCACAGCGCCCACAGTACAGTCGAGCACTTCATTCCGACGGCCTGCAGGCAATATCCATTCGAGTTTTGGGTGGCCTTTCACATATCGGGTTGATAATTTTTCTGCGGTTAACTGCTTGTAGAAAGCATCAGGCAGGTATTTGCTAAAATGGACGTATCCAGCCAACGCTGGTTTGTCGTTAGTCAACCGGTTATAAATTAAGCTTTTGGCTGTGTCAGATCCTACCATCCATAAATCTGCACCATTTTTTACCGTCTTTCCGTGCACTGTGACATCAACCTTGCTGGGCTTACCAATGATTGGACGGCCTGCCACTGAGTAGCCCTTGGTCGCTAATATCCTCCGTGATTTACGGTGCCGACAATAATCGTAAATATCCTGTGTGTTGTGGCCACCACTATCAATGCCTGTGGCTTGTATTGTTAACTCGCAGCCAGCCGCATGCGGAAATGAAGCCGCCAAATATTCATCCAATTGCTGGCGGGTCTCAACCAGCGATGGTGACCCCCAGATCACATGGTAATCAATCGCCCATAAATGCTGGTTTACACCATGACCCCATGTTGTTATCTCGAATCTATCGGGCTGTGTATCGACACCAGCGGTCAATATCAATACGCCTTTGGGGCACTCCCGAACCGGATAGTCTTCTGCTCTGTATTGCAGTTCGTTGAGATCAATCTTGTCTCCAAGCTCTTCAAAAGGCATCCCCTCGGTAGTGTTGGTGAAGGTTTTAAGCAAGCTTGCATCGTTTTTCGCCTCTAAAAATTTATGGACTATCTCCGCCCAGGACTGCCACCCCAGCGGGCTGTATAAACTGCTGATTTGATAGCTGTGATGTTTTGCGTTTGGCGCGCCCATCACAACCCATTCACCCGCCGCTAACATCGCTGTTTTGTGATATTCATCGATCAAACAACCGTTATGAATACAAACTAGCTGGACCGTCTCAGGTAAGTGCCCGCCCGCTTCATCCTTCTGCCAGTGTAGGTTTTTCATCAATAAAGTTTGGCGCTCGCCACAATGAGGGCACGGCACTTGAAATTCTCGCTGGTCACCAGCTTGATAACTTTTCTCAATACGCGAGATGCCTTTAGTAGTCGGCGTGGATATTTCGATGATCTTACGACGCGAGAATGTTTTGGTGCGGTTGATCGCCAGCTCTACCGGGTCACCTTCACCATCGACATCATGCGGATAGGCGTCAACTTCATCGAGCATTAAATATTTAACAGGCATCGAGCGCAAACCAGCCGCACTATTTGCACCAGCGACAACAACAATACCACCTTGAAATTCTTTCGATAAAACAGTGTTTCCACTGTCGCGAGCACGACTCTCTTTAACTGATTGACGCAGGATATCCATGTCCTCAATCATCGCTGCTAACCGTTGACGCGACCAACGCTTACCCAAATCGACCGTAGGCTGTACGACCATCGCGGGACCAGGGGCATGCGAAATAATATAACCAATCCAATTATTACCGCACTCGGTGCCGCCAATTTGCGCACCCTTCATCATCGTTACTCTCTCGACATCTGAATCAGCACTTAAGTCATTCATAATCGCCTGCAAATAAGGCGTCCGTTCAGTCCGCCACTTACCCGCCTCAGCCGCATTACGCTGACTCAATACACGGTGCCTATCCGCCCACTCAGTCACCGTCAATGGTTCATCAGGGCGCAACCCCCAACACCAACCAGGGCGCAAACTAGCAAGTGTCGAAGTTAGCATTTAACATCGACCTCGTTGTTTTCTGTAGCAACAACAACCTCAATCGACTCTAAATGCTCAACCACATTAACCAACGAAGACATAATTTCATTTGCCAGTACTCGATGGCACTTAGATGTATCACTCTCAGCCGCTAAAATTGCCGCTACCCGATCAGGTATTGTTTGCAGCCCGTCCCTTAACTCTCTAGCCATCCGCGAGTCCTGATCCGCTACAGCATCAGCACGAACCAACTCGCCAACCCGTTCGGCCAAATCAAGCTCTGCCATTTCAGCCTTTGCACGCTCTATCCGATCCCGATCCTTTTTTGTTCCACCACTCGTGCTGAGCATCAAACCCAGTTGATCACAATACGCTCGCACCACACCCTTCAAATCGTACAAACCCCGCTCCAACCGAAGGTTCCCGCGCGAATTTTCAAGCTGTTGTATCCGCCGAGGTGTAATGCCAAGGTAATCAGACACGATATCAACACTCGCGACCACACGACCATCATCAGCCAGCAACAAAGTGCCTGCAGTCATAAACCCACTCCGAAACGAAACACCCCAAAAAACCCTATCACTAAATAAAAAGCGGGGTGCGAATTACC
>NZ_CAKZKO010000108.1 GCF_937123705.1 uncultured Paraglaciecola sp. | reverse complement strand
CCGTCTCAGTGGGGTCGCATTATAGGGAGCCGCGAATTTAACGCAAGCCTTTTTTAACTAAAAAAGTGATTTAAATTGGACCCAAAGCAAGTGCACACCCTAAACACAAGTTACCCACAAACACCTGTTGATAACTCTGTTTTTATGGTCGTTTATTCTAAACACTTGGCCATTCCTATGGTAAGTTGCGGTCACTTTTTTAACGCATGTCTTTAGGTAGTATTTATGGCAGATATAATAAATAGTATAAGTGGTCTCTTGTGGGGGCACGTTCTCGTATACTTATTAATAGCAGCGGGTTTATTTTTCACCTTTAAATTAGGTTTTATTCAATTTGTACAATTTCCACATATGTTCAAGGTTATGTTTGGATCTCGAAAATGTGGGAATAACGAAATCTCTTCTTTTCAAGCTTTTTGTACCTCATTAGCAGCTCGAGTCGGTACTGGGAATATGGCAGGTGTCGCTGTTGCATTGTATCTGGGTGGCCCGGGAGCTATTTTTTGGATGTGGTTAATTGCATTAATTGGTATGGCGACAAGCTTTGCCGAAAGTACACTTGCACAAGCCTATAAAACAAAAGATGCTGAAGGTAATTTTAGAGGTGGTCCAGCTTACTATATGCAAACCGGCCTAGGTAAGCGTTGGATGGGGGTTTTATTCTCATTGTGTTTAATTTTAGCTTTTGGTCTGGTATTTAATGCTGTGCAGTCAAACTCTATTGCTGCCGCTTTTGAAGTAGCATTTGATACCCCAAAATATATTGTAGGCATTTGTTTAGTTATTGGCTCTGGGATCATCATATTTGGAGGCCTTAAAACAATATCTCGATTTGCTGAAATGGTTGTGCCTTTTATGGCTTTGGCCTATTTATGTGTTGCGCTTTATGTTTGTGCTATTAACTTTGCTGCACTTCCTGATGTATTCATGTTAGTAATTAACAGTGCTTTTGGAATAGAGCAAGCCGGTGCTGGCGCTATAGGTTATGGTGTAATACAAGCGATGATCCAAGGAATTAAACGTGGTTTGTTCTCTAACGAAGCGGGTATGGGTAGCGCCGCTAATGCTGCAGCAACAGCAACACCTTACCCTCCTCACCCTGCTTCACAGGGTTATGTGCAAATGCTTGGGGTTTTTATTGACACAATTGTAATTTGTACTGCGACTGCATCACTTATCCTTCTATCTCAGCAATTAATTCCTGAATCAGGAGTATTGGGTATAGAATTGACTCAAGCAGCATTATCAGAACATGTTGGTAGTTGGGGCACTTATTTTATCGCTATTGCAATTTTATTCTTTGCCTTTACCTCTATTGTTGCTAATTACTCGTATGCAGAAACTAATCTTATGTTTTTAGAACATAACTCCCAAAAAGGGATGTTTATATTCCGCTTGATTGTTTTAGGAATGGTTATGTTTGGGGCCGTAGGTGAGCTCGGATTAATTTGGACATTAGCCGATATATCTATGGGCTTAATGGCTATTGTTAATGTAATCGCGTTATTTATGCTTTCTGGTGTCGTTGTATGGCTTTCAAAAGACTATAACGAACAACGTAAAAAAGGCCTAATCCCCTCGTTTGATAAAAGTAAACATCCAAAACTAGATAAAGAGGTAGACCCTCTAGCTTGGAAATAAAAAATAAAATAGCGAGCTCCGGCTCGCTTTTTTAGTTCTAAAATTTATTTACCCAACATTAAAAACTAAGATTAATTTTTACCACTACTTTATATTTACTACGTATAGGAACACAAAGAGGTATCTAAAAAAGGAAAGCCGATGGATGACATGACAAAAAAATACAGTATCGATACTACTGATTATCAAGTTGGACAAGATAATATTCAAAAATGGGGGTTTGATATACATAATCCTGTATTTGGAATAAGCGCTTTTTTAGTTGTTTTATTTGTATTGCTTAGCTTGGTTTTTGACCCTACTGTTACCCGCGATGCACTAACCTCCACTAAAGACGTTATCATAAATCAATTCGATAGTTACTTTATGTTACTTGCTAATGCCTTTGTAATCTTTTGTATTATCTTGGCATTCTCTCCCTTAGGTAAAATTCGTTTAGGCGGTGTAAAAGCTCGTCCAGAGCATGGTTACATATCGTGGCTTGCCATGTTATTTGCTGCAGGAATGGGCATTGGATTACTATTTTGGGGTGTTGCAGAGCCAACAGCTTATTATACAGGTTGGTATCATATGCCTATGGCGGTTGAACCCAATTCACCACAAGCACATTCATTAGCTTTAGGTGCAACTATGTACCACTGGGGTTTGCACGGATGGGCAATTTACGCAGTAGTTGGCTTAAGCTTGGCTTTTTTTGCATTTAATAAAGGCCTGCCTTTGTCTATACGTTCTGTTTTCTATCCCTTATTTGGTGATCGCGCATGGGGGTGGATGGGGCATATCATAGATATACTCGCGGTACTGTCGACTTTATTTGGTTTAGCAACATCACTGGGGCTTGGCGCGCAACAAGCGACCAGTGGTATAAATTACCTTTTAGGCACCGATTATGGCACTGCTTTTCAAATATCTGTTATTGGCTTAGTAACGTGTATTGCTATTTTCTCTGTTATTAGAGGTATTGAGGGCGGTGTAAAAGTACTAAGCAACGTTAATTTAATTTGTGCGTTTATTTTACTGTTAGTTGTTATCGTACTTACATTCTCTGATTCAATTCCTGCTGTTTGGTTTACCCTGGGAGCATACGTAGAACATTTTGTACCATTGAGTAATCCTTTTAATAGGCCCGATGAAGATTGGATGCATTCTTGGACTGTATTTTATTGGGCATGGTGGATATCTTGGTCACCGTTTGTTGGTATGTTTATAGCGCGTGTTTCTAAAGGGCGCACTGTACGAGAGTTCTTACTTGTTGTTATAGGGCTACCAACTCTGCTTAGCCTTGTGTGGATGGGTGTATTTGGCAATATGGCAATAACACAAGTTATAGACAAAGTCGGACCACTTGGACAAAATGGTTTGACTGATATTTCAGTTACTTTATTTCAGGTATATGAACAGCTACCGTTTTCTAGCTTTATTTCTATTATTTCTATTGCTTTAGTTTTAGTCTTTTTTATCACTTCATCTGATTCAGGATCACTGGTGTTAGACGGCATAACTGCTGGCGGTAAAATTGATGCACCAGTGCCACAGCGTATATTTTGGGCTACTGTCGAAGGTATGATAGCAGCAGTGTTACTTTGGGTTGGCGGCTCGCAAGCCTTACAAGCACTTCAATCGGGTGTAGTAACTACTGCACTCCCATTTTCAATCATACTTATTTTAATGTGTGTTGCGCTTATACAAGGCTTGCTAAGCGAATACCCTACTTATAAGGTTCAAAGCAAACTGCACTAACAATTCATCCGGTATAAGTGGCTCTTAAGAGTTGCTTATACAACTCATTTAAAACTTATTATAGCCACGTCACATTTTCCTCAATCTAGCTCTAGTTACTACTTTTTTATTTTAAAAGAGCAAACCTTACTCTCTTCGTGTTGAAAATATCTGATTGACTAAAAGATAGATAAAGGAGTAATTAAATTACTAATGTTCTGATTTGTTTATTTTGTTATGGACAAGTGCGTTACTCATACAGATTCACATAATTAAGTACTATTTCGGATTGGTATTAACTGAGCTGAGTGAAATAGAGTAATGACGATAAAAATTGGGCCTTGCAAAGGCTAAGTGACAAAATCTTTAAATAGTAAAGTTAAGGAGATATTAAAAATAGATTAGATGAATGAGATTTGAATATATATTAAAAAATTTGTGGTGTGAGTTTTTGTGATTTCGGATTTGGGATTTATATAGAGATGGTGCCCGAGGCCGGACTTGAACCGGCACGACTTGTTAGTCGAGGGATTTTAAATCCCTTGTGTCTACCAATTCCA
>NZ_CAKZKO010000107.1 GCF_937123705.1 uncultured Paraglaciecola sp. | reverse complement strand
TGGCTGACAAAAGCGGCCATTATCATTCCTTTTGTCATTGGCCTGGGTTGGAGTGTTAAAGACGTGTTGTTTCCTGCATCGACACAACAGTTGATAGAACGCCAATTGGCCGAGGCCAATAAAATCGCCATCTCGCCATTTGAAAACATAAGCGGAGACCCGTTGATACAACTCTTTGGTGATGGTCTGGCAGTGAACCTCGGCAGTGATTTGGCCGCGATTGCAGCAGAGCAGAACAACACATGGATCGTACCAGCCACAGAAATCAGCCGCATGAAAGATCAATCGCTAAAAGCAGTGGCAGATAAATATGGTGTTAATTTGGTCTTAACCGGCAGCATCCAACACATGGGCTCGACCAGACTATTGGTCTTGAATCTGTTGAATGCCGTAACAGGCCAGCAAGTCAAAACCGCAGAAGTTAGCATCCAAGCCGATGAACTGTTCCAAGGCCATGGCCTTATTCGAACCCAAGCATTAGAATTATTGGATTGGTCTGTGCCCAAAGACGTAACAGAAAAATTCAATGCCGAAAGACCTCAGCTTGACGGCGCTTACCGCGAGTATATTCGAGGAAGGGGTTACTTATATAGAGATGATCAACAAGGAAACCTTTTGAATTCAATAAAAGCTTTTGATCGTTCTATTTCGATAGACGCCAACTATCAGTTAGCCTATGTGGGGTTGGCAGAAGCGCAATATAGGCTATATACAGAGTCGAAAGATATCAGTTGGTTAAAATCAATGGAAAACACTGTTAATGAACTTAAAATAATTAATAAAGACCATTCAAAACTGGCGTATTTATTTGCTCAAATAGTTTTTGAACGTGGTGACTACTCGCAAAGTGTTGTATTTTTTAGTCAAAGTATAAAGAGAAATCCTCAGCACATTGAATCTTTTTTAGGGCTTGCCTTGGCGCATGAAAAATTAAATGAATTTGATAAGGCAGAAAAGATATATAAACATGCTAAATCAGCATCACCAAATAATATGTTAGTCATTTCGTATTTTGGTGTTTATTATTTTATTTTAGGAGAATATGAAAGAGCCGTTGAGCAGTTCAAAGAACAGATTGAATTAGCACCAAATAATCATTGGGCCTATTTGAATATGGCAGCAAGTTATTATTCTCTTGGTAAAATAGATGAAGCCATCAAATTTACAGAAGTAGCGATTGATATCAATCCAAGTGCAGACTCTTATTCAAATTTAGGAACTATGTATTTTTATCAATCTGATTTTCATAAATCTGTGGAAACTTTTGAAAAAATGATATCTTTAAATGACACTGATTTCATCAACTGGGGAAATTTAGCTGACGCTTATCAATATTCGAATAATGAAAAAAGTTTGGAAGCGTATATGCAGGCGGCAGAACTGGCAACTCAATCACTGTTGGTTAACCCCAAAGACACGATGGCAATAGCTGCAAAATCATATTATTTAGCGAATTTAAATCAAAAAATATAACTCATCCGGTTGATGAAAGTGGTAACAGCTTTAATAAATTAACTATCTCATTTGATGCTCAAGGTACATGTAACATTAAATATGATCACTATGATTATGATACCAACGTGACATTTACACCAAGCGTTATGTTTCACAAAGGAGATAAAAAAGAACAAGTTAATGAACGCCTAATTAAAGCTTTATCGGCAGAGGTTAAGGAAATGAAGTCTAGTTTAGTTAATAATCAGCGTTCAATCAGCCAAAAATCTAAGAACTTCTTATCAAGGTTAAACACCCCATTTGTTTCACAAGAAGATACTCAGTGTGCAATTAAGGGCTTCAATGATCAGAGAGAATCCTTAGAACTCAAAATTAAAGACTGTGATCGCTTAGAGTCTTTGTGTTCATGAGTGATTTGAATAATTTTTCAGAAATAAAAGAGATTTATAAGGAGTATGAGTCTCTTTTATCCAGTAATAACTCTTTAAGTTCTCATGTTAATTCGGTGGTTGAGGATTGGTCTAGAGAGAGCCGTTTAGCATTAGAAAATGAGTATCCTTTTGATGAATATGAGCAATTTAGAGATAAGTATTATCGAATTGATTCAATTGATGAATTACCAGTAACAGACTTAGTTGCTAAATATTCTCAATTCTGCAAAAGCGCTAAAATTCCTTATGATAATGGTTTTTGGCAGCGCCAGATTGTCAGTAATAAAACCAATGTTGTTTTAAAAGAAGAAGCAGAAGTAGCAAAGAAATTATTATTTCAAAAGTGGGGTGAGCAACTTAAGCAGGCACGATTAAACTGGGAGTTAGAGACATTAAATAAGCTCAGGCAGGCCTTTTTATCTCAATTAGAAGAATTACTTAAGCTATTTGAAGAACTTACAGCTTCTTTAGATGATTTGGGTGTCGACCCTGGAATATGGCTTGATCTCTCAGATGGTAACTTAACATCTCAAGATATTGAGCAATTCAAACAATGGGCTGACTATTTAAAAAATGACCCTATGGCTCAAGAGATCTGCGACCTTTTAGGGCGAATGCGGGATGTCGAGAAAGAAGAGCGGATAGAAAAAATATTTACGACTCAGTCTGTAGACGCATGGGTTCCTGATATAAACGCCAAGGAAGAAATCGTTGGCATTCGTTTAAGCCAAGATATTGAAAATGTTATCCCTTCAGAATTAGCCCTTCTAGCTGACCCTGAAACTTCAATATTATTTGATTTAAAGTTTATCGAAAACCAGTTGATGACTTTTGATATGGTAGGGCTTCAGCAGCAAACAACAGAAATAGAAGTTGAAGAAGAGCATGCTTATTCAGAGGATGGAGAGCAAGGGCCTATGATTTTGTGCATTGATACCAGTGGTTCTATGCACGGTCGGCCTGAGACCATTGCTAAAGCGGTCTCCTTATTTCTAGCAACAAAAGCAAGGGAGGCTGAACGGCCTTGTTATCTGATTAATTTTTCAACGGGCATTACGACTTTAGATCTATCCGGTAAGGGTGGGTTAGCAGCGTTAACTGGTTTTCTAAG
The DNA here is from genome assembly GCF_937123705.1 of uncultured Paraglaciecola sp. GTDB lineage: Bacteria > Pseudomonadota > Gammaproteobacteria > Enterobacterales > Alteromonadaceae > Paraglaciecola. The sequence continues at coordinate 4,542 of NZ_CAKZKO010000107.1, read as the reverse complement.
CAAATCATTTAGGGGTGGTACAGATGTAGCGCCTGCATTACTTCATACCCTGGATGTGATGAAAGAAGATGCTTATAAAAAAGCGGATGTACTTGTTATTTCAGACTTCATTATGGGGTCTTTGCCAGAGGACATACTTTCAGGAATTGAGGACCAGAGAGAAGAGGGGAGTCAATTTTACTCATTGGTTGTTGGTAGTTGCTTTATGAGTAATAGATTAAAAACTTTGTTTGATTATGAGTGGGTTTATAACCCTAATAGTAGCTCAATTACCGAGCTTGTAAATTATCACCAGCAGTCAGGATTGCTAGAAAATAAGGAAATACATCATGTCTAAAGCCTATGACGCATTTAATATCGCCATGCAGGATGTAGATGAAATTATTGAAATATATGATTTGGTGAATCGAGATCATCCGGATAAGCAACCAGAAGCGTTAAAGCGTAGTGCGTTGATTATGGCTTTGACGGTTTGGGAAACCTATGTGGAGGATATATTTACTGAATTGGTTAGTTCCTATCTTTTAGGCCTTAGAGGTAGTCCCGTTTATCAATACATAGATAAGAAAGTACATAACGATCTTAAGACTTTTAATACACCGAATAGCCAGAATATTAAAAAGCTATTTGAGCCGATATTAAATAAAGATATAACCGAAGCTTGGAGTTGGGACAATTTTGACCCTAAACGCGTTCGTGAAACATTAAATAAATATATCTCATTACGAGGTGATGTAGTTCATCGGGCTGTGTGTGATAAGCAAAGTGGCCATCCTGTAAAAAAAGATGATTTGCAAAAATGTGTACGTTTTTTACGTGCTTTGGCAAGAACAATGGATGATGGTTTTGCTTGCTAAGTCAGTAAATATTATCTGGCTGCTCATCAGCTTAACACTGGAACTTATGAAGTTGTACCATCATCTATTTGAGATAAGTGGTCGTTGTTGATTAGTCTACTATTTTTAACTAAGGTTATTGATGGTGAGGTCACAATGAATAAACATGGCTTTTATATTTTTAAGTATATCGATCTGTGTTTGTTAGAGTAAATTATTAGTATGTGAATCACATCTAATTGAGAGGCCAAATTAAAGGTACCTCTACACAATAAAATTTGAGTGTGAACTAATTCACGCTTCTATTAAAAAGCTGTATAAATCCGTGTTTAAGTTCGCGATAGAGATATAAATATTATCAATATTTCTCTATTATTAAAACGTGGATTCAACTAGCAAAAGTAGCAAAAACGAATAATTATTCAGTAATATCTTTTATTATTTTCAGTATTAGTATTCATAGTTATTCAAATATTTATGTTATTAAAGACGATCTAAGTTCATGTTTGAAAATATGAGTAAGATACTCGAATATCATTAAAAATATAAAGCTCAATAAGAACAGAGCAAATTAAACGGAATTTTTGAGGAGTAGGGAAACATGTCTAAATATCGTATTTTTCTACACCCTCGTTAGTATCTTATTATGAGTGATTGGATAGAATTCGTAAGTGATCAGCCTTTGAAAACTGAGTTACTTTCTTGGAAGCGAGAGATTAAATATTGGGGTGAAGAGTCATTTCCTCAGGCCGAGTTAGGCTATTTTTTAGATACCCCTCTTTGTAAGGTATTTGAAGAAGAGCAGGATGTTGTTCCTTTCCTTATAAGGAAAATACCATTCAAGAATTCTTGGGGAATAACAATAGATAGGCCAAACTCTTCTTCGAGCACTTTGGCTGTGTATTACTTATTGTCTTCGATTACCTCGAAATCAAATAGATGGATATTGGCGGCGGACTCAGCAAGTAGGCCTGGATTTTATATAGAAAGAAAAGACAATGTTCGAGTCGATGAGATACTTAAGGAATATTTGTTTTAAAATGATACAATTTAACATTGAAAACTCAACATTCAAAATTGTGATTAGTCGCACAAATTTACAGTTTCTTCATCATATTCTCTTCCTAAAGCAAATGCATAAAATACTGCTGCTACTTTATCATCTTTACCATCAACTACTTTACCTTTTAAATCAATTTTTATTACATTTTCATCTGCCGCTTTTTTTGCTGCTATATTAGACCCTACAAAAATTATTTTATTTTTATCTATTAACAATGCTTCAGCCCATGGTTTATCAGAATCAACTGTAAAAATTTTAGCATTAAAATATAATTTTTGTGAACTTTCTATAACTTCTGGAGTATTAGTTACAGTTTTAGAAGAACAAGCTTTTGAAGTAATAAAAATGGTAAAAAATAAAATAAAGAGTTTCATATTTTTCATGTGTCTTTCTTATTTTTCGTTATTCCTTTTATTTACAAGGCTTAACGAGTTTTTGTTTAATTTTTAATTACAAAACCCCTTACCCATTTATGGTTTTAGGTGTTTTCTCTATTATTAAAAAGTAGCAATACGTTAAGAAAATCAAAATTTCATGTTCATGCTCCCTCTTTGATTGCTCTCAGATTGGCGATACTCTTGGGTGCTTAACGTTTGTTGTCAGTTTCATAATCGGGGTTTCTAAATGGCTCATGGCCTAAGATGTTTCAACCTCCAGTAAAAATCGACCTTTTATAATTATGCTACTTTGTTTTTTATCTCCACTTCTATTCCTAATTCTTTTAGGATTTTTATATGGCGATTTATCTTCTTGTCTTTTTTTAAACTTTGTAAATACTCATATCCAAGTTCTTTATACTCAACCTTGTCTTTTAGTATGAAATAGGCGGCTATCAGGATCTTGTGTCCTACTGCGATCAGCGCTCTCTTTTTGCCTCTTCGTACTACTAAACTATCATATTTTGCTCTTAGATATGTTCCTTTTGTTCTTGTGGCTGCCCAAGCAAATTGGACTAACATTGTTCTTAAATATTTATTACCATGGGTTATTCTACTGCTTTTTTTTTACCAGCACTCTCATTACTACCTGGACTCATTCCTGCCCAAGAAGCCAAGTGCTTTTCATCTGGAAATTGATCCATATTTGAACCTATTTCTGCTAATAAATACGCTACGCCATCTTTACCAACCCCAGGGATGGTTTGTAATAATTCCGAATCTAATGCTAACTCATACTTTTTTAAATGGACTTCTATTTGAGTATCTAATTTAGTAATCAGAATTTGTTTCTCCTTAATCGATTCCTTGATGGTTTGAAGCATAAATTTATGATGAGCCGTTAAGTTGCCCTTTAATGCAGACACCATATCTTCTATGCTTGATTGTATCCTGCCATGTCGCAATTTAAGCAGTTCATCGATGTTCTGTTCTCCAGCTATCATCGCATCTATAATTTTTGTAGCTGTTACACCGCTTGTGCTACTTACTACACTAGATATTTTGATGTTTGCATCTTCCAAAATTTTTTGAATCCTATTTTTCTCTGCCGAAACTTGTTCTATTACTTTTCGTTTATAACGTGTTAAATCTCTTAGCTCTCTTGTTGGTTTTGGAGGAATAAAACTACCTCTTAATAAACCGCTTAAAAGCAGTTTTGCAATCCATTTACTGTCTTTTTTATCAGTTTTTCTCCCTGGTACATTTTTTATATGCCTTGCATTGACTAATAAAATTTCAAAACCATCTTCTAAAATGTTATAAATTGGTTTCCAATACACGCCTGTACTTTCCATAGCTACGTGTGTAATATTATGTTTTTGTAACCATCCCTTCATCTTTTCTATAGAATCTGTAAAACCATCAAAGGTTTTGGTTTGCTCTTTAATTCCCGTTCCTCGGATTGTGGCTACAATAATTTTTTTGTGTACATCAATCCCACAACCCCTTTCTACAATCTGTTCAAAATTAATCTGTTGCTTTTTCATGATATTAGCTTTTACGTTAAAGTCATTACCTTGGGTGGCAAAATCCTTGCCATGGATGTTTCATAAAAAAAAACTTCAAAATTCAATTGAATTTCGAAGCTTTTTTATGTGAAAAATTATGTTTTTTATTATTTCAACTTCTTCTTAACCGCAACTTCTTTGTATGCTTCAATTACATCGCCTTCTTGTATGTCGTTATAGTTTTTAATTTGAAGACCACAATCATATCCTTTTGCTACTTCTTTAACATCATCTTTAAATCGTTTTAATGAAGCTAAAAAACCATCATGAACTACAATTCCTTCTCTAATAATACGTATTTGAGAATTACTAAATATTTTACCAGACATTACCATACAACCTGCAATATTACCAACTTTAGAAATTTTATAAACTTCTCTAATTTCTACATTACCTGTAACTTCTTCTTTCATTTCTGGAGATAACATACCTTCCATTGCATCTTTAAGGTCATTATAAATAACAGAGTATGTTCTAATATCTACTTCTTCTCTATCGGCTACGGCTCTTGCATTTCCTTGCGGACGTACATTAAACCCAACAATAATTGCATCGGAAGCGGTTGCTAATAACACATCGCTTTCTGTAATGGCACCAACGCCTTTATGCAAAATATTTACTTGAATTTCTTCGGTAGATAATTTTTGGAATGAATCTGTTAAGGCTTCTACAGAACCATCTACATCTCCTTTTAATAT
>NZ_CAKZKO010000106.1 GCF_937123705.1 uncultured Paraglaciecola sp. | reverse complement strand
ACATCCCACCGAGAGACAATGACAGTCGTTAATCATACCGCTAATCAATTATGGCTCCAATTAGTCAAAAACCAACAAAAAATTAATTTTTTGATAGTGGTGCTGTTGGCGATTTTTTTGCTTGCCTATGTCGCAGAACTAACTTGGCGCTTGTGGCCGCAACCCGCTGCTAACAGTAAAGTAGAGAATATTTTTAAAACTCAACCCACATCAACAAAAAGTGCCAATAATGTGCTTAATTTGGCAGGAGTTAAGCGTTTAAATTTATTTGGAAATTATGATGTAGCCCCAGTAGTTGAGGAAGAGTCTGCTGTTATTGATGCCCCAGTTACAAGATTAAGCTTAGTGTTAACGGGTGTAGTTGCTAGTTCTTCAAAAGATCAGGGCGCGGCAATTATCGAAAACCAAAAGAAACAGCAAACCTACGGTGTAGGCGAAAAAGTTGATGGAACCAACGCCACGTTAAAAGAAGTGTATGCCGATAGAGTCATCATCAAAAATGGACTCACTAACGAAACCTTAATGTTAGACGGCGTTGAATATAAAAAGAACGTGGTAGTGAGCGCTAAAAAAACCAACCCAGTTGATGGGCCTAAACCAAATAAACGTGTTGCCGATCGTCGAACTTTGTCTGACGAAGCGGCACGAGCAAGTATCCAATTACAAAATGAACCTGCTAATTTTGCCGATTACATTGCGGTATCTCCACATAGACCAAATGGCGAGTTGGTGGGTTATCGCGTTCGTCCGGGTAAAAATCCAGCCTTATTTAAAGCAGCGGGATTAATAACCGGTGATGTGATTACCGAAATTAACGGCTTGTATCTTTCAGATATACAGCAAGCATTAGAAGCAATGAAAATGCTTAAAGAATTACAATCTTTGCAAATGACAGTGCAGCGCAAAGATGAGTTTATTACAATTTACCTAGATCTACCCCAAGGGGAAGAGGAATCACAAACATGATGTTCAAGTCACCTAAACACTCCAAAGTAATTAAAGGATTGCTCCTAGCTATTGGTAGTGCATTTTTTGCTGTTTCAAGCCTAGTGGCAGCAGCAGATTATTCCCCAAATTTCAAAAATACTGAAATCAGTGAATTTATCAATATTGTGGGTAAGAACTTACAAAAAACCATTATCGTTGATCCTAACGTTCGCGGAAAAATCACGGTACGTAGTTACGATTTATTAAACGAAGAGCAGTATTACCAATTTTTCTTAAATGTTTTACAGGTTTACGGATACTCTGCTGTTTCTATGCCTAGCGGCGTAATTAAAGTCATTCGTTCGAAAGATTCCAAGTCTTCTAATATTCCTGTGGTTGAAGGGGATTCTTTTATCGGTGATGAAGTGATTACCCGTGTTATCCCTGTTTACAACGTACCCGTTAGAGAATTAACACCTTTGCTTCGTCAATTGAACGATGCCGCTGGTGGCGGAAATGTAATAGGTCACGATCCATCAAACGTCATGATGCTTACTGGTAGAGCTGCGGTTGTTAATCGCCTGGCTGAAATTATTGACCGGGTTGACAAAGCCGGTGATGAAGAAGTTGATATTATTAAACTAAAATATGCTTCGGCTACCGAGCTGGTAAGAATTGTTGAAAATATCAATAAGTCGCAAGGTAAAGCTAATGCTGCCGGTAAGTCAGCACCAAGAGTGGTGGCTGATGATAGAACCAATAGTGTTATTGTTAGCGGTGATGTTAAAGCCCGTAAACGCCTTACTAATTTAATAGAACGCATGGACTCTGAGTTAGAAACCAATGGCAATACTCGAGTTATCTTTTTAAATTATGCAAAATCCGAAGATCTAGTAAAGGTATTGCAAGGCGTAAGCGCTAGCCTGAAAGCAGAAGAACAAGGCGGAACTTCAAAAGGCCGTCAATCCAGTTCAAACCGAGAAATCAGTATCGATTCTCACCAAGACTCCAATGCATTAGTGATTACTGCTGAACCCGACATGATGCGTTCACTTGAGGACGTCATCCGCAAATTAGATGTGCGCCGAGCACAAGTACAAGTAGAAGCTATTGTGGTAGAAGTATTTGAAGGCGATGGCACAACCTTAGGCGTGCAATGGGCCAACGAAAAAGGTGGTGGTACCCAATTTACTAATGGCGTAGTGGGCATAGGCTCACTGGCAGTGGGTGTTAATCAAGCTCAAGACAAAACCATTGTTGATACTATCACTACTACTTCAAACGGCGACACTGTCGTCGTTCCTACTGAAAAAACTCAACTTGGTGATTTAAGCACACTTGGTGCATTACTCGGTGGTGTTAACGGATTTTTATTGGGTGGTGTCAAAGATGGTTGGGGTGCTGTTTTGCAAGCTGTCAGTACCGATACCAATTCAAATATATTGGCGACTCCACACTTAACGACTATGGACAATGAAGAAGCCTTTTTTATTGTGGGTCAAGAAGTGCCAATTATTACTGGTTCAACAACAGGTTCAAGCAATTCAAATCCTTTTACTTCGGTGGAACGTCAAGAAGTCGGGATTAAATTAAAAGTGACGCCGCAAATCAATGAAGGCGATGCGGTGCAACTGCTTATCGAACAAGAAGTGTCAAGCGTCAGCGGCGCAACGTCAGTTGATATTTTGATCAACAAACGTGAAATCAAAACCTCGGTGATAGTCGACGACGGCGGCACAATAGTGCTTGGCGGATTAATTGATGAAGATGTGCAAGAAAGCGTGTCTAAGGTGCCATTATTGGGTGATATTCCGCTTATTGGGCATTTATTCAAATCAACTTCGACCAGTGTTCGAAAACGTAATTTGATGGTGTTTATCCGTCCAACTATCATTCGTGATGGCGTGACTATGAATAAAATCAGCCAGAGCAAATACCAGTATATTCGAGCGGAACAATTAAAAAGACAAGCTCAAGGCATTCCTTTAATGCCATTCACCGAAGGGCCGTCATTGCCAGAATGGGATGAGTCCTTAAGTCTGCCTCCTTCGTTTGACGACTATATTGGCGATAAAGAAAAACAAGAAAATCAGGGTAACGACTAGTTATGTCAACCTCAGAGTTAAGCGCAGCAGATGCCGAAGAGCAGGCATTGCTCGAATCGGGTACCGATCTCGATGCCCCAATTGATGAGCCAGAGCATAAACAGCTGGCGTTTAGTTTTGCAAAACGTCATCAGGTCCTGCTAGATACTGGCGAAGAGCCAGCGATTTTGTATCACACACAAGACACTGAATTTCAGGTGTTTGCCGAAGTTAGACGTTTTTTAGGCGCCGAATTTCGCCTTCAAGAAATTGAGCTCGACAAGTTTGAATCCATTTTAACCAACGCTTTTCAAAGGGATTCGTCAGCCGCCAAGCAATTAATGGAAGACATTGGCAATGAAAGTGACTTGTTTAGTCTTGCCGAAGAGTTGCCGGATACCGAAGATCTTTTAGAAAGTGAAGACGACGCCCCCATCATTAAACTTATTAATGCCATGTTGGGTGAAGCCATTAAAGAAGGCGCATCAGATATTCATATCGAAACCTTTGAATCGCAACTTTTAGTGCGTTTTAGAGTGGATGGTGTGCTGCGAGAAATTCTACGACCGAATCGTAAAATGGCTTCAATGTTAGTCTCCCGAATCAAGGTTATGTCAAAAATGGATATAGCCGAAAAGCGTGTTCCACAAGATGGACGGATTACCCTACGAATAGCAGGCCGAGCAGTAGATGTAAGGGTATCGACTATGCCCTCTAGCCATGGCGAACGTGTGGTATTACGTTTGTTAGATAAAAATAATGTGCGCTTAAATTTAATTGATTTGGGTATGACTCAAACCAATCGTGACTACTTTTCTGGCCTAGTACATAAGCCCCACGGTATTATCTTGGTCACAGGCCCAACGGGTTCAGGTAAATCGACTACCTTGTACGCCGGGTTATCTGAAATCAATTCAAGAGACCGCAATATTCTAACGGTTGAAGACCCCATCGAATTCGATTTACAAGGCATAGGTCAAACTCAAGTTAACGATAAAGTGGATATGACTTTTGCTCGTGGCTTGCGGGCCATTTTGCGTCAAGATCCCGATGTGGTGATGGTGGGTGAGATTCGAGATTTAGAGACAGCACAAATCAGTGTCCAGGCAAGTTTGACAGGT
>NZ_CAKZKO010000105.1 GCF_937123705.1 uncultured Paraglaciecola sp. | reverse complement strand
GGCTGTCATTTGTCTACGGCCCAATGAACAAAGACAGAACACGGAAAGCTGAACATGGCTGACACAATGAACCACATGAAAATCGATTCATCCAAAGCTATGCCTGCACCTCGCCACGGACGATAGATTGCAAAATACGATATAGCTCCAGTTATCATTAGTGACTCAAGCATGTAATTCGTATCGCTCACAGCAAATACCCCTGAGCCTTATCATGCCCAACTTGAAACGTTAGAATATTCCACAAAGCTGATCTAACCTGCCTCGACGGGTCTAGCGTCTTACCCTTGGCTATCAGATACACCGTGTTCTCATGGACCCCGATAACTGCCGCAAGTGCCGCCTGAGTCAATCCCGAGACTGACAGCAAGTACTTTGTGATTGACTTCCAATCGGCGTTCATTTCGCACCCCTCACAGCCGTACCCGTGTAGACAGGCTCTCGACGCTCGTTGTACTGCCTGACAATATCGTCCAGCGTGTCGCCGTATATCGCGTATGGGACTGTGTTCTTATCACCTGGAATCGTCAGCTTGAATTTGTTGGCAAGTGTCGGGGCTTTGGGTTTCGGCGCTCTGGGTGGTTGTGAGCTGCCGGTGTTGTCGGTTCTCATGAGTCAAACCTCAAAATATTGTTTACGATTTCATCCAGATCATCCCGCGTCTGATCCGTACCCAGAAGCTCCAGTGCTTTATTGATCACGTCCGAGTAAATTTTTTGTGCCAGTTCTTCTGAGCACTTGGCGTAGCTGATGGATTGCGGCTCTATTCTCAGCTCGCCGTTCATCTTCACGCCGACCGTGTAATGGCCTGATATGGCGACAAACTCACGGCGGAATGTCTCGAATTCCTGCTCTATCATCTGGCCTCGATACTCAACCCGTTTTCTGGGCATCACGTCGAAACAGTAGGTAAGTAGGCAAATCAGCTTCTGATGGTATTTGTAGTTCCGAGCCTGAGTGACTGTTACGCCGACTGAGCGACCGTGTGGCAGGTTTTTGATGTAATCCTGACCCATCGTGTCAGTCGGGACTAACGAGCCGTCTGAGCGCTTTTGCATGATGATGTCTTTGCTCATAACAGCACCCAAGCCCAAAACAAAGCCAGCCCGAGCATGGTGATTACCAGCGGCCAGTTGATTTGATGCGTGTCGTTGTGTCGGGTTTTCACAATATCCTCCTCCAGCTAGTCGGCTGCGAGAAAATGCTCTGCCATCGCCTGTCGTACTCGGTTGTTCCGCAAGCCTCAAACCAGTCATTGCCCTCACTGCCATCGCTGTATCGAACTCTTTTGAGGTTTTCGTCTTCAGGCAACCTATCCGAGCAGTCAACCCACTCAAACGCATCAACAATGCCCTGAGCCTGCTCCTGAATCTTGATTGAGACACCGCCGGGGATTGGGCCAGCCTCGCAAAGTCGCAGGATTTCTCGGGCGGCTTGTTCGATGGTCATTAATAATATCCTCCAGCGTCTTGCTGCTGCTCATTCATGATTGCGGTAGACGTTTCATTCCACCTGTCGCGCTCTGCCTTCCAATCAAAATCAACGTGAAACGTTGCCGTGAATCCCTTCCCGTCGCTTTGCTTCCACAACTCATCATTGGCCTTATTAAGCATTCGAATGGCTGACAACATGCAGGCAGGACAATCGTTAGATGCTTCACGCAATCTCGCCAGCCCGTCATCACCCCCTTCGCCAATAGCGCTATAAAGCTCCGCTACTGATTTGCCGTGAATATCAATTTCATTATTTTCATACATCCACTGGCACATCCCACATTCACGTTGAGGATTCGCTGTACAAGTGCGCTCGTGCCTCGCCATGCTTGGCCGCTGAAACCCACGCTTGTTGCAGTGGTCGCAGTACAGGGCCGTTACCTTGCGCTCTCTCATCGCACACCCCCAACAACAAACCCAACAAAGGCGCAGACGAAAATCAGGGCGATTGGGATTAGCCAGATCATTCCTTCACCTCCCGAATCACCTGCCGACGTAATTCAAAACTCGCGTTCTCCGGCAATCTGGATAACGCTTAATCAATGCAGCGATTCTCAGCATCTACAATCAGCGCCTTGACTCTCTTGGCCTCTGAACGCTGTCTGATACCGGCCTGATTCTCAAAGTGGCTGCCGAGTGATTTCAGAATTGCGCGGTCCTTGATACGCTGGACGCATTGCTGGTGTAGTCGTTCTGGGGTTAGGGTGTAGTTCATGATGCTGACTCCATAT
>NZ_CAKZKO010000104.1 GCF_937123705.1 uncultured Paraglaciecola sp. | reverse complement strand
ATGGGTAATATTCCCTTAGTGTATTTTTCTATTGCTTGACGCGGTGGTAATAGTTCTCCTGTGACGGGATCTTTCACATCACTGGCGGCTAACTCAACAAAATTTGCCATGCAAAAATCCTTGCCAGTGTCACTTAGCATAAACTCGTGTAACACCGTTAAATCGCTATGCTTATTTATTTCATTGGATTTGAGCTTTTCCATCATCTTGGCAATTTCATTAGCTTGCATGGGGCCGCGCCAGTTAAAATGCCACAATAAAAAGCAGCCGTAAAAAAGCCCACCCGCAATAAATATTTCCCAAATCATTTTTTCACCTTTAATAGAAGTTTTCCGTGATTTTGCCCAGTGAAAATCATCTTTAACGCGCTTTGAAAATTATCAAGCCCAGTAACAACATGCTCTCTGAATATAATGTCGCCAGTACGCTTAGCTTTAAGTAGATAACTAAAAGCTTCGGGCACGCGGTGCATATAGTCCTTCATGGTAAAGCCTTGAATTTTAAGGCTATGAGTGACCACAGTCATAAAGTTGGCAGGTCCTGTAGCATTAGCAAAATCGCCATATTGAGACACCGAGCCGCACACCACTATGCGCCCTTGGTAGTTCATGCGCCCCATGACTGCATCAAGTGTGTCACCACCCACATTATCAAAATACACGTCTATCCCTTTAGGGCATTCACGTTTAAGAGCGGCGGGTATTGCCTCATTTTTATAATCAATCACCCCATCGAGCTTCAATGTTTCGAGTAAATACCCACATTTTTCGGGGCCGCCAGCTATGCCAATCACCCTAGCACCGGCCAATTTGGCGATTTGTGCGGCAATAGAGCCCACTGCACCACTTGCCGCCGATACCACTACGGTTTCACCTGCTTGAGGTTGACCAATGTCGGTCATACCAAAATAGCCGGTAAAACCCGTCATGCCTAAGCCAGCCAGATAGTCTTTAGCTTCGGCGAGATTCAGATCCACTTTACGCAACATTTTTGCACCAACCACACCAAAGTCCTGCACCCCCATAAACCCTGTGACCCAATCACCTTGAGTGAATTTATCAGCGCGACTTTCAAGCACTTCGGCCACCCCAAAACAGCGCATCACATCCCCTGGTTGCACTGGCGGCATGTAGCTTCTTTTATTGGTGGTCCAACCGCGCATAGCAGGATCGATAGAAATCCAATCGGTGCGTAGTTTTACTTCACCTTCTTTCAAGTCTGCTAGAGGAGTATGCGTGGTTTCAAAAATGTCATCGGTAGTGCCATCGTGAAACCCAGTGGTGCGTATTTGGGTGGCTTGCATAGTGTTACTCCCACACTTCTTTGTAGTGTTGGCGAATAACCTTACGCTGAGTCTTGAGTGTGAGTAGGCTATCTAGGTTTGTGTTTGCAAATATTTGCGTTATTTGCTGCTGAACTTGGGCGGATTGTTGCTCAAAATGCTGAGTTAAACGCTGCAACAAATAAAATCGGTAGATCATCACTGTGGAGCTCATAGTTTTACCACGCCAATCAAACTGCGCCATACCAAGTGACGCTTGGGACATTTTTTCACTTACACCTGTGGTGCCTGAAGGAACATCTGGGTTTTGTGTAAGCCATTGATTTGTATAGGCGACATGGGCACTTATCTCAGGCAAATACTCTTCGCTGATATAATGCATTAATGCTGTTAGGCTTTGCGGTAAAGCATCGCTTTTAAACAACTCACCTTTACTAGCAGCGTACACATGATTATCGATTGTATGAGGTGAATTCATGCGCTCAATCCATTGAAAAACAGCTGGCGCATGTTGTTGCATCAAGGCAAGTGGATAGGGATCTCGGCCTAAGTGGGCGTACAAGGAGCCGAATAATCCATAGTCGGCAATAGTAGGCCTACCGCCTAGTAAAAAAGGGTGGGCATCTAAATGTACCTGTAATAGTGCCAGAAATTCTAAATAAGCGGCTTCAATACTCGGCAAATTATCGGCGGTGGCACCAAAATATTCTGTGACTTTACGCATTCTGCCACTGGCAAATTCAAAGGAAGCCTCATATTCGGTTTGGTTTGCTGCTGGTGGCAAACAATCTCTAAATGAAGTTTTCAGGAAGGTCAAATTTTGTTTATCAAAATGCCAACGATAATGCATAGCCGGGCGCAGTAAACCTTCAGAGCCAAACAATTCAAATAAATGGGCAATGGCTTTTATGCTGGGATCTTCAGGGAAAATAGAGCCATTGTTGGCTGCATTTTTATCTAAATAATCTAAAATATCGGTGCCATCTTGCAGCAGTTCACCTGAAGGCGTTTTTAATACCGGAATGATCCAACGCCCTACTTTAGGCACGATTTCTTCTCGAAACTCTTGGCTGCCTGCCCCGCGCTCTATAAAGTTAATCTTGTTGAAACGTAAATAAGCGCGCACTTTTGCGGAAAATAACGAGGCCGTCATGGCATATAAAATATAAGGTTGATTATTTTCAGGCATAGTCTTTTTCACTCGACGTTTTTATTAAGCATGGCATTAACAAATCTATGTAATGTCACAAACAATGTCATAACAATATTGATTATGCAAGCAGCATATATGATATTGACACTATTTATGACATCATAATTAAAAATCAAGGCTCAGGACGTAACTTAAATGAAAACAGTTAAATTTATTGCATTAGGTTTGGTATTGATTGTCGCCGTTTTATTTTTTAGTAAAGAAGCGATTACCCTAAAAATAATGCAACGCACCATAGATAAAAACTTAACCAGTAATTTGCTGACATCCTTGCCTGATGGGTTACATGTATATTTATGTGGTGCGGGCTCGCCTATGATGGACGTTAAACGTTCGGGGCCATGCACTGCTATTATTGCCGATAAAAAAGTGTTTATCGTGGATACGGGCAGCAGTGCATCCAAAGTATTGCAACAAGGCCGCGTGCCGCTTGCGAATATTGAAGCGGTGTTTTTAACTCACTTTCATTCGGATCATATTGACGGCTTAGGGGAATTAATTATGCAGCGCTGGGCCAATGGCGCGCACACTACGCCACTGCCGGTGATAGCACCACAAGGCGTTGAAAAAGTAGTAGAAGGTTTCAACCAAGCGTATTTTTTTGATGATGGTTATCGTATTGCTCACCACACCCCAAAAGTCATGCCGCCATCGGGTAGCAATGCAGTAGCCGAGGCGTTTGCCGTGCCTGTGGCGGGTGAAGGGCAATTGGTTTATCAACAAGATGGCTTAACGGTCACGGCATTTAAAGTCGATCATCACCCAGTGTCACCGGCGGTAGGCTACAAGTTTGAATATAAAGGGCGTGCAGTGGTAATAAGCGGTGATACGGTAAAATCGGCCAATGTCGCCCAGTTTGCCCAAGGCGCTGACTTGTTATTGCATGAAGCGCTTTCTAAAAAGTTAGTTATGTTGATCAATGAAAGAGTAAAACAAACCGACCGTGACAACATTGCTAAGATCACCCAGGATATTCTCGATTATCACACCACCCCTGTTGAAGCGGCGCAAACAGCACAACAGGCAAAAGTTAGGCATTTAGTCTTGCACCATATAGTGCCACCCTTGCCCATTAGCACTCTAGAAGACATATTTGTGGAAGGTGTGGATGAAGCGTATTCAGGGGAGGTCACTTTAGGCAAAGATGGCACGTTTTTTAGCTTACCTGTCAATTCAAAAGA
>NZ_CAKZKO010000103.1 GCF_937123705.1 uncultured Paraglaciecola sp. | reverse complement strand
AACTAATAACAGGGAGACAATATCGTTAACCTCTATTAGTTTGGATGACAATGTTGATAGTAAAGAATCTAAACTATTATGGCCCGTATTTATTGCTAAATCATTCAGCAATGCAGTTTGGTATCCAATAAGCATACCCAGCACCAGCCCTTGTTTATCAGAATGGAAGCTTCTAATAAGGAATTAATAAAGCTCATCGTTTTGCTTGATTTGTTTAAACCCTAAAGCTCGGAAAGTTTCACATGTGAAACTTATTAGTATATTGTTTGTAGATAAGAATATAAAAATAAACTAACAGTAAATTTAACTTGGTATAATCGTGATCTAAAATGGCAGATTAGATTTCTTAAACAACTGATTATTTCTTAACTCTACTAGCTATTGTCACATGAGTATTACAGAGTTACCCCTGTAATACTCGATCTATTCAAGGCTTTACTACCCAAGTACGTTTATGGCTTTCACGCACAGTATTACTACAATACTGAATGTAACCTAACTCCAAAAGCTCCTCTAAAGCATCATCAATTTGCTCTTTATGTAAATTACATTCAGTACCTATTAGGACAGCATGGCGTTTACTTATGAGGCCCATTTCTGCATTACTTACAAGGGCAGCAAGAAGTTGAAGCCCATCCATTGATAACTCATCATCCACAAACAACCTTTCTGCTACTACAGTGAATTTAATCGATGGCATTAATTATTTCCTCTGACCAATCTAACGTGTCGTAAATTTGTAACTTCAGGACTTAAATCAGATCCTGTAGCAAAATTAATACTATAACCGCCATTAACCACACCTGAAGTATCCGCCCGCGAAGTTGAACTCCAGTAAGTTGCTGATGGTGTGTCGGGAAATACACTTAAGTTTATAGCAGGGCTATGGCACTGCGCATTTACGAGCGAAGCTAACTCTTTTATGTTGGGTAATCGCCAATCATCATAACCTGCTAAGCCTCCACTGGTGTTTAAGTCTTGAATCGTTGTTAGTGAGTCAGCCCAATCTAAATTAGCGGCAACCCCAGAGCAGCCGCGAGTAGAGTAGGTTTGGCCTAAGCTGCACTTCGACCATACTAAACCGGATTGAGCATCCGTTATAGTTCCATCCAAGTGATCAATATACTGCTGGCTACTTACCCGGGGGTAGATTGTGCTTTCCTTACATACTTGTGCAGCAACTCCAGAGGTTAAAAGTAGGGTTGATATAGCGAATGCAGTTAAATTAATAGATTTCATTTTTTATTCCTCACTGCGATAAATGATTGGTATACACCTTTTTGGCAAAGCTTTACATGACCATCACCAAAATCATAACACCACGCCGATGCTTCATTATCAGCACCAGGGGTTGCACTTAGGTAGTTAGTATTTGTTTTTAAATTAGAAAAGAAATTACTTTCTGGTACTGTTGTCACTTCAGGTTGCTCATAATTCGCAATAGATCGTAATTCACTCGCTTCTGGGGCTCGCCAGTCATTAAAACCACACGCACCAACTCGGTTCATCTCAGTAATATAAGCTTGGGTGTCACAATAAATTTTATCTTTGCGACCAGGATCTTTTGTGAATCCACAGTATCCATTAGTTACAGTAACTGGCCGGTCTTTAGGTAAGGAATTTTTTGTCGTTCTTTGAGATCCAGAACTCCCTCCGTTATCTTTTATATTTGAGTTATGCCACGCATAGGTAAAATTGCCGGCGCGCCAACTATCGCCGGTTGGTGTTTCCAAAACATCGTCTTCACCATTTTCTTTTTCAATTGTTAAATCTGGCTGCTTATTCTCCCAGACTAATCCGGTAACATTATCCTGGACACAGCTCCAATTCTCACTGGTAGCTGGTAGTGGGTTACCATTGAAGTCAATTTTAGTAAAAGAAAAGCCTGCATGACCGTGATCATTGTTACCAGCTTGATTTAGATCGCGGCCATACGAAGCATCTTGTCCCGGGTGGCTTGCTGGCTCAAATGATAAATTAGAAACAACTCCATCACTGAATTTGGTTAGTCCGGTATCGTTTAATCCAATATCACCCAAAATAACAACTGTATGAGAAGAACCCTCGCCACTAATTAGATCTGCATTTTCAATTTGTTCTAACGTTACAAAGATTGTTTCTCCACCCTCA
Organism: uncultured Paraglaciecola sp.; assembly: GCF_937123705.1. Classification (GTDB taxonomy): domain Bacteria; phylum Pseudomonadota; class Gammaproteobacteria; order Enterobacterales; family Alteromonadaceae; genus Paraglaciecola. Next base: position 12,542 of record NZ_CAKZKO010000103.1, on the reverse strand, counting down.
GGTATTGGATCTTCGATAATAGATAGCTCAATTTCTCTAAATGTCTCTCCTGCTGAAAAATATACTTCAGTTTCATTGAGCGTATAATCATCGCCCAGAAGTGCAGTGCCAGATAATGACACCGTAGCAGTAACATCAAAGCCACTTTCAGCTGATAATGAAACCGGAACTGTAACAACCCCCACGTTTTCAGTAGCTGATTGTATAACTGTATCAAAGGTTAATGTTGGAACTGAGTCATCATTGAGTATTGTTATTGTGGCTGAACTATTTTTATCATTTATTTCTGCATTAGTGACCGAATCTAAATGAACTTTGAAATACTCATCTGGTTCATGCTTATCATCTCCATGAATTAAAACATCAATTTGCGCACGCCGACTACCCGATGGGATGATTATTTTACCGCTCTTCGCTGAATAATCTTCACCATTAATAGCTGATATATCTTCAAAAGAATATCCAAGCTCAATATCTTCTGCTGATTTTTTAGAAAGTCTTATCGGAATTGACAGACTTTTACTACTCCCTTTATTTCCTTCATTTATAGAAGTGTTTTCGATTGAAATTACTGCCGGTGTATCGGGTGTTGACGTTTTATTATCGTCTTCGCCACCGCCACAACCTGTTAAAATCATGGCTGAGGCAACTGAAGATAAAGCAAATAACTTTCTTAGTTGCATAATATTATTTATTTTCATGAGTTATTTTCTCCTGGGTTTAATAGACTGAATATTATTTATTTTCATGAGTTATTTTCTCCTGGGTTTAATAGACTGAACACCTCTGCAGGTGGGGAAGTTTGAGCATCCCCAGAACTGAGAAGCCTTTTCTCCCTGTTTTGGTTTACCTTTTCGCTTAAGCATAGGTGAATCGCACTCGGGACATTTGGGAGCATTCTTTTGGGGGGTTGTTGCTTTTATAGGATCGACAGGCTTACCGCGATTATCGTTAAACGTTTTCTTACACGAGGTGTTTTTGCAACCCCAAAAGAAACCATTTGATCCTTTTAACCGGGTTAATTCACCTCCACAATTAAAGCATTCATGAGTTGCGGGTTTAGTCCCTTCAAATGCCTTAGAAATAGTTCCACCACTTTCCACTAAAGCAGAAGAGTTCACCTTTAGCTCTTCTACTAGCTTGCAAATCCAGTTGGTTATTTGATTCATAAAAACAGTCATATTACCGTGGCCGGAAGCTATTTTTTCTAACTCTTGCTCCCATGCCGCTGTCATGCCAGGAGATTTTATGGCTGGTGGCATAATAGCTATTAAGGCATTTGCTTTTTCGGTAGAAATAAGCATTTTTTTCTGCCGCTTAAAATATCCTTTATCCACGGCCCCTTGAATAATGCCCGCACGAGTTGCTGGTGTACCAAGCCCTGCAGTTTCAGCTAAAATCTTTTTGAATTTTTCTTCAGTAACAAACCGAGAAATATTTTCCATAGCAGCTAATAATGAAGATTCTGTAAAGTGGGGTGAGGGGCGTGTTACTTTACTACCAATGGATGAGTTACTTATCAGAGCAGGCTCGCCTTGATTTACACGCGGAAGTTTATCTTGCTCTGCGAGCCCTTCACCAGCCTCTGTACCCTCGTCCTGTGGGGAGCTTTCACTTTCGGAGTTAAAAAGTACTTTCCAACCCTGTTTAAGAGGTGTTTTACCAGCAGCTATAAATAAGTGATTACCACACATTACATCAATTACAGTACGGCTAAATTCAGCTGGACTATAAAACTGAGCAATATAAAAACGCCGTACTGCATCATAAATATTGAACTCAGGCTCAGACATGGCGGAGATATCTACTTTGAACGGCGTTGGGATAATAGCGTGGTGAGCTGTTATTTTTTTATCATTAAAAACGCGTGACTTACGGCTTGTATCCGCACCGGCCACCAGCCCCGACACTGCTTGGTCAGATAAAATTAAATTTTGAAGAACTTCATTAGCTTCTTGTTTTTGTGACTCAGGAAGGTATCTGCAATCCGTTCTAGGATAAGATGTAGCGCGAAATTTTTCATACAAATTCTGAGCTACATCAAGCACTTCTTGTGCAGTATATCCCCATCTCTTGCTTGCATATTGCTGTAACGAAGTCAAATCAAAAGGTAGTGGTGCCGATTCTTTCCCTGCTTTAGTTTCAGCTTTAGATATGACAGCTTGAGCCCCTTTTATTTGAGCTGCCACTTGCTCTGCATAAGCTTTGTTTATGCAACGCCCTTGCTCATCAATAAATTCATCAGGTGCACACCATCTAGCGCTAAAGTGTCCATTCTGCACAGAGACTGAGATATCTAACGTCCAGAATGGAGATGCTTTGAAGTTAGTAATATCCTGATCTCTTTGGCAAACAAGAAAAATAGTAGGGGTGATTACTCGTCCGATATGCAACGTTTGGTCAAAACCTGCCTTCCGAGTTAATACTGTATATAATCGACTAGCGTTCATGCCAATCAACCAATCAGCTCTCTGGCGAGCAATTGCAGCATAGTATAGTGATAGGGTTTCTTTACCATCTTTGATATTTTTCAACGCTTTGCGAATACTATTATCATCCAGTGCCGTTAAGCATACTCGTTTTACTAAACCTGAGTACTGAGCTCTATCCATGAGTGAACGTGCAATTGCTTCACCTTCTCTATCATAGTCAGTTGCTATATAAATAACTTGCGCCTTTTTAATAAGCAAATCGATAACTTTAACTTGCTTTGATGCGGTTTGTTTTACTTTAAGCTTCCAGTTCTCAGGTGAAATTGGCAAGGTATCTAATGACCAAGACTTAAACTTATCACTATAATCTTGAGGCATGTACATTTGCAATAAATGCCCGAAAGCCCAGGTTATATAGTTTTCCTTTCCATCATGGAGGTAGCCATCTCCGCGTTTAGTTATACCCAAAACGGCAGCTAAATCTTTTGCTTGAGATGGTTTTTCACAAATATATAGCTTCATTACCCCTCCTTACGTTTGCGTTGTAAGCTTAAATGACGAACCGATGAAGATGACTCAAGAAGGCCCCGCCATTTTAAAGATAGGTTTTGCAACTCAACATGTTCTTTTGCTATATCGTTTAGAACACCCGAAATAACAATAACAGAGTCAAGAGGTGTACATCTTGAGCCAGCTTCTTCTAGCATTACGCGCATTTCTTCATATAACTCAACTTTGCGATCTGTTGAGTCGTAATTGCCATTAAGTTTTATTGTTTTATTGCTTTGCATGGATTCACCACAGATTTAGGTCGAACACTACTTCTAACAATGTTCCGTTGTGTCGAAGTTACATTTTTATCTGTGCAAAAGCTTACCCATGCATCCAAATATGACTGGTAGTTATGGTCGGGTAGGGAGCAAGAATCTGTAAGTATATCGGGTATGCCTTTGGCTCCGCCGTTCTCTGTCACGAAGTGCCAATCAGCTTCATCCATACCTATCCCAGCATTACAGAAACGTTCCCAACGAGATAACTCATAGAATGAATATCCCTGTTTAATATTTTGGTGTTTTTTATCAGCAATTGCTAAGGCGCTGTTAGCCTTTGTATTCTTATCAATTTCAGTTACTGCAGCTATAGCGTTATTAACCGTGTAAGGCGATTCCATATCTGCTACAGGTAAGTTGGCCTTCGCTTCTAACGTATGCAAGTTACCATCACCTAGAACATGAATATAACCAGGTTGTCGAATTGCCGCTCCGCCTCGACCTATGTTATCCCAAGAAAGAGTTAACCCTCGGGTTACACGCGCTTGTTTAGTTTCTACTTCTGTTACATCTTTCGCAGGTTCTGGTTCAGGAGAGCTAGTGCAGCCGGCCATGAAAACAATACCAACAATGAGAAAAGAGGCTTGCTTCATTATTTAATTCCTATTCATTAAATCGTCTTAGTTAAGTTTACTGTGTATTGGGCCTAATACAGCAGGCTCTAACTGCCCAATTTGGACAGAAGCGCGTTTCATAGTTTTAGTGAAAGTCTGGGACTATTAAGCATCGAAAATTACTTGTTTGGTTTTATCTGAATGCTAACAAAGCTAAAGCGAATATTTGGCCCTTCAACTCCACCTTTAAAAACCAAGCCGGTGGTGGTTGATGAGTATGAAGAAGAGATACCGAGATATCCGCCTTTCGCGAAAGGTCTACCGGTTGCACCTATTGATAAAGTACTGCTAACTCAAGATGAGCTTATACAGCGTATTCGCAATGCTTTAGGTTTTAATAAAGAAGAGTGCAAAAGCTTAATATTGCCCGTAATAAAAAAATACGCTGAATTTGTTCATTTATTGCCTGCGTCAGAAGCCCATCATCATCGTGGTGCTGGTGGACTCTTTAGGCATGGCCTTGAGGTTGCCTTTTGGGCTGCTCAAGCATCGGAATCTGTCATTTTTTCAATGGAAGGGTCACCAAGAGATAGGCGCAATAATGAGCCTAGATGGCGATTAGCCAGCTGTTTCGCTGGGTTGCTTCATGATGTAGGTAAGCCTTTATCAGATGTGTCTGTAACAGATAAGGGTGGCTCTGTTACTTGGAATCCATATAGCAATACGCTTTATGGATGGGCAGTAGACAATAAAATTGACCGGTATTTTTTGCGATGGCGTGACAGTCGGCATAAGAGGCACGAGCAGTTTTCAGTATTAACTATTGAGCGGATAATTCCACCGAATGTTTTACAGTTTCTATCCGAGTCAGGGCCTGAAATATTGGAGGCAATGCTAGAAGCGATTGCGGGAACGAGTACAAACCAACCAGTTACAAGGTTAATGCTCAAAGCTGATCAAGAAAGCGTTGCTCGCGATCTTAAGCAAAGCAGACTAAGTGTTGATGAGTTTTCTTACGGTGTACCGGTTGAAAGGTATGTTTTCGATGCAATTAGAAGGCTTGTTAAAACAGGTCGCTGGAAGATTAATGAACCTGGCGCAAAGGTATGGAATTTACATCAAGGTGTTTTTATTACCTGGAGACAGCTGGGTGATTTATATGAATTAGTAGAAAAAGATAAAATACCAGGGATACCAAGAGATCCCGATACGTTAGCAGATATCCTTATTGAGCGTGGCTTTGCAATTCCAAACAAAGTACAAGGGAAAAATGGTGAGTCGGCCCATTATCGTTACTGGGATGTGTGCCCAGAAATCATACAGCAAGGCCAGCCAGCAGATACTATAAAGTTGCTAGGGTTAAGGCTTGAGTCGCATGAGCTAGTTTTCACCAATGAGCCACCAGCCCCGGTTAAAGGGGTTGTTATTGGCGAAGAGGCTGAGGTGGAAATTAAATTTGTAGATATAGAGAGCGATGAAGGTGCGAGCGATACCGATGTAAGCGATGAAGGTGCAAGCGATACAGATGTAAGCGATACAGATGTAAGCGATACAGATGCAAGCGATACAGATGTAAGCGATACAGATGCAAGCGATACAGATGCAAGCGATACAGATGCAAGCGAAAAAGATTATGGTTTTGTCGATTTTGAAATGGTTAATGAGATCGTAGCAAATTCCCCTGAAGTTGATGACGAATCACCGTTAGATGGCTTGTTAAAGAATGATATAGATCCCGAAACCATAGAAGGGGCTCTTGGTGAAGCAGAGGCAGTTAAGACAGAACAAAACCAGTCTGTACAAACAGAACAAACAGCGAGCGACCCCATTGACACAGTAGTGAGTGTGACATCTACCAAAAATGAATCAATAAACGTTAGCTGCTTATTCCCTAGCAAAGCGGATAAAAATATACCTGGAAGTAAAAGTAAAAAGCAGCCGGCACCACTAACAAGTGAAAATCCAGAAACAAAGCCACAAGAAAATAATAGATCAGTGGAGGCAGATTGTAATAGATCAGTGGAGGCAGATTGTGCAGCGAAGGATGAATTAGTTAGCTACTTAAATAGTTTACCTTTAGATGCGAAAAACATACTCGAAAAGGCAATATTACCAGTGTTAATAGGTGAGAAATTGCTAGGAGAGGTTTTGTATATCTTTGAGGGTCAGGTTTCTATTATCTACCCAGAAGGTGCAGAATCTCTAGGGTGTGGCAGTGCTTCTGAGGTTCTAGCATGTTTATGGAGTGCAGATTTGATTCAGGGAGATCCGGTAATGCCAATGAAGAAAATACAAAACTTTAAAGGCGTTAAAGGTCTAGCACTTAAAGCAAGCACCTCATCACTCTTAATTGCTGCTCTTGATGAGTTAGCAACTGGAGAGGTCGAAGTGAAACAAGTGATTATGGAAGGCAGAAAAAGCAAAAAACAAAAAAGAAAACCCTCAAAAGAAGACCGTACTGACAGCACAAAAGGTAACAGTGGGCAAGCAAAGCAAAATAGCATGCCATTTACCCAGGGCTTAAAGCAAGAAAGTTTAACTGATACAAATGTAAATAGTATCGAGACAAAGCCAGTTAAAGATATCTTCATCCCTGAGATTGATGAAGACGCCTTACTGATGAGAGGGCAAGGAAAAATGACTGCTGATTTTGATGATATTAAACCAAAGGTTATAACGGTTAGTTCAGCTATTAAATTACTTAAAGAAATGATTTTAAAGCGTGAAGGTAAGTGGATTGTTAGCGCAGTGACCAAGGAAGGTGATTGCCTGGTTACTAGTGGTAAATCATTAGATGTTATAGCTGGTGAATATAATGATATAAGCAAACATAGCTTGAGAGCGCACTTAAAGAGAGGTCAAGCATCACCACCATTGATGTATAAGCAAGGTAAATTGCATCTATTTTTAAAGGAAGGTAACTAATCATGAAGTACAACTCACTTGAGTATGAAATGCCCTGGAGGCCAAACTACGAAAGGCAAGCAGCGCTAGGCTGGATATCAGCAAGCGCGGTGGCTATGGGTGTGAATTATTACAGCACAATGCCATCAGATCCTTTTTATTGGATGAGTGGCATATGTGGAATTATGGCAATGTCACATATACCTAAAGCTATTAAATTGGCAAGTTTACAAAAGCACTTGAGTGGTCGTGAACTTGAATTTATTACGCTAGAAAACCTTCAAAAAACAATTCAGGGCCACCCAAATGAGATGTGGTTGGGAAATGGTTTTGATTGGGAAAATAGGCATACACAGCGAGTATTCGAGATATTAAAGCGAGACTGGTCAAGCGTAGTAGGATTTGAGTCAACAACAAAAAAATTCACTCGAATAATAAAAAGAGAGAAAAAAAAGACAAAGCCAATAGGTGCCACTTGGATACATGGCCTTGAGCCCAAGGAAAAGAAGCTGGTTCAAGATATAGGGCATACAGAAGGACACTCGTTAATTGTAGGAACTACAGGCTCAGGCAAAACGAGAATGTTTGACATTATGATATCTCAGGCTATTTTGCGAAATGAAGCTGTGATTATCATTGACCCTAAAGGCGATAAAGAGATGCGTGACAACGCTCGAAAGGTCTGTGAAGCAATGGGCGAGCCAGAAAGGTTTGTATCATTTCACCCTGCATTCCCTGAAGACTCAGTAAGAATAGATCCGCTTAGAAACTTTACTCGCGTAACAGAAATAGCTAGCCGACTAGCAGCGTTAATCCCATCGGAGGCGGGGGCAGACCCATTTACAAGCTTTGCATGGCAAGCCTTGAATAACATTGCACAAGGGCTCGTTATGACTTATCAGCGACCTAACCTTGTACTGTTAAGACGATTTCTTGAGGGGGGCGCAGCTGGATTAGTAATTCAGTCTATTGAAGCTTACTCGGAAAATGTAATGCCCAACTGGGAGGCCGAGGCAGAGCCATATAAAAGTAAAGCCAAGAATGGTCACATTGAGAAAAAGGCATTTGCCATGCTTAGGTTTTACTACGATGTAATACAGCCTGTGAAGCCAAGTTCAGAGCTGGAAGGCTTGCTAAGTATGTTCCAACATGACTCGACTCACTTTTCTAAAATGGTGGCAAACCTACTGCCGATTATGAACATGCTTACATCAGGTGAGTTAGGGAAAATGTTATCTCCAGACTCTACTGATCTAAGTGATGCTCGCCTAATTACAGATAACGCCAAAATAATTAACAATGGGCAAGTGGCTTATATAGGGTTGGACTCGCTTACAGATAGCATGGTCGGTAGTGCTATTGGCTCCATAATGCTATCAGATTTAACGGCGGTGGCCGGTGATCGCTATAATTTCGGGGTGAACAATCGACCTGTAAATATATTCGTAGATGAAGCCGCAGAGGTGATAAATGACCCCTTTATCCAACTCTTAAATAAAGGGCGAGGCGCTAAGCTTAGGTTATTTGTGGCAACACAAACGTTTTCAGACTTCTCAGCTCGAATGGGAAGTAAAGATAAAGCAATACAGGTATTGGGTAACTTAAATAACAAGTTTGCTTTGCGCGTTCTGGACAAAGAAACCCAAGAATATATCACTGATAACCTACCAAAGACCCGGGTTAAATATGTTATGAGGAATCAAGGTCAAAATACAGATAGTGAAGATCCTATTATGCATGGCGGAAGTCAAGGCGAAAGGTTGATGGAAGAAGAGTATGACCTATTGCCGGCTCAGCTATTAGGAATGCTTCCAAACCTTGAGTTTTTTGGAACTATTTCAGGGGGGCGCTTAATCAAGGGTCGGCTCCCAATACTTGTTTAACTTGCAAGAAACTTGCTGAAAAAAAACAAATTATTGAGGTTATATAAAAATGGCAAAGCAACATCCCTACGCAAGAGTGGTAGATGGCCTAAAAACAAGATGCAGAAAAAATGCAGAGGCACTTACGTTACTTCAGTTTGATTGGCCTGTATCACGTTTCGTTTTAGAAAGAATTAGCGAGTATATTACGGATCACATATGTGCTGATGAAGAGCCAGTGATTTATGAAATTATCGAAGAAGCTCTTGTTAGATATAGTGAGGCGGTTCACTTTAAAGCAGGTAATAAGATACCAGACCCACTTCGGTTTGCTGTATTTATCGAGGCGTTGATTTCAGAAACATCAAGAATAATGGAAGTGGAGATTGTTGATAACTCAGGTTCATCATGGACAGTTGGAAGTGGCAAAAGTTTTTGTGAATGGTACAGCAAGCATGAAGGTGGATTAACAATATACCCAAAACTACATGAAAGTGAAAACAGCCTTAGGTCTGTACTTTACGACTTAATTACCAGTGAACAAATAAAAACAGTGTTAAGGAGGGTTGATTATGAAGAAGCCATTATGGCTGGTGGTTTGGCTACTGGTAATTGAGCTATTAGTTATTTTGTTGTTGGTGCCAGGAGATTGGACTGACAGAGCCATCAAACAAGAAAGCAAACTTGTGGATGCCAATCTTGGCAGTCACACTCGCTATTGGATAGAAGACAAAGCAGAATCATGGTATCAATCTACTATGATCGACTCTGGCTTCTATGAGGGTGTTTATTACACATTAATCCCTACTGAGGAGCAAAGGTTAAATTCAAGGGGGATGGAAAAGATGGGTCTATGGTGGTTTCAGTGGGCTGAGGGTAGGATAGAGGCGTTAGGCAATATTGTTTATCAGTTTTACACTAGGATGGCATTACTCCTTGCTTGGGCCCCCTATATGGTAATTTTATTTCTACCAGCTATGTATGATGGAATGATGACCTGGAGAATAAAAAGAACTAACTTTGATTATGCCTCACCTGTTATCCATCGGTACGGAGTCAGATTTATAGGTTATCTTTTGCTTGGGTTGGGCATTGCATTTTTTGCACCCATAGCACTTAACCCAATAATAATCCCTATTGTTATGATGGCCTGCTGTGTGCTGGTGGGTATTGCTATGGGGAATTTACAAAAAAGAGTTTAAATATAATCCTAACGTAAGAACCATGCCCCACTTATTGCTATTGATAAATGGGGCGAAAAACTTTCACATGTGAAAGTTTTTATAAAAAACCTACGCAATACATTCATCCCTCAAAAACTTCATTAAATACAAATTCACCTACATTATTTTGACAATAAGGCTGTAATTGCCCAAAAAGGGTGAGAACAGATGCGATCTTAAGTGGCTCTTTGACAGAGAATAGAAACATTAATTCTATAAGGAGAAAGCCATGAAGCCTGTGCGAATACCAAGGCGAGTTGATGAACCACCACACTTATTAATGTGGAGCGCTGATGAGCTTGCTCCCATGTTAATCGGACTGGTTGTAGGTGTGATTTTGGGTAAAGCGTTCGTGTGCACCGTAATTGGTCTTGTTATTACAAACTTCTATCGAAAATTTAGAGATAACCACCCAGATGGTTACCTCCTTCACATGCTGTATTGGACAGGTTTACCAATGACTAAATCGAAAACATTTAAAAATCCATACATCCGGAGGTTTTTACCATGAACCTTAAAAGCTACCTCAAATCATGGGAAGGCATACAAAACGAGAATAAGTGGAGTCGTATTTTTATCGCCGGCTTATTGCTAAGCGTATTGATGCTTATTGGTATGTTAGTCAACAAAAAGACAATCGTTACTATCCAGCCTTTCTCTTTACACGATGAGGCGTGGGTAACAAATGATGCATCCTCAGTTGGGTATAAAGAAGCGTGGGGCTTCGCTTTAGCCCAGCTTATCGGAAATGTTACGCCATCTAATGTTGGGTTTATTAAAGAACGCATCGAAAGGATGTTATCACCGGCTATCTACCACGATGTTATTTCAGTTTTAGAAGTTCAGTCGCAACAAATTAAGAATGACAGAGTAAGTATGCGGTTTGAGCCTAGATTCGTAGAGTATGAATCAAAATCGAAAAAGGTTTTTGTATATGGCTATTCGTTTACTAAAGGAATGTCTAGCGAATCAGAAAAGCGTATTGATAGAACATACGAATTTACAATTGCCATTTCAAATTACATTCCAATTATCGATTTCATGACAACGTATGAAGGACGCCCTCGGACAGAAGGTGTTATTGATCGTCTACAACGCAGAGAAGAGCGCCAGGATAAATAATGAAAAAGATTAAATGCAGCCTAGCGCTATCAGTAGCTCTAGCAATATCACCATCTATAAACGCACAAGATGCAATACCAGTAGTACCTGCAAGTGTCATGAAAAAAGCATCGGCAGAAGCTAAAAAGTTAAGCGTGGAATCGGAGAGTCGTGCGAATCCTGAAAGCGGATATCGCGGGGCCAACGTTTCACAAGATGCTGTCGTTAAAATGACTCCAGGCGTGAATCAAATAATACCTGTAGCTATTGGGCACCCAAACCGAATAGTAACGCCATTTGGTAATCCTGAAGTAGTGTCTACATCACTTACTGGTGGGTCAGATGATGGCGAGTGTGGTGAAGTTTGTATTAAAGATAACGTGGTTTATGTCGCAACCAAGAAAAATCACCCTGTAACTATGTTCGTTACAGAGAAAGGAAGCGAGTCTCAAGCATTAAGCTTAACAATGGTTCCTCGTGAAATACCGCCGAGGGAGGTTTTCCTTAAGCTTGATGGTAGCTCTGTAGTTGCAGGTGCGCAATCAAATCCAAAAGCTGAAAGATGGGAAAGGAGTAAGCCTTATATAGAAACAATACGGACAATATTTAGAAAGCTAGCCCTTGGGGATGTTCCACAAGGTTACTCAATGAATAAGACGCCGAATAATATAACTCCTCCATATTGTGATCATCCTGGTATGGCCGTTTCCTTTAAAAACGGGCAAGTTTTAATGGGTCATAGCCTAACAGTTTTTGTAGGTGTTGCTGAAAACAACTCATCCAATGCATTGGAGTTTAACGAAGCAACATGTGGTGATTGGGATGTTGCAGCTGTTACAACTTGGCCCCTAAAGGTTTTAGAACCAGGCCAGCAAACTGAAGTCTATGTTGCGCGTAAAAATGCAAAAGGAAAAGCTCCTACTTCCAAACGCCCATCACTGTTAAGGGGTAAATAATGAAAGCTTATTGGGAAAATATGAACCCTAAAATGAAGAAATACACAGCTATGTCTTTAGGTCTAGTTGTGATATTCGGCATTGTAGCTATTTTTTCTAGCGGTGAAAAAGTTGAGCGAAAGACAACGCGAGAAGAAAGCATTCGCCACATACTTACAGACTCGAACACGCGTGAGGTAGGTATTGACGCGCTTTCGGCGGATCTTAAGTTAGTTGCTCGTGAAAATGAAAAACTGAAAAAGGACTTGGAACGTTTTAGGGAAGAAATGACCAGAGATACCGGCCAATCTAAAGATAAGGTTTCGGGTCGTGATTTAGCTCGCATTGAAGCTGAAATGAAAAGGCTAAAAGAGCAAAATGAAAAGCTAGCTAAAAAGATAAAAGATCCATCTGAAAGCAAGTTGAGTCCAGCAGAAAAAGCTAAAAATAAAAATGCACAAATAAATCAAGATTCGAGTGCACCATTTAAAAAAGAAGGGGAGCTTGATTACTCCAATCCAGAAGATTTCTTTAAAAACAACCCAATACCGAAAAGTAATGAAAATGAGAATAGTGTTCGTGATACTAAAGGTAAACCTCAAGAACAGGCAGCGCTTGTAATTTCAAGCTACTCATCTTCAAAAAATGATATCGATCCTAATGAAAAAGACGTTAAAGAAGATGACCTTTATATACCTGCG
>NZ_CAKZKO010000102.1 GCF_937123705.1 uncultured Paraglaciecola sp. | reverse complement strand
CAGTCCGGCGGGTTAGCGCAGTTTCGACAAGAGCTTGAAGAGGGTGTTAACTTTCTTCGTTCAAATGGCACGATTAAAGCGCCTTCTGGAACAACCAAACTTGAAAAATTATTCGCCTTCAAAGAGACGCTCGACCCTAACGATTCTCGACTAGCCCAAGTTGATGCGGCGATTGAGAAAGAATCAAGGTCATCACCTCTCGTTAGTATCAATAATGAAGCGGAGGAGAAAGGGTTAACAGAAGAGAAAAAGGCATTAGCTAAATCTCGAGTTTCCCGGTTCGAGTCTATTCTTGATCAGGCTGATAATGCCATTACGCAAGACGAGCAGTTAGCACAGTTAGAGAATATTGACATTAGCACAGGGTTTGGAACAGAGGCCAAAGGCGCATTAGCTTCGGCTATTAATGCTTTCTCTCCTGGCGCTGGCGATGAATTACTTAATACCGATGTGGACGCATTACAGGCGTTTAAAGGTGTATCTAGCAGGCTTGTCAACTCTGAACTCAATAAGGCGAAAGGCCCACAAACAGAGGGCGACGCTAAACGAGCGCAAAGCACATTGGCCAGCCTCACCAATCAAAACGCAGCTAATAAATTCCTTGTTCAGTCGCTGCGCGCCACTAACGCAAGAATGATCGAGCAATCTGAATTTTACCAAAGTGTTCTTGAGCGTGACGGGTCGCTGAAAAAGGCCGACTCAGAATGGCTGGCTTTCAAGCGATCCACGCCAATGCTATCAGATAGTGTCAGGGATGCCGAAACTGGCCTGCCGATGTTCTATCGAGACTTTAAGCTAAAAACGCAAGAGCGCAACCCGGGCGTGACTGATGAGCAAATATTAACGGCGTGGAGAGGTATGCAGGAATGAGCGAGTTAGAGCTATCTTTTGCCACTAAGGATAAGAAAAAGGCAGAGAAGGCAATAGCCGCTCAAGGGCTCGACTTATCGTTTACTGTTGAGAAAGCCGATAGACCGATGCTGGCTAGCGACTTAACCCAGCAAATAATATCTGATCGAGCTGCTGGGAAATTCCCACAAAAGGCGGAGGGGTTTATTGATTCGGCAGCTGATTTCTTTACTGGCAATGCTAGAGAAACTAACGCAACGGAAAACCTGCCAGAGTTAGGTGGGGAGATGGGTGTAAATCAATTGTTAGGCAAGGAAGTCCCAGCGTCGGCATCTGTGGCACTGTTGACTGCTGTTAATCCGGTAGAGTTCGTTAAGATATTGGAAAAAAATACAGACAAACCCCTTAATGTTAGGTCAGACGAGGCGGGTAATGTTATTTTAGAATTTGAAGGTAGAGAGGTGATATTAAACAAGCCTGGCTTCTCTCCCATTGATGCGTTACAGCTAGGCGGAGCGGCAACGTTATTTGCTCCTTCAACTAGATTAGCTGCTGGTTCTGCAACGCTCGGGAAGGCAGTTTTAACAGGCGGAGCAGCATCAGGAGCCACCCAAACAGCCATAGAAACACAACAATCCTTAGAGGGTGGAGATATTGATCCAACGGATATCGGCGTATCAACGCTTGCTGGAGGAGCCTCGGAGGTTGCGCTACCTATCATTAGGGGGCTAGGTAATTTCGTAAAAGGAAAGATTAGCGGCGGCACTGTATCTAAAGAGGTGATTGAGGAGGCTCAGGAGTTCATTATTAACGCTGGGATTTCTCCAGACGTGGCAAAGCAGTTAGACGCTAAGACGCTTCTTGATTTGTCTGGTATCGCTAGAGATGCGACAGAACAAGGCGGTGAGTTTGGCATTCAAAGTAGTAAAGGCCAGCAGTCTGGTAGTGCGGCTCAACTCTCGCTAGAGGACAGGTTACGAAGTGGAGCTTTGGGTGAAAAAGCTCAAAACATTATGCTTGCATTTGAAGAGACCCAGCGACAGCAGGTTAATCAAGCTAGGTCGCGCGTTGCTGAGCAATTGGGAGGAGAGCCACTAACCCGCGGTCAGGCTGGCCAAGTTGTTAAACAGGGAATACAAGGGGCGGAGCAGGCGGCAGAAGAAGCCGTTAGCTTGGCCTATGAAGAGGTAGGCGATGTTGCTATTAGCCCGGATGGTGTTTCTAACATATTAAAAGCCACTCGCGGCGCGCTAAGGTCAGTTGAGTTCGATAAGACATTGCCAGAAACCAGCAAACTACTAGATCAAATCCAAGGCTTTGAGAAAAAAATAAAATCAATAAATAAATCCAAAAATATAACGTTAAAGCCTATCGATATGAAGCGCATTGAACAAATGCGAAGACGATTAAACACAGCTATTGGTGCGGCGGATAACCTTAGTGATAAGCGGCAAGTCAGGATAATGAAGCGCGCTTTTGATGATGGAATCGATAAGGCGATTGATCAGGGGCTTTATTCGGGCGACAAAGCGGCGGTTGAGTCATTAAAGCAGGCGCGGAGTACCTTTGCCGAGTACGCTAAGGTCTTTAGATCAAATCCACAAAAAACCAAATCCGGTCGGAATATACCCGATAAGGCAGGCGACCTTATTGAGCGAATAGTTGCTGATAACCCGACAGATGAGCAGGTCGTAAATCAATTACTTGGCGCGGCGAATATTAATAATTCAGCCGGTACGGTCATTGCGCGGCGCTATAAACAAATATTAGGTGAGGATAGTGAGGGATGGCAAGCTATTAGGCAGGAAGCGTTCAAGCGATTAGTTAAAAGCAACAAGGTGAATGGAGAGGAGGTAATTTCTGCCCAGCAATCCATTAAGGCATACGATGACGCCATAGATAAAGCGGGTTCATTAATGCGTGAACTGTTCTCAAATAAAGAGTTAGCGACTATGCGGCGCTTTTTAAATGAGGTTAAGAAGACGCAGCCTGATCTTGTACGATCCAGAGAAAACCCGTCGGGAACCACTCAAGTAGCCTCAAAAACCATTCAGGATACATTTAACCGGTTAACTCAAGCGCTAGCGTTTGGAGGGGAGCCGCTTTTTGCTATTACAGCGGCTGGGGTGTCAAAAAGTAAGGGCTTTAAGTCAACAGGCCAGGCTAAGGATGCTATCCGACCATTTACCAACTTTAAAGCTGCGCCAGCATTACCGGCGGCGGGTGTTACGGCTTCCGCTTCTTCTGCCTCTCAATCTCAGCAGGGTGCTGCTCCCAGTAGCCGTTAACAATACGGAATCCGATCAAATAGGCGAAAGTAAGCGCGGCGACGAAGTAAAGAACAGGCATCCCCCAAACGGAAAAGGCAAGAACTATCAATGCGGCGCCAATAGCTTTAGCGATGTAGTGAGCAATCATTTTCAGACAATACCACAAAATATAGAGGTTATGTAGTGGCTAATTTATACTCAAACGGCGTCGATCAAGCAATAGACAGTAATGGTGATGTCTACCCATCTGCGCAGCGGTATTTCTACGACAACAACACGACCAATTTACGCACAATATGGCAGGATAAAGCTAAAACGTCAGCCCATGCCAACCCTGTTGTTGCTAATGCTGCTGGCGTCTTTCCTGATATCTTTATTGAGGGTTCTTATTCAACCCGACTAGAGACTTCAGCCGGTGCGTTAATCGATACACAAGACGATGTTAATGTATTTGAAACCGATCTATTGGCTAGCCAATCAACGACTGGAGCGGCTTTAACCAACTTGGATTATGACGAGGCAAGCTCCAGCGGCTTAAGCTTTGCTTACTCATCTGGTCGGGTTGACGATGAAGATGGCACGATCACGGAGATCAGTTCGGGCGCATTAACACTCCCATCAACCCAAACAAGTTATATCTATTTAGACTACCGATCACATACGGTAGTGCAGCAAACGACAACGGGGCGGCCTGTTTCATCACTGCTTTATACCGTCGTGACTGATGGCGGGGCGATAACATCGGTTACAAGTAACAAGGATGCTTTTCGCGACCCTCAACGGCTCCCAACTGACTACATTGATGGCTTAATCCTCTCGCTTGATGCTGATACTGACCACGATATAAACGTGCTGTCAGGGCGCTGTAGGGATAGCACAGACACACTTGATTTAAACCTTACGGCTGAGATTACTAAACAGTTAGATGCTAACTGGGCGGCAGGAGATGACGCTGGAGGGCTACCCTCTACAGTAACGCTTGTTGACGCGATGACGATCTATGTTTTTGCCATCGGTAAAACGGACGGATCGATGGATGTGGGTTTTGATGAAACAACAGCGGCGACTAAACTACTCGCAGCATCAACCTTTACGCATTACCGCCTAATTGGTCAGTTTACAATTAACGCTTCGCTGAATATTGCGAGCGGCTCACTCGAAGAGGTGCTATCAAGTCAGATTCAAGCGCTAGCAACTGGGGCGTCCTCAAGAAAAGTTGATGGCAAGGCAACCGGCTTAGTTCGTGGCGGTGATCAGGCCGTTGCTTGCTATAGTGCTTCCTCCGGTCCAGGCACAACAGAGCAAGTGAATGTGATGTGCTTACGCTCAGGCACATACAAGGTTAGGCATGTTATCAATAGAACGTCAGGAACAAACAACGGCCAGAGCCAGATTTATAAAGATGGCGCGCCGTTTGGTGTTCTTCAAGTAGGTGTTAGCGAAGATATCACCGAAGAGGTTGATTTTGTCGCAGGTGAGCGCTTGCAGGTGTACACAGGCCATCAGGTGGGGACGACGTGCGACGTAACAGTTTGGCTTGGGGTAGAGGAGCCATTAGGACCACACTTTGGTTTTGATCTAACCGGCCTGCCTACGGATAACACGGATTTTAATATCTATCAGGGTTAGCTAATCGAACCCTTCGGAATGTCCAAATAATTGCCTGGTATAAAGCTATTTATTGTCTCGGGCAATATCAGCCATCTTTTCAATTATCTCTTGCTGTATCACCTCAGATGCCGTTAGTGGCGCGCAGACCTCCGACCCAGCCCATACCTCAAATATGTCACTTAATGCCTGTTTAGCGGCTTTAAGCTCGTTTTCAGCATCCTTGAATTTTTCCTCTCGACAATCGCAAGCATGATGGTGTGTTGTGCATCGCAAAGAACTCATGTTATCTCCAGTTATAAAGCGCTACCAAGGTTTAAAGTGCGTCTTTACTCATTTTCATCTCCTCAGTTAATCAAGATCGCTCTATCTAAAAAATGACAAATATATGCGGCCGATGGCCGCTGAATTCAGTGTTATGTGTCTAATGCTCCCCATTCGTGAATAGAGCCAAAATATGATTGGTCATAAGCTATCTGCATTACATCCCTAAAGCAGTCTGGGCATAGGTTCTCGTCACCAGCCACAATTGCCGCCTGTTTCATTTCTTTTCTTAAGTCCTTGCTGACAACAAATTTCTTGCCGCAATCTTGGTCTACACATTTGCGTTTCATAAATCACCTTCTTAATTAAGGTCGCACATAACAAGTCGCATCAGCGGACTAGGCCGCTGTGCTTGGGGTTAACTGTCAGTCACCAGCTCGTATTTTTCAGAATGCTCAATCTGGTGTAGCTCTCTTTCATTCAGCCGCGCCACAAATCTAACTGTGCCGTTGCCGATTTTTAGCACCAATTTTTCGGGTATCTCTGGCTCCATGAAATCCGCAGTAATTCTGGCAGCTTTATCGAAAGTCCATCTTGCCATTTCGTGTGTTCGGCACTCATAAACAACACGCTTTCCCTCCGATGCTAGTTTCAGCGCACCAAGTACCGCTCTAAAGGTTTGTCCAGTTTGTCGCATTAGTCACCTCAAAACAGTTAACAAATTAAAGCAGCGGATCGTCATTCCGCTGCGCTTCATTCCTAACGCGCTGTTTAAAGCGGTTATGCGCCCAGTCTTCGTATCATGGCGGCAAATTTCTCTGTCATCATTCCCCAAAAGCTGCCATCAATCCATTCGTAGTTGGCACCTCTATCTTGGGTTTCAACAACTTTCGCACACTCTTCAATGGCCTCCGCTCTAACGTCTGCCAATGCCTTTAAATGGTCACTGTATTTAACCCATTCGCCAGCAGAGTCTACCTTTTCAAAAAGGCTCTGGCCCGTGTTGGGGCAATGCCCAACGTCAAATTCATATCTATCAACCACAGCAGCCTCCGTTCATCTTCTGAGCGTCTTTATATTCTTCGTCAATATCTTCTATCAATCCCACCTCAATTAACGGTATAGGCGTTCCGTCTTCTAAGGTAGGCCGTCCGCACCAGCCCCCTTCTAGCTTTGTCTTGATGGGTAGCTTGATGCTCCAGTAGCCCCACAATAAGCAAATTTTTAGCGCGTAATTTGAATCAAAATAACCGCCACGATTGAGGAGTAAGGCAAAGCCGAACCGTGGCGCAAAGTAACCCCATTTAAAATCAATAGAGTCTCTATTTATTCGCCACATGGTTGTAAGCCTTGAAAAAATTTTTTGTATTAGATTGAACTCGTGCCGATAAACTTCTTTCATGTTCTGCCTCCTAATTAATTAACGCGCAGCGCAACGGTGGCGCAACGTAGATTAATCTATTCTCTGTCGCAAAGGGCATCGACCCCGCTCATAAAAACTCCGCTACTGATAACGCCAGAAGGAGCCCAGCCGGAGCCAAAAACAAAATTCTCAGCTTTACGCCTTGACCAAGGCGAGCAGTCAATCATTGCTGCTCGACCCTCGCGCCTTCTACTTTGATCCCAAAAGTCACCATTTTCGATTAAGTAGCTGACTAACTCCTCTTGAGTTTCAAAAGGGGGCGAAACTGGCGTTCCCTCGCTAACTGTTTCATAGACTTGCCACCAAGTAGCGCTGCTTTCGCTCCAGTATTGTCGATGGTAATTGTGGTCTGGGGGCGAGCCGTGCCACTCGCAAAAAACCGAGTAAGGGTCATTAATATCGTAATCATGCTCATCACAAACTTCTTTTAATTCATCTCTTTTAAATGTATTAAATTCTTCCATCCACTCTGCAAAACTTTCACTTGCCGAGCGGTCATAAAGCGGCTGGTAGCTGCCATTCTCTCTTTTTGGGTGCTCCCAATTTGGTATGACTCTGCGAATCTCTCTACCCATCACTTATACCCCTTCAATAATTCAAATCGTTTTAACGCTTTACTCTTCTTGTACACCTTCTCGCTCTGAGCGTTGCAGATTAAGATGTTCAATGTAATCGAGCACAACTTTACTTACTTCGCTCATATCTAACTACTTATGTTTACTGATTGATTTGCATCTGTATTGCCTATGCGCTCTATTTCTTGCTGATGCTCAATAACTGCACACGTTAATTTATTGGCAGCCTCTTTTGAAGTTTCAATTAATTGTTGTTTCATAATTTACATTTCCTGTAGTTTAAAAACGCCCTCCGAAGAGGGCAAAGACCTAGATTAATCAGCTCTAACAGAATTAATACGGTCGTATATTGCCTTAACCTTCCTCACATCATCGACGTTATACTCATTAACTCTCTTAACGTCGCCAGCCTTAACAAAATCCCATACCTTTGAGCCATCTATATCCGATGGTTTGCCTTCAATGCCTAGTGCTTTACAAAGATTATCTTGCGATATACGGCCATTAAATCCAGCCCACGCCTGCATAGTGCAATAAAAGTTATTTCCATGCCTGCCGCCAAAAGGGAGAGCAAAGCCTGTTTTTATCTCTCGAATAACGCAGCGATGAAACAGGAATTTCAAATCAAACTGGATGTTATGACCAACAAAGTAGGGTGGTCGCTTATTGGTGTGAGATTGAATTGCGTCAGCAAAAAGATTCAGCAAGTCAGATTCAGGCTCACCAAGTTCTCGGCAGCGAGAAAATACAAGGTCGTTCACAGCAAAAGCGATAGAGATAACCTCACCTTTAGCGCCATCAAGCGAGGTCTTTCGATAAGACTCTTCAATTACCTTTTCCTTTTCTCCCGCATACTTTCCATCGCCATTCATCCACGCCTGGATAGTTTCTGGCTTGCTCATTGTTTTGGGCGGCTTAACATCTTGCTCAATAATGGCTTTGGCTTCATCTTCTGGCTGTTGCGGTACAGTTTCTATATCAAGATAAACATTCATAATTGATCCTTTATGCCATCCTTGGCGATTAATAATTAATAGAGATTGAGTTCGTGGGCAGCAAAGGGGATATCGTCATCGAACGATCCACCAGTGGGCGCGGGATTTTCAGATTCTCTTGTGACCGGCTGATTAACCCCGTGAACATTAATCTTCTTTTGCAGCCAGTCGGGTAGCGACTCATACGTTAGCTGGTCAAATTCATCGAGCGAGAATTTAACTAGTTCATTTGACGCTACAGGCAGTGACGCGCCTTGTGGCATGGCGGCGATACTGGCTATATTGGCGTAGGTTTTATCGCCTTGCTTGCTTGTCGTATGAACGACATTGACCATGCACGGCTTTCCTAGCACGTTGAATAAGTCAAATCCCTTTAACTCATCCTCTGTGAACGCCCTCCCTCTCCATGATTGAAGGTCTTGTCTTAGGTTTGCAGACTCGGCCAATGAAAGGGTATAGTTTTTTGCAACAGAAAACGGTCGGCCATCCTCCATGCTCGTCCCGCATAATTCAAATGCCAATCTAACCATGCGCTTGTTATTTTTAACTCCCTGCCACTCTCGCTCGTGATAGCCAAGATCACAAACCATATAACAAACACTGTTAAAATTGCCTTGCGGAGCTAGCTCAAACTCCATCCCTTCGGGTGCCACTGCTAATAAACTCATAATATCCTCATTGCCTACTGGCGTTCATTGATTGATGGGTGGCTATTTCGGCTCGTTCATATTCCACAGCATAGCCTCGCTGGAAATCCTCTGATGCGTTGATAGGACATTGTTCGTTATTCAAACAACATCGCTGCCCATTAAGAAACTCAGATGCGCTAACGATGTCTTTTGATGTATCTATCATCATTTGCCGCCCCTCTATAAGTTCGTTTTATTTCTTCAATGCGCTTTAGCATCGCTTTATCTTTTCGCACAGTCTCTTCTGTGTTAGTCAATAGCCGGTTAATGTCGCGCTGCGTGTAGAGTCTGGTCATATCGCAACCCCTACCTGTAGTCCAATCGTTAGACCGATAAATACCGTCATTAAAACGCCTATCGACACTCTTAAAATTGAACGAAAGAACTCGCTCTCAACAAATTCGGCAAAAGCACCATTAGCCAAGCGATCAAAGCGACTATGGTTATATGTTGCCATTCCTCTTCGGTAGTGCTTTCGATTAGGTGTTGCGTGACGTTGATTAGCCATTTCATTAGTCCTATTCCGCTAGCAATTCAATTAACTTATTGCCGATAAGATCAATCTCATTCTCTCTAGCAGCCGACTCAGCCGACCTAGCAGCCGACCCAGCAGCCGACTCAGCAGCCGACGCAGCCGACCTAGCAGCCGACCCAGCCGACCTAGCAGCCGACCCAGCCGACCTAGCAGCCGACCCAGCAGCCGACTCAGCAGCCGACTCAGCCGACCTAGCAGCCGACCTAGCAGCCGACCCAGCAGCCGACTCAGCCTCCCAAGCAGCCGACCTAGCAGCCGACTCAGCCGACTCAGCAGCCGACCTAGCCGACCTAGCAGCCGACTCACTCCACTCATTTGTATAAAGAATTATTGAGAGGTCTATCGCATCGATAACTTGTTTTTTTAAATCAACATCAATATCTAACGCACTCACTCGGTCTTTATTGCGCTCAAGAATGAAGACAAGAAGATGGGATTTAACTGAATCAACATTTTTGCCGACGGGTATCGATTCAAGAAATCGAATGGAGAATGTTTTTCTAAATTCGTCGGAGCAACTTTCGTGGATAGTATCTTGTAGCCTATGCAGCCATTCAGGAGTGCCCATAAGCTCAGCCCCAAGAGAATGATCATACTTGTGAAATAAGCAGCCAACAGAACAGCCTTTCGAGCCTAGCCAGCCATCGCCAGTTATAAGCTCGTCAGCGTCAATATGACTTTGCATTCTCTCAATAAAGAATTGCTTGGTTTCTTCGCTACCGTGATATGCCTGCATTACACCCACTCCATAATTTGCTCGTCAATTGCTTTAAAGCAAAGCTGGCCAAATAGCGCAACATCGCCTGCTTCTTTTGCTTTAACTAATTGCTGATGAAAAATATCGTTAGTTGAGATTTTGTAAGCCAATCCATCACCAACGGATTCACTTAATACATCCTGATTGCGCCAGTTTTGGTCTGCATCGTTACGGTCTTGATTCTTGCGTCTAAGCTTAGTTAGTTCGATTGGGCTTTCAGGTGGATCGACTCTTGCTGGGTTGTCGTTGTAAGTGTCCATGTCTATGCCTTTTTGATTGGGTGTGTACACATAATAACTATCGGTTACTGTTATGTCAATAACCAATAGTTATTATTTTTAAATTAATTTGTTTTGGTTGTTGTTGGGTGAATAGAATTGGGGGATTATGACTTGCAGAAAAATAACTATGAGTTATTGACGCAGCAGTAACTATCGGTTACTGTTCGCAACATGAATTACATATCCAAAGTTATCGATCTAGCAGGTCTGAGCCAGACAGCCAAAGCCTGCGGCATTTCTTATCAGGCAGTTCGCAAATGGGAAGCTAATCAGAGCTTGCCTAGAACTGAGTTTACTGATGAAACAAATTACGCTGAAAAGCTCTCAGCTCTCGTTAATAACCAAGTGACCGCAGATCAGTTGTTATCGATGAAGCCTGAGCGTAAATCAGCCTAACCCTAACGGGTAACAGTTTTATTGCGATGTAGCTCAATGGCAGCCGAGGATTGCAAGCCAAAGCTGGCGTTCGATAGGTGAATGACAGGATTGATCATCCCAGCAAGTCTATCAAATGTGCGTAGAGCGCTCTGCTCATAACAGAGAGGTTGTTGGTTATATTCCAGCCATCGCTAATTAATCAAAGAGCTTCAACAAATCCAATTAGCTAAGCAAGCGAGGGGCTAAGCAATGAATAACTTTCAAAAGAAAATAATCACTGATGCTATCGAAGACCCCCAACCTTTATCTGATTGGGAGTTAGATTTTATTAACGACATGGCGGAAAAGCCGCAAGGCTACGAGGCATCAAAAAAACAAAACGAGATTTTAAACCGAATATCTCAGAAATATTTGTGAGGCATTCCCAATGAAACAAACCGACCAAGTATTAGCCCATCTAAAACGCTATGGAACCATTACTCAAGCAGAAGCCATTGCTGAGTACAACATATGGCGCTTAGCTGCTCGTATCTGCGAGTTAAGAGAGCAGGGCAATAACATCCACACCCGAATGATAAAAGGCGCTAGCGGTCGATCTAGTGGGCTTTATTCGTTGGGTAAGGCGAAGAGGAGGGCAGCATGAATCGCGTTTGCATGTTATTTCATCGCCAGCAATACAGTAAGACAGGGCGAATTTATCACTTAGATCGGTACAAGGTTTATGCCGTTTTAGCCTTGGCTGATCTTGAGCGTGAAATGAACAATCCACTAATCAACGAAATAGTGGCGGTTTAGGTCAATTGGTGGGCGAGTCAAAAAGGGATTTTAAGGGTGTTTGGATACCCAAAGAAATCTGGTTAAACAAAGAATTGAGCATCATGGAAAAACTATTTTTAGTGGAAATTGACAGCTTAGATAATGATCAAAATTGCTTCGCTAGCAATGCTCACTTTTCTGAATTTTTTGATATTTCAAAGGGTCGATGTACTCAAATTATTAAGCAATTAGAGTCTAAAAAATTGATCGAAATTACCCTTTTTCGACAGGGTAAACAGATCACTAAACGAGCAATTAGGGTAGTTAATAAATTAAATAGGGGTAGTGAGAAAACTAAACAGGGGTATTTAGAAAATGATGAAGGTAGTAATACATATATTAATAATACAAAAGACTATGGGGATTTGATCAAAGAAATCCTAAGCGCTTGGAAAAACCACCTACCCAACAACCCGCAAGTTATTCTCTCAAGATTCAAAGGGTCATCGCGAGAAAAAACCTTGATCAATCGCATCAAGGAAAGCGAAGCTCACGAAGATATGAAATTCTGGAATTGGTATTTTGATCACCTAGCCAAAAACCCTTTCAACCTTGGTCAAAACGACAGAGGCTGGAAAGCTGATCTTGAGTACGCGACAAAAAAAAACAGATTCGATAAAAATTTGGAGCTTTTCGTCAATGTTGATCGATAACGAACGAGCGGTCTTAGCGATCGCACTAGCCTACCCAGACACGATTGACCAGAGCGGTTTAACGTTTCGGGATTTCAGTGACCCAAGCCACCGAAGCATCTGGCAGGCAATGGTTGATTTGTTTGCTGATGGTTTGCCTGTTGAATCGGTTCCCGTGATCGAACGAGCCATGACAATCGATCCGAACACCGAGATTTACGTTATGGGGGAGATTGCGGTCACACCCGCCGCGCTATCTTCGCTATCGCATTACTCGCGCAAAGTCAGTGATGCGGCTAAAGAGCGAAAGTTATTGGGCATTGCCAACGAGATTGCCCAGATTGCGCGTAGTGATTCAGGCGTTGATGAAAAATACGCCAAAGCCGAATCGCTGTTAATTCACTCCGACCAGCAAACTCCAACGGTTGAGCAGATCAATCCAGCGATTGCCGAGGCGCTAACCGAGCTAGATAACCGCTTTAATTCTGATGGGCTTGCAGGATTAACGACCGGCCTAACGGCGCTAGACAAGCGAACAAACGGCCTTTGTGGATCACAACTGACGTTGCTTGCAGCGAGGCCAGCTATGGGCAAGACAGCACTGGCGTTAAACATCGCGACCCACGTTGCTTGTAGTTTGAATAAACCGGCCTTGGTGTTCTCGCTGGAAATGGCTCGCTCTGAGCTGATGGAGCGAGTGTTTTCTAGTCGCAGCTCAGTGGATTACGGAGCCATTCGTAGCGGCAAGTTGAAAAACGAGCAATGGACAGCGTTATCGGGCGGTGTTCAATCGCTCAAGGATAAGCCGCTTTACATCTACGACAAGGCAGGGGTGACGTTAAACCAGCTTAGAAGCCTTGCTAGGGCGTCTCACAGGAAAAACGGAATTGAGCTGATTGTGATTGATTACTTGCAATTGATTCGATTGGAGGGGCGATCCAAAAACGAAGAGGTGGGCGAAATATCCCGAAGCCTCAAAGAATTATCCAAAGAGCTTGATATTCCGATTTTATGCTTATCGCAACTAAACCGAAGTTGTGAAGATCGACCCGACAAGCGGCCTAGGTTATCAGACCTTCGTGATTCAGGATCACTTGAGCAAGATTCCGACACTGTTATTTTTATCTACCGCGATGAAATCTATAACGAAGATTCAGAGGAGCGGGGTATTGCTGAATTGATCACACGAAAACAACGCGCAGGATTAACTGGCACTGACCGCATTCAATCGCGATTAGATTTGCAGCGCTTTGAAGATTTAAGCCATGACTACACGCCACCCCTTCGAGAAGTTTACAAGTACGCAGGATAAAA
>NZ_CAKZKO010000101.1 GCF_937123705.1 uncultured Paraglaciecola sp. | reverse complement strand
TAGGCTAATGCTGGCACGATTCTGTCAATTGATATGAATTGTGGACTCACTACACAATTTCTGCGAAATTGTCGTGAGCCCTTCGGGGATTAAGGGAGGATTTCCACTGCCTAGCGGCATGGGAAAGGTTGAAATACGTCACTGTTACTTTGGAACAGTGACGTATATCTGGGAGCTAGATGTGGTCTATTTCCGAGGGCTATTTTCAACAGTGACCGCCCAGTGACGGAATATTTTTAAGCCAATTTATGGGATGGTTTACCTATACCACCCAATACCGATAACCACTTTTCATCAGTACCACGATCCAACCAATTCTTATGAATTTTGACTGCTTCCAGTGGCGTAATACTATGGCTGTTTTTACCGCTCGATAGCTCCTTTAAGATGAACCGCTTTCCGACATCTTGAGTGCATTTTAGAGTGCCTTTTTTGACTTCATTAGACCACTTTAGATAAGCACTTTCTAAGTCGTCAGAAAGTGCCGGAGAAGCCCCACGCGTGGACTCTCTAAGTGGTTTTTTACTGTCCACTTTATCGGTCTCTAAAATCCCACCACCACTGTTTTTATCTGGCAGTGAAATGACTCCCGCAGCTACCGACATAGACAGCATAACTTGATCGTGTGAGTGACCCATTCGGCGCATCAGGTCGTATTGCTCGTGAAACAATGCACCGGTGTCAACGCCTCGGTTTACGAAGGCCACAACCATTCTGATTCCAATGGTGATGAAATCGAAAACGATCATAAAAATTAACGTTTTCCAGTTTCGGGCTTGTTCGACATCACCACCAAATAGTTTAGATAGAAAACGGTCATCAGCACCTAGCCCTGAAACCGCGACCATACCACCAGAGGATAATAGTTCTGTCCTGCGTTCTTGGAGTGTTGCGAGTAGCGCGAGTGTTCCAGCATATTCACGGTTTCCATTTGAGTACGTGAAGCCGCTCAACTGCCTTTCTAAGTCATCAATTTTCCTTTGGGCTGGATTAATGCACTTGGTTAAGTAGTTTGCAGGGCAGCGCGATAGAGTGGTTCTGACAGATGATAACTGAGTGTTTAACTGGTCAATCTTTACCGCTTCCGCACTTGCTTTGCTTGAGTTTGCAAACTTGGCCAGACCTTCCAGCTTGTTTTCTGCCGACAGTATTCTTGCGTCTACTGATTGCATCGGGGCTGAATCTAAAGAGGCTTGAGCGGCCTTTTTAGCCCCTGAAACGTTACCGTTGAAGGCTGCACCCGCCAATATGACCGCGTAAATCACCAGCATGGTTAAAACAACTAGCATCACGCCGGTGGTGTTTTTGTTGGTCATCGCTTTAAGCAACAACCAAACTAAAAGCAGCTTGAGTGATGCAAAGGCAATAAATCCGATGACGAATAAAAACGTGTTTAAACCTTCGCCCTGAGTAGTTGCCCAGGAGACGGCCATACTGGCGGGTAACAGATCCACCACAAGGAGTGCGGAAGCTATGTATTTACTAGCGTTGCGGTCTTTTAGGTTGAGGTGAATAAAGATCAACGTTGCAGTCATCATTGCAACAGATATTGAAATGTAATGTGAAGAGATGAAGTCCATTAGATTAGACCCCACAATTTAGCAGGTGTGTTATTGTGCTTGCGCATTTTCTCGACTCCTTCAGGTAGTCGTTTAAGTGAAGTCCTGCCTCAGTGTTTCAGCACTGGGGAAGGGCGGTATATTCTTATTTCCGTTTGGTATCACCTCCATCTAGTAGTAATTGCTGTTGGTCATCTTCAATGAATTTTATGTTTAGATGGGTGATTTTCCGCCCTGTTTTTATTATGTTGAATTCAACGTCGATATTTGATTTTTTCATTAGTTCAACTTCCATAACATCTAGGACTCGTTTTTTAAATTGCCCCCAATTATAGCTATCGGGAACACCTAGCATTTTCCTTAGTTCCTCAACGTTTTGCTTTTCTATCCATCCAACAAACCGTCCACCAGTCTTAGCTTTTGGTTTTGCCCAGCTCACCAACAGTTCATAAAAGCGCCATGTGTAAGAGCTACTGAAGTTGACGGCTTTGCGTAACGGATAGCTGCTGAATCTCTCCCTCATACCTATCAGGTGGGGGACAACGTGATAGTTAAATTCACAACTTATTTTACCTTCTTCCGTTTTGTACTCTGCGGCACTCATCAAAGTAAAAATGCGTTTCCCCCTCTTGTTCTCTGCCCGATCTGTGGTTATTACTCTGTGCATTAGTGTTTCTACCGCACTTGATAAATCTCTGTAGGCTGTCTTTTCAGAAACACCATAAGCAGCACTGTATTCCAACGCTGACAACTCAATCTCTTGGTGTGTATTATCGCCCCTCAAAGGATGTAGCTTGCTTATGAGTGCTTCCATGCAGCGTTTTTCCACTATTCCAAATCGATAATATGCACGACTTAAAGCATGGCTTTTTGTTATTGAATTCTCACTGACGCAATGCAATCCATCTGCATCAGCTAGAGAATTGCTGTTGCTGTTTTTAGACTCAAAACTAAGTTGTATTCGATTTAGTTGATCTTGTAGCGACATACACCACCAAAAATATAATAAAGTAACATTTTTATCATATGTTACTTTATTATTAAAAGCAATGTTCGAATAATGTTACCTTTAACCATCAAAATGTTACTTTAATACCATCAAAATGTTACCTTTAACCATCAAAATGTTACTTTTAACTCTGTAAAGCATTGATTACTAAAGTGAAATACAGCCTAGAAACAAGAAGAAACAAAAGAAACATAACAGAAGGCTGTGGATAACTAAGCAACGTGCCAAAAAAGAGCGTATTTTTTGGGCTTTGTAAGCCAGTCATCACAGCAGAATCTTTTAACTTAGTTCTGACCAATCCAGCCAACAATCAAAAGCAAAAGTAGTTTAGGGCTTGTTGCCCTCTCAATGCTTCGCACTGATTCACCTTACTAGATTGTAGAGCGGCCTTAAACGCATCACAGCAGCTATATTTCAAACCGGCTTATACATTCGTATGGTTTTTATCGTTGAACAGCTTAGCGGTCAATCTGAGACGATTTAGCACTAACCAAGATTAAAAGCGGTTTGTCGTGTGGGTGATGGTTTATTTCCTGGCGGCATGCCGGATTTGGGTCTGATGAGCTTTGACATTTCTGCGGAGTGCTCCGCAGGTGTTATCCGTAGGGGAGACCCCTACACCCCCCAAGCCAGACGGCGTGTATTTAGCCTGGGTATGGAAGATCTTAGCTAGCGAGCTTATTCACTCGTAACGTAATCCAAGAGTAATAAAAGTAGATTACCTTTACGGCCTTAAGCACTGTTTAGTGTATGACTGGGAAGAGATGAGGGAGTATAAATCAGGGTGGGGACACCACCCTGATTTTCACACTTTACGCTTTACGCTTTACGCTTAAAAATAAATAAATATGCGGCTCCATTAAAACCCACACCACATTAATATATCATGAATATTTGAGGGCTAAATACGAGAATAAAACCCGTCAGAAAATACCGGTGGTTACGTTGATATGTTTTTTTGTGGCTTACTAAATCCTTAGTAAAGTCGTACCAGTACAGGCATCTTTAACTAAGATGTGGATAGTCGATAAACCATTGAGCTGCTCAGGTTTTGCGATCTTCATTTCAATAGACACACTTTCAGGTGTTTCATTGTTGGCTGCAAAAAAAAACTGTACGCGTTCCCGTAATTCGTCCTCTATTTCCCGCTGATGGGTTGCCAGTATTTCAAACATAGTGTGACCTCCGATTCTCATTGTGGTTATATTTATAGCAATAACTTTCTGAATAATTAATGAATATGACCTTAATTTGTTTTGTTTATCATCCATTTGTCCGAAGCAATACCCGACTCCATGCCGATTTAAGTCTCAATCAGATGAGTGAAACTGTTCAGCATCTTCAGTTCAGAAGTTTACTTTTGTTGGTATTTGATCCGGTTCTGGAGTTTTTTTCCGGCTTTGAAAGTAACGACCCGTCGTGCACTGACAGGATTAGCTTCCCCCGTTTTTGGATTTCGTCCCGGGCGCTGCTTTTTATCACGTAGATTAAAATTCCCAAAACCTGATAATTTAAGGCATCCACCTTGCTCAAGTGCCCTGCTCATTTCCGCTAAAAACATTTCGATAAGCTCCTGAGATTCACGTTTATTTAAACCGAGTTCAGTATGTAAATGCTCAGCCATTTTTGCTTTGGTCAATGTCATACGTCGATCCTAACTTTCAATGATGGGAGGCTATCATGTAGCGCTGGATTCATTCCAGCAAAGTCATCTAGCTTAACTTTGGCAGAGACGCACAATTCATCCCAATTGCCAGAGAGTGCCGAGGCTGACGCGGGCACGATTCTGTCAATTGATA
>NZ_CAKZKO010000100.1 GCF_937123705.1 uncultured Paraglaciecola sp. | reverse complement strand
GGTAGCGCTCTAACCAGCTGAGCTACGGTCGTACAATTTTTTTAGGATTCTTAAATGTTGGTACGACTGAGTGGATTAACACTGCATAACCATTATATATTATTTAAGATATGATTCTATATAGGCTTAAAAGCAAGTGGTGAAAATCTATTTTGATTGATATCAACTAGTCAGTCTAAATAATATTTTATCTAAAGTGATATGAATTATGAGTGGATTTAAGATTCATCAAAAATTATTTGATATCTATTCACTTTATGAACATACTAGGTTCACTTAGTTGATTTTATAATTAGAAATGAATTTAAACGATATTGGCTTTACTCAAAAACAACGTTTGTCATACATTGATTTTAAACTTTTTTTTGTTGGATATGTTACGAGAGCTGAAATAGTTTCTTATTTCGAGAAAGGGTTAACCTCAGCTACTCGTGATATCAATTTCTATAAAGAGTTGTGCCCTGAAAATATGCTATATGACTCAAAAGAAAAGAAATATTTTCAAGCTGCGGGCTTTAGGCCCTTATTTACACATGACCCTCGTAAAACTCTTGTAAAACTTTCTAATCAAATAACTGATGGGTTTGATGCCATTGGCGATACAACATTCCCAGTTGAAGCACCCAGCCACTTAAATATCCCTGATATTTTTATTGTAGCGAAATTAGTTCAAGCAGTAATTAATCAAAAGGTAGTTAATATTATTTACACCTCCCTAAGTAGCGGCTCAGGAGAAAGAGATATCGTTCCCCACAGTATCGTCGATAATGGTTTGCGTTGGCATGTAAGAGCTTATGATCGAAAATCTAACAGCTTTCGGGATTTTGTATTAACTAGAATCACAAAGGCCACATTGAAAAGCTCAGAAATACAAACTTTAGAAGACAAGCTAAGCGACCATCAATGGATGCGCATGATGCCTTTGCAGCTGGTGCCTCATCCTCATAATGTAAATCATCCCACTGCCATCGCATTAGATTATGGTATGGACGGTGGTGAGCTGTCTTTAAATGTAAGAGCAGCGATGGCTGGTTATTTATTGAGACGTTGGAATGTAGATTGTACCGCTGATGCCGAACTTGTTGGTGCTGAGTACCAATTATGGCTCAAAAACCGCCAAACCTTATTCGGTGCCGAAAACTTAGCAATTGCTCCTGGCTATGTACCTGAGTTGGAAGAACTATAAATGACTCCAAATACAACACAAATTAATTCATACAAAGACTATCTCGGCGATCTCATTGGCGGTAGTCTAATGATCAAGGAAAGCCAGACAGTGGCAGAGCTGTTGCTAAAAAAGCCCTCTCAAGAAGAATGGTTGGAAGCCATTGTAAACCAGAATGTTTTA
This sequence comes from uncultured Paraglaciecola sp., assembly GCF_937123705.1. Taxonomy (GTDB): domain Bacteria; phylum Pseudomonadota; class Gammaproteobacteria; order Enterobacterales; family Alteromonadaceae; genus Paraglaciecola. The sequence continues at coordinate 20,302 of NZ_CAKZKO010000100.1, read as the reverse complement.
CAAAAACGCTCAGACGCTTCAGCAAAGAGGAATGCGGCTACTATCAAAAAGCGTTTAGATGGTATGTCAGACAAATACCTAGAACTTATCGCATTTGGTAGCACTGAGCTATCAACTCAGCTAATGTTTGCAGCTACATTAATCAATTGCACCTTGCTAGCTGATTTTATGCGTAATGTCGTCTTAGACGCTAAACGTATGTTCCGCGAAAGTTTAGATGTAGGGGATTGGGAATCCTTTTGGGATGAACGCATTAGATTATTCCCAGAGCTAGCTCAAATGTCAGAGTCATCGACTTACAAAATTTCTCAAGTAGCTTTTAAAGCCATAGCTGACGCTGGTTATATAGAAACAACACGGAATAAAAAAATACAAAATGTATATCTGTTACCAGAAGTAAGAGACTTACTTCAAGAGATTGACAGAGACGATATTATTTCGGCGATGGAGTTGCACTAATGGTTGAGCTTAAAACCAAACAACAAAAACGACTTCACGAGCGGCTTGATGAAATTCAGCCCAAGATTGAAAGCGAAGATTTTTTAAAAAACCAAGGTTTAGGAAACGAGATCGGCTTTTACGTGTTCGACTACCCACCAGAGGCAGAATTAACTGTAAGAGAGCATTTAGAATACATGACAGAACGCCTTAACAAACGTGGGCGTAATTTTAAAAGCATCAACTTATTTGAAGCCATTATTGAATTGCTCGATTCCCGAAAACTTACTGAAAGAGCGTTTAAGGTACAAAAAGAGCGTGGTGATGATGCGCTATTCAACGCATTAAAAGGGCCTCTTGAGCAAAACCGAGTCGCTGAATTTATCGCCTCAAAAATTAACTTTAGCTCTTGTGAAAAAAACAAAACTGAGTTCATTTTACTTCACGGGCTTGGGAGCGCGTGGCCTATTATTCGTGGTCACGGCTTGTTAAACGCTTTACATGCTAAGGTAGGCAACGTACCAACGGTACTTTTCTATCCTGGTGAGTACGACGGTACAGCGCTTAAACCCTTTGGCAGAATCGAATCAAATAACTATTATCGTGCATTTAAATTAGTACCGTAAACGGACTTGCAATCAAACAACAAGGATAAATAACATGCAAATTAAAGACTTATTTACTAAAGATATAAACCGACCAATTAATGGTGTTGTAAAAGCTGATCAATTAGAAAACAGCACAGTTTTTACCGAATTAGATGAATATGTAATCACTACCGAATTAGCAAAACATTTCGAAGAGTTCTTCGATGCGTATATGCCTTCAGTACGCGATCCAAAAGCAAAAGCGGCATCAGGCAAATTAGGGATCTGGGTGAGTGGATTTTTTGGCTCAGGTAAATCTCATTTCATCAAAATACTGTCTTACCTTTTACAAAATATTCAAGCAACAAATGGTCAGTTTGATAAATCAGCTATCGATTTTTTCAAAGATAAAAACCTAGATGGCTTCTTACTCGGTGAAATAGACACTGCGGTTACCAAAGATAATACTGTCATCCTTTTTAACATCGACAGCCGTGCCAACACCGATGACGGCGATGATGCAATATTAAAAGTGTTCTTAAAAGTCTTTAACGAGCAAATGGGCTTCAGTGGCGATCACCCTCATATCGCTCACCTAGAGCGCGAGTTAGACCAGCGAGGTGTATTTGCACAGTTTAAACAAGAATTTAAGGCATTAGCTTCTACTAACTGGATAGAAGAAAGAGATGCTTACGACTTCTACCGAGACGACATGGCAGATGCGCTTGGTAAAGTAACTAATCAATCAACCGAGTCAGCAAGGCAGTGGGTTGAGCAACTTGAAAACAACTTCACGTTGGACGTAAGCAACTTTTGTAAATGGGTAAAAGAATACCTAGATGTAAGTTCAGACCGCCGAGTATTATTTTTTGTGGATGAAGTGGGTCAGTTCATTGGTAACAACACTCAAATGATGCTGAAACTTCAAACGATCACTGAAAACCTCGGTACTATTTGTGAAGGCCGTGCTTGGGTGGTGGTTACTTCCCAAGAAGACATCGATGCAGTTATAGGGCAAATGACAGGCTCAAAAGGGCACGATTTCTCAAAAATCCAAGGCCGATTTGAGCGCCTATCACTTTCAAGCTCAAATACCAGTGAGGTGATAGAAAAACGCTTATTATCAAAAGAAAATGCAGCCCGTATTGAGCTTCAGGACTTGTATGATCAAAAAGGTGACATTCTAAGAAACCAGTTAGCGTTTGACAGCACAACAACTGCTGAGTTAGCTAACTATAAAGATGCAAGTAGCTTTATTAATAGCTATCCATTTGTGCCATACCATTACACGCTAGTTCAAAAAATATTTGAAGCTATTCGTAAAGCGGGTGCAACAGGCTTACATTTAAGCCGTGGTGAACGCTCTTTGTTAGATGCATTCCAAAGCGCAGCCAAAGAGGTGCGAGACGAAAATATCGGAGTTCTCATTCCGTTATATTACTTCTACCCAGCTATCGAAAGCTTCTTAGATACATCCGTTAAAAAAGATATTGATCAGGCATCTGTTAAAGAATCTATATCGCCGTTTGCACTTAATATATTAAAAACCCTGTTTTTAATTCGTTATGTCGATGTAATTAAGTCAACGTTAGATAACTTAGTCACCCTGTGTGTAGGCAAAGTCGATGAAGACCGCCTAGCGTTAAGGCGCGAAATTGAGCAGGCTTTAAATGCCCTAGAGCTCAATATGCTTATCGCTCGCCAAGGTGATGAATACATCTTCCTAACTAACGAAGAAAAAGAAATTGAACAGGAAATTCAAAAAACAGAAATAGAGTTATCTGATCAGACTAAAAAGATTAGCGATCTAATTTTCGATGATGTGCTGCGTCGTGAAGCGAACTATCGCTACCCTGAAAACAAGCAAGATTTCCCTATCAGCCGTTTTTGTAATGGTAGTCCACGAGATGGCTCTCAAGAAAACGACTTAGTAGTAAAAGTGATCACACCAAGAGATCCAAACTACGATGAGTATACATCTACCGTGTGTGCTAATCGTTCAATGGATGGGGATAGTGGCTCTATAATCATCAAGCTGGCTGAAAGTAACAGAGTATTCAGAGACATCGAAACGTTTATCCGAACAAGTAAGTTTTTACGTGGTAACTCTGGTAAACGCCCAGAACAACAACAGTTACTTCATCAAAAAGCGACAGAAAACCAAGATCGAAATCGCCGCTTAATTTCAGAGGTAGAAGAGCTACTAAAAGATGCTGAATTTTACGCATTAGGCTCTAAACAAAATCCAAAAGGTGGGGCTGTAAGCTCAATACTTCAAGAGCTTTATCGCTACGTAATTGAAAACACATTCAGTAAATTAAAGTTAGTAAAACCATTTCCAGGTGATATACGCCGCGAAATTCAAAACACCTTAGTTGCTGACGATGTTAGTCAAATTGGTCTCGATTTAAATGCTGATGAAATAAATCCGTTAGCCTCTTTAGAGGTAGAAAAGTTCATAACCCTTGGCGATGACACTGGCAGAGCTATTACCGCAGAAGACATTGTAAAACGCTTTTCAAAACGACCGTTTGGTTGGAACGATGAAGAAATAATTTTAATCATTTCGCGTTTAGCGTTAGCTAACAAAATTTGCTTTCAAATGCGTCAGCAAGACGTGCCTTTAAAAAGTGCATACGACAACCTAACTCAAGTTAGAAAACGTGGAGAGCTTCGCATTCGACGTATTAAACAACAGTCTGAAGCCAACTTAAACCGTGCGGCTAAATTGTTTAAAAACGTGTTTGGCAAAAATGCCCCAGACAGTGAAAAAGAGCTGTTTAATATTGCTCAAGCTAATATTAACACCATGAAAAAGAAGCTTGATGGCTTTGCTAACAAAGCATCAACGGGGCATTACCCAGGTGTAAAAGATATTGATAATGGCCGAGTATTGTTAGCGGGTTTAATTGAAGCGCAATCAAGCTATCAGTTTATTGAATCATTCCTAGCTAATGGTGATGATTTACTTGATTTTGAAGAAGACTACCAAGATCTTGAAAACTTCTACGAAACTCAATTTTCAACTTGGCAAAAGTTGTACAAAGCACTCACTATCGACTTTGACCGCAACCGTATTGCACTCGAAAAAGAGGCAAATGCGATAGCAGCGCTACAAAAGTTAGAATCTATTTTTAATAAAGAGCGCCCGTACCGTGATATACGCGACGTAGAGCCGCTTATTGAAAGTGTAAACAAGGTTAACGAGGCTTTATTAACTGAAAAGCGCACTCATGCAAAGGCAAGAATCGATATTCGTATAGAACATGTGACTGAGCAAATTAAAGCCGCTGGCGCAGTAAATAGCGATATTAGCAATAAAGCGCTTTACCCACTTCAAAACGCTAAAAAGCGTGTTGATACGCTGCAAGGCATTGCTGAAATACATCAAGAGATCACAGAAGCTGCAACACTTGAAGAAGATGCCTACGAACTAATCAATAAATTTATTGAAAAGCAACAAGCACTTGCTGAGCAAAAAGCCAAAGAAGCAGTGCAAAAGGCTAAACAAGCCCCCGAATCAGCCTCAGCTTCAGGTATAGACTCAGAGACTGGTGATTACAAACCAACAAAACCTGAGCCAAAAAAAGTAGCAGAACCAACACCGAAAAAAATAGTTTCAGTTGATACCTCAAGTGTAATGCGAGAGGTTAATAGCGCAGGAATAATTGAAACAGAAGATGATATTGATAATTATCTTGCAGCACTTAAAGGGAAGCTCACAGCATTAGTAAAGAGCAATAATAAAGTACGGATTAGATGAAGATAATTGCCAATTGAGGTGCCAATAAAGCCACCTCAATCGGTAGTTTAGTAGACCATTTTTCAAAAGTATAACTAGATTTTGATAATTAAACTTCTAAGGACAGTCGCAGGCAAAGGGATTACAATAAATGAACTTATTTACTAATTTATTTAAGAAAAAAAAGCCAATTCGCTGTCATAAGCAAAAAGAATTAGCTCGCCAGAGAAAGGTATTAAAAAAAAATAACATCAGGCAATTGGCTAATAAAAAAAATGCAATTCCAGTCATAGCAGCTAGAAATAAATTAGTGACTACCTTGTCAACATTTGAGTTTAAGCGAACCCAGCTTAATCTTGAGTGGCAGCAAGCCTATGCTAATTTTTCATGGTGGAATAAATTAGACAATGACGAAAAACTAGATCTCAGTTTATTAGACAAAGAAATACACAGCTTAAAAGTAGCGCTTAAAGAGTTTAACAAAACATATGGCAATGATTGCAAAGCAATAGAAGATCACTTTGTGTCATTACTGCTTTTAAGTGAACAAAGAATTGATAGAGCACATAAAACTCTAAAAGATGCTGTTGATAAAAAGCTAGTAAAGAATATTAGTAAAACGTCTGTTGCTGCTGCTTGGTTTGCTGGATTATCTATACCTGTATCTATTACTGACGACCTAAATAACGCCAACCAAGTTTACAACTCACTTAGAGCAGTTAATGGCAACTTTGTAGACATGTCTAATTTCGAAATCTGGTTCGAAACACTTTGGATGTCACCAGAAAGCTATGCAGGTTTAGTTAGTTTAACAAAAGGTGCATATTTTGAGCAGCTTGTAGCAGACAAAACAGGAGGCGAATTATTTGAGCACTTTAATAACCCCGGCACAGATATCACAATTGATGGCATAGAGATGCAAATAAAAGCAACAGACAGCGTGTCTTATATTGCCACAGTTGATGAAGAGATCCCTGTAATAGCAACGAGTGAAATTGCAGCACAAACCCTTGCAATTGATGGAGGGTATACCAACGAAGAACTTAACAATACAGTAGAACAAGCGTTAGGTGGTGGAGTGATTGACGCAAAAGACACTGCTATTGATGCCATTCTCTCAGGTGTTGGTACGCTGGGTATCTTCGCTACTATTAGCGGAATAAATCACGCTTCTGAACGCTATAATAAGGGCGTTGATGGGGTAGAAGCAATTTTTGAAGGTGCGGGTGTTGCTATTAAAGGAACTGTCAAAGGTTCTGTTGATGCCAGTGAAATGGTTTATAAGGTAGCAATGTCAAAACCAAGCCGGTTTTTCTTTCGCACATTAGTCAAAGGAGCAAAAAAGCTCGACGACAAATTGTTTGAAGAGCCATCCAAGGAGGAAAAACGATGAAAAAAATAGCACAAGCATATCTACATGAAATGACGGGAAACCCGACAGCATCGTTTCATGAAGACCAGTGGGAATCTATCGATGAACTGGTTAATAAACAAAATCAGTTGTTAGTGGTTCAACGTACTGGTTGGGGTAAAAGTGCGGTATATTTTATCGCAACAAAAATTCGTCGCTCTCAAAGCTTTGGCCCTACATTAATCATATCGCCTTTGTTGTCATTGATTCGTAACCAAATAGACTCTGCTGCAAAACTAGGGCTAAAAGTGGTCTCATATAATTCATCAATGGACAAAAGTGAGCGCCAAACTGCCGAAAATCAAATACTCACTAGCCAAGTTGACGCAATCATAGTTGCTCCTGAACAGTTAAGGCAAACTTACATTGCCGGTAACATCATACCCAAATAAAGTAGCAAGCAAGATTGCGAAACAAATTAACATCATGGATCAGATACAGGGGCCAGATTTAGCGGCCCAGTAAAGAGAAAATTATGAACACTAAAAACTTAAAAGCATACGCACCTAAAGCGCGTAAACAGTTTATTGAAGCCGTTAAAAAACGTGCAGCTCACTTTGGTATATACGAAGACCGAGTAGAAGACGTCCGTATAGAAGGCGGTGCAGCCATAATTGAAGGCCGTGCCTTTACTCGCAAAGAAGGTGAGCAACGTAAACGTTTAGAAAGCAAACTAGCAGAACGTGGCTATGACATGTTCACGCGTGAAATTGCCTACACATGGTTTAACCGCCTTGCCGCACTGCGTTATATGGAAATACACGATTACTTTGACCATGGTTTTCGTGTACTTTCTCATCCCACTAACCAAGGTGGCCTACCTGAAATTTTAAATCATGCATCCGATGTGGCTGAAAGTTTAAATTTAGATAAAGACCATATTATTGAGCTACAGCTTGCGGGTGATAAAGAAGAAGAGTTGTATCGTGAATTGCTATTAGGCCAATGTCACCAACTCGCTAAAATTATGCCTCAAATATTTAAAGGCTTAGCGTTTGAGGCGATTGATGACGCAACCGAGTTATTGCTGCCAAACAACCTAACCAAAACTGATTCTATTTTAAAAGGGCTAATCAACGATATACCAGAAGAAGACTGGCAAGAGATTGAAGTTATTGGATGGCTTTATCAGTTTTACATATCAGAGCACAAAGACTCTGTAATGGGTAAAGTGGTTAAGTCAGAAGATATACCCGCTGCTACTCAGTTATTTACACCAAACTGGATTGTTAAATACCTAGTACAAAACTCGGTGGGTAGGCAGTGGTTAGCCACTTACCCTGACTCAGACCTTAAAGACAAAATGGAATATTACATTGAGCCTGCTGAGCAATCTGATGAAGTCATCGAGCAGCTAAAAGCGATTACGCCAACCAGTATAGATCCAGAAGAGATAAAAGTGCTCGACCCTGCCTGTGGTTCGGGACATATATTGGTTGAAGTCTATGAAGTATTACGTGAAATTTATTTAGAGCGCGGTTACCGCCTTCGCGAAATACCAGAACTAATTCTTACTAAGAATATTTATGGTTTAGATATTGATGATCGGGCGGCGCAGCTTGCTGGTTTTGCCCTTATGATGAAAGCGCGTGAAGATGACAGGCGCATCTTTCAACGCGTTGAAGAAGGTGAAGTAACTCTTAATGTATTATCACTGCAATCTTCTGAGCACCTTGATATACACAAACTTTGGAATGCGCTGGATTTAGAGGGAAAACATCAAAGTGGCACAACCGCAGGATTATTTGATGAGGTAGTACAGCCAAACGACTTTGCTTACAACGAACAGAGCGATAAAACCATACCTGCGCAAGCAAGTATTTATGCTGACTATTACCAGTTACTACAAATATTGAAAACAGCATTCTTACAAGCTAAAACACTTGGCTCGTTAATACATATTAATAATCAACATCTACAAAAATTAATAGCTTTAAAAGAATTATTGCAAGCAAAAGGGAAAAGTTCAGATCCTACTGCCAAACAAGCTGCTTTGGACGTTTTGCCCATGGTTAACCAAGCCACTTTATTAGCTCGACGCTTTGACTCTGTGATTGCTAATCCTCCATATATGGGAAGCAATGGAATGAATTTAGAGTTAAAAGAGTTTGCTAGAACAAATTTCCCTAATTCTAAGGCTGATTTGTTTGCGATTTTTATGGAAAGAAGCTTTTTCTTTTTAAATAAAAACGGTTTGAATGCTCAAGTTAATATGCAATCTTGGATGTTTTTATCTAGCTATGAAAAACTTAGAAATTGGTTAATTGACAATAAAACAATTTTATCTATGGCTCACTTTGGATCGAGAGCTTTTGGCCAAATTTCCGGAGAAGTAGTACAGACTACTGCTTGGGTTCTAAGCAATAGCCAAATGGCAGAATTTACACCTTCGTTTAAAAGGCTTGTTGCGGGAAATGAAGAAGATAAAAAGAACTCATTCCATAGCAAGGATTTATGTTTTACAAATATTAAACAAATTGACTTTAAACAATACCCTGGTTCAATAATAAGCTATTGGTCAAGTGATGCAGTGCGAAAATCTTTCAGCTGTAAGAGCGCATTGGGAAAGGTAATGTTTTCGGATGGCTTATTGAAGACAGGTAATAACGATAGATACGTAAGATTTCATTGGGAAGTACGAAAGCAACAATTATTAGACTCTACTAGTTATCGCTTTATGGCTAAAGGTGGTGACGCAAAGGATATATATGGTAATGATGAACTCATTGTAAAGTGGGATGAAAGTTCTACAACTCATTATAGAAAAGATAAAGTAGCCAGAATTCCCCCTGATTATCTGTGGGACATCCCAGCTATAACCTGGTCAAAACTAACTGGAAATCGTAATACCTTTAGGTTGTTACAAAATGAACATATTGCAGAAACGGTTGGTCCATGTGTATATCCAATAAACCCTAGTTTAGATTTAACTATACTACTGGCTTACCTTCAAAGTTCGGTTGCTGACTTTTTATTAAAGATTATTAACCCTACAGTAAGTTTACAAACGAGAGATGTACTCAATTTACCTTATGAAGAAGTTGACTTAAACGGTTATAACGAAAAGTTATTCAATATTTATAAAACTGATTGGTTAAGTAAAGAAACATCTTATGGGTTTAAAGCTCAAAGCTTACTTTTTGATAAAGGTTTTTCTGTAAAAGAATCATTCAATAAGCTTTTCATTCAATCACAACAAACAATATCCGATGTGAAATCATTTAGAAATAAAATTGATGAAATGTATATCGATACATTTAGATTACAAGCAGATGTAAATAAATCCATTGATGAAAAAGATATTACTTTATTGTGCAATCCTCTCTACATTTTTGGAAACGGTAACGTGAATGAACTAAACCAGAAATATCAGTCTAAAGAATTTTCCGAATTACTTAGCTATTCAATAGGCTGTATGATGGGACGTTATTCACTAGATCGAGAAGGTCTCGTTTATGCGCATTCAGGCAATGATGGTTTTAAAGAGCTGGAAGCCGAAGGTGCATACAAAACTTTCCCAGCAGATGATGATGGCATTATTCCATTAGCATCAGAAGAATGGTTATTTGAAGATGACGCGACGGCTCGCTTTAAAGAGTTTGTTAAAACGGTTTGGGGTGATCAACATTTAACAGAAAATTTAGAGTTTGTTGCTGAGAGTTTATGTTTACACGCATTGAAGCCTAAGAAGGCAGAAAGTGCGATGGATACCGTTCGCCGTTATTTCTCTACTCAATTTTTCAAAGATCATTGCAAGACATATAAAAAACGCCCTATCTATTGGCTATTTAGCTCTGGTAAAGAAAAAGCCTTTGAATGCTTAGTTTACTTGCACCGTTATAACGAAGGCACATTGTCACGTATGCGTACCGAGTACGTAACGCCTTTAATGGGTAAATACGAGGCACAGCATACACTCCTGTCAGAGCAACAACTACAAGCCACAGGCACAGAATCTCGTGGTATCGAAAAAGATTTAAAGTCACTTGAGAAGAAGCAAGCCGAACTTCGCACCTTCGATGAGCAATTAAAACACTACGCCGAAATGCGCATTACGCTCGATTTAGACGACGGCGTAAAAGCCAATTACGGCAAATTCGGCAACCTATTAGCTGATGTAAAAACCATCCACGGAAAGGCAGTGAAGTAATATGATGGAGCTATTTAAATAAAATGGAAACAGACAATACGCAACAATTGATAACAATTGCTGAAGCTCAAGCGCTTTCTGATGATGATTTGCTGCAAGTGTTAAAAGCACACTGGCAAATAGAAAGCGATGAATTGCTAGTTTGGGGCGAGTTAATTGAGATTAATACGGTTGAAGATACTTTTATTAAGTTGACGAATGTAAAAGCGGTTAATCAAACGCAGTTATTAACTTATCCAGTCGATATACCCACTCAGCATGACATTCCAAGGCGAGGAATATTTTTAAATAGTAAAGTTGCAAGGGAGTATTACACGGATAAGGGCGTTAGATGGGTAACTTGTGCTGTTGAGTTATCAGAAGCCAAAGAAAGAGAAAAGCATAATAATCCTTTTATATTAAAGGTTCAGCCTTCGAGCATTAAGCCTTTAACTGAGCTGTCGGAATTAAAAGATGAGCAGCATCAGTGGGGCTATATTACTGAGGGGATTATCGAGCATGTTTCTAATATAAATAAAGATTTGTTAGATCAAAAAAACGCCTCATTAATTGAGGACGTGAAGAGTAAAGAGCAGCAAATAAAAGCGATTGAAAGTGGTATTGCGTCAGTTCAGCAACAAAAAGACTCGGTTAATGAGCAACTGATTACAGCTCAAAAAGCGCTAGAAGGCGTTAAGGGAAAAGAAATTGAAATGAAACAATCTTTATCTGAACTTACACGCTATATAGAGCAAAAAACGAGAGTTTTAGAGCAATTAGACTTGATTGATAAAGTAGATGAGTCATCTAAAGTTGCAGAGGAGGATAAAGGTGAGTATTTGAATTTTTCATCTGATTTTAACAGTGATTACTCGTTGGTTTCGCAATATATTCAAGCTAATTTGGCAGAGAATGGTTTTTTATACCCCAAGGATATTATTGATAACTTTATTACCTTATTGCGATGTAATGATTTAATTGTGTTAGCAGGTGATTCTGGTGCGGGCAAAACAAGTTTGGTTAAGGCATTTGCTAAAGCGATAGGAGGCGTTGCTAAGGTTATTCCTGTTAAACCTAATTGGACGGGCTCAGAAGATTTAGTGGGTTATTATAATCCGATTGAAAAAAAATATATTTCAACTCCCTTTTTAGATGCACTAATTGAAGCGAGAGATAACCCTTCAAAACCTTATTTAATCTGTTTAGACGAAATGAATTTAGCTAAGGTGGAATATTATTTTGCTGACTTTTTGTCGAAAATGGAAGAGCGTAACAGCGCGCCTAAAATAAGCCTATACAGTGATGATTCTGTTGGGCATAGCCTTTCAGAAATAAAAACAGTACTGACTATATTGCAAGATGCTCGCACTAACAGTCAAAACGGCGACTCAATGAGTTTTGTTGAATTGATTCAAGATGAAGCTATTAACAAGAAGCTTCGTTTGGCGTTTGGCATGAGTGATCAGGAGTCGTTAGTTAAATACCACGGTGATATTCGTCGATTGATTGCTGAGCGTACCAACAAGCCTTCAGTATTAACGCTGCCTGAAAATGTTCGTATTATTGGTTCTGTTAATATTGATGATACAACGCACTTTTTGTCGCCAAAAATACTTGACCGTGTTCATGTGATGCAGTTTCAAAGTCCTTTATTAATGGATTTGGCAGGGATTAAAGCAGAGATTGAGTTGAATAAAGAGAAGGGGTTGTATGAATTAGGTATTTCTCGCTTTGATTTACCAGTCATGTTTTCTAGTGCAGAAATGGGGAGAAGACATGAGTATCCTGCTTTTGATGCTTCGTCTCCTTTTTGTGAATTAATGACAAAATACGTTAAAGAGTTCTTTCATCCACTCGGTTTAGACTTTGGTATGCGACCGGTTAGACAAGGCTTGAATTACCAGCATTATTTTAATGATGTAAACACTAGTGAGCAGGAAGCATTAAACAATTTTTTTCTTTTTAAGGTTTTACCAAAGCTTAACTTTGATGGCACAGTGAAAGTTGGCGAATACCATAAACATGAATTGCTATTGCAAATGCATGGGGAGCTTAAGCAAGATATTGGTGATGGCATAAAGATTAATGAGTCATTTTCTTCGGTTAAATTGCTGGGTGCATTGCTGAAAAAAGCAGAGGCAAACGGTTGGAATGTTAATTTTTGGCTGTAAATATGAACTTTGAAGCCCGTTTTATTAATATTCGTTGGCGTGACAAGACTCATGTTGGCTCTGTGAAACTATCGGCTCAACCGATAGATGTAGAGTCTGTTGGTAAAGGTGAATATTGTGCTGATATTATTAGCTACTCGACTTTAAACGATGACAAAAGTGAATTTGGTCAGTTTGCTGTTAGGCCGCTCAATAACGTTGATTTTACCCCTTTTATTATTAATGGAACTGATAAGTTACCGTTGCAGCCTGTTGTTGATTTTAAAACGGGTTTAACGTGGTGGGTTGAAAAAGACAAATGGGATAAAGACCGAAACCAATGGCAGTCGAGAATGCTGACTGGTGTTGGGTCGGTTATTTTAAGTTTAGGCTCTGAAGAGTTAGAGCTAAGAGTTGCAGCCTCTACTTTTACTTATGAACAGCTTGACCGATATTTATCTGATTTTAAGCTCGATTTTTCAGAGCTGTTACTCGATGATGAAAGCTATCTCACCAGCAGAGGTAAACTTGATAATTTAGTTTTAAATGAAGATATTTTTAAAACGTTAGATACCTTTATTGAGTCTATCACCGCGATTGTGGCTAACCTTAAAGTCGATTTAATTGAAACACTATCCCCGCAGCCAAGGGGAAGAGTTAGGCCAACTAATAAAACCTTTATTGAATACATAAAAAACCCCTACGCTAAAAGCTATAGCGGCCGAGTGGCAACACCAACTACTGATAATGCAGAGAATCGGTATGCACATTTTATGTTAAAGCAAACCGTATTTATGTTAGGGATTATTAAGAATATTGCTCAGCAACAATACGATACTGACTCTCGAAAAGTAAAAAATTATCAATCTCGTATAGATGGGGTAAGTCCGTATGTTTTGGTTAATGCTAATGCGGTAGCAAATGCTATAAGCCGGTTGAAAGAACAACGCAAGCAGATGCAGTCAAGGTTAGGTGATTTCAATAAAAGCCTTTCAAAAAACAATTTAGCCGCTAACAAGGAATTGTTTGTTCATTTAACCGGTCAGTTTGGTGATAGTAAAAATCGTTTTTTTGCAAAAATTAAAAGTTCTGCGAATAAGCCTTGGCATGATGGAAAGCTAAACGGTTTAGATGGTTATAATCTGGTTTTATTTAGTGTCAAGGTTCCTGTTGAAATTGGCTGTGTATATCGTATTACTGGTAATTGGCAATATGATAAGAGAACCCGAAGAGGGAAGTCTGTTATCGAAATAAACATAAGAGGGCTGAACCGGATAGATTTACTTGGAAGCGATAAACTTGAAAAGCTCACTAATAAAATCAAAAGCATGGAAGCAGAAGCTGAAACGTTAGCGAGAAACGGTTGGAAGAGGCTTCTTCGCCAGAATGAAAAAACAGCTCAGCAGCGTGAACTTGCCTCACTACAGGAAATGCACACAAGGCTTAGAGCAAAAGTAGATATGGCTGATCGCTTAACCAAATATTTTGTGCCATTTATTCAAGCTTTAAAATCGCTACAAGTAAAGTTTGAACGACTAGGAATAGGCGTGACGGGCAATTTCCCTTCATCTATGACCTACATTCAAAACCGAATTTACAGTAATGCTAATAAGGCATATAAAAGCATAATTAACTTCTCTGGTTTTAATGGAGATAATGTATTTGAGGCAATTCAAAAGTCTGACAATTTAAAGTTAATAAATATATCGTCTCTTTACGAAAGATGGTGTTTACTGCAGTTTTTTAAAGTGTTGATATTTAAATTTAGATATCAGCCGGAAAAGGGCTGGAAAGAAAAACTTATTGCATCAGTATTAAATAATGAAAAAAACATTTCAATAACCTTTACAAATAATGACGCATGTCGAGAAGTTACCTTATGGTATGAGAAAGTATTAAGTAATAGACGTACGCCAGACTTTTTACTTGAAGTTAATGCAAAAGGCGATAATGGGCAGGTTTATACTCGGTCTTTTGTATTTGACGCAAAGTTTTATCAAGACATTAATGAACCCAAATATGGTGGTATCAGCCAAGTTATAAAACACCTTTATTTTGATAAAGATTATTCAGAGAAGGGTCAAAATGGGGTTTTTGTATTACACCCTTCAAATGACGCTGTACCTGTCGCAATTAACCCGCAATCCTGGGCACAGCACAGCTTTTTAGGTGAAATAACTATGTTTGATTGGGACGATGCTATTCGTGAGCAACAGTATCATAGATATGGTGCAATTAAACTTTCCCCTATTGATACGGTTAGTTACCTAGATGAATTACAAAGGCTTGTAGGTATGTGTTTACAATATGGGATTGAGAATAACAAACTCAATAAACAGCATCCTATTACACTCACCGAGTCAACTGAGTTTTGTATTCAATGTGGTAGCACCGATTTAAGTTATTCGCAAGGTAATAATGATAAAGTATGGTGGGCGACTTGTAATGATTGTAAGCATTTCACTATTTATAGTTATTGCTCTAATAGCGAATGTAGAACGAGATTAATTAAAAACGGCGATTATTGGAATTATCATTCCATTGAGGCTTTAAAGCCTATTAATATTCAATGTCCTGCCTGTTCGGATCATTTTTAATGATAAATGATTACAAGTTTCAAAGAGTTTTATATCAAGATGAGTTATTGTTTGGTAATCCCTCTAAAAAACAATAGCATCTATCAGTAATTGCAATAATTTATATGCGAAGCTAGTAGAGTTTTGCGACGGGCAATTAAATCATTGTGTGGAAAGCGCATAGCTATTGCTTTCGACGACGTAAAAACTATCCACGGAAAGGCGGTGAAGTAATATATGAAGCTAGGAAAAGGGACTATTTGTATTTCATGTAAATATTCTTGACATGTTTAATTTGTTTAAAGGATACTGTCCTTAGTCCTAGGACTTGGGACGGGGAAAGGAAATAAAAATGAAAAGTCAAGATATTGTTGTGTTACTGAAATTAGTGTCCCTTCACACTGAGCTATTTAGCGAGAACTCCGTAGAAAGCGAATTATTAAAAATTAGTTGGCAATTTGATGACTGGAGTGATGGCGAGGAGGTATATTTTGAAGAGCCTAGTTTAATCGATGAGTATATTGAGCGTCGTTTTTCAATGCGATCTTTAGAAAGTGATACGGGAATTAGTAAATCTCAAGTTAACTTGAGTTTAAAGCGTATGACTGAAGTTGGACTAGTTAAGCTTGATAGAAAACTAGCGGTGCCTAAAACAAATGTTAAAGCACTATTAGAGTTCCTTGCTTATGGGATTAGGTATGTATTCCCTGCCAAAGAGGGAGTATTAACGCGTGGAATTGCAACCTCTATTGCTGCCCCTGTATTACAAGGGAGGTTAATGACATCTGGTGATTTCTCACCCGTTTGGCCTTATGCCAAGGGCAAGTCAAAAGGTTTAGCTATAGAGCCTCTACATCCCAAAGTTTTTCAAGCTGTTCGCAAAGATCCAAGAATGTATGCATACCTTGCGTTAACAGACGCGATTAGACTAGGTAATCCTAGAGAACGGAACTTTGCTTTAGAAGCCTTACAGCAACTATTTAAGACAACAATATGAAAACGATAAATTTACAAAAACAGATGCTAACAAAAGTAGCAGAAGCACTTGGTGAGCAATTAATTCAAAAAGTTGTGTTTGTGGGAGGCTGTACTACAGGACTTTTGATTACAGACGATTTCACCAAAGAGCAAATTAGGTATACCGATGATGTTGACTTAATCGTTGATGTAGTAGGTTATCCTGCTTGGACGAGTTTACAAGATCAATTAAGAGGGCACGGCTTTAGCATAGATATGGGTGAAGAAGTGATGTGCCGTATGTTGCTAGGTGAACTTAAAGTTGATTTTATGCCTGTGGATGAGAAAACACTCGGCTTTACAAATAAGTGGTATAGAGATGCCGTAGATACGGCCCAAGATTATCAATTGACTGAGCAGTTGACGATTAAACTTGTTGCGCCGGAATATTTTATTGCGACAAAACTTGAAGCTTACTTGGGACGTGGCAATGGAGATTGCTTATCTAGCCATGATATAGAAGATTTGCTTAATATTTTTGATGGCCGAGAGGAAATCGTAGAAGAAATAAATAGCGCTTCAGCGGCTTTGAAGAGTTATATCTCAAAGCAATTGTTTTTACTATTAGAAGATTCCAATTTTGAGTATGCGATTCAAAGCCTAACAAATGGTGATTCAGATAGAGAAGAGGTGATTTTTGAAAGGCTAGAAGGCGTTGCTGATAATGGATAGCAGAGTAATGGATATAGATTGTTATTCACAACAAGGTAGTGCTCGTGAGACCAATAGGGACTTTGTTGGGCTTTTCGAACTTGATAGTGGAGTATTGGTTTATTTATTGGATGTTTCAACAAGTTCATCACTTAATTGTGCAAGCTTTGTAGAGCAACTTAATGGCTTAATTTTAGAGCGAGTCACTAATGAAAGTGTTGCAGAACCCAGTCTTTTCCTTGAAGTATTTCAACAAGTCATTATTGAGTTGCAGCAGTCATTCAAATCTGGAGTAGCAAGCTTAATTACGTGTTTTGTTTCATATGAGTCCGACAATGTGTGGGGGTATACCGTAGGTGACTCACGTATAGGCACTGTGAGGGATGAGATAATTTGGCTTTCTCCTGTTCATACTGGCGCCAACCCTTTTGGTGAAAGTTTTAAAGACTCAATGAAGTTACTACCTGAAAGGCATATTTTGACCCGTTCTTTAAATATGCGAAAAAAATATAACCCCGAGCTTTTCCGATTTAATGTCGCAAAAGAGCAATCTTTAGTCGTTGCATCTGATGGTTTCTGGGCTGAGTTAACATCAGAGCTTCAGCTAAGTTTATTGGCGAGGCAGCAAGTGCAGACGGAAGATGATAGCTCAGTTATCGCTATCAAAGGCTTTATTGGCGCTACAAATTTAAATTGCACTGTTTTGTCTAGAAATTGTAATTATTTCAACCTGACTAACAAGGGGTAATCTAATGAACCTAGAACAAATAAAACAAGGCATTTTAGCCAAATTTGATAAGTGCCGATTGGTATTTTGGCAAGATGAAGATGTCGAATTTAATGAACAGCTGGCATCAGTTAGAGATGAGCTGAATGGCAGTGATGTAGAGCTTATTGAGCTTGATGGGTGTTCTCATTTTGAAATAAAGCAACGTATTGAGCTAAAAGAAACAAGCTCAAAGTTCTTGTTGTATAGCAATAAACCACAAAACGAGCCAGCACGTGATTGGCTGTATGATATTCGCTTATACGCAGAGCAGTTTTATGCTGATTCAAGCTCAATGATATTGAATGAGCTGGGTATGAGAATGGAGTTTCGCCAAGATATTAGCCGCTATAAGAAGTTTTTTGGGAACCAGCAGCGATATAACAAGCTAAAGCGATTACTCCCTGAGGGCGCAGATAAAAAAACCTTAGAGCTTTCGATGATTGCTGTTATCACTAAGGTGGAAACGGTTTCTTTTACTGCGGTTTTTTACCAGTTAATTAAATTGTATGCCGAACAACCAGAAAAAGCAGGTGAGTTGCTATCTGAATTGAATAAATTTGAGCTTGGTAAAGTGTTTTGGTTGTTAGCTGTTGAAGAGTTTGGCTATGTTGCTAATTGTTTATGGATTGATGATAAAGCTACTAGTGCTCAACTCGTTTTATTTAAAGACTTATTAACTAAGTTATTAGTCACTGATTGCTACCAAGCGTTGCAGACGTCTGGCGTTACTGTTCAAGCCACGAGTTTTGCCTCAAGCCTTTCTGCACATACTTTACCTATGAGCTTAAGTGACGAAGAAACAACAGCACTGCCAAAGAGCGTAAAAGAATTGCTACTGAACGCGGCTTCTAAACGTGCATCTGTGGTTAACTTTGTGTCGTCTTGGCGAGAAAGCAGAACGTTATCGGATTCATATAATGCTGTGGCATTTGAAGTTGCCCAAGAGCTAGAAATTAAGAGTAAACTTGCCGAGTTTAAACATCCGTCGGATTTGATACATGTTGAAACCTTTGTTGAAGCGGATCAGCAGCTAATTAAATCGTTAGCAACGGATTTACCTGCATATAGCGCTGTTGAAATTAATGACTGGGTTTCGAAAAAGTTACGCAGCCATTGGTGCTCACCAGGCTCACACAAAGATAGTGCTAACTATACGGCTATTTATACGGCATTAAGAGCCGCTAAAGAGTTTTATGACTTAAAAGAAAAGCATATTGATGGTTTAGCATTTGAAAGTGCTAGAAGCCTTTACAAAGCTTATGAAACAGAGCTTTATAAGTTTGACCATGCGTATCGTATTTTCAGTGAAAACTCGATTGAAATAAGCAAAAACGGTTCTGATATTCTAAAAGCAACAGGCCTTGTTGAAGATATTGAGCACTTATATGTTGATTGGTACTTGCATGATTTAGCAATTGCTTGGGGTAAGTTAGTTGATGATGAAAACTTACTTGATAATTGGAGCTTAGCTGGAATAAACAATCAGCAAGACTTCTTCCGTGAAGAAGTTAAAGGTGTATTAAATAAAACTCAAACTAAACGGGTTTTTGTGATTATTTCCGATGCACTTCGATACGAGGTAGCGCATGATATTCACCAACAGATTAACGATGAAAAACGCTTTAAGTCTGAGATTAAGTCTCAGTTAGGCGTTGTGCCTTCTTACACTCAACTGGGTATGGGTAGCTTGTTACCTCATCAGAAGTTGACAGCTCACCTTGGCACTAAGCCAGAATATAAAGCTGATGGCATGTCTGTGCATGGGCATGACAATCGCCATAAGATCCTTGAAAAGCACGGCGGTGTTGCATTTAAAGCGGATGAGGTTCTTAACTGGACAAATCAAGAAGGCCGAGACAAAGTGCGTGATACTCAGGTGGTTTATATTTATCACGATGAGATTGATGCAATAGGCGATAAGCAGACGACAGAGAATCAAACCTTTGAAGCCGCTCGCGATGCCGTTGATGAAATTAAGCAATTGATTGGTCGTATCATTAATCGCTTAAATGGTAGTAGAGTGCTTATTACCGCTGATCATGGTTTCTTGTTTAAAATGACGGATGTGACCGATTCAGATAAGACTGCGCTTAAATCAAAACCAGCAGGCACAACCGAAGCCAAAAAACGTTATGTAATAGGCTCCAACTTGCCTACAGACAGCTATTACTGGACTGGCAAATTAGCTAACACTGCTGGCGTAGATGTTGAAGGTGGTGATGATGCTGAGTTTATGATCCCAAGGGGAAGTAACCGCTTTAACTTTGTTGGCGGGGCTAAGTTTATTCATGGTGGCATAATGCCTCAGGAAGTTTGTGTGCCTGTTATGCATTTAAGAGCTATTCACTCAACGGTTAAGCAAAAACAAATTAAACAAAAAGTCAGTGTAGTGCCATTAGATAGCCCAATAAAAATTGTTGCCAATATTGACAGAATTCAGTTTTTACAAACAGATCCTATTGGTGACAACTTTAAAGCAAGAGAGCTTGATATTTGGATTGAAAATCCAGATGGTAAAGTTGTGAGCTCAAGACAAACCGAGTTGTTTGATTCATCTTCAGATAAGATGGATGAACGTAAGCGAAAAGTGCAAATTAAGCTTGAAGGTAGTGGCTTTGACCGCACTATAAGTTACAAATTAATCATGCAAGATGCTGAAAGTAAATCGAAAGCAGTACACACGGTAATGATTGATTTAGCATTTGAAGATGATTTTTTCTAAGGGAAAGTATTAATGAATTTTGAACAAGAAAATGGATTGAAAGAAGAAATATCCGATATTCGTGGTACAGACCTAGACGAATTAATGACATCGGAATTTAAAGGCCGTGT
>NZ_CAKZKO010000099.1 GCF_937123705.1 uncultured Paraglaciecola sp. | reverse complement strand
GCGTATTGATGAAGCACTTAGCCAGCAAAAGTTATTTCAATAAAGCCTATGCTCACTGAAGCACAAGAACAAAAAGCTGTAGCACAATACCTAGACTACACAGGGCTACTATGGTGCCATGTACCAAATGGCGGCAAGCGAAACAAGATCATAGCCGCAAACCTGAAACGAGAAGGGGCCAAGGCAGGCGTTCCAGACATACTTATATTTGAACCAGTCCATAAATTTGTAGGGACAGCAATTGAGCTAAAGATTCAAAAAGGGGGTAGACTGTCCGAACCTCAAAAAGAATGGCTACAAGCACTACAAGATCGCAACTGGTGTACACGAGTATGCAACGGGGCAGATTATGCTATACAGGTTATAAAGGAGTTGTACGGGGTATGAGTAAACTAGGGCCAACGCCTAACCCAAAATAGGCCAAAGATAGACGTAAAACGTGGAATCTTAGGGAGTGTAACGCTAAGTATGGAAAAATACATATGGATTCATTCAAGAATCATATTATGAACAAGGCGCAGTATTACAAAGATTTTTATGGTTTAGGAGCGTCAATTAAATACCTAAAAGATGGTCGTGCACCAATTAATATAAAACGCAGGTTGTTTAGGGATAACATTATTGAATATGATAATGAAATATGCTCCACATGGGAATCATTGCAAAGTCACTAAATAAAAAGTTGTCTGACAAATCCCCACACAACACGTTATAATGTAGTAATGCAAAACACAAAACCGATCAAGGGCGCAAAATTATGAGTAGAATCGACATGCAAAAGCATATCGGCGGTGTAGTAAGTGTGCACGTAGACAAAGTAGCCGACTATGAAGCAATGGGCTACACGGTGTACAAAGAGCCAGAAGACACAAAGCCGTACAACGAGCTAATCAGTGATGCAGCACAAGTGGACGAGATAAACACACAGGACTCGATCATGCAAGCAATACATAACCTGTCCCCTGATGATTTTAGCAAGTCAACTGGAAAGCCCAATGTGAAAGCGATTGAGAACGTTCTAGGATTTGACATAACCGCAAAACAACGTAATGACGCTTGGAGTGCTTACCAAGATGCGCTGGAAGAGCACTAAGACGGATATGGATGACATAGAACGCATGTACGGCGACGATTCTGCGAAGTCAACCGAAGACGAACCGATTTATTTTGAGTATATAGGAATTGGAGACTACACGGCGGGTGGTCTTGAATTTTTGTTTAACAACCAGGTTGCAAGAGAGGCCGAGCACGTTGGATAAAATACTACTAACATTAGCTATAGCGTTCTTTAGCCACGAGATCAACACAGGCGGTCAATACAAAACGTGTATATACAACCATTTTGGTAATGAATACGCATTGAGCGTAAACACGCTGGATATATGCCCGTTGACGGTGGAAGTGAATTGATGTGTGTAGTTCGAACAGACGCGAAGTATGTAGGCGGCGTATCCGATGGCATACCTGTAACAGTAAGCGGTGCACAACGATGCGTACGTCATCGCGGCAAAGACGGTATAATGCTGGAGGATGTATATGCGGCCTCGTTTAAAGAGCTACCTAATGGCGATCTTGGATGCACGTATAATTTCGTAGAAACAAAGAAAATAGCTAGGATAGTGGATAATATTTATGCCTAAGAGTAAAGCAGGCAGGCCCAAAGAATACACGGACAAGGATCAGTTGGATGCGGATTGTGGCGAATATCTGCAATGGTGCAAGGACAATCCTATACTAGAGGAAAAGGCATTTCACGCCAATGGGCTAATAACAAAAGCCACAGTTTCACACATGAGGGCTCCCACGATACACGGCCTGTGCCTACACTTGGGTATTGCTAGATCAACTTGGTATCTTCTCGCTAAAACCCCGCAATTTTCGGACATCACAAAGAAATACACTGATATTTTGTATGAAAGAAAGTTCACGGGCGCTGCCGCTGGAATGCTGAACCCTAACATTATTGCAAGGGATTTGGGCCTAAAAGAGTCTAGCAGTGTTGACCATACAATGAAGTCAATTGACATGTCTAAGCTCACTGATGAACAAGTAGCCGCTATCGCATCTGGTGCCAGTATCGAGGCCATAGAATCTGAATAGCCTACAGCTACAAGCACGAGCTGAGATTGAACGCAGGCGCAGGGCGTATGATGAAACAGCGCAACCAGCATACAAAGATTTTTTAGAGTTCCGAAAGTATATGCATGGAGAGAGTCGCCAACACGGGTGGTTCACTGACTCACTAGCTGCGGAGTTCCAGCAATTCTATGACGATTTGATTGACGGTCTACGGCCTAAGTTAGTAGTTCAGGCACCACCGCAACACGGCAAAAGCATTTGTGTAGTTGACTTCATAGCGTGGGTTAGCGGTAGACACCCCGAATGGCGCACCATATTTGCATCATTTAGTAACCGGCTAGGGATAAGGGCTAACAAAGCTCTACAACGCATATACGACAGCGACAAGTACAAGAAACTGTTTAGCCGAATGCGCATCAACCCTAGTAGGGACGGCGAACCACTTAGGAACCAAGAGATAATCGAGTCAATGGGGTATGAGGGCTATTTCCGTAATACAACTGTAGCTGGTAGCGTCACAGGAGAGAGCGCAGACCTTGGAATCATTGATGACCCTATAAAGGGCCGAGCAGAAGCCAACAGCCCCGTGACTCGTGATAAAGCTTGGGACTGGCTCAACGATGATTTTATGACAAGGTTTAGTGACGATGCAGGCCTACTAATGATCTTGACACGTTGGCACGTAGATGATCCAGCAGGACGATTAATTGATTCAGGCGCACGCAGCGTGAACTACAAAGCAATCGCCACAGTAGATGAGACATACCGCAAATCTGGCGAAGCGCTATTCCCTGAAATAAAAAGCCTAGAGTTCTTACAGGATACAAAAGGCAGGATGGTTGCTAGGTCGTGGCTGTCGTTGTATCAGGGGATGCCGTCTGTCGAAGGTTCAATGTCATTTGGTAATTTTGAGGTTGGGCCAAAGGTCTTTACTGCACCAGATAGATATGATCCTGAAACGATGTACAGAGTTATTAGCATTGATGTATCTCAATGTGTAGGCGAAGATAATCACGCAATGGCCGAACAGGGTAGAGATTATGACGGGGATACGCATCTACTTGATTTGTACACTACCAACACTGCCAGCATATCGGATAGACTAGAAAAAACAGCAGAATGGGTTATAAGACGCAGACCAAATCGGCTAGTAGTGGAGCGCAACACCGACAGCATCGCATTTATTGACCTATTGAAAATCTATCTAAAAGAGCGCGATTGCTCTATGACAATAGAAGAACCTACAGCATCGTCAAGGGGTGCGAAAGAACAATATATAGTTAGCTGGCTCGAACCTGTACTACATAATGATTCATATTTTTGCAAGTTGTCTACCATATCAGGTACAATAAACGAAAGGATGTCAAACTTTTCTATTGATCGCACAGACAATCAAGACGACGAGTTGGATGTTATGGCTAGCGGTGTCCGATACTTGAAGACACCTATACGGCCAAAGAAAGAACTTGTGCGTATGACTGGCGACCCGTCGCAGGACATTGCGCGGAAGAAGTTATTGAAAGCTCTCAAAGGCAAGGCAGGCAAAAAGATTGCGTATTCATAGATTAAAATGCAACGATTGTGGCATCGTTACTGAGAAGATCAGCCGTAATAATAACGGCCACGAGGTTGCTAGCTCTTTTGAATGCCCAGAATGCGGCGGCAGCGTCAAAGCTATGCTGTTAGCACCGAGCGTGCATTGTGACATTGGGCCGTACATTGATAGCCATTTACAAAAGCCATTTCAGACTAAAACGGCTATGACGGAATCAATAAAACGTAGAGGGTTGGTGATGGCATCATGATGAATGGGTATAGAGATGAAGCAAACGACGGAGTGCTACAAGAGACTAAGACAGACGCGCAGCGCGTAGCAGAGCTAGACAAACTACGTAGTAAATTTTGTTCTAAGTACGATAAATGGATTGACGAGGCAAAGCGCTCAAACACCTTTCTGCGTGGTACGCATTTTGGGGATACATACGGCACGCAGCGCGAAGGCACTGACGATGATTATTTCCCAGAAGACCGCACCTATGTAGATACGAATAAAATACCATCTATTGACTATACCCTAAGCCGCATTGACAGGCTTGTGCAGTACATTAGATCGGACGAGGGCGAACCAATCGTACAGAGCGAGGGGGAATACTCTCTTGAAATACTCGAAAATCAAGCGCTTGTTCAGATGGGTGAATGGTTCCCTGATTTGTCCGCTAATGAGCACGTAGCCAAGTTGCTGACTGCAAGGCTTGACCACTGGCGTGACCATAGCGACTTCAATCAAGTAATGGACGATGTAGCAGGATTGGCCGCAGCGCAACGGATGGCATTTACTGTTGGCGAATGGATCGAAGATGAAACGACAAAAGAGCCGTTCAAACTAACGCCTATAAAGATCGGAAATTATTGGTTTGACCCTAAAGCCAACAACGTAAAAGAATGCAAGTATATTGGCTACCGCAAATGCGCGCAAGAGCGTAAAAATATTGAGGCTAAATACGGCAAGTCCCTCGATGAATACAAAGATAAAAAATACATTGATGTAGAACACCACTACACAAGAGACTATACAACCGAGACACGCGAACGCGAAATTATTGACGATGACGGCGAAACAGTAACAGAATCGGCCAAGGTTTATAAATACCCTCGTGGGTGGCGTTACACAGTCAAGTGCAACAATTACGTATTGTATGATGGCGAGATGAAGTGGAACGGCCCTATACCCCCAATAGCTACGTTCCCATGGCGCAAGCTCCCATTTTCAATGGTCGGCGTATCGGTAATTGATTCTACGGCCCGAATAAACAGAGCAGTTGACAACCTGGTAGACATTATCTCAAAGTCAACATTTAGACTGCTGCCTAAGATCGCTGTTAACACATCGGCAATCGATAACCTCGACGAACTGGACGAGGGCGAAAGCAGCGCGTATCTTAAATTTGACGGGCCAATACAGGGGAATATTCAATACCTTCAAGGCGGATCGCCTTTGATCGCAGCGTATGAGCTTATGCAAAATCTAATGTCTTTAGGCGATGAGATGATCGGCGCAGAGGGTCTGAACATAGAAGACGCTGTAAAACATGATCTATCAGGCGACGCAATCGAGGGCATTGTACAAAGCCAGGACGGTATAGCAGGAAAGCAGCGAGATGCGTGGTACGAGTATTTGCAAGATGTCTACTCTATGGCACTTCAATTTATGGTATTTAACGAGAAGGACGTTGTAACCGTTGAAGTATTTACGCCAGCCGGTGTCAAGACTGTTGACGTAGAGCTATCCGCGTACCAGTTTGATAGCGCAGAGATTGAGTCTCGTTTTGATGTCGAAGTATTTAGCCCTAAGAATATGCCGCGCAATCCAGTCCGTAGACAGCAATATTTACACAAACTGTATACGGATGTTGGTGCGTTAGCAAGAGAAGACGCAGAACTAGCAAGGCTTTGGGTGCAGGACTCGGCCCCGCCAAATGCAGGAGCATTGCTCGAATATATCTCTAAAGCTACGGATCCACAAGATGGCATGGAAATGATAGACCCTAATGCGGCAAAGCTCGACCTAACCGAACAAGAGACACGCATACGAATGGCTGCGGATGCTTCCAAATCAGTTGGCGATTCATTAGAAAAAGCATCGAATAAAGCCGTAGATTTAGAAAATTTTGAAGCAGCAAAAGAGATAGCGGCATCAATACCACTAGCAGTAAACACCGCTTATGATCAAGTCATTGCCGGTGGACAAACCGAAATAGTACAACCCGAACCAGACCAAATAGAGGTTATATGATTGAATCAACGACAGAAGCAATAACAGCAACAGAGCATATCCCTGAACCAGCACAGGAACAGGTCGAGCAAGAACCTAGTACAGCAATACAAGAGGCGTTAGACAACCTTAGAACCGATGACGCGGAACCAGAAACACCGGCCAGTGTGGATGAACCAGCAGAACAATCCGAGGTTGAACAAGCAGAGCTAGAATCGACGGATGATGGCGAACCTGAACGCGACTCTTTATTGGTCAATGATGATAATTTAGACACGCAGTTTATGAGGGGCGATGATGTTGTAACGATTGGTGAGCTTTTCGAGCACTACGATAACAGAACTGCGCCAGAAAATATAAACGCGCAACGTCAAGAATTGGAGTCAAGGATCAGCGAGTTCGAAGCTAAAGCAGCTAAACATGACTACATAGACGATGATGTGCCTGCACATGTCAAGTATCAGAAAATGACTGAGATGCTATATGAAGACGGTCAGCTAGACCAAGCATCAGCAGAACACATGATACAGGCATTCAAGGCATTAGTAGACGGTGGCCATTATTCGGTAACGGAGGCAGAGAACCGCGCAAGTCAGCGCAAGTACGAACGGGAGCAGACAGCACAAAGAGAACAGATCGAAGCCGAACGCAGACAGTTAGAAAATGAGCGCGAAGTATTGAGTTTAGAGAACAAATACAGCATCAAAACCGCCAAAGATGGCGAGCTGACCCCTGTTGGCACAAAGATCATGTCCCTCTTGGAGTCTGCGAACAAGAAAAACCAACCGCTGACACTAACAGAAGCTTTTGATTTAGCCGCTAAGAAGGGCTACTTCAAAAAACCACCTAAAACACGCGCATCACTGGCCGATGAATTCCGTACTAAAGGCACGAAATCAGACGCGCCAGCCGCGCAAGCCACAACTACAGCCGACGCGCTTAGTAGGATGATGGCATAAGATTAAAGAGAGCATAAAATGAGTGTATCACTCGACAATTTAGCGCCGTATATTGCGGCCAAACAAGCAGAGAAAAAAGTAGTCCAAACTGGACGCGATGAAACTCCAACCCTTAGCAAAGCCATGGAAACTAAAAAGCTTCGCGGCGGGTCAGAGCAAGAGATCAGCGTTCGTAACGGCGACCAAGCAACAAACACCAAGTTTTATAACCCCGATGATCCTGTAAGTGATTTTGTTGGCTCCGTAGCTGGCGAAAATAACTACACAGCTATTCAGCCTGTAGTCAAACTTAAATTCGCTTGGTCATTCAATGGTACAGATTTGCGTTACAGCGGTATCCAACTGCAACAGTACAAAACAGCAGGCGACGCGCAGTTAGCAAGTTACCTAGATGACCGCTTGGAGTTCTCAGAAGAGGAAGCCCGCGAATCTATCGGTAGTGGGATTATTAACGGCACTGGTAACGGTTACCAAGGTACATTGGCCGGTGTAGTTGGCACAAACCTTGTAAATCCTTACGGTTTGATCTATCAGGATCGTAATTTTTCAGGTACGCCAAACGCAAACACCAGTAACGCAGCAGACAATACCCACTTCGGACAGCCAAGACACTTGCATAGCGAGTTAGTCGGTAACGTATTGAACGCTACAACTGGATACGGTACTACAATTGCTGATACAGGCACTTTTGTAGTAGGTTCTACTGAGATCAGCGGCCTTGCCTCGACTGTATTTACACCGCAGTTGGGATGGGAGATTTGGGTAGACTTTGGAGCAGGGTTTGAGCACCTTGGACGTGAATACGTTGTTGCAGACGCAGACACAGCAGCAGCAACGACTTTGCAAATGTCTACAATTTTCCGTGGTGTAGCAGGTAGCTACCCCGTAGAATTTCGCGCTCCTTTCAATGTAGCGACACATGGCGCAGCCGGTGTATTAACCACAGCCAAGTTGAATAAACTGTACTTCCAGTGTTCAGATGGCAAGCGCTCGCCTACACAGATCAATTCTGACACTACAACGTTTGGTGCAGTATCTAACTTCTTGGTAGATGTAGCTCGATGGAATTTAGTGAAAGACGCTGATTTTGCGGCTAAAGGTTACAACAACTTTATGTATCAAAATGCTACGTGGTGTGCAGACAATAATTACACTCGTGGAACAATTCAGTACCTTACTGGCAAACATACCAACTTGTACTGCCTACGTGGACAAGATGACTACATGATCAAAGCAAGCGATTTGATAGAGTTGCCATCACAAGCGGGTTACAAGCAATTCGGTGCGAATACTACAATGGCCTTCCAGATGGTCAGTGAGTCTCCACGATCTAACGGTATTATCAACGGACTAGATATATAATTTGGTTTTTGCGAGTCTGGTCGCATTAATCTAGGGGGGCTTCGGCCCCCCACTTTGAGGTATAAGCATGGAAGTAACTAAAATATTCAAGTCGGTTCGCGCTAACCTTCGTCAGCGTGGCAAGACAGGCAATTTTACGCCTGATGCTCTTGTGACGTACCTCAATGACTGCTTATTAGAAGTATCTGATGAGTTACAGTTTTTTAAAAAGAAAATAGACCTGAATCCTGATCCTGATGGACGAATATATTTGCCAGATGATCAACTTAGGCTCATACGGGTTAGTGTAAATGGTTTTGAATTGCCCCCATTATCGCCACGGTTCGCACAATTGGCCCAAGGTGAAACTGTAGGGGGATCTTATGGTTATATTGTTGTAAACGGCTACATACAAGTAATACCAAAGTACCAGCAACCAATTACACTGATGTATATCGCAAAGCCAGCAGACGTAGACAACGAAGACCAAACGTTAGACGTTCCAGCGTCATACAGGATGGCAATTGTAAATTGGATCACGTTTAAGTGTTTTTTAGAATTGGGGAAAGTTGCACAATCTGAAAAGTACGAAATGCTTTACATGAAAGAGGCGGATAAACGACGCAAGCAGATTAGGCAGCAAGCTTGGACTAACGCACGCGCGCCATACATGCCAAACCCTTACCAATGAAAATACCACTTAGCCCGAATCTAAGAGGCGTTCAGCGCAATATTGATGACACTGCGCAACAGCCTGGCGGTCTGCGCGATGCGATGAATTTATTGCTTGACGTAATCGGTAGGCTCGATGGCATGTACATCGGGCAGAGGGCCGTAGTATTCAATGGCGTATTCAATCGTGCATATCAATGGGGCGCTAAGACATTGGGGTTGCAATCAAACCCTGAAAGCAACATACAAATATCTGATAACATTACTTATATAGACGGCCCCACTGGAAACGGCAGGGCTGTTGGATACAATGATCATGTCCCACTAGCTATTGAGGGTGGACAGGCTCAAATACTAACTGACAAAGACGCGCCTAACCCGTTCGCAACTAATACCGCCTACATCGCAATAGACGCGGGCAATGGATGGGGGCAAATATCAGGCAGTAGCGTTGTCGGGCCAAGTACGACAGTGACATTCTCTACTATATTGCCACAAGTACCCGCAGGCGAAACGCCGCAGTACATTGTCTTTGATCGTGACGGCGATATCGGCAGCACAAGCGCAGAGATTAGACCAATAACGGCTTTTGTTGACGCAGGCGGCCTAACAAGCGTTACTTACACAGGAGCAGACATTCCTGCGGATGCACAGTACGGGTTTATACAGTTTGGCGTAGACGCGCAGGACACATTCAAACCAGACGGATTTGTGACTTATGGCAGCAGGTTGGCTGCGCACATTGACAATAAGATATATTTTTCTGGCTTTATTGGCCAAGCTGCGCCATTTGTTGAATCGCAAGAACTAAACGACTTCTTTTGGTATGAGCTAAATTCCATTGATGTCGGGCATAGCTCGCAGGGCAAAATAATAAAGTGCATTGAGCTTCGAGACACTATTATTGTATTCTTGGAACGGGCAATATACACCGTGTATGGTGATGCCCCTATCAATGGTGCATTCGATAACCAGTTAGTAGTGCAAGAGATTAGCAATGATTTAGGTGTAACCAGTTACGATGCGGCGAATCTAACCACTGACGGGCTAGCTATATTCTTTATCGGATCAGACCAAAATCTATACGTGTACGGTACAACAATAACCCGCATAGACGAGCCAATAAGAGAGCACCCACGATTTAGAAACCTTACACACGCCAATTGCACAGACAAGTACGCTATATTCACGGGTACAGCAGTCGAACCGGACAAAGTTCCGACTGAAATATATCCTAAAGATGGCGGTATGCTGTACCAAACAACACCCGCGTTTGCTTTTCATATCAAGCGGCAAGAGTTTACTATATTTGACGCATTTGTAACTGATTCAGGCAACAACTTCATACCGCTAAACGACCCTGAAAGGATGGGCGTATTTTCATCATTCGAGCTGAATGGGCGTAGTGAAATATCAATATCTACACCAGACGGGATCAAGATTGTAAATGATCCAACGGTTAGGAGTCCAAGCCTGCAAGAGTTTTTTATGTGCGGTCTGGCTACGCATCAAATCCCAATAGACGGCAATTTGTTTCGTACAGATCAAGTTAACGTTATTGTAGAAAAAACTGAACTTGCGAGGCTGTCGGTAGTGTCCCCCGCTGAAAATCCAGCCGGTAACGCTCCACTATCAATAGCAAGGGACGAACCGCAGTCAAGTTATGGCATTACGTCACGTTATGGCATATTCTTTGACACGCCAGAGCTACACAATTATGTATCTGTAGCCGTAGGGTATTGGGGCGAACTACTGCTAGACGGAATAAGCGATTGGTACAACTTTAGTATTGACACGCCAACCACAACGGGCGCATATTTGAACCAGTACACCAAAGGCGGGTTTATAGATCGAATAGACGTTCTTATGAGCGGTATATCTGATAGTGATGAAACTTCGGTGGTTATTTATGCAGATGATAACGGCACGCCCGACCTGTCCAGCATTATATTCAAAAATAGCATACGCAAGCCGTCTACAGGTTTTGTTAATTCAGCTAATCAATATTGGCGTACTTGTGACATAAGAATAAATGTTGATGGGCCTTTTTGGGCTGGCGTTGTGAGTGATTCAGGGACGCCGAGTATTTACAGAGTCGCAAGCAACAAGACAATGTACCTTGATAGTTCTATTGCGTTTGCGAACCAAGAAATAATGTTGCGAGTTATACAAGAAGCTGGCAATCCCTTTGCGGCTAGGTCTATACTCGATGTAAATGTCGAGGGCGAACTAGAATCTAACCAATGGTAGCGCTTAGGAAACCCAAAAGTCCAAGGCCGGTACGCGGTAGGGTTGATAATGTGGCAGGGTCTGAGTCAGGGTTTTTAGTGAGCGGCATACAGGGGTTTTATGCGGACGTAATGGTCATCGCTCAGACCCAATTAGGTGCAACCGTGACTGCAACAAACCCCAAAACGAACGAAGTGTACGACACTGCTACAGGTGATGTACAAATCATATTGAGATACTTTGTTGAGAATTTGTCTGACAACTTGTATAATGTAATCAGCTCTACAATAGCCCCGTGGAGCTTTCAATATTTCATAACCTATCACCGTATTACAGGTGTCCAAGGAGCATGATAAATGGCTATAAAGTCTATAATACGCAGTACAGGCCCAACACAACCGGTGCCAGTATCGGAAGCACTAAAACAGCCAACTTCGTCCCGTAAGCCGAATTTAGGAACAAGCAATCTAAGTGAAGAAGAAGAGGCTTTAGAACGGATTAAGAACCGCGAAATCCCTGTATTGGATTTGGGCAAAGGATCGGGTACACCATTTACACGCGCAGCCGGTAGTTATCTAGGTGGTACGCCACGCGGCAAAGTTGTAAAAGCTGGCGACTATGTGACAGGCTCACAGGCTGGGAGTTCAATTAACGAATTACGTCAAGCGCTAGGGCTAAAAGGCCCACAAGGTACGGCTGATACAGCACGCACAGCAGCCTTTGACCGATTAGACCGCGCCGCATACCAAGGTTCGATACAAGACAAAACTAACCTAGCAGCACAAGGTCAAGCAACCGGAGCAAGATCGCAGGCGTTATCAGCGTTGCGCGGTTCAGAGCTAGCAGGCCAAAAGGCACAAGTTGAGGCTGGTATTGCAGAGCGTGATGCAGATCGCATGGCCCAATACGAACAAGCGTTGCTTGGTGCGGGCTTAGGTGCTGCGCAGAATCAAAGTGCATATAACCTTGCTAGGTCTGGACAATTGACCGATGCTAATTTAGCAAATGCTAGGCTACAAGCACAAAGAGAGCAAGACAGAGCGCGTACAGCATTGAGCCAAGGTACTGACTTGAACGCAGAAGAGTACCGGCGAAAACTAGCAGAGCAGCAAAACAAATTACTCCAAATATCACAGCTAAATACTGCTGATATGCTCGAAATAGAAGAAGACGCACGCAAAGACGAACTATTAGCGAATACTATTGGCGCTTTACTTAGCACAGCGGGACGCGTTGGTGGTGCTGCAATTGGGGCGGGTGGATAATGGCTAGTTTAGTTGATACCGGTCTACTTGACCAATACCGTAGATCGAGACAGGGTACAACACGCGGAGTCAATAACCTTATAGGTGGTGCGAGTAGCGTCCTTTCTGATATTGGCACAGCTATAGCAGGGCGCTTCGGAGCTTCAAAAGAAGCAGGGCGTGATTTAGCCGCTCAATTTGGAGCATTAGAGACAGAACGCGCAGCCGTACAAAGTGAATTAGACTCACTAGATAGTACTGCTACGAACTATGCACAGTCAGATGGCGGCGTACTGTCAGAAGTCGCCAAGCCTTTTGGCCCGTATGAAACAGCAGAGCGTGATACACACAGAGAGAATGCACGCCGCAGGCTGTCACAGATTGATGCTGCAAAAGATCAGCTTTCGCAGATTGTAGAGCCATCATTTAGGGATTATAAATCGAAATTGCCTCAAATTGGTGAACGTCAAGACTTTGATCCTAATTATAGAGATATACAACGAGGTTTGCAGGTTGAAGACGCAGACCGAAAAGCTAGCATTTTGGCACAGAAAGAGTCTACAAGAGTAGCAGAACGCGCAGAGGACAAAGCCACGCAGAAGAGCCAGTTTGATCGCAGGCTGGCAGAGCAAAAAAGAGAGCGTCTATTACGTGCAGACGAGCGCGAAGAAGCCAAGGCAGCCAAGCGTGCAATTCTTCCCCCAAAACTGGCTACAATCGTAGAAAATTCTGATGTAATGCTCGACACGTTAGAAGCTACAGCGGGTACAATAAACGACAATATAGACTTTCTATCATCAGCGACAAAACGTGCAAGAGAGGTTATTGGCGAACAGCGCAAAGGGACTGCGACAGGCGACGCGTGGGCCGGATGGCTGAAGCTTACAAGTGGTATGAGCCAAGACGAAATAGAGAAAGCTAAACCACTACTTGACGCTATTGAAACTATCGCAGGCCCAAAGCGGTCTAAAATGTTTGGCGCTGTACTTACTCCTACAGAAGAGCTGAAGGCAGAGGCAAACTTGCCTGCTCCGGGCGATAATGAAGCAGAATTACAGAGAAAATTTAGAACGCTATACAGCTTGGCTAGGATCGCAAGAGACCGCGCATTGAAGCAGGCTGATACCGCAGGCTATAACACTAGCGCACATGATCGTGAATATAATGAAATTAGTTTTTCCTCAACTGATACTTCACCGACTAAGCCAAAAGGCATACTGGGTTTTAAAGAAGCGTTGGAAGCTGGCGGAGTTGAGTTGTGATTAGACAAGTAAAAATGCCTAATGGCGAAATTATAGACACATGGGATGAATCGGAAATTAACCTAGATCCATCAAAGCCTAGCAGCGCCAGCTTTTTAGAGCGTGGACGCGCAGGATTAGCCCAAAGTACACCAGACGCACAGCTAGAAGCATGGCGCACTATTCGCGGCGCTGATAACGTCAAACGTGACGAGGCTGGTGCGATATTCTTGCGCGATGGCAATGACTGGAAGCCAGTTGATAGCTCCGAGTGGAGCGTATCAGAGACACTAGGCGATATTGCCGATTACTCAGGCGATGCCGTCGAAGATATAGGCGCTGGCGTTGGTGCTGGTGTTGCTGGTTTAGCAACTTTGCCAGCGTTCAACCCCGTAGTTACTGCTGGTAGCGTTTCCGCTGGCGGTGGGGCCGGTCGCATGGTCGGGAATATCGCACGCCAAGGACTTAGCAAAATTGCAGACGTTGACAGCGGCGAAAGCAGCGCACTATCGCAAATAGCTGGTGCAGGTGTAGAGGGCGCAATTACTGAGCCTTTAGCGTTAGCCGGTGGCAAGGCGGTACAAGGTGTCGCCGAGGCAGTCGGGCCTTACGTTAAAAAGGGACTGTCCAAAATAGGCCAAGGCGGTGCAAGCGTGTTCACAATGCAGGGGCCGGACTTAACCGGCGACCTATTGAGTGAGGGCGGAGAGCAGATCATGTCAAAGGTGCAGCGCGGGTCAGCAGGCTATCTTGACACAGCAGAGCAAGCAACTGAAATACCGCAATTTATGTACTCAAAAGCCAGCCAAAGATATGTAGATGAGCTTGGAGATGGTGGTATAGACATGACCGCTCCTGCTACACCAGACTCAATAATGACCGCTCTAAATGATATATACACAAAGCACGGTATTGGCAGCGGCAAGAAGCTTACGAGCATATCAGATGATTCTGAGGTATCAGCGCTGCTCAATGATATACCTGAATTAGCAGCAGACATTGCCACGCCCCAAGATGCAATGATTTTCAAGCAAAACATGGCTGACAGGCTAGCTAAAACCGGCTACTTTAGTAAATCATCTAAAGACAAGACTCACTACGAGAACGCTATAAAGTCTCTCTACGATAGTTCTGATGGTATCATCGAATCCGCAGCGGCAAGGCAAGGTAAACAAAAAGAGTACAACGCGGCCAAAAAGTCATTCTCTGATCGAGCAAAATTATCTGAGAGATTTGGGAAATGGTTCAAAAATATAGATACATCTGGTGCAACAATACGTAACATGGAGGGCAAAGCCAAGCGGGGGCTATTCGCCGACCTGCAAAAAGCAGCAGACATGGAGCCAGAATTAAAACCATTGCTAGACGAAATGATGCTGTCATCAAAGGCCGATCGAATAGATCCAAATATAGGGTCTATGGGGTCTACTCGTCCAGCAGCATCTATAATTGGAAATATTGACAACCCGGTAAAACAAGCTGCGATTGCAATTGGCACTCGTCCAGAATTTTTCAACCAAGGGATTGTCAAAGCCGGTCAGACAGGCCGCAAGCTATCGAGTATAGCTGGCGACGTTTCGACAAATCCAGAACTAACTAAAATAGCACCACGTATCGCAGTGGGCCAAGCCCCGATAATGTCGGAGACTACAGGGCTATCCAGAATAGACGGCCCTCCAACTGTGCCACAGGTTAGCAATGAGCAACTAATGGACTTCGCTAGAATAAGATATGGCGCAAATTACAAGCGAGCACTTGATCAAGGATTGAGTGACCAAGATGCCGCAAATAAGGTTATAACTGACTTAGTTGCAAAAGGTAAAATTTCGGCTATTGCTAATGGGCTAGGGCTTACTATGCCACAAACAAAGCTACTATTGGGGGCTGAATAATGCCAATATTAATAGACATAGTAACAACATCAGAGCAGATACTAGACGCAAACGGGGTCAAAGGGTACGGAACTTTACAGATTAGGCCCAACAAGGCTTATACATACTTTGACGGTGTAAGCACTATTACTGTATCTGACGCACCTATTGACGTGGTTGTTGAAGCTGGCAAAATCGTAGGCACTTTGCAGCTACAGCCTAATACTGGAGCAAGCAATAGCCCCGAAACGTATTACACCGTGGATATAAATGTCAACGGTACTTTGCAGCGCATATTCTGGCAGATCGACGCGGCAAGCCCGACGCCTATCGAGTTTGGTGCTGTACCAGAACTGCCAAGCGGCACAGACCCCAACGACCCCGTACAAGCGCTAAAAGATGAGCCAAACCCTTTTGGTCAGTATCTACTCCGATCGGATACGGCAGACTCGCCTATTATCGGTCAGGCTAGTGACGCACGTGGATATGTACCACGCACTAACCCCGCTACAGGTAAAATACCAACAACATTCATTGTCGGCGCTGGCGGTATAACTGCGGCTGATGTACCTATAGTGGACGCTGGCGGTTATTATCCAACGGACAACGTAGAAGCTGCACTTCAGACAGTCGGGGCAGAGCAAGGTGTACAGGACACAAACATATCAAACAACGCTACTGCAATCACAGATAAGGTAGCTAAAGCTGGCGACACTATGACCGGCACACTGACGTTTAATAAAACTCTATCTGCATCAAACCTGTTGCAAGATTGGCAGCAAGGATACGGGCTGTACAGCGATAATGTAGGTGTTGGGTCGGACAATACGCGGGTGTCGATGAACGCTCCCGATGGCGGCGAGTTCCTAATCGGGCCAAGACCAGGCAGCGAGACTGTGGGGCGCGTTACATTCAAAGCTGACGAGTTGCGCAGGCAGGATAATGGCGGAATATTGCGTACCGTTTGGGATTCTGCAAACGATGGCGCTGGAAGTGGTTTGGATGCTGATTTGCTAGACGGTTTCCAGTCTAGCAAAAGCACCACAGGTGACACAGTTGCGGTTAGAGAATCAAGCGGCGAACTTTCAGTACAAGATGCTACAGCACTACTAAGCGCGATTAACTTAGACCAATTAATTGATGGCGGACATTTTTCGCTAAACGGCTCTGACCGTTTGCGTCTAAATATTGGCGTAGAAACAGGGCCAATCTCAAGTTTTACATACACAAGCAACGGTGGTAGAACGATAAGGTTTGTGGAATTACCTGATGCAGATGAGAGACTTTACTATGGTTGCGGTTTTGATTCAAACAACCAAAATTACGCTATTAGCCTTGGTTTAGGTGCCGAACCTAATGGAGCGCCAAATATATGCCGCGTTGCCGCAACTGATGGTGCTTCTATGCCGGTAGGAACTTCTATACGATTGTTCTATATAAATGGAGAGCCAATTTAATGTATAACTTAGTCGATAACACAAACCGTGTCAGGTATAGTTCATCAAAAATTAATAAATTAAAGGATGGGTGGTCATTTACGACAGGCGATAGGCCAACTGAGTTTTTTATCCCGTATGTTTCAGGCGGTACAATTGACCCTGAAACAAAAGAGCTGACAGGGTATACATATATAGAAGGCGCGACCCAACCTGAAATTGATGCTGAGGTTTTAATTTTAAAATCAAGGGCTAGAAACTCAATAGACACCCACGCTGAATATACTATGAACCGCATCACAGGCGGCGACGCGCAAAATATATACGTGTGGGTAGCTCAATTCATAAAAGCTCTGCAAGCCAATGACATTGATAATGACGAAAAAGCAAACGACGACCGGCACCCTAGAGCGTGGCGAAAAGAAAACAGTAATAAAAAGCATAAGATAGTTGAAAATGAAGCAGCAGCTTTTGGGATGACCACCTCACAGATGAAAGATATAATTATTGGCAAAGCTGACCAACAGCAAGACGTCTTTGGAGCGATAGAGCCTATAAGGGTCGGCACCAAGTTAGCTATTGACGCTTGTATAACTGGGGCAACAATACAATCCGCTCTTGATTCTGGCATTGCATCACTTGACGCTATAACATGAGCCAGTTCACTAAATGCAGCCCATTGACCGAATGCGGCGTAAATCTTTGGGAAAATACCGAGCAAATTAGATACGAGATCGGCGTAAAAGGGTCAGGGGTGTATTTGACTGTAGCAGAGGGGTTTAAGGGCAACCTCGCTAGTATACCTAAATTCTTATGGCGTTGGTTCCCTAAGCGAGCCGCGTGGGACTTGCCAAGCCACATACACGATCAAGGATATAGCTGTAAGGGTCTGCCACGTTCAATATATGATCGAGAGTGGAGAACCGGCACATTTATACGCAACGAATATAGCTCTGATTTATACGACGTTAAATTGAGCGCATGGAAGATTTGGGCGGCGTGGGCATCTATTAGAATGTTCGGCTGGATATATTGGAGGCGCGCATGACTTTTGACGATCTACCAGCATGGGCTAAAGAATGGTTAAACATAGCCGGTCAGTACGTAGTAGACGAACCGTACCGACCCGCGCAAGGTGTGACTGCATTCGACCCAATACTAGATATTGCTATGGCTAATGCTGATCGTTGGGTAGTATCACCGGCTACCGCTCCGACTAAGGGCGACAACAGCGCATTTTTCACCGCACTTATGGCGCGGTATTTCAATCCACCATCTCCATGGGGCAACAATTTCCCTAATTCCAATTGGCCTGAAATAGATGGTATTTCATGGGGTATAAGCTCCGATGTATTTGTGAGCCCAGGCGTATTGCGGATAACGGGCGATGGTGCGAGTTCTACAATACAGTTTACTGCATTCCCTTCAAACTTTGACGGGTTAGCAGGAACAAGCGCAGATTGCGTAATTGAGTTCGCACCAACAGGCGTAAGTGCTGATGTTCTTTGTGGCGGTGGAGCAGGGCTACTTGGCGACGAAACAAATTTTCAAGCGACTGCCAGCCTTATAAATGGCGGCACTCTCTTGACAATACGCAATAACACCACTGCTACAGATGTAGCTACCACAACAATACCCGCTACAGTACCAGAAGGTGTACATTTGAAATGTGTCGGCACAGAGGCTAGCCGAACATATTCACTGCTTTACAAAGTTGGCGGTGTTTGGATTGACAGCGGTCTAAGCCATGTCGATGCAGTTGTGAGCGTTGGAGGTGTTATACCTACATTTTTCTCATTCATCATTCAGGCGGCTGCGACTGTACCCGTTGCTGGTGACGTTGTAGACCTAAATAGTTGGTCAGGATCAAACACAGGCACGTTATGAAAGAACAACGCAGGTTTACACTATCAATGTCTGAAATGGCGGCGGCTCTTGCCATAATCACTGCTGTATCAGGTAGTGGCGGGCACTTGTCGGCAAAAGCTGGCTACAACGCTGCAATTGCGGCCATGGAGGTTCGTGTAGAGCGTAACGAGCACGATCTAAAAGAGATTAGGGATACATTGAAGGGGCTGGACAAAACGACCAGCAAACTAGAAGTTGTGTCAAACAGGATTGAAAGAGTCCTAAACAAGATCGACCCGTAAAAGTTCGGGGTATAGATTGAGCATAGTTCGGGTATCTTTATGAAAATCGCACGTATACAATATAATCGTGGAGCTTTTACTCGCTATAATACTACTAATGATAATCGACTACTGGCGTAACAGATGAGCGGATTACTGGACAAAATACCTGTATCTTGGATCAACAACGGGACGGTCGGCTCTTTTGCGGCTGGCGTTCTTGCTACTGGTTCGGCACTTGGTATAGCGGCCAAGATCGACCCTAGCGGAACAGCGCAAGCATTGCAAGCTTCGATGTGCAGTGATGCCCTTGTAGCAGTCATAAACGATCATAGTGATAAGATAATGGGATGCATAGCTGATAAGAACCTATGTCACGGCAAACTCGAAATACTGCAGGCAGAGTAATGAAATTATCAAAAAACTTTATTAGTGGCGAGGCTTAGTAATGAAACTATCAAAAAACTTTAGTTTGTCTGAGATATTTGGGCGCAACGCAGCCAATGTGCAACAGTCGCAAACGGCTGGTAGGTTATGCACCACAGTATTGCAGCCTCTACGAGACTGGTTGAATCATCCAATTGTCATATCTAGCGGGCACCGATCGCCAGAACATAACAAAAAGCTCACTGGTAGTCCTACCAGTGAGCATACTTGGCAGGGTAGCGCAGGCGCGGTTGATGTATCAATCTTTGACCATACCGAGC
>NZ_CAKZKO010000098.1 GCF_937123705.1 uncultured Paraglaciecola sp. | reverse complement strand
TGTGATAGGATTCGAACCTACGACCCCTTCGCCCCCAGCGAAGTGCGCTACCAAGCTGCGCTACACACCGACCGAAGTTGGGCAGTTTACGGAATTTATTTTTGTTTGCAACGCTAAATCGAGCTAATTAGTTCTGGTTGCACATTCCTTAGCCAAGATTGGCTTTTTATTCCTAAATTTGGGGTTTTAATTTTGTTTTGGCCGAAACAGCTCAAATTTTTGTAATTCACTAACAGAGAAATAATCACTTGGACCGCCTCCGCGCATAACAGGCTGCATCGCGGCTGTATCGTAGATCCCTTTTTTTAGGGCCGATTGCTCAATATGCACGCCCACCACTTCCCCTAATACCATCCAAGATTGACAATCTTCTCCTTTGGCAGTCTGCAATTGAATCACTTGGGAGGTTTTACATTCCATCACCACAGGACTCTGGGCAACATGAGGTACATCGATTATCTTGGATTGCCCTTTAGCAATATTGGCAAGTTCAAATTCATCAACATCACAACCGACTTGCGCACTGGTTTGATTCATAGAGCCAGCGAGAGTGCGGGAAACTAAATTCCAACAAAACTCTCCGGTGTCAGCTGCATTTTTAACGCTGTCCTTATAACCCAAACTTGAGAAGCCGATAATGGGAGGGTGATAATTAAATGCATTAAAAAAGCTATATGGTGCGAGGTTAACATGACCATCTACACTTTTACTGGATATCCAACCGATTGGCCGCGGCGCAATAATGGCATTAAACGGATCATGCTCTAATTGATGTCCATTCTTTGGTTGGTAAAAATGCGCATTGTTTGGCACAAAGTCCCCTTTTTAGATATTAAAATCTTAGGTGATTCGTTAAGACTTATCGTCTGCACTAATGCGACTGGCTGTTGCGCCAGATTGATCTTTATATTTTGCATCAACTCTGGCGTTATAGGGTTTTTCGGCAAAGTCAGATAACACTTCAAAACTAATAGCGCCTATCTTCATACCGGGTTTCAGGGCCAGTGGCAACTTACCGCTATTAAAAAACTCTAAGACAATATTGCCCGACCAACCGGGATCGATTCTATGTGCCGTCACATGCACCATTAGCCCTAATCGTGCTAATGAGGAACGGCCATCTAGCCAGCCCACTATATTAGCCGGCAAAGTCACCGATTCTTGGGTGACCGCTAAGGCTAATTCACCAGGATGTAGAAAAAAGGCCTTATCGTCAGCAATTTCAATTTCATCACTCATCACTGTATTAAGTGCCGCTTGCACTTCGGCTTTTGGGCCGCTTAAATCGATAAAAGGCGCGTGATGATCTTCAAATACCCGAAATTTATTGCCTAATCGAATATCCACAGTCACACCGCTTATTTCTGCATAATCAGGTTGTGGAGATATGCTTATTTTGCCATCTAATAGGTGTTGGTAGATGTCTTTGTCACACAATCGCATAGAAATTTGCTCGTTTATTAGTGGTGTAATCTTGGTCACAGACCTGATTAATTTTTTGCCTTAGTCATAAGCTAATATTGTGCAGTTTGTCAGGCCAATTGTCGATAGTTGTAGTTAATTGCATAGCCGTACTGACAAATAACCTGCTCTGGCACAATTTTATCCCAATGAATCAGAATTTCGTAATGCAATTTAGGCGTATTTTCGCTACTATTTGCGGCCTTTTTTACAATCCAACGAAACCAAAGCCACCATGCCCGAACAAACTCGCAAAATTCTTGTTACCAGTGCCCTTCCCTATGCCAATGGCTCTATTCATTTAGGTCATCTTCTTGAGCATATTCAAACCGATATCTGGACAAGATTTCAACGAATGCGTGGCCATAATTGCTATAGCGTATGTGCAGACGATGCCCACGGTACCCCTGTTATGCTTAAAGCACAGCAGCTTGGTATTACCCCTGAACAAATGGTGGCGCAAACCCGCGACGAACATCATCAAGATTTAGTGGATTTTGGGGTTAATTATGATAATTACCATGTCACTCATTCTGATGAGAACAAAGAATTGTGTGAGTTGGTATATAACCGCTTAAACGATGCGGGTTTTATCAGTAAACGCACTATTAGTCAGTTGTACGATCCTGAGAAAGAAATGTTCTTACCGGATCGCTTTGTGCAAGGTACTTGCCCTAAGTGTGCTGCCGAAGATCAAAATGGTGATAGTTGTGATGTGTGCAGTGCCACTTACGATCCTACTGAATTGAAGAATCCACGCTCTGTGGTATCTGGTGCCGAGCCGGTATTACGTGACTCTGAACATTATTTTTTCGACTTGCCGCAGTTTCAAGATATGTTGCAAGACTGGTTACAAAGTGGCGCTATTCAACCCGAAATTGCCAACAAACTAAAAGAATGGTTTGAAGAAGGTATGCAGCAATGGGATATCAGCCGTGATGCTCCTTATTTTGGTTTTGAAATTCCTAATGCACCCGGAAAATTCTTTTATGTGTGGGTAGATGCCCCAGTAGGCTACATGGCCAGTTTCAAAAACTTATGTGACAAAAACGGCT
The DNA here is from genome assembly GCF_937123705.1 of uncultured Paraglaciecola sp. GTDB lineage: Bacteria > Pseudomonadota > Gammaproteobacteria > Enterobacterales > Alteromonadaceae > Paraglaciecola. The sequence continues at coordinate 135,320 of NZ_CAKZKO010000098.1, read as the reverse complement.
TAGACTTTGATGAATATTGGAATAAAGACTCGAACGCCGAGCTCTATCATTTTATTGGCAAAGATATCACTTACTTCCACTGTTTATTCTGGCCTGCCATGCTGGAAGGTGCGGGATTTAGAAAGCCGACTGGGGTAAACGTACACGGTTTTGTGACCGTTAACGGTGCCAAAATGTCTAAATCAAAAGGTACGTTTATTAAAGGGCGCACCTATTTAGATCACCTTAACCCTGAATATTTACGATATTATTTTGCTTCAAAACTGAGCGACGCGGTGTCAGATATTGACCTTAACTTTGAAGATTTTGCACAAAAAGTGAATTCAGATTTAGTGGGTAAAGTGGTGAATATTGCCAGTCGCTGTGCAAGTTTTATTACTAAGCGTTTTGATGGAAAGTTATCCAACAACGTGCTTGAACCACAGCTCGTCGCAGAGTTTCACCAAGCACAAGCCAGTATTGCCGAGGCATTTGAAAAACGTCAATACCACAAAGCAGTACGTGAAATTATGGCTTTGGCCGATAAAGCCAACCAGTTTATTGATGCTAACGCCCCTTGGGTGACGATTAAAGACGAAACTAAACAGCAATTTACTCATGATGTTTGCTCCTTAGGTATCAACTTATTCCGCATTTTAGTGGTGTATTTGAAACCTGTCGTGCCTACTTTGGCCAGCCAATCAGAAGCCTTCCTAAACGATGAGCTTACGTGGGACAGCGCGCAAAGTGTCTTAACCGACCACCCCATCAATAAATTTAAAGCCCTGATGCAGCGGGTAGATATGGATAAAGTTAACGCCATGATTGAAGACTCAAAAGAAAATTTGGAAGCCCTTAATCAACAAGCCCCGCAAGTTGATGCTAACAGTCCTTTAGCCAAGGATCCCATAGCTGAAACCATCAGCTTTGAAGATTTTGCCAAAATAGATTTGCGTATCGCTCGCATATCGAAGGCTGAGCATGTAGAAAAAGCCGATAAATTACTTAGGTTAGAACTTGATTTGGGCGGCGAAACCCGTCAAGTGTTTGCTGGCATAAAGTCCGCTTATCAGCCTGAAGATTTGCAAGGAAAACTGACCGTAATGGTTGCCAATCTAGCCCCACGAAAAATGCGTTTTGGGATGTCTGAAGGCATGGTGTTAGCCGCAGGCCCCGGTGGTGAAGACTTATGGATATTAAACCCAGAAGAAGGTGCACAACCGGGTATGAAGGTTAAGTAATCGCCCGCCACAGTGGCTAATGGGTGTTAGCCACTCACTTGCTTTAGTTTAAAAACATACGAATCACAGAGTGATTAAAGCGTTGACTTCACAGAGAAACAGAAGAATAAGGTTTCTTTTCTCTGTGGTAAATCAACACTTATTTACTTGCTGGTTTCAGAGGTGCTTCAACTTGCATCACACCGTTTCTTACACTTGCGCCGACAGTGGAAAATTTTGTTTTAGTTTTCCATTTAGGTTTTATTATCGACAAAGGAATTTCTCGCTTTCTCGCCACTATTACATACATAGTGCTTAACCAAGGCAAATAGCGATAACACCAACTGCTCCATTTTGAAGCTTGGCTTAACTTTCGTTGTAGAAACAATTCGTTAAACAACAAATAATTCGTGTCAACTATTTCAAAGCCCAGCAATTGCAACCAATCTTTTACCCTAGCACAACTAAAAAAACGCGCATCGTGCAATATATTGCCTTTGTTAAAGGGTAAATATTTAAATAATCCACACAAACTAAAAGGATTAAACCCCGTTAGCACAAGATAGCCATTGGGCATAATGGCTCTGTCTATTTCTCTTAATATTTGATGAGGGTCTTTGGAAAAATCGAGCTCATGTGCCAACAAAAAGGCATCTACGCTATTTTCCCTCAAAGGCAAATCAACGGCAGTACCCATTACCTGAGTGGCAGTTTGTTCACTAGAGGTGATATTCACTTGATGTTTTATAGGGCAAGTAGCAAGCTCAATTTGGCTACTTAAATGCCCTAAGCGCACTAAATGGTAACCAAAAAACTGGTGGCTTACTTCAGCCATTTCTTTCTCAAGTAAACTTTTAATATCTGCACCTAACGGCAAATCTTGCCATCGCTCTGGTTTGCTTGGGTGCTTATTGATTAACGCCGGTTTCATAAAATTTATGTTACGCTAAAAGCAAGAAACTGTTAATCCTAATATTTCAAAGAGGACAGGCCCTTTGTCAGTAAACGTATTCCCAATTAGAGCTTTCGATGATAATTATATTTGGTGCTTGGCTAACCAAAGTCACTGCGTCGTTGTCGATCCTGGCGATGAGGTACCTGTTTTAGCCTACATCGAACAAAACCAATTAGTTCTGTCGGCTATACTCATCACGCACCATCATTGGGATCATACAGATGGCATCGATGCCTTAATTAATGCCTTCCCAGATATTCCAGTATTTGGGCCCAATAATCCTAAGATCAAGCAAGTTACGACTTCATTATCTGAAGGAGATAAGCTATCTCTGCCTAATATTGACTGTGATTTTTCGGTTCTAGAGGTACCTGGACATACATTAGATCATATTGCTTATTATGGTGAGGTTGGCCTATTTTGTGGAGACACACTCTTTTCGGCAGGTTGTGGACGCCTATTTGAAGGATCGCCACTACAGATGCATAGCTCGATAAAAAAATTAGGGGCACTTCCTAAGGATACCCTTGTCTATTGTACTCACGAATATACCTTGGCGAATATTGCATTTGCGGAAGCGGTTGAACCTAATAACCAAGCCCTAATAGATTATAAACAATGGGCGATTGAACAACGCAATCGCGATAGGCCAACCTTACCGTCTACTATAGGAAGAGAATTGTCTCTAAATCCATTTTTACGCTGTAGTAACAAAGAGTTAATATTAAACGTAAAACAACAAATGGGGACAGCATCGAAGTCAGAAAGTGATATCTTCGCATCTTTAAGAAGCTGGAAAGATAATTTTTAACAGGTAGAATAACTAGCATAATGACACCGCCTTAACAATTGGCCAAATGATAGGTCTAATATTTCAGCCTTTTGACCCACTCAAGTCAGTCGCAGACAATTATAAAAGGAAACACATTGCACTCACATATTCTTCTCTCAGTGGCCCTACTAGCGACCTTATCAGCTTGCAATATAGCACCCAAAAGTGAACAAGCCAGTCAGCTCGAACAAGAACACCAAATTGCCCAGCAAATTTTAGTTTCTTGTGAGCAGGACAATGAACTAGCAGAAAACCATCTTGATTGTGAGTCAGCTCAATCAGGCACTATACCTATTACTCATCCAGTTGAGATAGTCGAAATCCCCTTAGAAGTCCCCGAGGAAATCACTCAGGCCGACACCGCAACTGAATATGAAGACTTATGGCAAAGAGCCCGTTCGCAGTTTAGTTTTACTTTTGAAAACAATAAGCGCATAGCTGCGCAGCGAAATTGGTACCTTAAACACCCCAATTATATGCAGCGGGTCGCCAAGCGAGCCAAACCATTCTTGTATCTCATTGTTGAAAAACTAGAACAACAAAATATGCCATTAGAGCTAGTACTTTTACCTATAGTAGAAAGTGCCTTTGATCCCTTTGCTTATTCTCATGGCCGTGCAGCTGGGATGTGGCAATTTATCCCCTCTACCGGTAAACGTTTTGGAATGAAACAAACGTGGTGGTACGACGGTCGTCGAGACGTGATGGCTTCGACTCAAGGCACCATCAATTATATGAATTACTTAGTGAAGATGTTTGATGGCAATTGGCTCCATGCGTTAGCAGCATACAACAGTGGAGAAGGTCGTGTTCAAAGAGCCATACGAAAGAATCGAAAAGCCGGTAAAGCAACCGACTTTTGGCACTTAGACTTACCCAAAGAGACGCGCGCCTACGTACCTAAACTACTAGCACTTGCCGACATACTCAACAATAGTCAACAATATAACTTTCAATGGCCAAAAATTGACAATACTCCCATCACCCAAGAAGTCGAAATTGGATCGCAAATTGATCTTGCCTTAGCAGCTGATATGGCGGGATTAACAGTTAAAGAATTACACGCACTTAATCCTGGCTATAATCGCTGGGCCACTGATCCAAACGGACCGTTTAATTTATTGTTGCCCGTAGATAGAGTGAGTCAGTTTTCCACTGAGCTTGCCAAAACCGATAGTTCACAACGACTGAATTGGGTAAGACATAAAGTAAAAGGTGGGGATAGTTTATTAAAACTTGCCAAAAAATATCACACTAGTACTGAAATCATCAGTAAAGTAAACGAGCTAAAAAGCAATGTGATTATTGCTGGAGAGTATCTCGTCATTCCTGTAGCACTGAAATCCCTAGATGCCTATTCTCTTTCTCAAGAGCAGCGTTTAGCGAAAACCCAATCCAAAAAAAGCGGGGCTTATAAGCTAAACCACACAGTAAAAAGTGGCGATACGTTTTGGGATATCAGTCGACAGTATAAGGTTAACTTACGAAACTTAGCTAAATGGAATGGTATGGCGCCAACCGATACGCTTCGTTCAGGCAAAAAGTTGGTTGTTTGGGTCAATAAAATCAGTAAAAATCAACGTAAAGACGCAGTAATGAGAACCCTAACCTATACCGTTCGCAATGGTGATTCTTTGGCACGTATTGCTAATAAATTTAAAGTAAAGCTTGCTGATCTACAAAAGTGGAATCAAAGTAAGCTAAAGAAATACTTACAACCAGGACAAAAATTAAAAGTATTTGTTGATGTAACCCGCACCTAATTACTGTTTAAGTTCACTGATGCTTAAATTTAGTTACGCCAAGCTTAAATCTAGTCACGAAGGGCCATGGATAATGGTTGACTTGTTGATGCTTGCCTTACTGCTGATTAATTTGATCTGGCTGTTATTTGATAGCTTATATGCTACTCAAGGCTTTAGGTCTATTCTGTCAAATGTTAGTCCCAGCTTTACCTTAAGTTATGCTCAGGTTCACGAAAATTTCACCCTGTATGACTTAGCTTTTATTGGTATTTTTCTTAGCGAATTTTGTGTCCGTTGGGCAGTTGCATTGTTTCGTAAAACCTATATGCGTTGGTATTTTTTTCCATTTATCCACTGGTATGATTTAGTGGGATGTATTCCCTTGGGCGGTGCAAGGATTTTTCGTTTCTTACGGATTTTTTCAATTCTTCATCGTCTTCAAAAGTATCAGATTATCGACTTACGTAGTACCGGCCTATATCGATTTTTCATGTTTTACTACAATGTTTTTGTTGAAGAACTGAGCGACAGAATTGTGGTAAAAGTTTTGTCAGATGCTCAAAAAGATATCGCCGCTGGTTCGCCATTAATAGATGATATTAATCAACAGGTTATCTCCACACGTTTACCGGTTTTAAACCAATGGTTAGCTTCAGTTATGGTGCATGTTGGTGAAACAATAGAACAGGATACAAATAACGATTCAGTGCGCTCCCATGTTCAGAAGAGTGTCGGCAAAGCGGTGCGTGGCAACTCACAGGTTGCTCTGTTGAAACGTGTACCAGTTATGGGTAGCACCATAGAAAGTACCCTAGAACAGTCGGTCACAGACATTGTCACCCAATCTATTGTTAACTTATTAAAAGATATCACCCCTGAAAAAATTGATGATTTTGTTGAACATGGGATTGGTCGCTTTTCAAGCGAAGATCATCAATTAGATCAAGAGGTACTATTGATTGTAAATGAATGTTTGGAACTAGTTAAACACCACGTGTCCCAGAAGCGTTGGAAAGATTCACTGTAAAACAGCCCCAAAAAGTCTCGAGGCTGTATTAAACACTTTTAGCCGCGGCGCCAAGTAGTGCTACCGGCACTGTCTTCGAGCACAACATTTAACGCGTTTAACGCATCTCGCGCCGCATCTGCCGCTGCCCAGTCTTTATTGGTACGAGCCTCATTACGGGCGGTAATTAGGGCTTCAATTTTCGCCACATCATCCTGTTCGCCATTTGCTGAGCCTTGCAAGTAATCATTAGGGGATTGTTGCAAAATTCCTAAAATATCGGCTAGCTTTACCATTACCCCAGCTAAATCAGCAGCCTGTTTTGGCTCAGCCTTATTAATGTCTTTGGCTAAATCAAACAACACAGCAAAGGCTTCGGGTGTATTAAAATCATCATCCATCGCTTTGTTAAAGCGCCCTTGATAATTCCCCATTGCGATATCCACCTGCATATTCGGTGTCACATCCCGTAAAGCGGTGTATAAGCGCTCTAACGAAGCTCTAGCTTGTTGAATAAAACTATCTGAATAACTCAATTGGCTGCGATATTGCGCTGACATCAAGAAATAGCGCACGGTTTCTGCGTCATATATATCCAGCACATCACGCAAGGTAAAGAAGTTGCCTAAAGATTTAGACATTTTTTCTTGATTGACCTGCACCATACCTGTGTGCATCCAATAATTCACATAAGGCGTGTCAAAAGCACAGCATGATTGTGCGACTTCGTTTTCGTGGTGAGGGAAGATTAAATCAGAGCCGCCACCGTGAATGTCAAAATGTTCGCCTAAGTGCTTATGATTCATCGCAGAACATTCAATATGCCAACCTGGGCGACCATTGCCCCAAGGTGACGGCCAAAAGGGCTCATTCGGTTTCGCAGATTTCCACAACACAAAATCTAACGGATCGCGCTTTTCACTATCGACCTCAACACGAGCACCAGAATTTAACTGCTCTAAGTCTTGTTTGCCTAGCTTGCCGTAATCGCTGTAAGTATTGACTTCAAATAACACATCGCCACTTGGCGCTTGGTAGGCATAGCCTTTATCAATAAGACGTTGGATAACACTAATAATTTCTGGGATGTGCGTAGTCACCCTAGGTTCAATATCTGGCTCAATTAAACCAATCGCGGCAAAATCCTCATGCATGTTAGCAATAGTTTGCTCAGTCAATTGTTCTGTAGATATGCCTTGTTCTATTGCTCGGGTAATAATTTTATCGTCTACATCCGTAATGTTACGCACATAATTCACTTCATAGCCCCGAGAGCGCATATATCGCACCATCAAATCAAAACTCAAATAAGTGCGAGCGTGGCCAACATGGCACAAGTCATAAACTGTAATGCCACAAACATACAATCCCACCTTACCTGCTTGCAATGGTTTAAATTGCTGTTTTTGACGGGTTAGTGTGTTGTATATATGTAACATTGAATCAGGATCCTGTGATGAATGAGTAATAAAAAAGAATGCTTAAAAACCGGATTCTATCATCGAGAAACCTAAGCTGCATCTTTCAATCACAGTTAAAGCCTTAAAAAACCGGTGTATTTACGCTAGAATGTTGTAGTTATTTCTCAACTGCATATTTAAGGATCTTTTTAATGGTTAAAATCCATACAAATTATGGCGTTATCACCCTATCATTGTTTGCTGACAAAGCCCCAATCACTGTCGCCAACTTTTTAGACTACGTGAAGGAAGGCTTTTACGACAACACTATTTTTCATCGGGTAATTGACGGTTTCATGATCCAGGGTGGCGGCTTTGAACCGGGTATGGAACAAAAAGAAACCAAAGCAACCATTCAAAACGAAGCTAACAACGGTATAGCCAATAATCTTGGCACAGTGGCAATGGCGCGTACCAACGAACCCCACTCAGCTACAGCACAGTTTTTTATTAATGTAGGCGACAACAGCTTCCTAAATTTTCGCAGTGAAAGTACCGATGGGTGGGGCTACTGCGTATTTGCAGAAGTATCAGAAGGCATGGACGTGGTTGAAAAAATTAAGGCTGTATCAACCGGCAACTCTGGCTACCATCAAGATGTACCAGTAGAAGATGTAGTTATTCAAAAAACTGAAATAGTCGAATAATATCAAAGGGGTCAGAGCATTTGATTCTCTGACCCCTTGGATTTCGATCACCTAGTTCAATATTCAATGACTTTAACTTCACACGTGCCATTTACCTATTTCATTGCTGATCTGCATTTATCTGCCGACAGAAACGACATCAACCAATGCTTTTTTACGTTTTTGCGAGAACAAGCGCCACATGCCGATGCTCTATATGTATTAGGTGATTTGTTTGAGGTATGGATTGGCGACGATGATAAAAATGATTTTACTTCTAGTATTGCTAAGGCATTTAACACCTTAAACCAATCCGGTATTCCTGTGTATTTTATTCACGGTAATCGAGACTTTTTAATCCGTGAACGCTTTGCAGAGCAAGCGGGGATCACCCTACTACCAGAACAACAAGTTATCGACTTATACGGTGAGCCTACCCTTATCATGCATGGAGATGAACTGTGCACTAAGGACATTGAATATCAAGCATTTCGTAGAAAAGCCCGAAGTTGGTGGTGGCCAAGACTAATGTTAAGTCTACCTTTATCTCTACGGCGTAAGCTTGCTTCAAAAGGACGCGCTACCAGCAAACAAAAGCAAGCCAAACTTAGTCAAGAGATTATGGACGTTACGTCAGATGAAGTGATAGCCTTTATGCGTAAGTTTGACGTTAAAAGGCTAATCCATGGTCATACACACAGACCGGCTATCCATGAGTTAGAAGTTGATGCGATCCCAGCACAACGGATCGTTTTAGGCGACTGGTATGAGCAAGGAAGTCTACTTAAGGTATCAAGAGAGAGTATCGAATTGGTGTCTTTGCAGCTCTAATAAATCAGCTAGATTACAATACTAAAATTGTCGCGCTAACAAATAAATACCAGAAAAATCGTGGCAAGATAAAATGAGGTATAAAAATAAGAGGGAAATCAAATAGCGAGGATCTTAACAAGTAGTTTGAAAAGATCCGGCTCAAAGTACGAGCCTAAATCGCTAGTTTTTATGCGGTTCTTTTTATAAAGGAACTACTTTATTGGCACAAGGACCTTTTTGACCTTCGCCTACTTCAAACTCAACAGCTTGGCCGTCAGTTAAAGTTGCGTAACCGCCACCAGCTTGAATTTCTGAATGGTGAACAAACAAATCTTTGCTACCATCTTCTGGAGCGATAAATCCGAAACCTTTATCTGCATTGAACCACTTTACTGTACCTTTACTCATTTTGTGCTCTCTTCTAATAGTGAAATAGTTTAATTCCACCTGCGCTATCACCATTACACAAGCGGATATTGAATATCTTGTATAGCTTAACAGCTTAATTACAAAATGTCGGAATAATTTGAACTTTATCGTTTAAATCACTGCAGCCAACTCGGCTCCTTGTCTAATAGCCCGTTTTGCATCGAGTTCTGAAGCCACATCCGCTCCGCCAATTAAGTGAGTTTTGATGTTTTTATCTTCTAGGCCTTGCTGCAATTCTCGAAGGGGCTCTTGCCCTGCACACAATATTATGTGGTCTACATCCAAAATCTGGGGCTTTTCGTTCACTTCGATATGTAAACCTTGATCATCTATTCGTACATAATTCACACCTGCAATCATTTGTACTTGTTTCTTTTGCAGCGCAAAGCGGTGGATCCAACCGGTAGTTTTGCCTAATCCTTTACCCACTTTAGTGGTTTTACGTTGCAGTAACAGTACTTCTCGAACTGGCTCTTCCACTGTAGCGGCTTTTAAAGCGCCAGCTTGATTGTACTCTTTGTCAATACCCCAGCTTTGTAACCATTGCTCGGGTTGAGTAGTTAAGGACTGCTCTTCAACTAAAAACTCCGCCACGTCAAAGCCAATGCCCCCAGCCCCAATTATGGCGACTTTTTTGCCAACGGCTTTGTTGTCTCTTAGCACATCAAGGTAATTCATGACCTTGGGATGCTGTATACCTTCTATATTCACTTCTCGCGGGCTAATACCTGTGGCTAATATAACTTGATCAAAATTAGCTTCGGCCAAGGACTCCACACTTTGTTGGCTTTCAAGATGGAGATTAACCCCTGTCACGTCCAGGCGTTTTTTGAAATAACGCAGGGTCTCAAAAAACTCTTCTTTACCGGGAATACGCTTAGCGTAATTAAACTGTCCGCCAATTTCTGTGCTTTTCTCAAACAAGTGAACTTCGTGTCCGCGTTCTGCAGCATAACAACTAAAGGCCAACCCAGCGGGGCCTGCGCCCACTACGGCCAGCTTTTTCTTATGAGTGGTGAGCGGAAAATTAAGCTCAGTTTCGTAACCCGCTCGCGGATTCACCAAACAACTGGCGCGTTTACGCTCAAAACCATGATCTAAACAGGCTTGGTTACAGGCTATACAGGTATTAATTTCGTCGCTTTTGCCCTGCTGGGCTTTACGTACAAAATTTTCGTCTGCCAAAAATGGCCTAGCCATAGACACCATATCAGCCTGACCGCTCGCCAATATGTTTTCAGCTATTTCAGGAGTGTTGATTCTGTTGGTGGCAATTAGCGGAACGCTAACCTCACCTTTCATCCGTTCAGTTATCCAACTAAATGCGCCTCTTGGTACCATAGTGCCTATAGTAGGCACTCTTGCCTCATGCCAACCAATACCCGTATTAATAAGTGTGGCACCTGACTGTTCAATCAGTTTCGCAAGGGCGACAACTTCGTCCCAATTACTGCCTCCTTCTACCAAATCAAGCATAGATAGACGGAATATAATGATAAAATCGCTGCCCACCTTCTGCCTAACCCCATTGACGATTTCAATGGCAATCCGCGCGCGATTCTCAAAACTGCCGCCCCATTCATCATCTCTTTGATTAGTACGAGGACATAAAAACTGGTTAATAAAATAACCTTCTGAACCCATTATTTCGACGCCATCGTATCCAGCCTGTTTTGCCATAGCCGCACAAGTGGCATAGTCATTGATGGTGCTAATAATGCCTCTTTTCGAAATAGCCTTAGGCTTAAAGGGATTGATTGGCGATTTAATAGCTGAAGGCGCCACCACAAATGGATGATAGCCATATCGCCCGGCATGTAGAATTTGCAGACAAATTTTACCTTGATGTTGATGTACTGCCTCAGTAATCACTTGATGTTGTTTGGCATGTTTTTTATTACTCATACGCGCAGCAAAGGGTAATAACCAACCTTGGCGATTAGGGCTCACTCCACCCGTTACAATTAGACCTGCCCCTCCCGCGGCCCGCTCTGCATAAAACGCAGCCAATTTTTCTAGGCCATGTTTTTCTTCTTCTAGTCCTAAGTGCATGGAACCCATTAATACGCGATTGGGCAATTGCGTAAAACCAAGATCAAGAGATTCAAATAAGTGCGGATAGTGCGGGTTGTTCTTCATTTTAATAATGCTTTATTTTTTGCGTCTGCCAGCAAGTTTATCCTAAAAAAAATACGGGTAAATGAGAATGTTACAAAAAATTACATTTGAAAATGTTCACCATGGCTATTTTTAGATAGGATGCGATATTATTTTTTAACAAGTGTGCATACCTATTATGTCTTCAGGAAATAGTTGGACGAAGTCGTTGTTTGTCGGTTTATGGACCGCCCTTAATTTTAGTCGTAATTTATTCTTCAATATTATCTTTATTGTTATTGTTCTAGCCTTTGCTTCGGTATTATTAAAGGATGATAACAAGATTGCCATACCCACCAATTCAGCTCTAGTACTGAAATTGGAGGGTAACTTAGTGATACAGAAAGAAGCCGTTGATCCTTTTACAGAGTTTATGCAAGAAGCCTTTAAGCAACAGGACGACAACCCAGAAGTTTTATTGCAAGATGTCTTATTAACTCTCGAAAATGCGAAACAAGATAAGCGAATTAAAGCACTGGTTTTAGATCTACACGGTTTAGGTAGTGCAGGTTTAGATAAACTTGAGCAAATCGCTGTCGCCTTAGAAGGCTTTAAAGAAAGTGAAAAACCTATCTATGCCATTGGCGATTACTACACTCAAAATCAATATTACCTTGCCAGCCGTGCCGATCATCTATATCTAAACCCTATGGGTAACATGATGTTTGAAGGATATGGACGTTATGGTATGTATTATAAGTCCGCTTTTGAAAAGCTTAAAGCTGAAACCCACGTATTCAAAGTAGGCACTTATAAATCAGCCGTTGAGCCTTATCTTCGCGATGACATGTCAGATGCAGCTAAGGAGGCAAACAAGGCTTGGTTAACGGCAATGTGGACTCAATACAAAACCAGTGTTGCCACAGCTCGTGGTTTGAACGTCAATGATTTTGATGAAGAACTCGACGCTTTCTTAGAAAAATTTGAGCAATCTAATGGTGATTTTGCTCAATACGCCTTAGATTTTGGCTGGGTTGATGCCCTTAAAACTCGGGAGCAAGCCCTGCAAGAAGTTGTCTCTGTGGTAGGAGAAAACAAAAGTGGCATGGGATTTAACGGGATCAGCTACAAAAACTATCTAAAAGTGATCAACCCTGCATTACCAATGTTATCTAACGATATGGATAAGGTGGCGGTAGTTGTTGCAAAAGGTACAATCTTAAATGGCAGCCAAAAACCCGGACAAATAGGCGGCGACAGCACCGCAAAATTACTACGTAAGGCAAGATACGACGACTCAGTCAAATCCGTTGTGCTTTATGTTGACTCGCCTGGTGGTAGCGCATTTGCATCTGAAATCATTCGTCAAGAAGTTGAAAACTTGCAAGCCATTGGCAAACCTGTAGTAGCAGTTATGAGCACCTATGCTGCCTCTGGAGGTTATTGGATATCTGCCGGTGCCGACAAAATCCTGGCCGCTCCTAGCACTATTACCGGCTCAATAGGAATATTTGGTATGTTCTTCAGTTTTGAAAACACCCTAGATTATTTAGGGGTACATACCGATGGCGTAGGAACCACCGAATTCGCAGGTTTAGGGATCACTAAAACACTTAACCCAAAAGTCGCTGCCATTATGCAAAGAGGCATTGAACATGGTTATGATCAGTTTATTTCATTGGTTGCTGATAAGCGTGAAATGAGTAAGGATCAGGTCGACCAAATCGCCCAAGGGCGAGTTTGGATTGGTGAAACAGCCTTAGAAATAGGTTTAATAGATGAATTAGGTTATTTAGAGGACGGTGTAAAAGCGGCGGCTGAACTAGCTAATTTAGACACCTACGATACCCAATATATCCAAAAGCACTTATCTAAAAGTGAATTGTTCTGGAAGCAGTTTTTTCAAAACGTTAGCCTCTCCTTTGAAGGTGCGTTCACTGCAGAAAAATCCAGTGCTATCCTTAGCATTGTCAATGAGTTAACCGCAGATATTGAAGCTGTCGCAAAACTGAATGATCCTAAGGGTGTGTACGCCTTTTGCTTGGCTTGCGAGTTATAATTTTTTCAATAATCGACAAACAAAATCCCGAGCATAGTCGATATGCTTGGGATTTTTTATAACTTTAATCCAACTTTAAAAAGAGCAAGCAGCTTTGTTATTGGCCCCACAACAATTGGTTATTGATAAAGTAGCGTGCTGTATTGCCCGGGCTTCAAGGTACTTTAAGCAAGACTTTGATGTCCCTGAAATAAGTTTTAATCAAAGGGGAAAAATTGCCGGTTGTGCTAGGCTGCAAACCAATGAGCTACGCTTTAACCCAGTATTGCTGGCTGACAATACATCTGTATTTTTAGAAGAAGTGGTGCCCCATGAAGTGTGCCACCTACTAGCCTTCCAAATTTACGGCAAAGTCAAACCCCACGGTAAGGAGTGGCAAGCACTCATGATTGAGTTGTTTCAACTCGAACCAAAAACCTATCATAAAATGGACGTACACAAGGTAGCTGGTGAGATGTTTAGGTATCAGTGCCAATGTGGTCCGGTTGATTTGAGTCTAAGGCGACACAATAAAGTCATCAAAGGTAAACAGCAATATATATGCAGACAATGTAAAACCACGCTTCTGCTCGATTCAAACCATCATTTACTTTTAAGTACTACATAAGATTGTTGCTAAAACCAACTTTTGGTAAAGGCTTTGTCTAATTCATCAAAAGCTGTTTTTAAAAGCCTAGCCAGCTCTCGGTATTCAGGCTTAGATTTGGGAGATTGTAGCGCACAGCCTTGCATTTGCATTTTGTAGTGGATGTCTAAATACCAGCCTTTTAAGGACGGGGGCAGCATTTGCTTGGAGCGATGCCCTAACCACATCAAACCTTGAACAGGTAGCGATAAAAATAACGCCCCAACTGCCAAAGCTTGTGGCAGCTTGTCGTATCCTTGTAGATTAACCAGAACAGCAACAGTCAATACAGACAAAGCCGGCATAACCTTGATAGAAAACTTGGTAGCGGAAATTACACGGCACTCAGGAAACATGCCGTACAATTGAGGTTGCATTGGCCAAATTTGCATATATTGCTGTCCTGCTTTCACCATGGCTGTAATAGATTGCGACAAGCTCATAACTCCTACATAAATCTCAAGTATATTCTAGCGATTAAATCTGATGATCGCTAAGATTAAAATTTAGTTTTTCTGCAACATTGAAACTAAATCACATGCCCTCATCTCTAGGCCAATGAATCAAAAAATTCTTATACCATTCGATATAATAATGTTAAATATATTTGGAGAGTTAAATGTCCCAACCGAGACACGTTAAACTACTTATTTTGGGTTCTGGCCCTGCGGGTTATGCTGCTGCAGTATATGCTGCGCGCGCGAATTTAAACCCAGTACTACTCACAGGGGTACAACAAGGTGGACAATTAACCACTACTACTGAGGTTGAAAACTGGCCAGGAGATCCTGAAGGACTAACCGGACCAGCCTTAATGGATCGCATGCAAAAACATGCTGAAAAGTTCGATACAGAAATTATTTTTGATCATATCAACAAAACTGACCTATCTAAGCGTCCATTTACCTTAACGGGTGATCAAGGCACTTATACCTGTGACTCACTCATTATTTGTACTGGTGCTTCTGCTAAATATCTGGGTATGGAGTCAGAAACGGCCTTTATGGGTAAAGGTGTGTCAGCATGTGCAACTTGTGATGGTTTTTTCTATCGGAACCAAAAAGTAGCAGTAGTGGGTGGCGGTAATACTGCTGTTGAAGAAGCTTTATATTTATCGAATATTGCATCTGAAGTGCACGTTATTCATAGACGGGATTCATTCCGAAGTGAAAAAATATTGGCCGACCGTTTAATGGAAAAAGCCAAAAATGGTAATGTGGTTTTACACTTAGATCGTCAATTAGACGAAGTATTAGGTGATGATATGGGTGTTACAGGTGTTCGCATTAAAGACACCCAATCTGACGCAACTGAAAACATCGATGTAATGGGTGTGTTTATTGCAATAGGTCACCAACCCAATACCGGCATCTTTGAAGGTGAGCTTGAAATGAAAGACGGCTATATCAAAGTTCAAAGTGGCACCGAAGGCAATGCCACTCAGACTAGTGTTGAAGGTGTATTTGCCGCTGGTGATGTCAGTGACCATATATACCGTCAAGCTATCACTTCTGCTGGAACAGGCTGTATGGCAGCCTTAGACGCAGAAAAATTCTTAGACGCGCAAGAGTAAATTGGCTTTCTAATGTATCCCGATATGAGTAATACCAGTCAGTTGTACTGACTGGTATTTCTTGCTCACTCTTATACCATGAAATATAAGTCTCTCATTGCAACAATTTATCTATGCTCACCTTAACAAAACTCGACAATCAACTTATCTTTCCCCACCCAGAGATAGCGCATCGAGAGCCTAATGGGTTATTAGCTTTTGGTGGAGATCTCAGTCCTCAGCGCTTAATGTTGGCGTATTCGATGGGCATATTCCCTTGGTTTAGTGACAACGAACTTATTATGTGGTGGTCACCCGACCCTCGAGGCATATTGCCCTTAGATCAATTTAAATGCAGTAAAAGCCTCAAAAAGTTTGCCCGTAACTGCCAATATCACATCACTATCAATCATGCATTTAATCAAGTTATAGATACATGCGCTACTATCCCTCGAAACGACTCCGGTACTTGGATCACCCAAGAGATGATTAACGCCTACAAAAATCTGCACAATTTGGGCCATGCCCATTCTGTTGAAGTTTGGCAACAGGATAACTTAGTAGGTGGCTTGTATGGTGTCGTAACTGGCAAAGTATTTTGCGGTGAGTCAATGTTTCATAAAGCTACAAATGCGTCCAAATTGGCAATGCTGGCGTTAGTCAATATGCTTAAGACACAGGGTGCAAAGTTTATTGATTGCCAAATGCAAAATTCACACTTAGCCAGTTTAGGATGTATTGAGGTGCCGAGATCTCAGTTTTTAGGTATGTTGCAACAGCATAGGTCACAAGCATTTGCTCCTTCCCTTTGGCACCCACAAACACTTAACCTGAATCAATGGCTGTAACATGACCATGAAATTCGGCATTACCCCAGCCTCTACGTGCAACTACTTGCCCGATCAAGATGAACAAATTTTAGTGTTTATGAGTGAAACACCACCCACAAAGATCGATTACGACTTATTGATCAGTGCGGGTTTCAGGCGCAGTGGAACCCAAGTATATCGACCCCATTGTAGCGCTTGTAACGCCTGTGAGCCCATTCGTCTGCCGGTTAGTGAGTTTGTACCGTCTAAAAGTCAAAAACGCATAATAAAGCGTAACCAAGACCTAAGAATACTCATTAGTGAAACGGACAAACCAGAATATTATCCTTTATATGAAACCTACATCAATCAACGCCATAACGACGGTAGTATGTACCCCGCTACTCTAGAGCAATACCAAGGCTTTATATTGAGTCCATGGGACAGTGCGTTATTTATTGAGATGTATATAAATGACGAGCTTATAGGTGTAGCCGTCACCGACAACCTTCCTTCTTCGCTATCCGCTTTGTATACTTTTTTTGCACCGAAACAACAACAACGCTCATTGGGAACCTTTGCGATTTTACAACAAATCGAACTTGCCAAGTCCCTAAATAAGCCTTTGTTATATTTAGGCTATCAAATAGATAGCTGTCAAAAAATGAGCTACAAACAGAATTTTTTGCCTCACGAGCGCTTTTTTGACAATAAATGGCAACTAATTACAAAAAAAACGGGGTAAAGCTTTACACTCGCCACCTTATTGGGCAAAATCTGCGCGGCATTTTTAGACACTTATTTTATTGATTAGAGGTAACAGAGTTAGATGGCGAAAGAAGATTGTATTGAAATGGAAGGCACTGTGTTGGATACCCTTCCAAATACTATGTTTCGTGTTGAATTGGAAAATGGTCACGTAGTTACTGCCCATATCTCAGGCAAGATGCGTAAAAACTATATTCGAATATTAACTGGCGACAAGGTTACAGTAGAACTGACACCTTATGATCTATCCAAAGGTCGTATCATCTACCGCGCAAGATAATAAGCTATTCTTTAATTTTGGATTTATTGATTCAAATGTGGATTTTAAAGAAACAAAAAAACCGATATTGTTAAATATCGGTTTTTTTATGAGTAGTCTATTTAATACTCACCTGTTTAAATTAAGTACGGCTAGGTGTTGAGCGCCGCTGGTTTTTCTTTATTGTCCGAGAAAAACTCAAAATTCAATTCGTCATTTTTCAGGGATATTTTCACACTACCGCCCTGACTCAAACGTCCAAATAATAGCTCATGGGCAAGTTCTTTCTTAATATGCTGTTGAATAACCCTAGCCATAGGCCGTGCCCCCATATTTTTATCATAGCCTTTTCCACCCAACCAATCACGGGCTTTGCTAGTTACCTCAAGTGATACACCTTTGTTATCTAGTTGCACTTGCAGCTCAACAATAAATTTGTCTACCACTTGCAAAATAACCTCTTTATCAAGATGGTTAAACCATACAGTGGCATCTAGCCGGTTTCTAAATTCAGGCGTAAAAATTTTCTTAATTTCAGACATGGCATCATGGCTATGATCTTGCTGTTTAAAGCCAATAGAAGTACGAATAGTCTCTTGAACACCTGCGTTTGTGGTCATCACTAACACCACGTTTCTAAAGTCTACTTTACGACCATTATTATCGGTTAATGTACCGTGATCCATCACTTGCAATAATATGTTGTAAATATCGCTATGGGCTTTTTCAATTTCATCTAACAAAATCACTGAATAGGGGTTTTTGATCACTGCATCGGTTAACAGTCCACCTTGATCGAAGCCTACATAACCTGGAGGCGCGCCAATCAAACGGCTCACCGCATGGCGCTCCATGTACTCAGACATATCATAGCGTAGCAGTTCAACGCCCATGACTTTCGCCAATTGAGCCGTGACCTCTGTTTTACCTACACCAGTAGGACCTGCAAACAGGAAATTACCTATAGGTTTGGTTTCATTGCCTAAACCAGAGCGAGATAAACGAATAGCGTCAGTTAAAGTATCAATAGCCTCGTCTTGACCAAATACCACCAACTTCAAATCACGATCTAGATGCTTAAGCACTTGTTTATCAGAAGCCGATACAGATTTTTCTGGGATACGGGCAATCTTAGAAATGATATGTTCAATGTCGGTAACACCTATAGTCTTTTTACGCTTTGAAGCGGGTAATAAGCGCTGACTCGCGCCTGCTTCATCAATAACATCAATGGCTTTATCCGGTAAATGACGCTCATTAATATATTTAGCCGATAACTCAGCGGCCGCACGGATCGCCTTATGAGTAAAACGCACACTGTGGTGGGCTTCATAACGAGACTTCAACCCCATTAAAATTTTAGTGGTATCACCAACGGTAGGCTCGATTACATCCACCTTTTGGAAACGACGGGCTAATGCACGGTCTTTCTCGAAAATACCTTGGTATTCTTGATAAGTGGTAGAGCCCATACAACGTAGTTCGCCACTGCTCAACTTGGGTTTAAGTAAATTCGAGGCATCCATCACACCGCCAGAAGCTGCACCGGCACCAATAATGGTATGTATCTCATCTATAAATAGAATGGCGTCTTCGCACTCTGCTAATTCTTTTAAAATACCTTTAAGGCGTTTTTCAAAATCGCCTCGATACTTAGTACCTGCTAGTAATGCCCCCATATCTAATGAGTAAACAGTAGCCTGTGCAATCACTTCGGGCACTTCTTTATTCACAATTCGATAGGCTAAACCTTCCGCGATAGCGGTTTTACCTACTCCTGCTTCACCTACCAACAACGGATTATTTTTGCGACGACGACATAATACTTGGATACTACGCTCTAATTCACTATCGCGACCGATAAGGGGATCGATTTTGCCGTCTTTGGCACTTTGATTCAGGTTAGTTGAATATTTGTCCAGCATAGACTCGGCTTCGTCTTGTTCGCTGATTTCATCTTCACTCTCACTATGAGCTGTAGACTCGTCATCCACTTTTGATACCCCATGTGAAATGTAATTCACTACATCTAAACGGGTCACATCAGATTTTTTAAGGATATATACGGCCTGAGACTCTTGCTCACTGAAAATAGCCACCAAGACATTGGCGCCTGTAACTTCCTCTTTACCAGAAGATTGCACATGAAAAACCGCCCGTTGCAATACTCGTTGAAAACCAAGAGTGGGCTGAGTTTCTCGCTCATTACCTTGCTCATCCAATAACAATGGCGTGGTATCTTTCACAAAGTCGGTGAGCTCTTGTTTAATTGACTCAATATTGGCACCACAGGCCTTCAATGCATCTTTAGCCGAATTATTATCAAGTAACGCTAGAAGGAGATGCTCAACCGTCATAAATTCGTGACGATGCTCTCTGGCAAATATAAACGCTTCATTTAGCGTTTGTTCTAAATCTTTATTTAACATAATTGTGCCCTCTTACTACTAGCCTATTCGATGCTGATATTTTTCTCAACGCATTCATCACGCTTGCTCCATGGTACACATCAGTGGATGTTGGTGTTGTTTTGCATACCGACTGACCTGCATCACTTTAGTTTCCGCTATTTCTGCAGTATATATGCCACAAACAGCCCTTCCATGATAATGAACGGTCAACATAATTTGTTGCGCTTTTTCACCATCCACATTAAAAAAACGCATCAGTACCTCAATGACAAAATCCATAGGTGTATAGTCATCATTGTTTAATAACACTTTATACATTGGAGGAGGTGCGTCTTTCTTCTTAACGGCGTCGATGTCTTTTTGGCGCTCAATATCGATGATGTTGTCTTTACTCATAGTCCACTTGCTTAGTCAAAATACTGAAATAAAAGTTGTCAATGGGTCTAATTTTAACGAAATATCAAATTCACCTTGACAATAACAGGTTAAAAAACCTACATTTTCATTAGACGGTTGTATTGAGTAGTTAACATGTCTTTCCCTAAGGTTAAGTGTGGGGGCAAAGTGGTATTAGTTCAAGGGATTAAAAGGAAGCAGAAGTATGGCAGTCGGAAAAGTAAAATGGTTCAATAATGCCAAAGGTTTTGGGTTTATCGTACCAGATGATGGCGGTGAAGATATCTTCGCTCATTATTCAACAATACAAATGGAGGGCTATCGCTCTCTCAAGGCAGGCCAAGAAGTAAAATATGAAGTGCAGCAAGGTCCTAAAGGACTACATGCAGAGAATATTGATTTCAAAGGTGAGCCTGAAAGATAAGATTTTTATCTTTGATAATAAAAAGCAGACTGTAACGTCTGCTTTTTTGTGTGGGTTAACAATAAGGCCCCAGAATATGAGGCCAGTATTTGCTTAATTTGCCGCTAATACACCATTTAATGTCGCACTTGGGCACATTGCTTGTGTCGCTAACGCATCATCTGGATAGTAATAACCACCAATATCTGCCGCTTTACCTTGAGTGGCATCAATTTCGGTCAAGATTTTAGTTTCGTTAGCTGACAAAGACTCGAATAAAGGTTTGAACTTAGTCGCTAGTTCTTGATCGTCAGCTTGGTTAGCCAATGCTTCGGCCCAGTACATGGCTAAATAGAAGTGACTTCCTCTGTTATCTAACTGGCCCGCTTTACGCAAGGGTGATTTACCATTGGTAAGCAATTTTTCGGTTGCTTGATCTAAAGCACCGGCCAAGATTTTAGCCTTGCTGTTGTCAGTTTTAATGGCCAAGTCTTCCAAAGACACAGCTAAGGCTAAGAATTCACCTAATGAATCCCAGCGTAAATGACCTTCTTCAACAAACTGTTGAACGTGCTTAGGAGCTGAACCACCTGCCCCTGTTTCAAACAAGCCACCACCGGCCATAAGAGGCACAATAGATAACATCTTAGCACTAGTTCCCAACTCTAAGATTGGAAATAAATCCGTAAGATAATCCCGTAATACGTTACCCGTTACCGAAATAGTATCTAATCCACGAATCGCTCTTTCCATTGAGTAGCGAATCGCGCGAACAGGCGATAATATTGAAATATCTAAGCCATCGGTATCATGCTCTTTTAGATACTCAGTCACTTTCAAAATCAATTGAGCATCATGTGCTCTTTCATCGTCCAACCAAAATACTGCTGGCATACCCGATTGGCGAGCTCTATTCACCGCTAGCTTAACCCAATCACGAATAGGTGCGTCTTTGGCTTGACACATTCTCCAAATATCGCCTTCTTCAACAGCATGTTCGATAAGCACTGTGCCGTCTTGATCAACAATTTGTACTTTACCATCACCGGTCATCTCGAAGGTTTTATCGTGTGAACCATACTCTTCGGCTTTTTGCGCCATCAAACCTACATTAGGCACTGTGCCCATAGTCGTAGGATCAAATGCACCATGAGTCTTACAGAAATTGATCACTTCTTGATAAATAGTGGCATAAGTACTTTCTGGAATAACCGCTTTAGTATCATGCAACTTGCCATCCGGTCCCCACATTTGCCCAGAGCTTCTAAGCATTGCTGGCATAGAGGCATCAACAATCACATCACTAGGTACGTGCAGGTTTGAGATACCTTTGTCAGAATTAACCATCGCAATAGGTGGACGGTCGGCATAACAGGCATTGATATCACGTTGAATTTCAGTGCGCTGTGATTCAGGAAGTGTGGCAATTTTATCGTAAACACTGCCTAAGCCATTATTTGGATTAACACCCAATTCATCAAACAAGGCTTGATGCTTTTTAAATAAATCTTTGTAGAACACTTTAACGCAATGTCCGAAAACAATGGGGTGAGAAACCTTCATCATGGTGGCTTTTACATGCAAAGAAAACAACACACCGGTATTTTTGGCATCTTCAATTTGAGTCTCAAAAAACTCACATAATGCTTTTTTGCTCATGCACATGCCGTCTATGACTTCGCCAGCCAATAAATCAACTTTTGGTTTTAGTACGGTGACATTCCCTGATTTATCAGTAAATTCTATTTTAACGTGGCCAGCCTTAGCTACTGTGACTGACTTTTCGCCAGAATAAAAATCGCCGCCACGCATATGGGCTACGTGAGTCTGCGATGCCTGGCTCCAAGCTCCCATTGAATGAGGATTATTTTTAGCATAATTTTTCACGGCTGTTGGTGCACGACGATCAGAGTTACCTTCACGTAATACTGGGTTTACCGCACTACCTAAAACTTTTCCGTAACGTGCTTTAATGTCTTTTTCTGCATCGCTTTTTGGTTCTTCCGGAAATTCTGGAAGAGCAAACCCTTTAGCTTGCAATTCTTTGATGGCTTCTTTTAACTGAGGAATAGAAGCACTCACGTTTGGTAACTTAATAATATTCGTAGATGCTTCTTGAGTTAAAGCACCTAACTCAGCTAATGCATCAGGTACTTGCTGATCGGCAGGGAGAAGATCGCCAAGAACGGATAAGATACGTGCCGCTAATGAAATATCGGATAATTCGACTTCAATGCCAGCGCTTGAAGTAAAGCTGCGAATAATGGGAAGCAGTGAATAAGTAGCAAGTGCCGGTGCTTCGTCCGTTTTAGTGTAGATAATCTTTGACTTGGAAATCGTCATTATAAGCCTCATGTTAATGGCAAAGCACCGACAACCCATTATTTACGCTTAAATATGCATAAATTGCGATTTTACGTCGCTATGAGTGGGTGTTTTGTACCGAAATAAAAAATGTCTAAACTAGACCTAGTCTAAATAGATCGTGAATAATATATGGATTGGACAATTAAGTAAAAGTTTTGCTTGTATATTTTGTAATGTAACCCAAACTTCACTTAAAATTGTCTACCTAACAACCAATTTATGCAGTTATCTCGTAGTTAAACATATGCCAAATTCGCCCAATTTTCGTTCAAAAAAAAACTCAGCAAGCCCTGCAAAGACTCGAGTAGTGTTATTTAATAAACCATATAATGTGCTGACCCAATTTACTGACCAAGCAGGAAGGCAAACCTTAAAAGACTATATTCCCATCCAAGAAGTCTACGCAGCAGGGCGATTAGACAAAGACAGCGAAGGGTTATTAGTACTCACTAATAACGGTAAATTACAAAACAAACTCGCCTCGCCTAAACATAAAACAAGTAAAACCTATTGGGTGCAAGTGGAAGGTGTACCACAGCAGCAAGACCTACAACAACTGCGTCAGGGAGTGAATCTAAAAGACGGTTGCACCCAACCCGCCAAGGTTGAATTAATTGACGAACCTATTTTATGGCCGCGCAATCCACCGGTACGCTTTAGGCAAAACAAACCCACTAGTTGGCTCTCCATTACAATCTCAGAAGGTCGAAACCGTCAAGTTAGACGCATGACAGCCCATATTGGATTTCCCACCTTAAGATTAGTGCGTTATCGGATTGGAGACTGGACCATTGATGGAATTGCAAACGGGACGTATATTGAAGTGTAAAACAACATATTTAAAAAATGCCAAGCCATAGAAAAAACTATTACCTATGAACAGTTACTCATCTTCAAAACTCAGCCATGACGTGACACTTTTATTGCCACGTCATGCCTAAGTTTGGCTATCTTACCGGCCATAGATCACTACAACGCGATCAGTGTTTTCCACTTCGTCAGCACGAACTTGCGCGATTTCTTTTATATTAACTTGACCTCGACGCTTCTGAAATTTTGACAAACGCTTAGCGTTTTTGATATTGCCAACTTGATAAGCAAAATCCGCCATCACTAGATCATTACATGAAATATTATTAGAAATATAATGCATGCTTTTACCCGAGTCTCTGGAAGCTTTATAAAACCCAATCGGCGAATCCATAGCGGCACTGACACATAAACGGCTTTCAGTTGAGTTATCGCCAACAACATAAGTTACACCTGCATTAGCAAGTAACGGCAAAGTACAAAACACTGCAGTAACAATCATTTTAAATTTAAACATAATCCTATCCTTATTTGTGAAATTAGGCGTAATACCTAGACTCAGTTTGGATTGATTATGAGTAAAAAGCTGTAAACCAATTATGCCTAGATGTAACATTCTGTGTACCACCAAAAAACCTTAAAGCATTGAATATTATATATTTTTTAGTTTCTCATTTGATTTTGTGTTAACTTTTAGGGACTAACATTCGGTTCTATGTGATGAAAAACATTAGGGATTTATAGGTGCGAGCGGTGAATCACCAATTTAATAAGATAAGCAGAAATCGAATTCACCATATATGTCTTAAAAACCGGACTCAAGAACCCACTTATCGAAAATTTAAGTTAAAATTTCCTTAATTTAAACACCTTTAACCTTGCAAATCCCCTGATTAAGCTGATGATTTCCCCATCAAGAACTGCTAAACTTCGGCTCCATTTTTAAGCCTCAACGTCATTATTCAATAATCTATGATTTCAACTTCCCAAAGTAACCAAGACACACCAGACAATAGTCAAATTAAAGTGGTGGTTGGCATGTCTGGTGGTGTCGATTCTTCTGTCTCCGCATATTTGTTAAAACAACAAGGCTACCAAGTGGAAGGCTTGTTTATGAAGAACTGGGAAGAAGACGACAACGAAGAATATTGTGCTGCAGCAGAAGACCTAAAAGATGCCCAAGCGGTATCCGATAAGTTAGGCATCACACTGCATACCATTAATTTTGCCGCAGAGTATTGGGATAATGTATTTGAGTACTTTTTAGCTGAGTATAAAGCAGGTCGTACGCCTAACCCAGATATCATGTGCAATAAAGAAATCAAGTTTAAAGCGTTTCTTGAGTTCGCAGCTGAAGAACTCAATGCCGACTATATTGCTACTGGTCACTATGTACAGCGCTCTAATGCAACAGGCAATTGGCAAATGCTGCGCGGTTTAGACGATAACAAAGATCAAAGTTATTTTTTATATACATTAGGGAGAGAACATGTGGCGCAAACCCTGTTTCCTATTGGCCATTTAGAAAAACCAAAAGTACGAGAAATCGCCTTAGCACAAGATTTAGTGACCCATGATAAAAAAGACAGTACCGGCATTTGTTTTATTGGGGAGCGAAAATTTACCGACTTTTTAGCCCAATATTTACCGGCACAGCCTGGTGAAATAGAAACTGCCGAAGGTCAAGTGATTGGACAACATCAAGGCTTGATGTATCACACTTTAGGGCAACGTAAAGGTTTGTTAATAGGTGGCATGAAGGAATATAGCGAAGATCCTTGGTATGTGGTGGACAAAGACATTGAGCGTAATGTCTTGATTGTAGGCCAAGGCGCCAATCATCCGCGCCTTTTTTCAAAGGGATTAAATGCAAATCAATTGCACTGGGTAGATCGTAAAGGCCCTCAGCAAGCCATTAGATGTACTGTAAAAACCCGTTATCGCCAACAGGATATTCCATGTTTAATTACACCTAATGCCGATGGCAGTGTGTTGGTTAAATTTGATGAACCACAAAAAGCCGTCACTCCGGGCCAATCAGCCGTTTTTTACCAAAACGAAATCTGCTTGGGTGGTGGCATAATTGAGAATTACATCCGTTAATGAGTAGCAATAAACACCGTTTTTATGAAAGTAACATTGCCCTTGCCGGCTTGTGTCAAGCAGCGTCCTTGGTTAAACATATCGCTCGTGGCAAAGAATTTGATCATCAAGCGTTAGTAACATCCACCAACAGTGTCATTATTACTGACTCGGAAAATACCGAACAGGTATTTGGTGATCTTGGTCAGATTGTTTTAGGTTACAAAACACTACTGGCACAACTTAACAATGAATCAACTAAAAAAGACGTTGAAGTCACCCGCTATATTGCTAATTTATTATCAATCGAGCGTAAACTTAGTGCTAACAAAAAAATGATGGCTTCGTTAGGCGAACGCATCTCCAATATTCAAAGGCAACAACTGCATTTGGACCAAACTGATAGTCAATTGCAAAGCAATTTGGCCAGCATTTATACAGACCTAATAAGCCCTGAATCAAGAAAAATCCAAGTGGCCGGTGTACCAGCAATATTGCAGCGTCCAGACAATCAGCATAAAGTGCGCGCTTTATTATTGGCTGGGATAAGAGCCGCTGTATTATGGCGGCAATTGGGTGGCAAACGCCGTCACATACTGTTTAATCGCCAACAAATTTTAGATAGCGCAGAACACACTTTACATCATCTCAACATGCCAATTTAGGAGTATTTCATGAACCCATCTGCACTCTCGTCACTCATTGCTGTTTCTCCAGTAGATGGACGGTACGGCAACAAAACCGTTGAGTTAAGACATATATTTAGTGAGTTTGGCTTGCTCAAATATCGCGTCATTGTTGAAGTTCGTTGGTTACAAAAGTTGGCGGCGACTCAAGGTATTCAAGAAGTACCAGCACTGAGTTCACAGGCCAATACATTTTTAGATAATATTGTCAGCGAATTTTCAGAAAGCGACGCTCAGCGCATCAAAGATATCGAAAGTACCACTAATCATGATGTCAAAGCCGTAGAGTATTTTTTAAAAGAAAAAGTAGCCGATACCCCTGAATTACATGCAGTTAATGAATTTATTCATTTTGCCTGCACCTCAGAAGACATCAACAATTTATCCCATGGTTTAATGCTAACTGAAGCGACCAATGAGGTCATTTTACCCTATTGCGACAAACTAATTTCTGAGCTGAAACGATTAGCGATAGAACTAAAATCAGTACCAATGATGGCACGTACCCACGGACAACCAGCCTCTCCTACCACTATGGGTAAAGAAATGGCAAATGTGATGATCCGATTACAAGGTCAGCGCGATCAAATAGCCGCAGTAAAAATTCTCGGTAAAATAAATGGTGCAGTAGGTAACTATAATGCCCACCTCAGCGCCTATCCTGAATTGGATTGGCACACTTTTGCACAAGAGTTTGTGACTAGTTTAAGCTTAACCTTAAATCCTTATACTACTCAAATTGAACCCCACGATTACATTGCTGAGTTATTTGATGCTATCGCTCGTTTCAATACAATATTGTTAGATTTTGATCGAGATGTGTGGGGCTATATTGCCCTTGGACATTTTAAACAAAAAACCATTGCCGGCGAAATTGGCTCATCAACCATGCCACACAAAGTGAATCCTATTGATTTTGAAAACTCAGAAGGTAACTTAGGCTTAGCCAATGCCATGTTTGGACACTTAGCCAGCAAACTTCCGGTTTCTAGATGGCAACGAGACTTAACCGACTCAACTGTCTTAAGAAATTTAGGTGTAGGTGTAGGCTATGCGATTATTGCTTATCAGTCTTCGCTAAAAGGCATTAGTAAATTAGAAGTAAACCAACAAAGTTTACAAGACGAACTAGACAACAACTGGGAATTATTAGCCGAACCCGTGCAAACAGTGATGCGTCGTTATGGTATCGAGAAGCCCTATGAAAAACTCAAAGAGCTAACCCGAGGTAAAAAAGTCAACCAGCAAATAATGGCCGACTTTATTGATACCTTAGTCTTACCGGATAATGCTAAAGCCCAACTCAAGCGCCTTACCCCTGCCAACTATATTGGTAGAGCGATTGCGTTTGTTGAAGAGTTAGACAACTAGCAATAAGTGAAGTCCAACATCAAATTAGCCATGAAGTGTTTAAATGAGCTAATTTGATGTTTAAATCTGCAAAAGTGCTATTTCAATTCGTACTATCGTGAGAAGCAATTTTTATTTGAGTCCCCCTAAAAAATTCCGCACCTTTAACGAGTACTTAAATACTCCATTCTAATTCCTACGCAAGTCCCATGAGAGCTAATCTTAGGCCAAAATTACAGCTAAGGTTCCGGGCACTACAAGCATAGTTTTGTTCAATTTCAAGACTTCGATGTACAAAATACATACAAATATCAGTATCTTCTGAGCAAATATTAATATAATGTTAATTTATTGTAAAAACTTAAAGGCTTAAGTATTGATGGTTTTTCTTGGTCAAAGTTATCTATTTTAATGCTAGAAAAAGATTAACCAATACAACCGCTACAGATCATATGAGCAGTAGATCCAAAAGCGGAGATTTCGGCACTAACGACCGAAAGCACTAAACGTTTTTTTGGGGATAATGAAGATGATGCAGTCGCTGGCCGAATTGTGGCCGATTTTGTTGTATTTTACTTTTACACTGCTGTTGTTGGCCGCGGTGATGTTTGCATCATCCCTGCTTGGGCCTCGAACTAAAGGCCACTCCACTCACTTACCTTATGAATCCGGCATTTTATCCCTTGGCGGTGCGCGGGTTAAATTTGCCAATCACTTTTTTCTGTATGCCATTTTTTTCGTTATTTTCGACCTCGAAACACTCTACCTTTTTGCTTGGGCTATCTCCTTTGAGCAGGTAGGCGTCACCGGATTTATCGAGGCATTAGTGTTTATGATAATCCTACTGATTGCGCTGGTTTATTTATGGCGAATTGGCGCCCTCAACATTCTTAAAAGACATCTTCCGGAGCAACGTTAATGGATTGGAATCTCAGCGACCCCAATATAGTACCCAAGCAAATCCCGGTGATTGATGCAAGCGTACAAGAAGACATCAAAAAGAATGTGGTTTTTACTACCCTGAATAACATGATCAACTGGGGCAGAAAAAACTCAGTTTGGCCATTTAACTTCGGTTTATCATGCTGTTACGTAGAAATGGCCACCAGCTTTACGGCCCGTCACGATATCGCACGTTTTGGGGCAGAAGTAATAAGAGCTACACCACGAGAAGCCGACTTGATTGTGATTTCTGGCACGGTATTTCGCAAAATGGCGCCTGTGGTTAAACATTTATACGACCAATTACTCGAGCCTAAATGGGTGATTTCTATGGGTTCATGCGCCAACTCTGGTGGCATGTACGACATTTATTCTGTGGTACAAGGGGTCGACAAAATTTTACCTGTGGATGTGTATGTACCGGGTTGCCCTCCCCGCCCCGAAGCCCTGATGCAAGGTTTAATGTTATTGCAAGATGCCATAGGCCGAGAGCAACGGCCCTTAAGCTGGGTAGTAGGCGATCAAACGGTTAGCCAAGTGGCAAAACCGAGTCAACGAGACTTACATACTAGCGAGCGGATGCGTACTACAGACCTTACCCCGCCGGATAGAGTGTAGTTATGGAGCAGCCTTCTAAAGCCCAATTATTGGATGACATTAAAACCTGTTTGCCTGCTGTGGTGTTACAGGAAGAGCAAACCGCTGATGAAATCACTACTTTATGGGTAGCCGCGCAAGATCTAAAACCCTTGTGCGAAGTGTTACGCTCTAAAGTTGACCAAGCATTCGATTTTTTATTTGATTTAACCGCGATAGACGAAACCACACGCCAGCACAATGTGATCCCCCACAGACGGGACTTTACTGTGGTGTATTTGTTACGCTCCTACGGACGAAATCAGGATATTCGCATTAAAGTGGCGTTAACAACGGACTCTAAAGAAGTGCCAAGTGTCAGTGCTATTTGGCCAAACGCAAACTGGTATGAGCGCGAAGTATGGGATTTGTTTGGCATAAAATTCAGCGACCACCCTTGTTTACGACGCATCATGATGCCAACCACTTGGCAAGGTCATCCCTTGTGTAAAACTCACCCTGCCCGCGCCACCGAAATGGGTGAATTTAGTTTACCGGATGATATGCGCGACTTAGAACAAGAAGCGCTAAAATTTAATCCCGCTGACTGGGGTCTTAAACCTCAAGGCAATCCTGAAGAATTTATGTGGCTGAATTTAGGCCCCAACCATCCAAGTGTGCACGGTGTATTTAGGATCATGTTGCAACTTGATGGTGAAGAGATAGTAGAAGCCATTCCCGATATTGGTTACCACCATCGCGGCGCTGAAAAAATGGCCGAGCGCCAGAGCTGGCATTCTTACATTCCTTACACTGACAGAATTGATTATTTAGGCGGGGTAATGAACAACCTGCCTTATGTCATGGCCATTGAAAAACTTGCCGGAATACAAGTGCCTGAGCGGGTTAAAGTAGTTAGAGTGATGATGTGCGAGATGTTCCGCATTCTTAGTCATTTGCTGTTTTACGGTACTTTTGCTCAAGATATCGGCTCGTTGTCACCCATTTTCTACATGTTTGTCGATCGCGAAAAGTTATTTGGCATCATTGAAGCCATCACCGGTGCGCGTATGCATCCTGCCTGGTTTCGCATTGGCGGCCTTGCGGCCGACTTGCCTAAAGGCTGGGACAAAATGGTCACCGAATGGCTCGATTATATGCCAGCGCGAATGGCCGACTACGACAAAATGGTGATGCAAAACAGTCTCATTAAAAAACGCGCCGTTGACATTGGTGCCTATGACACCGAAACCGCCATCGCTTGGGGCGTAACAGGTCCTGGATTACGGGCCACAGGTTTTGATTGGGATCTCCGCAAAAAGCGCCCTTATAGCGGTTACGAAAATTTCGATTTTGAGGTGCCTTTAGGTACTAAAGGTGACAGTTACGACAGATGCGCGGTGCGAGTAGAAGAAATACGCCAAAGCATGCGTATCATTCGCCAGTGTGTGCAAAACATGCCCGAAGGTCCGTATAAAGCTGACCATGTGTTAACCACACCGCCACCCAAAGATCGTACTATGCAGGATATCGACACCCTTATCCCGCACTTTTTAGGGGTAAGTTGGGGGCCAGTCATACCTGCAGGCGAGGCTATGGTAGAAGTGGAAGCCACCAAAGGCAGCAATGCATATTATCTAACCAGCGATGCCAGTACTATGAGTTATCGCACCCGTATTCGCACCCCTTCATTCCCACACTTACAGATGATCCCAGTGATGGCTAAAGGTCAGATGATAGCGGACTTAATTGCCACTATCGGCAGCATAGATTTTGTTATGGCGGACGTAGACAGATGAGCAATGTGATCCCGATTAAACAAGTTGACGAACAGAACGTAAATTACCGTGATGTGCTGTCAGCAAAAGAGATTGAGCTAATTGAGCACGAATGTGCTTTATACGAAATTCGTCCCGCCGCTGCCATAGATGCATTACAAATTGTACAACAACAGCGGCGCTGGATAAGTGATGAAAGCCTGTATGCCATCGCCAATATGTTAGGCATGTCGGCCACAGAATTAGAAGGTGTGGCCACCTTTTATAACTTGATATACCGCCAGCCCGTTGGTGAACATGTTATCCACTTATGCGACAGCGTAAGTTGCTGGTTACACGATTTTAAGACCATTGCCGATCACTTACGCCAAACCCTCAAAATAGAATTTGGGCAAACCACCAAAGACGGCAAAATTACCTTGCTGCCTAATGTCTGTTTGGGTTGTTGCGATAAAGCCCCTGCTTTGATGTTGGACGGCGAGTTAGTTGAAAGCCTGACTATCGAGTCCATCGATAAATTGCTACAAAGATTAAGTGGAGCCAACAATGCATAAGCCACTTAGCCAATATCTTGATTTAGCTAACCCGCAAGATTTACCCGCATACAAAAAAAACGGGGGCTATGCTGGGTTTATCAATGCCTTAAAATTACCGCCTCAAGAGGTGCAACAACAAGTATCTGACGCACAACTTAAAGGCCGTGGTGGCGCTGGATTTATGACAGGTATGAAGTGGAGCTTTGTACCTATGGGTGAAGATGCACCCAAAAACAAATATTTAGTGTGTAACGCCGACGAAATGGAGCCTGGCACCTTTAAAGATCGCTGGTTGATGGAAGGCGCACCACACTTATTAATCGAAGGCATGATGATTGCTGCCTATGCCATAGGTGCAAACGTTGCCTATATCTTTTTGCGGGGCGAATATCGCCTTTGTGCCACGCGCTTACAACAAGCGATAGATGAAGCCAAATCGGCAGGGATACTCGGCGACAATATTAATGGCAGCGGCTATTCTTTAGCGCTTCATTTACACACCAGCGCTGGGCGTTATATTTGCGGCGAAGAAACCGCGCTTATTAACGCCTTAGAAGGCAAACGCGCCAACCCACGGGCTAAACCGCCTTTCCCCCAAGTCGTCGGATTATTCGGCCGTCCCACCATAGTCAACAACTGTGAAACCTTGTGTAATCTTCCGGGCATTTTAAATCATGGCGTGGATTGGTATAAACAACTTTCTGGTGGTGCAGACACAGGCACTAAAATATTTGGCATCAGTGGCAGAGTCAAACAGGCCGGTTTGTGGGAATTGCCAATGGGTACCACAGCCGCTGAAATTTTGGAACTGGCGGGCGGCATGCAAGATGGACTCACCCTGCGGGGCTGGTTACCAGGGGGCGCATCCACCGATTTTTTAATGCCAGAGCATTTATCCACCCCTATGGAATATGACGCCATTGCCAAAGTCGGTAGTCGTATGGGCACAGGTATCATGATTGCCCTTGATGACCAACATTGCCCTGTGGGCATGATCTTAAATTTACTCAAATTTTTTGCTCAAGAATCCTGTGGTTGGTGTACACCCTGCCGCGATGGTTTGCCCTGGGCGGTAGAAATTTTAAGTCGCATTGAAGCCGGTCATGGCACCCAAGATGACCTCGATGCCTTGCAGCAGTTATGCGGGTTTATGTGGATAGGTAAAACGTTTTGCGCACTGGCACCGGGTGCAGTTGAGCCATTGCGCAGTGGAATGAAATATTTCGCCGATGATTTTCAGCAGCATATTGATCACAAGGGGTGTCCTCACGGGCATTAAGTTATGGCCAAAATTTTTATTGATAATCAAGAATATACAGTGAAGGACGGGCAAAACCTGTTACAGGCCAGTCTATCGTTAAAAAAGGATCTGCCGTATTTTTGCTGGCACCCCGCCATGGGCTCAGTTGGCGCTTGTCGGCAATGTGCAATGACTCAGTATCAAGACGAAAATGATACCCGAGGACGAATGATCGTTGCTTGCATGACCCCTGTCACCGAAGGTATGCGCGTAAGTATGACGCAGCCGGCCGAAACCGAATTTCGGGAGCAAGTGATTGCTGCACTGATGACCCATCATCCCCACGATTGCCCAGTGTGCGCTGAAGGGGGTGAATGTCATTTGCAAGATATGACAGTGATGACTGGCCATAATGAACGTCAATACAAAGGCAAAAAAACCACCTTTGTTAATCAAGACTTGGGCCCTTTAGTCAAACATGAAATGAATCGTTGTATTACCTGTTATCGCTGTGAACGATTTTATAAAGATTACGCCGGTGGCACAGATTTAGCGGCGCAGGCTTCGAGTAACAAGGTCTATTTTGGTCGCCAGTGTGACGGCACATTAGAAAACGAATTTGCAGGAAACCTAGTAGAAGTCTGTCCTACAGGTGTATTTACCGACAAACCTTTTGGTGATCACTATAGCCGAAAATGGGACTTACAAAGCGCTCCGTCAGTGTGTCAGCATTGCTCGGTGGGTTGTAATACTAGTCTTTCAGAGCGTTACGGCTCAGTGCGGCGGGTCACCAATCGTTTGAATGATCATCTAAACGGTTATTTTTTATGTGATCGTGGCCGTTATGGGTTTTCTTTTGTGAATAGCGAAGCCCGTCGCCTGTCAATTACCGTAGATAAAAATCCAAGCAACTGGTCTGATACTGAACTTAATGTGCGCCTCAAAGATAAAGGCCATTGCATTGGTATTGGCAGCAGTCAAGCCAGTTTGGAAGACAACTTTGCCTTACAACAATTGGTGGGTAAAGAAAACTTCAATCCAGGGCTCGATAGCCAACAAGAAAAGTTATTAGCCACTCACACCTCAATTTTAAGCCAATGGCAAGCCGCCAGTCTGGCCGAAATGGAGCAAGCCGATGCCATCATCATTTTGGCTGAAGACGTTAACAATAGCGCCCCACGTATTGCCTTATCCATCCGCCAAGCACTATTGAGCAATGCCAAAGAACAAGCAGAAAAGCTTAGAGTACCCAATTGGCAAGATGCAGCGGTAAGGGCTATTCAACCTAATCATCCGGTGCCTATGGCCATCTTTGGTTATGGTGAAAACGATTTGACAAAACAAGCGACGATTAACTTAGTATGCGACCCTAAACAAGCTGCCGAACAGGGATTTTTGTTGGCAAATTTACTCAGCGAACGCTCGCCTAAACCTAAAGTCAGTAAAGTTGCGCCAGAAACCCTAGCATTACTTGAGATCCTAAAAACCGCCAAACGCCCATTAATAGTCACAGGTTGGTCGGCCAACAACCCTGCGCTGTTAGCCGCAGCCAGCAATATTCGCCATGCCCTTAAGATCCAAAGTGCTGGCAAAAGTTCTGCTGATAATGCCATGCTGTGCATCGTTCCACCCGAAGCCAATACCTTAGGGCTAGGTCTGCTTACCCAAAACGGATATTTGAGTGTTGACGACATGGTAATAGAAAAAACTAATATGTTTGTTCTGGATCATTGTTCACCCGCTTTCGATAACAAACTCAATGAATGGCGTAGTAGTGCCAATAAGGTAGTGCGTTTAAGTCAGCTTGGCGAGCCTAGCGAAAACGAAATCAACTTACCGGTATCTAGTTTTAGTGAGTGCAGTGGTTCAGAGCTGAATTATCAAGGATTGATCCAATCTCGACTGCCTGCAACCAAACCTTCAGGGCAATGTTTGCCTGCTTGGCAATGGTTGGTGAATATCGCCAAATTGCGTCAACATTCATTAGCTGATATCGATAATTTAGGTGAGCTACGACAGCAACTTAGTCAAGAACATCCTGTGCTGGGTGAATATTTTGAACAACATCATCAGAGCCAACTAGCACTACAAACACCTAGAGCAAGTGGCCGTACTGCCATGCTTGCTAATCAAACTGTGCATGAGCCTAAACCTTTTGGCGAAGCAAATGCACCATACAAACACAGTATGGAAGGCACCCAAGCCGGGCAAAAAGACGCATTTCCACTGCCTTACAGTTGGTCACCGGGTTGGAACTCAAATCAATCCAATCATAAGTTTCACGACGAATACCGTAGTAGTGAGCTTGAAAAGCAACAAGGTGTGCGCTGCATCACCGCACAAAAAGGCGATCAATGGTTTAAGTGGCAAGCGCTTTGGTCGAAAAGCAGCAAAGTACAATGGCAAATATTGCCGCTACAAAAGGTATTTGGCAGCGATAATTTGAGTTTACATGCCTTGCCTATTGCACAGCTCAAGGTGCAAGGGCAAATAGTCATGGCGCCTTTGGATGCTAAAAAAATGGGATTTTCACAACAGCAACTTATTTACTGCGATAAAAACACTACGCCTTTGCAATTGTTAATCAGTACACACGTACCAGTTAATTCTTTATTGGTTTATGTGCCCGCCGATCAGTTATTCGAATTAGAGCATTGCGAATCACTCACGGTTGCCACCAGCAAACAGATTAAAGCATACCAAGCGTTGATGTTGCAGCAACAGACTCAACACCAAGCCGATAAGCAACAACAGCAAGATAAACTACTGGTGCAAGATCAAACCATCCCCATCCATTTTATTGAGGGAGTCATCTAATGCCTGAACTCGATTTAATGCTACTCATTGCCTTAATGGTGGCTATTTTAGTGCCAACGGCCGCTATGTTGGTATGGTTTGAGCGGCGCTTGTTAGGTTTTTTTCAGCAAAGATACGGCCCCAACCGCGTGGGTTATTTTGGCATATTGCAATCACTGGCTGACCTGATAAAAATCCTCTTTAAACACGATTGGATCCCACCTTTTGCCGATAGACCTGTGTTTATACTGGCTCCGTTAATTGGCGCGATGGCAATACTCATGAGTTTTGCCGTAGTACCCATGGCGCCGGGTTTGATGATTTCTGACAGCAATATTGGGCTGTTATTCTTTTTGGCCATGACCTCGATGGCAGTGTATTCGGTAGTACTGGCGGGTTGGGCGTCTAACAACAAGTATGCGGTGATTGGCGGCATGCGGGCGGCGGCGCAAACCATCAGTTACGAAGTGTTTATGGGCGTCTCACTTTTAGGTGTAGTGATCTTAAGTGGCAGTTTTAGATTGAGCGATATAGTGCTGGCGCAACAAGATGTGTGGTTTGTGGTGCCGCAGTTTATTGGCTTTGTGGTCTTTATGATTGCCGGCATTGCAGAAAGCCACAGATTACCTTTTGACTTGCCTGAAGCAGAAACAGAGATAACCGCAGGGTTTCACACTGAATATTCAGGCATTAAATTTGCGTTATTTTTCCTCGGTGAATACCTAGGCATGATGTTGATTTCGATGATGATCACCACGCTATTTTTAGGTGGTTGGCAAGGCCCTTGGTTACCGCCTTTTGTGTGGTTTGTGATAAAAACCATGAGCCTCATTTGTTTCTTTATTCTGCTTCGAGCCGCTCTGCCTAGGCCGCGATTTGATCAACTGCTTGAATTTGGTTGGAAGTGGATGTTACCACTGGCACTACTCAACTTAGTGGGTACAGCAGTGGTGAAACTATGGGGAGACTTTTAAGATGCTTTCCCAAATTAGAACCATCTGGACCGTATTCAAACATTTGTTCGACTGCACCGACACAGTGCAATACCCAGAACAAAAACCTTATTTAGCCCCCCGTTATCGTGGTCGTATTGTATTAACCCGCGACCCAGACGGCGAAGAGCGCTGTGTTGCTTGTAATCTTTGCGCGGTAGCTTGCCCAGTAGATTGTATCTCTTTGCAAAAAACCGAAGACGATCACGGCCGTTGGCGCGCCGACTTTTTTCGGATCAACTTTT
Organism: uncultured Paraglaciecola sp.; assembly: GCF_937123705.1. GTDB lineage: Bacteria > Pseudomonadota > Gammaproteobacteria > Enterobacterales > Alteromonadaceae > Paraglaciecola. The sequence goes on along the minus strand of NZ_CAKZKO010000098.1, from coordinate 98,476 downwards.
CTCGCTGCATTATGTGTGGCTTGTGTGAAGAGGCCTGCCCTACTTACGCCATTCAACTGACACCTGATGTGGAAATGGCTGAATACAACAGGCAAAACATGGTGTACGAAAAAGAACATTTGTTGATAGACGGCTGCGGCAAACAGCCCGACTACAATTTCTATCACCATGCCGGAATTAGCGTAAAAGGCAAAGATAAAGGGCAAGCCGAACAAGAAAAGCCTCCCATAGACGTAAGGAGTTTAATGCCGTGAATATCGAGGGTGCGCAATTATTATTTTACGTCAGCGGCAGCATAGCCGTTATCGCCAGCCTGTTTGTGGTCACCAATAAAAACGCGGTACATGCGCTGCTGTATTTAGTGGTGAGTTTATTGGCTTTGGCTATGTGCTTTTATTTACTCGGCGCACCTTTTGCTGCAGCGCTTCAAATCATAGTGTATGCGGGGGCGATTATGGTGCTCTTTGTGTTTGCGGTGATGATTTTTAATATTAATCAAACAGACATCGACCGAGAGGAGCAATGGTTAACATGGCAAAGCTGGGTTGGCCCTAGCCTGTTAACTGTGGTGTTGCTTGGTGAAATTGTCTTTGTGATCCTGTCTCAACAAGAATGGGCAACACACTCCCAGACCGTGGCGCAAATACAACTAGTTGACGCCAGAGCGGTAGGCACACTGTTATTTGGCCCTTATTTACTCGCAGTTGAGATCGCCTCCTTCTTGCTATTGGCAGGATTAGTCGGTGGTTATCATCTAGCCAAAGAGCTTCCTAAACACGATGCCGAAAATAGGAGTGGCTCATAATGACACTTCCTATTGAACAGGGTTTTGTGCTGGTAGCCTTACTTTGGGCTATCGGGCTTGTGGGTTTACTTAGCCGTAAAAACACTTTATTTATGCTGATGTCCATGGAAATCATGCTCAATGCTGGCGCTTTAGCTTTTATTTTAGCGGGCAGTATATGGCAGCAGGCCGATGGGCAAGTCATTTACATTCTTATCTTAAGTATTGCCGCCGCCGAAGTGGGGCTAGGGTTAGCGTTACTCATTCGGCTACGTCAACACATTGGTGATTTAGATGTAGATAAACTCAAGGAGATGAAGGGATAACTATGCAAGACTTACTGTTCCTTGTGCCACTATTGCCTCTTGTCTCGTCGCTGATATTGTTGCTGCTGGCGGGTCGCCTTTCGCCTATGTTAGTGGCGCTGCTGGGTGTGGGCTCTATGGGTTGTGCAGCCATATTAACCCTGCTTATTGGTATCGAATTTTTTGAGATGGGTGCCACCGCCTTTCAACAAGTGTTATTTAATTGGCTGCCTATTGCTGATGCGCCGCTGCACTTTGGGTTACAGCTGGATCAGTTATCGCTGGTGATGACAGGGGTAATTACCGGTGTCGGCTGGATGATCCACTGGTATGCCGCCGCTTATATGTTCGACGACAAAGATATGCAGCGCTTTTTTGTGTATATGAACCTCTTTGTGTTTGCCATGTTGATGCTAGTACTAGGCGATAGTTTAGTGTTGTTGTATTTAGGCTGGGAAGGCGTAGGTTTATGCAGTTTCTTGCTTATCGGTTTTTGGCAACACAAAGCTGAAAACGTGGTGGCCGCAAAAAAAGCCTTTATTGTGACCCGTGTTGGCGATACCGCCATGATGATTGGCTTACTAATTTTATTCAATGAGTTTGGCAGTTTGCATATTAATACCATTGTAACGTCCACTCAGGAAATTTCACAATCCACACTATGGCTGGCCTGTATGTTATTGGTAGGCGGCGCGGTCGGTAAATCGGCGCAGCTTCCTTTGCAAACATGGTTGCCCGACGCCATGGCAGGTCCTACTCCGGTGAGTGCATTAATTCATGCCGCCACTATGGTAACGGCTGGTGTGTATCTAATAGCCAGAATGCATCCGCTGTTTTTACAGGTAGAAGGGGTACTTAACATAGTCGCATGGATTGGCGCATTAACCTTAGTATTGGCAGGTATTGCTGCCCTCGCCCAAACAGATATCAAACGTATTTTAGCTTATTCCACTATGAGTCAAATTGGCTATATGTTTTTAGGCTTAGGTGCACTGGCTTTTGATGCCGCTATTTTTCATCTGATGACCCATGCATTTTTTAAGGCACTACTATTTTTGACCGCCGGCAGTATTATTTTAAAAATGCACCACCAACAAGATATCTTCAAGTTGGGTGGTTTGTATAAAAGCTTACCCTTAACCTCAACCTTCTTATTAATCGGATTGTTAGCTCTGGTGGCTTTTCCTGGTAGCTCGGGTTTTTTCAGTAAAGAAGCCATACTGGCCGCGACTTACGAAGCTCATACCGCAGGGCCAACATTATGGTGGATAGGCGTGCTTGGGGCATTTTTGACTAGCCTGTATAGTTTTCGTTTACTCTTTATTGTGTGTTTTGGCCCAGCCAATCATGATTTAAAAGAGCCTGATTACTCCCCATCCAGCCAATTTGTGGTGCCTTTATTACCTTTAGTCACGTTAGCGGTGATAGGCGGTTTTGTGAGTTTAGATTTTAGTTTGGTGTTTGGTACCGCTGAACACCCACATTTACCACTTTGGATTGAATGGATGCCTGTGGCCGTGGCTGTGGTTGGCTTTATGCTCGCTTGGGTATTGTATTTCCCTCGCCAACCTAAACAAACAAACGAAGGGACCATCAGTCATTTTTGCCGCGATGGTTTGGGGTTCGACTGGCTCTATGAGCAAATTTTCACTAAGCCCTTACAACTCTTTGCCCGTATCAACAAAAGCGATGTGATTGACCATTTTTATCATTTTGTAGGTTGGTTTAACTTCAGTTTGAATGAAATATTGGTTGTTAGTCAAAACGGTAAAGTACGCTGGTATTTATTTGGCACTCTCGCTGGCTGTGCCCTGATGTTAGGAGGGTTATTATGGTGGCGTTAAGTTTTCTGATTTGGCTTCCATTGATACTGGGCGTTTGCGCTTGGGGCAGTGAGAAAAAAATCAAAGGTTCTGGCAACTGGATTACCCTCTTTAGTTTGTTTGCCCTGCTGATTTTTAGTATTTACCTAGGCAGCCAAGGCACAAGTACTCTTAGCTGGGAATGGTTTGCCCGCTTTAATATTCATTTTGCCTTGTTATACGACGGGCTGGCTTTATTACTGGTGACGCTGACCCTTGCTTTGGCCATATTAGCGGTGTTGGTTTCTTGGAAAGATATTGAGCAACACCGCGGTTTCTTTCACTTCAATCTAATGTTCAGTGTGGCAGGTATCATTGGGGTATTTTTAGCCGCCGATTTGTTTTTGTTTTTCTTGTTTTGGGAGGTGATGTTATTGCCCATGACCGCGCTTATTCTAATTTGGGGTCATGAGAATCGCCGTTATGCGGCATTGAAGTTTTTTATCTTTACCCAAGTCAGCAGTTTGTTGATGCTGATTGCTATCATTGCCTTAGCTTTATTCCATCAAAGTCAAACTGGCGAATTGAGTTTTAATCTGGCTGAATTGCAGCAATTAACCATACCCGACAACATGCAGTTTTGGTTGATGTTAGGCTTTTTTATTGCCTTTGCGGTTAAGTTACCTATGGTGCCATTTCATAGCTGGTTACCCGATGCGCACACCCAAGCACCCACAGCGGGCAGTGTGTTACTGGCAGGCATACTCCTAAAAACCGGCGCTTACGGCTTAATTCGCATAGTGTTACCGCTTTTTCCCAGTGCCACTATGGAGTTTGCGCCCATTGCGGTCAGTTTGGGCGTGGTGAGTATTATTTACGGCGCGCTCATGGCCTACAGTCAAACTGACTTTAAACGCTTAGTAGCCTATTCAAGTATCAGTCATATGGGTTTTGTACTCTTAGCACTCTTTAGTTGGCATGAAGTGGCTCTGCAAGGTGCGATTTTAACTATTGTCGCTCATGGTATCAGTAGCGCGGCTTTGTTTAGCATGGCTGGTTTGATCCAACATCGTATTCATAGTCGAGAGCTTGGCAAGATGGGTGGCATGTGGGCCAGCGCCCCCAAGATGGCCACAGTGACCTTGATATTTGTGATGGCTGGCATTGGCATGCCGGGCATGGCGAACTTTAATGGTGAGCTACTCACCTTGCTTGGCAGTTATCAGCAGTTTCCGCTGCAAACCATAGTGGCAGCTTTGGGGATAGTGCTGTCAGCTGTGTATGGCTTACACCTATTTCAACGGGCTTTTCAAGGGCCGGCCAATATTGAGATTATTGACTTACATATGCGAGAACTGGTGTTCACTAGCCTGTTAGTGGTTGCCTTAATATATTTCGGATTACAGCCGCATATAGTCTTGGACTTGAGTAGTGAAACCATAAACAGCTTAATGCTAAGCGCTGCAGAGGTACGCCCATGAGTATGCAAGAATTATGGTTATTGTTGCCGGTTTTAATAGTTAGTGCAGGTATTTTGGCGCTGATGATCCAAGCGAGTATCAAGCGCAGTCATTTTTTTGCTCAGGGTTTGAGTCTAATAACGCTTTTATTAGCACTCGCAGCACTGGTTTGCCAATATCCAACAGACATCAAAACCATCACAATTTTGTTCGAATACGAACCTATAGGTGGCTTCTTTAGCTTATTACTCTTGATGGTAGCTATTTCTGTGGCTTTGCTGCAAGGGCCATACATGGGAGCAAATAGCAAAGAAGTGGCAGAAGAGTTTTATCTACTGCTGTTGCTGTCTTGCTTAGGCGCGATGCTGTTAGTGATGTCTCGCCATGTGGGCAGTGTGATACTCAGCATTGAATTAATGAGTTTGTCGATGCTCGCCATGCTGGCCTATAACCGCGAACGTAAATTGGCCCTTGAAGGTGCAATGAAGTATCTATTGCTGTCGGGTGCGGCCACAAGTGTATTATTGTTGGGTTTCGCCTTATTGTATGCCAGCAGCGGCCAGCTAATGTTAGTGGATATGCTGCACTCTCCTATGGGTTTAATGGCCAAAAGTGGCTTTGTATTAGTGTTAGCCGGATTGGCCTTTAAATTGTCTCTGGTACCGTTACATTTTTGGACACCAGATGTGTACCAAGGTGCGCCCGTTAATTCCACCTTACTGCTCACTAGTCTGTCCAAAGCGGCTGTTTTTGCGTTGTTTATTAAACTAATATTGCAAGTGCCTGCTGATTTTGAGGCAGATATGGTGCGGATGCTGAGCTGGATGGCGATTGCCAGCATGCTGTTTGGCAATTGGCTGGCGCTGCAACAACAAAATCTAAAACGTTTGATGGCCTACTCGGCTATTGCCCACATGGGTTACGTACTCGTGGCAGGGGTTATTGCCATGGGCATTGACCATAGTTTAGTGCTCGAAGGGGTGAGTTATTATTTGTTGGCCTATTTGGTCGCATCCATTTTAATCTTTGCGGTATTAACTTTGGTTTCCAAACTGGACGACCAACAAGACTTAGATGAATTGCCGCAACTAAAAGGTTTGTTTTGGAAACACCCTTGGCTAGCGACAGTGATGACTATTGCCTTTCTGTCCTTGGCTGGTATGCCAATTACCATAGGGTTTATTGGCAAATTTTATCTGTTAACGCTGGCAGTTAAGCTTTCAGCTTGGTGGTTAGTCACGGCCATGTTAGTGGGCAGTGCGGTGGGGCTGTATTATTACTTACGAGTAATTTTCACCCTTTTTGCTCCTGCAGAGGGAGACATTTATCAGGCTTCAGGCGCTTACCTAACTAAGATATGGATTGGCTGTATTGCTGCAGGTTTACTTGTGCTTGGGATCTTACCGGGTCTGTTGGGCGATCAATTAAGAAGTATTTTGGCTATTGGTTAGGTTTTTAGGCTAGGCAGGAACCAGTAGCTTTTGTCACTATTCTCTATGCCATCCCTGAATGCTGTTATCGAGGATCCAGCGACTTTTGGGGTAAGCACTTTACTCGACAACATAGTACACAAAGTCACTGGGTCTCCGCATTCGCGAGGACGACGGTTAAATAAGCCATTCACTGTTTTCTACGTCATACCCGAGTGCTTTTATCGGGGATCCAGCGACTTTTGGGCTAATCACCTAACTTTGTAACATATTGCAATGGCGAAACCACCGAAAAACACTACGCTTTGTCGGCAAAGCCGATGCTTTTAATCTTTTGCAGTTCCCTCGACTGAATGCTCGCCACCAAATGGCTCATTTTTGTAGGTCAATCGCCATGGACAGGCGATTGAGTAATAGCTCGTCTGGAACGAATTATTACGACCTGCAAAAATGAGCCATTTGGTGGATGAAGAGCATTGGGTCGAACGGCCTTTTTTGCCTACTTTTTTTGGCTGTTGAAAAAAAGTAGGTCGCATATAAGGGATTCTATGTGAAAAACGATAGGGATATCGTGCCCGTTTAGGGCATAAAAAGCATGCGCTAACGCTTACAGGCCTCCTTGCCTGTTTTGACTTGAATCCCTTCAAGCCAAGTACTCTTTTTTATGAAATACATCCATGTATTTCACCCTGCGGGCCGCACTAAAGTGCGTTCTAAATTTGTCCCTAAATTTTGGTCAACAGCAAAAAATAGAGTACCCAGAAAAATGCCGCCGCTCCTAAAGTTTTTAACCGCACAAAAAGACTTTACAGGCGAGAAAGCAGTGGCGGTGCCACCAAAGAAAACAAAGCGTTATCGGCGTAGACGATGCTCTATCTTTTTGCTCGTCCCTCGAATGAAGGCTCGCCGATTATTAGGTGAATTTAGTGGGGCAATTTACATGGATGTAAATTGAGTTTGCCATTGCAGGGAGCAAGTGCAAACGACCCGCTAAATTTGCCTAATAATTGGAAGAAGAGCTTTGTGTCGAGCGGCCTTTTTTGCCTACTTTTTTTGGCTGTTGAAAAAAAGTAGGTCGCATAGAAGGGATTCTATGCGAAAGCTGCCACGGACGGCAGTGCCCGACAGGGCATAAAAAGCTAAAGCTTACGACCCACCACCCAGTCGTAACTCACTAGTTTTCTCAGCCATAAGCGTGGCCTTATCCAAGGGTAAACGGCGCTCTTTCTCAGAAGCAAACATGGGCGCTTGATCATCAAAATGACTTGATGTGGCGTCTAAGGTTGCACTACCAAAATTATGAATGCTATGAGATGACAGTGTGCCATCTGGTGCCCATTCAACAAACATAATGTAGCTGTCTCCAGCGACGGCCTGTTGCTGACTCACGTCTTCGTCAAATACCCCGTATACCGCACGTAATACATCGGGTGCTCCCGACAGTGGCCAACTTTTGTCGCCACGTACCAATCGATTCACGTCTCCCCATTTAGGATCGATCTGACCAAAGTGCGTTTGCAGTAGATCTAAGGTTGTTTGAAAGGTTTCGGTTAAGTCAGGCTCTGGCTGTTGTTGCATATCAGCGATAATAAACGGGCCAGTTGTCATCACCCCTAACGCTGCCATACGACTGTCGGCATCAGTGCTTAAATCCCAATCTTGTAGCAATTTTTGCCCCGCATGCAGGTCACTGTTAGGCTCAAACGTCATAGCCAATAAACGCGTTATAATAAGATCAGCCACAGAGCCTTTGGCATAACGATTATCGTACTTGTAACTATGCAACTCGTCGCGGCTAATTGACTCATCACCGCCAAATAACGCTTCAATACGCAAGGCGCGGTTAGTCATATTGGTTTGAATGCCCATTGAGGGCTCATAATCAGCTGCTTGTGGTTGACCTTGCCCAGTCGACGAGCGGTAAGGCGTATTGTTTGCGTTATACACATAACCCGATGGTGGATTAACCGTTTGCGGCATACGCTCAAACGGGTAATAGCCCTGCCAAATGAGATCTGAGCGATCACCAGGCAATAACCCTGTCCAATCAATATCAGCAAACGCTTCGCCTATGGGACGTTTTGGCATCATGGCATTGTAATAATGAGCAATATTGCCGTCTTTGTCGGCGTATACATGGTTAATACTGGGTGAGGCCGTCATAGATAACGCTGCTTCAAAATCTTGGTGGGTGCGCGCTTTGTTCATGGCTAACATCTGTTCGAGGGTACGCACTTCGTCCATACCTGCCCAGCGCAGCGCAAACGCACCGGTTTCTGTCTTAAATACTGGACCATGCTTAGAACGATAAATCGTCTCATGAAAAGTCCAGCGAATAGGCCCCCAAAACGTCACGTCAATGGCAGCATCTTCTATTTCAAAATCCTGCCATGTGCCATCCAGTAAATATTGATTTTCATTGTCGGGGTTAATAGTTAACTGATACACATCGACTAAATCAGGTTTATTGACTGTACTAGACCAACCCAATGTCGGTCCATGCCCATGTAAAATTAGCGGCGAGCCTGGAAAAGTGCTGCCCGCCATATCCCAACCTTCATCTGTTTTTATCCGCGCTTCGTACCAAGCAACAGGGCCAGTCAAAGGCTGATGAGAATTCACTAACAAACGGGTATAACCATCTTCAGAGCGAGAAGGTGCAATAGAAATACCCTGGCTACCTAAGTCAGGTTGCGGATCATTGGTGACCTGCAAATGAGCAAGTTTGTCTAAACCTGTTCCGTACCTACCTTCAACTACCGCCGCTACCGCTTGATCAAATCCATAAAATAAAGGGGTTTTAAAGGTAAATCCCGCAATGATGTCTTTGCCAGTAACGGGTAATAGTCCAGCAGCAATATTTTCTGGGTTTTGAGAAGCATAGTAATTAACGCCATCAGCATAAGCTTCGGCATGATCGCGGGTTTGCTGAGAAATACGCGTGTCATAACCGGCATTCACCACATCCCACACCCCCATAAACTGCACCAAATAATCGGTAGTGGCAGAATCAGCACCGTGTAACGTCGCCAGTTTTCCTCGGGTGACAAGCAATACATCTTGCATAGTGGCAAAATCATCTTGAGCATGGGCATAAGCTAGACCAAAAGCAGCGTCGACATCACGGGCACCAAAAATATGAGGCACGGCATATTTGTCGCGCACTATTTGTACGTCATATTTATCTACCAAAGCTTGATACTGCGACGCATCCACTGAACTGGGCGCCGTTACCCAAAAACCAATATAAATTACCGCTAAAATTGCTAAAACGGCAACCAGTATTTTTTTACCCATAATATCCCCAAAATTCTTTGCACATAAAACCTTAAGTTATTCGTTCTTAAAATGTCTATGATTGCAGAATGTTAATGTTTAAATAACAAGAGGTTAGAGTAATTGGCAAAGCATGTAAAAGCCAGAATACATTTTCTATTTCTTCGCAATTTTGAGTATTGGATAACTAGACGTATATTCAATATCAATGGTTTGGGCATGCTTGAATTATTGACATTGGCATATAAGCTTTACAAAACGCGGCTAACCTTGGTGCAACCATGAAACTATTTTTTAATATTGAAGTGATGTCAGTATTCTTGCTTTGTTTTTATTCTACTCAAAGTTTTCCAGCAAAAAAAACACATACAGATCATCCGCTTATTGCCGCCTATCAAGGTTCAACAATCCACAGTAAAAAGAGTAAAGAATTTGATGAATATGAACTTTTTAGGGGTTACGACAAACAGCAAAAAAGCTATATAACCGAAACATTGGAAGGCAAAATCACCCAAATTTTGTATGTTAATCCGGCACAACGCAGCACACTTGAAATCTACCGAAACTATCGACAAGCGCTAGATCAGCAAGGGACAGATATTACATTCGAGTGTAATCAAGGTAAAAACCGGCAGTGTATGGATCAATATGTTGGGGCTAGCTTACGTTCAACATTTAATATTCATAGTATCTATAACAAATCGGGCCGTTATTTGATAGCCAATTTAGATAACGCTAAATATAGCGCCGTGTTGGTGATAGGTGTGGGAGATAAATATTCAGATGTTCATGTAATTGAAAAGCGCGCAATGGAAACAGACAAAGTCTCTTTTAATCTTGATTCTATGAACTCAGATTTAGAGAAAAAGGGCTTTGTGGTGCTTCAAGGACTATATTTTGACACCAACAAGACTGCGCTAAAGGCTTCTTCAAAAGATGCGCTTGAAATTATCTCTGCGTTATTAAAACAAAAATCTGAAGTAAGTTTTTTGGTTGTTGGACATACTGATTCCCAAGGTGAACTCGGTTACAACATGGATTTATCCAAAGGTCGCGCTGCAGTGGTTAAGTCAACACTGCAGAAAGACTTTAGGATTAAACCTTCAAGACTTTCTGCCCATGGTGTAGGGCCTCTTTCACCGGTAGCTTCAAATAAAGAAGCCATAGGAATGGCTCAAAATCGCCGTGTGGTACTTGTACAACGCTAAGTTAACCTAATAAATTCTGGATAAGCAATAAAGAAACTCGCGAAAAATTAACAAGCTGTTAACATCAATTGACGGATCAACAAATAATAAGAGAATATTAAATGAACGACACAATAAATAACTCAGGTATCAGCGCACCAAAATGGTTTTTAATTCTGGCCGTAGTCATGGTGATCTGGAACCTTTTAGGCGTAATGGCTTTCGTTATGCAAATGTTAATGACCCCTGAACAAATCGCTGCATTGCCTGACAAAGAACAAATGCTGTACCAAGACATCCCGCTTTGGGTCAACATTGCCTTTGGTTGTGCAGTAATAGGAGGCGCCTTAGGTTGTATTGCCTTGACGCTCAAAAAAGCCATTGCCTTGCCAATATTAGTGATCTCTTTAGCAGGTGTATCGGTGCAGATGTTCCATGCGTTTTTTATGGCAAAAACTTTTGAAATCTATGGGCCAGGCGCTATGGTCATGCCCATTATGGTTATTGTTATCGCCATTTATTTAGTGTGGCTGGCTAATAGCGCTAAGTCTAAAGGTTGGATAGCGTAAGAAGGATACAGCCTACACTTTTGACGTTAAGAGCAGCTATCTGCTGTTCTTAACAAGGTCGTCAGTTTTTAATTGCCAGTTACCTATAATTATTTGCCTTGCCCCTTGACTGCAATGTCTATTTCTCTAAGAATTGAACACCTGTTCACTCAAAAAATGATGCTATGTTAGAACTGGTCAATATGGATGCGTTAGTCGTTGGTATGTTTGTCGTCAAAGTGACTCAACAAACCGGTAAGATTTCTGTAACTTCTGCCGGTAAAATTACCACTCAAAAAGCCATTGATGAACTTGCTAAAAAGGGGATTTTACAGCTTGAAATTGATCTCACCAAAAGTACTCATCTTAAGGAAGAAGAAAAAGAAACCAACAAGCCAGACAATTACGTTAACGCTTCGGGTTTAAGTTATAAGCAACAATTAGCCAATTCACTTAAACTTCATAGTCAAGCTAAATCAATCCAAGCACGCATTATTAAGCAGGTATCCAAAGGTAAAATCACCGATCTTGATGATGTTAATGCTATTACCGAAGAGCTTGTTAAGAGTGCATTTGAATGCAGTGATGCGCTGGGCATTATTACTATGCTTAAAGAAAGTGACCAATATATATTAGAGCACAGTATCAGTTGTGCGGTATTAATGGTGATGTTTGGTCGTTCACTTGAAATTGAAACAAATACTCTAAGGCATTTGGGAGCTGGGGCTTTACTAATGGATATTGGTATGATCAAAATGCCGCTACTATTAACCCAAAAAGCAGATGATTTGAACGAGCAAGAAACCCAGAAAGTACAGACCCATGTTGATATTGCCTTAAAACTGTTAGAGCCTTTTGAAAGTATTGATACCATCAGCCTGACAGTAATCAAGCAGCACCAAGAGAAACTCGATGGTAGTGGATACCCCAAGGGTTTAATTGGTGAGCAAATATCTCAATATGGCAGAATGGCTGCAATAGTGGATACTTATGATTCATTAACTTCTACCAGGCCCTACCGCGAAGCGTACTGCCCTGCTGATGCCCTTAAAAAAATGAAAAATGAAGATTTGGGGTTAGACACGGAGCTAGTGACTAAGTTTATTAGTTGTATTGGCATTTATCCAATAGGTTCGGTCATAAAGCTGGCTAGCGGTAAACTGGCCATGGTGCTGCGCCTCAATCCTCAGCAACCATCAAAACCCGTGGTAATGGTGTTTTTTAACCTTACTACTCAATTAGATGAAGTGACCCAAGTTGATTTATCCAAAGTGAATGACAAAATTGAAAGTAGCGTCTCTTCTGATGAGCATGGGCTAAACTTGTCGAGTTTCTTAAAAAAGACGTTTTAACACAATTTGACCTTAAACCGATATTCTAGAAGTTAGCGTATCGGTTTGAATAATCACTTCTTTACCAGTCTGTTAAGGCAGCCATCGCGAAGGTTTGTCCAGAGTAATTTAGAATAACTCGCTGGGGTTCGATGCGGACAATTTCAATTTCACCATCAATTTTATCACCTTCAACCATTCTTGTACCATTCACCCTCACCCATCTCTCAGATTCCTCAGATGCATACATATGCGCCGAAAAAGCCATGCTAGGCAGTCTTGTCATAACCCAAGCAGGTAGCTGATCAATTCTGGGAACATTGTCATTATTGGGGGGATCATCAACGGGCACCTGTGGTGTAGGTGCTCCCTCAATTTCGGTCACGGCTTTTCTAAATCTCGCTAAAACATCGGCAGAAATTTGCGATTGCGGCTCAGAGGTGGAAGTGGTGGTTGGGGTATTGTCCGGTACCACAGCACCTTGTGTCGTTTCTGGTGGAATAGTAGCTGACTGTTGCGTTGTAGAGGCGGTGACATCAGGTTGTTTATTCGTTGAGGTAGCTTCTGATATGACTTCCTTGATTGGAGTATTAAGCTGTTCAGACTCAGTAACGGGCGATTCAATATTTACTACCGTTTTAGCAGGCTCAGGACTAAATATTAAAGCTACCGATTGGTAATTGGCTAAGGTCCAACCAAACCCTAGCCCGCCTAGCGTAATAAAGGCCGCTACGCCATAACGCTTAGCATAAAACTGCCAAGCCGAAGGAATACTTTGCACTGAGGGTAAAAACAAACTGCGATGAAACTGCTCTGAGCCGCCATCATCAGTACGAGCCTGGGTAGCGTTATTGCTTTCAAGCATTCTGCGGGTGGCAGACTTTTTAATCGTTGGCGCTTCAACTTCAACGGTCTGGTCGGGATCGATGGCCACTTGTTGCACGCCCATTTCAATCAAGCCTTGCACCATATCTTGGCTAGTCACTAAACCTGATTTTTTAATTTTAATCGGCCCATTTTGCTTAGTGACTTTCACAATCACCATGCCTGATTGTAAGTTTTGAATATCGATATTTTTAAGCATTGAACTGACCTACTAAATAGCCAATAACTGTCGCCACTGAAAACAAGCCCAACAAGGTATAAGTCCAGCGCTTTCCTTGTCGTTGTTTCACCACATCCTCACCCAAAATTTGCTCGGCGGCCGCAACAAAAATATGTTGAGGAACCACAGGAATTTGTTTCGTAAAAGTTAAGGTTAATGCTCTATCACACAATAAATTAATCACCCTAGGGATCCCGCCGGTAATATCAAACGCGGCGCGAATGGTGGCATTTGAAAACACACTAATGTCGCCGTTAGCCACCCCTAATCTATGGCCCATATATGCTCCCACTTCGGCAGAGCTTAATGGCAGTAAGTGATAACGAGCGGTAATGCGCTGGGCTAATTGCCTTAATTCATTGCGTTTAAGCAATTGTTGTAATTCTGGCTGACCAATTAACACCACTTTAAGGAGTTTCTCGCGATTGGTTTCTAGGTTAGTGAGTAATCTAAGTTGTTCCAAAACTTCAGGTAACAGGTGTTGCGCTTCATCCACGATCAACACAGTATTGATGCCGTGCTCATGGTTATTGGCTAACTTGGTAAGAATTTGGTCGGTAAAATATTTAAGACTGGCATGTTTACGTTTGTATTCGATGCCCAGCTCGTTGCATATAGTGCCCAGCAATTCTAGCGCCGACAAAGTAGGGTTTAAAATCATCGCCACTTGAGTGTTTTCTGGTAACTGCTGCATTAACTTGCGAGAGACTGTGGTTTTTCCGGTGCCCACTTCACCCGTTAGCATCACAAAGCCTCCACTTTCACGCAAACCAAAAGTTAGATGCGCTAAGGCCTCTTTGTGCCGCGGGCTCATATACAAATAGTCGGGATTAGGGGCGATGGAAAACGGATTATCTGATAATCCAAAATAGTTGAGGTACATAAGTTAAGCAGACAAGTCCGTGAAAAAGCAAGCGTATAAATATTGCGCCTAAACTACCCAGTTAGTTAGGTATTGTCAAAGAGACTATGGCTATTTTAATCCTGATTTTGCTTCTATGTGACTTCTGCAATGCCAAGGTCTAAGGCATAATACCCCTAATGAAATATTTTAGGTTCTTATGCAAACGTATTTAGTAGGTGGTGCGGTGCGCGACAAGTTGCTTGGCCGCTCCATAAAAGACCGCGACTGGGTGGTAGTTGGTAGCACGTCCGAACACATGTTAGCGTTAGGCTATCAAGCTGTGGGCGCTGATTTTCCGGTATTTTTACATCCTAAAACCAAAGAAGAATATGCCCTCGCCCGCATCGAACGAAAAGTAGGCGCGGGTTACACCGGCTTTAGTTGTGACGCTTCAAGTAAAGTAACCTTAGAAGAAGATTTATTACGCCGAGATTTAACCATTAATGCAATGGCAATGGATGACCAAGGCAATATCATCGACCCTTATAATGGCCAGCAAGATTTAAACAATAAATTGCTACGCCATGTGTCAGACGCTTTTGTAGAAGATCCACTACGAGTATTGCGCGTGGCTAGATTTGCGGCACGTTATCACAGCTTAGGGTTTTGCATAGCACCAGAAACCATGGCGCTTATGCAATCAATAGTCGATTCTGGTGAACTCTCCGCCCTCAGCGCCGAACGGGTGTGGCAAGAAACCGCTCGCAGTCTGTTGGAGCTTCATCCAGACGTCTATTTTGAAAACCTTAAAACCTGTGGGGCCTTAGCTGTGTGGTTCCCTGAATTACACACACTATGGGGTATTCCTAATCCACCCAAGTGGCACCCCGAAATTGACTCTGGCATTCATACTATGATGGTGTTGCAGCAAGCCGTAAAACTGTCGGATAAACTCAGTGTACGATTTGCAGCCCTGGTACATGATTTAGGTAAAGGCCTAACCCCAGCCGACCAATGGCCATCACATCAGGGCCATGAAAAACTCGGTTTAAAGGCAATCAACACCTTATGTGACCGCTTAAAAGCCCCTAATGACTGCCGGGAACTTGGATTAATGGTGGGCGAGTTTCATAGCCATTTACACCGCGCTTTTGAATTAAAAGCCAGCACTGTACTCACTATGTTGAATCGCTGTGATGTTTGGCGCAAACCACAAAGGTTTGCCGATTTTTTATTGGCCTGTAAAGCCGATGCCAGAGGCAGGACCGGCTTTGAAAATAGCGACTACCCCAACGCTGAATATATTTGGCAGGCTTATGAGGCAGCAGTCAGCGTAGATATTAAAGCCATAGTGGCCCAAGGATACCAAGGCAAAGCCATTAAAGAGCAAACCGAACAACAGCGTATTAGCGCTATTCAGACTTTCAAAAATACTTATAACAATTTATAAAAATTACAAAAGGACAATCTGCATTATGCTCAGTTCAACCCAACTCGCCACTATGTTATCGCTGCAAGACGGCATGAATAAAAAGGTTAACCCAGTTTGGCTTAGCGCAGGTTATGCTTATTTACGGGCCGCTATGATTGAATCGGTCGAAGGCATAGAGCACCACGGCTGGAAATGGTGGAAAGCCCAGCGCAAAGATTTGCCGCAACTACAAATGGAACTTGTGGATATTTGGCATTTTGCGTTGTCGGATATCATTATCGGATTTAACGGTGATATTCAACAATCGGCCACTACCATAGCCGAGCAACTGGCTTCAAATCGTACTCAAGTCACTTTCGATGGCAAGGAGTATGTATTCACTGAACAAGATATTCTCGATAATCTCGAATTAATGGCCGGCTTATGTGCTGCTAAACGTTTTGATGTGCCATTATTTTTAAAGATTGTTGAACAAGCAGAAATGGATTCCGACGAGTTATATCGCCAATACGTGGGCAAAAACGTACTGAACTTCTTTCGACAAGACCACGGTTATAAAGAAGGCACTTATCAAAAGCTCTGGAATGGCCGAGAAGACAACGAACATTTGGTCGAGGTGTTAAACAGTTTAGATATTGAGTTAACCGATTATAGTGACAAAGTTTACGCTGGCTTAAAACAGCGATATCTAAGCTAAGTGCAGTACAAAATGGCAAATCAAAATGCGAATCGACTTAACACGCTATTTTTGCCGGTTATGGTTTGTTTTGTATGGGTTTCTTATTCGTTTGCTGCACTGGCGCAAACGAATACCCAATTACAACAGCAGCTACTAAAGATGGCTGAACAAAACCGCCAAATCCAGCAAGACATAAGTCATTATGCTCCCACAGATATTCCACCAGCACTTCAGTCATTAACGTCAAATATAGAAAACCTACATTCGCAAACGCTAAAGGAAATCATTGCTTTACATGGCTGGCCATCAAAATCACAAGTAGGCGAAAAAGGCGTATTAGCGGCGTTTAGCTTAGCGCAACACTCTAACGATCTAGCATTTCAACAAAATTTGCTGCCTTTGATTATTCAATCATACATAAACAAAGATGGGATTGAGGGAAAAGACGTGGCCGAATTTACCGATAAGGTGTCTATTAAATTAGGGAAAAAACAGGTATTTGGCACCCAAGCTAAGGTGGTTAACGACAAGGTTATCTTTGCCCCCATTAAAAACCGCGACAGTGTAGACCAATTAAGAAACCAAATGGGAATGCCGCCTTTGGCTGAATTTGAGAGAAGTCTAGAACGTTTAAATAATTTGAGTCAATGATAAATTGAACAGTTTTTTACGAGTGACTATTCCCTGTAATTCTTAACTGTCACTTATTGGAAATGGAACACGCAATTGGTGAAATCAAGTGAAACGACAAATCCACTGTATGTCACTCTCATTGGTTTAACCTAATGCCGATGCTACACCCATTCTGAAATGAATGTTAAAACAAGAGATTTTCCACGGTATTTCCTTAAACATTGACGGTAATTAAGCACAGTCTTAGTCCGCACCCATATATATGCAAGATCTTAGGTAATTGCCGTATTTTGACAATGTTAAAAATAGTCAGACAAAAATCTTAGGATTTGCAATAGGTTACGCCCAATGCTAAAAATGGGCTTATAAATCAAACACAATGACCTGTGTTTAAACACGGGCTTTTGCGTCTTATTAATATTGTTTTGACAAAAAGGCAGAATTTACATGATCGATAAAGTGCTACATGATTTCCTAATTATTTGGGCTACTATTGATCCGATCGGAACTATGGCGCTTTTCGTTGGCTTGACTTCGAAGCTTTCTGCAAAGGATAGAAGAAAGACTGCTTTTAAGACAATTATCTATTCAGCGTTAATTTTAATTGGAGCTATCGTTATAGGCCAGCTATTGCTCGGCGCTATGGGTATTAGCCTTCTTTCTTTTCAAGTTTCCGGCGGTATTATTCTCTTTCTATTCGGGTTGCAGATGGTTTTTTCACAAAACTCATCAGAAGAAGCAGCTGAACCCCGCCACGATATATCCGTATTTCCATTGGCAATCCCATCCACGGCTTCTCCGGGAGCCATTTTAGCTGTAATTTTGATTACTGATAATCAGGTATACACAATAGAAGAGCAAGTTATCACTACGATCACAATGTTATCCGTTTTATTGGTTACATTGATTTTTCTGCTTTTATCAAACACCATTATTAAAGTTATAGGCGTAGGCGGAGCATCCCTGCTAACACGGCTAATGGGGATGATTCTTGCGGCCTTATCCGTTGAATTTATCATGGAAGCTCTTGGGTTAGAGCAGTGGGTTGGTAGTGTATTATAACAAAGCCAAGCGCAATCGCACATGTAAAAAACGCATGGGCTGGACTTCGCTCTCGCTAGGCCTGTGTTGGCGGCGTTATAGGACCTGTCGAGGTTTAGGAGTCAAATGAACAATGACAGTTTAAATATTTTTCTTCGGTTAGTGCAAGAAAATATTTATTCTAAAAAAGTCCAAGCTGATCAATGTAATTCGGCGGCAGAGGATTTAGCACGAGCACTATCTATTAAAGATCAGCCTAACTGGTTAAAAGAAATTATCCGTTGAACTAAATGGTACTCTGGAAGTTATAAAAACACAGACGCTACATTTACTGCATTTCAAAAAATCATACCATTAATTGCTCAATTAAATAGCCATCAGTGGGCTTTTACTGAAAATTCAGGTGATGAAGATTTCGATTTTGATCAATTATATGAAAGACACAAAAAAGACGGAAAACTTGAAGAGTTATTTGACTCATTAATCAATATAATTGCTCAAATGGTAGCCTCAGGCGAAATCGACAGTATCCGCGCTAAAATAGATTTAGAAAGACTGGTAACTTTACTTCAGCAAAATAAAGATGGTTCCTATTTTTCTGTTATGGTTAGTGGGGAGTTTTTGAGAGGTTTTTTAAAGAACACCACATGGGCAACAATTGATTCAATTCCTGTTCTAAAGCAACTAAAGAAAGGGTTTGAAGATACTGTAGATGAAATGGATATTGAGCTTGAAAAAGTTCATGAATCGATTAAAGGTGAAATGAAAAGTAAATATAATACTGCTGTTCACTCTCTTACCTATAAAAGTCAAGCTAAACTTGAAAATAAGTCAGTAGAAAAGGTCTTATAAGCCAATTAAGCGGGACTAAAAACAATTTGCTCGGTTCCGCTTCGCTTCACATTTTAGCAAACTATTTTTAGCCCCATATTGGGGCGTTGCTTAATTATTTGCCTAGTTTGAATAGTTTCAATAGAATCAACTTATGCCTACGGTTTTAAGAATTGGTCCCTTCGTTTCTTCTTTTATAGTAACGAAAATGGTGAACCTGCACACATCCACATACAGCGAGAGAATATGTTCGCTAAATTTTAGTTAAAGCCAGTAACTTTAGCTAGTTCAACACGGTTTTCTCGAATAGAATTACGTAAGCTTCAGCAACTAGTTGCTGAAAATAAAGAAGTATTTTTGGAGGCTTGGAATGAGCACTATAGCAGTTGAGTTGCACCCGCAAGCTCATACTATTAAATGCACTGACTCTGATTTAATTGTTGAATTACTTAATGGTCGTACAATCTCGGCGCCATTAGTGTGGTTTCCTCTATTATCGCAAGCAACCCCTGAGCAGCTCGCCAATTGGGAATTACTCGGTGATGATGACGGCATTCACTGGCCAGAAATCGATGAAGATTTGAGTGTCGCTGGTTTGTTGTCGGGCACCCATTAAATCAGCAGCTAGCAAAACAATTAACCACATTCGTTTCACTCATTGGGAAAGCCTCGCTGTCGCTCTGCTTTTCCCTTTATTGCAATGCGTTAAATGCCCATAAACTTAGAGGAATACTTATCATGACAATTGAGAAGAAAACTTATCGAAGTGGCCCATTCAAGGATTTCATTGCTCAAGGTACTCGAGTTGGAAATATTCTATATATGGCAGGACAAGTTGGGATAGATAGTAACGGAACGGTTCCTCTAGACATTGCCGAACAAACAGCTATCGCCTATGCAAATATGAAGGATGTTTTATCACAGTTCGGGGCAGATATGAGCAATATCGTTGATGAAACATTTTTTGTTACTAATATGGACGAATTAATGGGAAACGTTGAAACCGTTTATGGAGAAAGGGAATCTGCATATGGAGGTATGCCCGAAGTTAGCCAGACAGTTGTCCAGGTGGCTGGACTTGTTCAGCCTGAACTCAAAATTGAAATTAAGTGCATTGCTCATCTTTAGAACGGGCATCTAACAAAACAATTCAGGCGAACAGTGGCACATTGGCGCTTAATGCGGGTGTTATACGAAATTAAAAATCAACACCAAGAGGAAATTGAAATGGAAAATATACAGGTAATCACAACTTTTGCGGGCTGGTGTACGGTAGTAAATCTGGGTATATATTTATTTACGGCTTTGGCGTTAATGGGGTTTAGGGGGCCTATTAAAACCATACACTCAAAAATTTCTGCGGTTCCAAGTGAGAAACTAGATGAGCTGTATTTTAACTATTTAGGTAATTTTAAAATGGCCATTATTATTCTAAATATTGCTCCTTATGCAGCGCTTAAACTGATGTAATGATCTTGTTGCGTATAACAAGCAAAGGCAGTATCGCTCTTCGGGTTGGACGAGCAAACGCGCGCCGCTGCTTTGGGTGTTATACTGCAAACTTAGCGTTAGCGATAAATTATATTTAGGTCTAATACCCATTTATCGATTTTTAGAGTCTATCAGATCGGATGAAAATCTAGATTTACAATCTTTGGTTTCAGATTTAAGTTTCTATAAAAATGGCAATAAATCTAAAGAACAAAGCTCATAAAGCTACAACGAAAAACGCTCTCGTAAGAAATGTGCAATGCCATCTTGATGATTATGGCCAATAACCGATGTCGCAGAGTTTTTGATTTCGAGCTTAGCATTTTCAGGTGCATAACTTTCATCGGCTAAGGCAAACATACTTAAATCGTTTTCACCGTCACCAAAGCAAATAACCTTACTGGCATCCAATTGTGCTTTTAAACTAGTAACTGCAGCACCTTTACTCGCTTGTTGATGATGAACATCCATCCACCAAAAATCATTACCAGCAAGCGCCTGCCCAACATAGGCTACAAGTTGATCATGGGTATTCAGCTCTTGCCACATACTCTTAATAGTTTGAGCATGGCCAATCATACTTATATTGGTCGCTTGGCTTTGACTTGGCATGGCTGCTAAGGGCATGAGTTGCGCGTTAGAGCCAGAAAAGTAGTTATCAATCAGTTGTTGCTCAATATCGTGGCGAGTTTCTGAATGAAAAATAAAATGTTTATAGGCATCAATAACATTAACAAAAGGAGTAATGCCATGGGTAGCGGCTACATCAATTATATTTGAAATTTCTTTGTGGTTAAGTTGATTTTCAAGGGTAAGTTGTTGTTTTTGGGGATCCCATAAGGTCACGCCATTATTGTAAATTTGTGGTAAATCAAAAACATGCCCCGCTAAAATGCGCTGAGCCGAATGCATAGTACGGCCCGTTGCTATGGTGTAGGCGATATTTTTGTCTTGTAATAGCGCAAGTGTTTCTTTGGTAAACGTTGATATTTCAGATGCATCGTTTAGCAGCGTACCATCTAAGTCAAAAAAAATAAGATCCATAAATACTCACGTTTCCTCGTTTTGTCTCATTATCAAAATTTTACACAATTAAGTGTTCACTGTTTATAAACTACCCCAGCTTTCATCACAAAATCGACTGACTCAAGCACTGCAATATCCTTAAGTGGATCCTCCTTAACCGCAATCAAGTCGGCTAACTTTCCAGCTTGGATAGTGCCAAGATTTTCTTGCCAATTAAGCAGCGTAGCCGAGTTGATAGTTGCAGCCTGGATAGCTTCTATGGGCGTCATGCCAAACTTGACCATTCGGGAAAACTGCTTGGCATTATCACCATGGGGATAAACGCCTGCGTCGGTGCCAAATACCATTTTCGCCTTTGATTTCACCGCCATGGTAAAACCTTGTCGTTGCTTTGTACCCACTTTACGCTCTTTATTGATGTTTTCTTGTGGGATACCGTTTTCTATGCCTTTAGATAATATATATTCGGTCACGTAAACGTCCATAGAAAATGCAGCGCCATTTTTATTGGCAAGCTGAATGCTTTCTTTATCTAAAAAGCTGGCGTGTTCGATTGAATCAACTCCAGCTTGAATTGCAAAGTTAATGCCCTCTGTGCCATGGGCATGCGCGGCAACGGTTTTACCATGGATGTGTGCTTCGTCAACTAAAGCCTGCATTTCTTCGAGGGTATACTGGCGCATGCCCACTTTAGTGCCTTTTGAGAGCACGCCACCGGTGGCACAAAACTTAATAACATCGACACCATACTTAACGTTCTTGCGCACCATTTGGCGCACTGCCCAAGGTCCATCTGCCACACCATCTGCTTTAGACTCAAAAGAGTGATTGAGTGCATTGCCGTCGCAATGTCCACCAGTGATCCCTAATGCAGGGCCAGACGCAGCTATTCTTGGACCGGGAACTTCATTAGCATTAATGGCGTTTCGAAGCGCCACATCGGTATAGTCTGATGCACCTAAATTTCTTACTGTGGTAAAGCCTGCCATTAAGGTTTTTTGAGCATTTACCACTCCGCCAATCACAGCACGGTGGGGAGATTGGAATAAATGAGCATAAAAATCAGTGTCTAAATGACCGACTAAATGGGTATGCATATCCATCAGGCCCGGAAGAATATACTGCTGGCTTAAATCAACAATAATCGCATCTTCGGGAATTGTGGTTGCACTAGATTGCACACTGCTAATGCGATCATCTTCAATAAAAATCAATCGATCTTTTTGCCACTCGCCTGAGTACACATCTAAAACATATCCAGCTTTAACCACTGTTGTTGTGGCAAATAAATCAGTAGTTGAAAATAATGTAAAAACCAATAGACAACGAGTTAGAAACAAACGCATACAATGAACCACTCCAAATGTGAAAAATATGAATTATCCCAAAGCAACATAAGCTCTGACGCTTTACCAAATAAACCCTATGAGGTTACCGGAACATCAACCTACTTATTAAATACCCTCCTTTAATTTTTTGGAGGGCCTTCGATGTATGTTTTGATACCATCGGGAATGACTTCCCAACTAGCTTTAGAGCCCACAAATAGGTGGTACCCTATCTCTATTTGGGGGTCGCCATTAATACAGCCTAAGGTTACGCCATGCACCTCACCTTGATACGTTCCGCATAAAGTTGAGCCACATAAGCTACAAAAGCACAAGCCAAAATCAGGTTGTGACTCGTAACTAGTTAACAACTCTTCTCCTTGCAACCATTTAAATTCATCAGCATTCACTAAGGCGTATGAAGATGCTTGCGAACTAAAAGCTTTACGGCAACGAGAACAATGGCACGACCTTGCATCACGAAGTAAACCATCAATCTTATATTGAACACTTTTGCAGAAACATTCACCTGTAATGGCCATAACTTATCCTTTAATTGATACCAAAAGCGCAAGATAGCACCACCTTAACTTATGCCGCGCACTAGGCAAATTGCTTTAAACCAATAATTAACCCTAGAAAAAACAAGTAGCTCCACATTATTTGTGAGATCGTAACGTAAATATAATGACGTTTTATATTGACAATACCTGAATTCGACAGTGACTTACCTGTATACAAAGTGGTGACTAAACAAGCAAAAGTCATACATTCAAATAAAGCAAACAAACCAAAATCAAGCGAACTCGCCGAGCTAGGCTCCTTGGACATTAGACTCACTATGCCCCCGAAAAACAGCCCAATTGCATTAACCACCATCACCCTTTTAAAGGTACAACGATATTCACCCTCAAAATAATTAAATTGGTGACCATTCACCTGCTCTAACTGAGTAGGTGTTATTGCCTTGTTCTCACTCATATCAAATGACAGGGCTTGGGCTTGCTTTTCCCTCTTAGATATCTCACTCAACAAGGCTTTATATCGTTCAGAGTAAAGAGCCTTATCAATATTACTTTTCACGTCTAATAACTCATCGAGGGAAAATTTTGAATAGTCGATTGAATGCATGTTTACCTTATGGCTCTGCTAGATTAACAACAACATTTCATAGTGGCTAAATACTTGAAAGCCAAAAATCCAATTATAGAGAGCACCTTGGGTCTAACCTAAGTAAGAGCTTTATTTTGGCTGTCTCATTAGACAAAATTAGGGCTCCCAAGGATAAAAAATATTTAGCTTCTCAATTTTGTAAATAAAAATCCCCGACTGCACGCCAGGATCCACCGAAATCATTGCCTCGGCCTTTGTCAAAGAGTCAGCTTTAACAATAATAACGCCTAAATCTGTATATCTAGCACCAAACACAATCACTTTCTCTTTTCGCAATCGATTGAGGTTTTGAGAATGCTCACGAAATTTAGGTTGCTGTTGCGGCGGCAGTGATTTGTCCCAATTGTCTCCCACTTCAAAGTGAACGATGAAAAATTTGGTATTCTCTGTTTCTTCTGTCATTCCTGAAATAGAAAACAGCATAACAAAAAGTATTAAAAAAGCTTTCTTGAACATACTTAATCCACTTTGGTTAACTATAACTTTTAACATACACACGATAGACGATAGACGATAGACGATAGACAATCGCAATTAACAAGCAACCGGTTACAGAAAACAACAATGCCATAAATTGATATTTTGCATACTACAAAAGCGCCAACTTCAACCCACTTTGGCAATTGCGAAATCAATGTCTGAATATTCCATACAGCTTACGCTATCGACACAAACAGAAAGCCAACGACTTCCAATCAAATGGGCCATTGGCTTTGTTATTTAACCCGAACTCGGGATAAGAAACGCCTGTAAGTAGCGCTATTTTTGCCCCTATCTTCGTTGTTCATCATGAGTGTAGAGTGACTACACAACATAATGAACGCCTTGATAAGAACAAAACTAGCACCACTTACCCATGATTTGAATAATTGTATTAATTTTAATAAAAGTAAGCCTTTGAAATATAAATGTAAATCTGTATTTTTCGACATTCCTTATCCCGAGTTCGGGTTATTTACTTTATTTATGAGCAATAGGCTTATCTGTAAAAAGGTAATCTTTCAGCTCTTTATCAAAACGAGGATCTTTTCTTCTAATCCATTCCAGCACCATTGCTGCATGTTCTTTTTCTTCATCTCGATTATGAGCTAGAATTGCTTTTAACTCTTCATCTTTACAAGCATCAACTCGTTGATTGTACCAATCGACGGCTTCGAGCTCTTCCATTAAGGATGTAATAGCTCTATGCATATCTCTTGTTTCGTTTGATAATTCATCTAATGGTTCATGATAACCTTCATTTGACATATATCTCTCTCCGTAGTGGTGTGATCGAACGTGGCTGGTTTTTGATCCAACCAATTAGCTTGTAATTGTAAATTCTTAGCCGCACAGTGGTTTAATCTATATTGCTTATTGATAACATGAAAACTTGATGTAATAAACGACTGAGCTAAATTTTGTGACCTTTTTAAAGCCTCTAAAACGAAATTAATGCCATTGCCTTGCATTATTATCCAACTGACATTCAATACAATTAAACAACACCAATTCCCAATGCGCTTTTTAAAATAATCTAGTTATGATAACTCACTCAACTCTATAACAATGTGCTTGGCAGAAGCTTGGAAATGCATTGTAAAAATCAATAAGCATTTCTATCGCCACTGCTTTATAATCCCCCACAATTTCCAAGCCAACGATAAAACAAGGCTTACACATAAATGTTTGACCAATTAGAACTAGACGATGACTTAATCCATGCTGTGGCAGATTTAGGTTACAAAGAGCCCACCAGCATTCAATCTTTGGTGATCCCAGAAGCCATGAACGGTAGAGACATCTTAGCCTCAGCCCCTACTGGCACAGGTAAAACCGCGGCGTTTTTATTGCCTGCTTACCAATTTTTATTGGATTACCCAAGGCGGCAACCGGGTTCCACAAGGATTTTGATTCTAACTCCTACCCGAGAATTAGCTTTGCAAATATTTGAGCAAACCAAAGCTATCAGCAAATATGTACCACATCTTGCATCTGGAGTTATCACCGGTGGCATTAACTATGGCACTGACCGCGACTTACTAGAGAAAAATTTAGATATATTAGTGGCCACACCAGGGCGTTTATTTGAGCATATCGAAAAAGAAAGTTTTGATTGCCGTGACATAGAATGCCTAATTTTGGACGAAGCCGACCGCATGTTGGACATGGGTTTTTCTGCCGTGGTGAATCAAATTGCCGCCGAAGCGCGCTGGCGTAAACAGACTATGTTGTTTTCAGCCACATTAGAAGGCACGGGTATCGCGCGTTTTTCTGATGAGCTTTTAAATGAGCCAGTAGAGCTTGAAGCCAATTCAAGTCGTAAAGAAAAAGGTGTGATCCACCAATGGATCCATTTGGCAGATAATGCCGTTCATAAATTTGAGTTACTGATCCACATCCTCAGTACGCAGGTCGAAACTGCTATTGTCTTTGTAAAAACACGGGAGCGCTTAGCGACCTTAGTCGGGCAGTTACAGTCGGTGGATATTGATTGTTGTTGGCTGCAAGGCGAAATGCCTCAGGATAAACGCAACCTGACGATGGAGCGCTTTAGAAAGGGCGATGTGAAAATATTAATCGCTACAGACGTAGCGGCTAGAGGCATAGACGTAGATAACATCAGCCACGTGATAAACTTTGATATGCCGCGCACTGCCGATGTGTATGTACACCGCATTGGCCGTACTGGTCGCGCGGGCAACAAAGGCACCGCAATTTCTTTGGTCGAAGCGCACGATATTGGCATAGTGCCAAAAATTGAACGTTACACCGAGCAAGTGCTTAAACGTAGGGTGATTGCCGCATTGCGCCCAGCCAATAAAGAAGCTAAACCACCCACCAAGAAAAAGGTCAGTAATAAAACCAAAAAAGCGGTTTTAAAGGCTAAACGTACCGCTAAAATCAAAAGCCGCAAAAAGAAAGGTCGAGGGCCTAAGTCTTAAATGATGGATTATAAAAATATCAATAAAGTGGTGTTGGCTACAGGCAATAAAG
Organism: uncultured Paraglaciecola sp.; assembly: GCF_937123705.1. Classification (GTDB taxonomy): domain Bacteria; phylum Pseudomonadota; class Gammaproteobacteria; order Enterobacterales; family Alteromonadaceae; genus Paraglaciecola. Next base: position 71,794 of record NZ_CAKZKO010000098.1, on the reverse strand, counting down.
GTAAGGTCAAAGAGCTGGCGAGTATGTTGTCTACTCTCGGCATCGAAGTGGTGCCCCAAAGTGAATTTGCTGTATCTGGGGTAGCCGAAACCGGCACTACTTTTGTCGAAAATGCTATTATCAAGGCGCGCCACGCAGCCAAACACACAGGTTTACCAGCCATTGCCGACGACTCGGGTCTAGCCGTTGCCGCCCTTGGTGGCGAGCCGGGGGTGTACTCAGCCCGTTATTCTGGCGAGCAAGCTACGGATCAAAGCAATATCACCAAGTTACTTGATGTGATGGACAATATTCCAAAGGATCAACGCCAAGCCAAGTTTTTATGTGTGTTGGTTTTTATGCGCCATGAAAACGACCCCACACCAATTATTTGCCAAGGCGAATGGCACGGAGACATCACCACAGAGCAACAAGGTGAAAATGGTTTTGGTTACGATCCGGTATTTTGGGTGAAGCAGCAAAATTGTAGCTCGGCGCAATTATCTGCAGCACAGAAAAATCTAATGAGCCATCGTGGTAAGGCATTAAAAATCTTGCTTGCACAACTACAAAATCACCTGGGCTAACCACTTGCCAACACAGCAAACTTTACTAAAACTACCGCCCCTATCGTTGTATATTCATATTCCTTGGTGCGTTCAAAAATGCCCTTACTGTGACTTTAATTCCCACGGACAAAAACAGCAGCAATTGCCCGAAGTCGAATATGTCAGCCATTTGTTAGATGACTTACAACAGGATGCAAAACTGGTAGGTAATAGAGCCGTTCACAGCATTTTTATTGGCGGCGGCACACCCAGTTTGTTTTCTGCTAAGGCCATTAAAACGCTTTTGGATGGAGTTAAAGACCGCGTCAACTTATTGGATGATGCTGAAATCACTATGGAAGCCAATCCCGGTACAGTAGAAAGCCAGCGTTTCGCCGATTACGTTAAAGCAGGTATTACTCGCATATCTATTGGCATACAAAGTTTTCAACCGACTAAATTATCGGCATTAGGGCGTATTCACGATGAAAATCAAGCCCTAAAAGCGGCAAAGCTTGCCAAAAATATTAGCCTAAATAGTTTTAATATTGATTTGATGCATGGCTTACCCAAACAATCTTTAGAAGATGCATTGTTTGATTTAAGCACGGCTATTGACCTACAGCCGCCACATTTGTCTTGGTATCAATTAACCATAGAGCCAAATACCCAGTTTCATTCCAAGCCGCCTAAGTTGCCAGAAGATGAATTACTATGGGACATTCAAGAGCAAGGAGATGCGCTATTAAAGCAAGCGGGATTCGAGCAATACGAAATCTCCGCCTACAGCCAAAAAGGGCAACAATGTCAGCACAACTTAAATTATTGGCGTTTTGGTGACTACTTAGGCATAGGCTGCGGCGCCCATGGAAAAATCACTTTAGCCGATGAGAATAAGATAATTCGTACCGTAAAAGTTAAACATCCTAAAGGCTATATGGATTTAACCCGCAGTTATCTTAGCGATAAAAAAGTGGTACCAGCAACAGACTTACCCTTTGAATTTTTTATGAATCGCTTTCGCTTACTAGAACCTTGCCCTAAGTCGGACTACGCGGATTTTACTGGAGTGCGGTTAGATCATGCCACTAAACAAAATCTACAAAGTGCCTTAAATCGCGGTTTGTTAATCGAATCAAAAGATGAATGGCAAGTCACACCTTTAGGTAGGCGTTATTTAAATACGTTATTAGAGATGATGGTATAAGGCTCAAATTGCACCAGTACTACTCAACCAAATAGGCATTAGTCCCTGTTTGTAGAACATTATAAGGGGCCAATTCTTTTATAGAGCCTCTTAACCTGTCTTCGGCTTTATCTAACTCTTTAAATTTATTACAAAACCATTGTGCTTTGAGTTTGAGACTATCGGCTTTGGGTCCTACTGTTTCCCCAATTTCTTCACCCATAGTTTCTAATTGTTTAGCAATGGCGGTAATTTTTTCTTCACTGCCTTTGCCATTAGTAACCAGCCCCCCTATAGCGGATAAAATGCCCCCAACAGAGGTACTAATGGCTTGTTCAAGCTGTTCTTCTAGCTCACGATCGACTAAGTCATCAACTTGCTCAAGACTGCCAGGGCCCATATAAAAATTGTCATTAGCCCGAATAAATCTTTCTTTAACACTAACTTGTACACGTTTAAGGGATTTTTGCAGTTTTTTCTGACTTTCATCGTCTTTGACTAAGCCACCATAGACTTGCTCAATGGTTTCAATAGCAAGTTCCACCCCTTCATTTGCCAGCAATATCATTTTAGGTACAACATGGTGAATTCCCGTTGATAGCTCAGCAAGATCATGGGCCTGTTGTTTATTAAGATCAATCCACTCACCTTGTACAATGAGTTGTGAAGGATGGTTAATTTGATATTCAGTGCGGCCACCTGGACCAATAACTCTGATCTGCCTATCGTTCACAACCACACCATAATCGAGGGACACCTCACATTCGGTTCCGGCCAAAACTGAAGTACTTAAAATTAACAATGTAAAAAATAAAAAACGCATAAATTACCGATTATCATAAATCAGCTAGTAGTGTGCCTTTAATCACAATAAAAGCAATATAAGATAAGACAGGACAGAGAAAACTAAAGTTAATCTGCAGTTCGTACTAAACGCGTGAAAACAAACAAATCTTTATTTTTAAGAGAATTACTGCTGTTAAAGAAGGCTATAACCCAAGCTCGTTCAGCATCGACAACAGAAGGAGTAGAAGTCCAAAAATCATCAGAAGGGGTATTGGGAAAAAATAACTCATTAATGGCTGGGCGTACACAACTTCGCTCAGTCAAACTGGCTAGTTCTTTCATGTTTGGCACGCGCCAACCAGTTTGTTCAGCAAACTCATAGCCATGGGCAGCTTGCAAGGCTTGTTGCCAAGTCAGTTCAGTGGCATCCCCTGTACAGCTTTCATTTACCCAAGACTGGCCGAGACTACAACGCATCCATACTAATCCCACTGCGGGATCGGTAGCCGTACCATCACCGTTATCGACAAATTTTTCACTGCTAAGACTTACGTCAAAGCTAGGCAAACAGGTTTGGCTATTGACCAAAAATGATAAAAACACACCTAAAAAACAAACAATTTTCATACTAACGCCCTGCCCTAACTAATCGAACGCGCCCAGCGCTGATCTTATTTAAAAAATGATCATCGCCCGAAGCAAAATCTATAGCCCATGCACTGTGTGCTTGTTCATTACTGATACCGTCGGCACTCGCGTCTTGGGTCCAATACCAAAGGGCAGAAGATTGGGACGTGCCAGTATAAGGAAAATAATCGGTATCGATCATAGGTGCAGTGGTTTTTCCAAGATGTAATATTGATAACAACTCATTGTGAGTCGGTAAACGCCAATCTCTAAAGTTACATAAACCTTGGGAGTTCACCTCAGCGATGTAATTTTCGGTGTTGCAGTTGCCTATAGAACAACGTGTGCTCGTGCCATTTTGGGCACCATCAAAACCATTAACATCGTTACTTTGATACCAAGAATAGCGGTGCCTGCTACTATGTAAACCACTGCTTGAGCCGCTAGCCTTTGACTCCCAAATCAAACCAGTAATGTTATCCCGCACACAATGCCAAGTAGACGTTTCATCGTCTACCTCGTCGCCAATGAGATCTAATCGAGTAAAATCAAATCCTTGACTACCGGCACCGGCTTTTGCCGACATGTTATTGGTATGGATGATATCTTGACCACGTTGTCCATCTTGACCGGGAAAATCACCTTGAAAATCGCTCAATATTTCGGAGTTTGTCGCCTGTAAAATAACCCCTGTATCATTTAGAGGTTGAATGGGCAACGGTTTAATCCGCACTGTTAGACTGTCATCCACTGAATTCCCTCGCGCATCCTTTACTCTTAGGGTAAAAGTAACGGTTTCTATATCTGTTACCTGCGGCGCAATAGCCGCCGTTTGCAATGCATTAAAGTCGTCAACTTGAGGATCTTTCTCGGAGTCATTCAACCATATAAAACTTAAGGGCTCAGAAGCAGCGATTGAGGTACTAGCACTGCCATACAGGTTAATGCTTTCACCAGAAAACACCTCGTGATCCACCCCAGCATCCACAACAGGTAATGTTTCTCCCGCACTTTTAATATTAAGGGTCAGGGTTTCCACGTCTTCGGCGCCCTCTTGGTCGGTGACCGTCAGGCTTATAGTTATGACGTTGGCTTGTGCGATAATCGGTGTAGTAAAAGCTAGGCTATCACCTTGCAAACTAATGCCACCTAAAACCGGCTCTCCGGCCGTTTGTTGCCACAAATATGCCGCAATAGGATTGCTGTCCGAAACACTATCAATATCATCGCTTGATGAGGCATCGAGTACTATGTCAAAACCCGCGGGAAATGGCATACTAGGGTCCCCTAACAATGGACTGACCTGAATAATGGCAAGGGGAGAAGCATTCACTGGATTAACTTGATATACCACAGTGTCACTGCCTCTATTGCCAGAAGCATCTGTCACATCAACTCTAAAGGTATAGGTCATCACTTCACTAGTGCTAGGTGCGATAAAGCTAGCTGTGCCTAAAGTATCATCCTCCTGCACTATTGGAAGGTCGGGTGTTACGCTCCATGAATAGCGCAGTTCATCGGTTTGGCCACTCGCTTGTACGTTCAAAATAACAGTGCTTTGTTCATCAACTGACACGTCACCTCCAGCATTCACCAAGACTTTAGGAGCAGGAGCGTCAGTCTCACTGTCGAGGGTACTGCCAGAGCACCCCCCTAAAAAAGATAAAACACAGCAAACAATCAGAAATTTTTTATTGTGGATAATAGCCATGAACAATCGTTTACCTTTTTAGACAAAAGAAAATGATAAGCAATTTATGCGCCAGTAGAACGTCATTAGATTGGCAAGTGGCATTTAACCCAGCAACATAAAAGCAACGGGCAATATTATGGCGGTGAGTATGCCATTAACGCATAACGCCATAGTCGAAAAAGCCCCTATTTTTGCATCTAACTGATGCGCCCTAGCGGTGCCAATTGCATGAGATACAGTGCCTAAAGCTAAGCCTTTCGCTCGAGGATCTTTACAACCTGTAAGCTTAAAAATCATTTGGCTAAACATCACGCCTATGATGCCAGTAAACACAACGACAGCAGCGGCAAGTTCGGGTAAACCACCTATCATTTTTGCGGTATCCATTGCCAAGGGGGTAGTGATTGATTTGGTAAGTACCGACATTCTAACTGGGTCAGAAAACTCCAGGCTATTCAAGCAAATGAAGGCAATCAAAGGTGCCATGAATCCACCGATGACAATCACCCAGATCCCTCTTATACCAGTGGTCATTATCTGTTTAATTTGCCGATACAAAGGAATGGCCAATGCCACAGTAACGGGTCCAAGCAACCAGTTAATAGGGCTCACATACCCCTGATACGCAAGATGTGGCGTGTCACTCACAGCACAGATCCCAGTAATCAAAATTGCACCTACTACTATGGGATGGAACACCATATTGTGCCCAACATATTTAAAAGCCCCCAGCGCCAACCCGTACGCCAGTACCGTACCTAAGATCCATATGAGTTCCATAACAGTGAAGAAGGACAATAATGACTGCTGGTTCATGGTATTTATCTTAGTCGTCCTGCTTAGCTGATTCGTCTAACTTGCCAAAGAAACGTTGTCCTAACCACGAGGTTATCCACAAACTAATAAAAGTACTCAGCACTATGCCAAACAAAAACAACCATAACTGCTCACCTAGCTGGTCGGCATAAAACCAAGCGGCCACTAAAGGGGAGATAAAAAATAGAGATAGGTGTTTTAAGCAAAATTGACTAACGTTTTCTAGGGCTGTAGGCACCCGTCGCAAAATCACTAGGGCGAAGAATAGTAGTAACAGGCCAAGTAATGCAGGAGGTAACGCTATAAAGTGACTTAGTGCATATCCCAACCACCAAAACAAAATAAGCGTAAAAACAGCCAAAGTTGATTGTACAACATTGTTTTTTAACACAATAAAATCAACCTAGGCCAAGTCATGCAGCTAGGTGCCAGTTTTAACATCTTCTAAATGATATTTTTCAATAAGAGAATATAAGGTGGGTCGCGTAACACCTAGTAATTCAGCGGTTTTGGACATATTGTGTTCTGCCACCAAAAAAGCGTTGCGAATAGCGCGACTCTCGGCTTGCTCTCGTACTTCTCTTAAATTCAGTGTATCGATACTTGGAGCATCATCACGCACCATTAAATTCAAGTCCTCGGCTTGAATATGAGAGCCTTCTGCCATAATGACTGCTGATTTAAGTTTGTTTTGAAGTTCACGAATATTTCCTGGCCATTGATGTTGCTTCATGGCTTTAATCGCCGATTCACTAAACCCTTTTAGTTTAGTTTTAAACTCAGAATTATATTGAACCAAGAAAGTTTTAGCTAACAGTACTACGTCATTGTCCCGCGCTCTAAGAGGGGGAATGAGAATACTGATCTCTCCTACGCGGTAAAACAAATCTTCACGAAAAGTTTGTTCGGCTACCATAGTGGGAATATCTCTATGGGTAGCGCATATCACTCTAATATTAACTGGAATTTCGGTTCGCCCTCCCACTCGTTCAATTACACGCTCTTGTAAAAAACGTAGCATCTTAGCTTGCAAACCTATTGGCATGTCGCCAATTTCATCTAAAAACAAGGTACCGTCTTGGGCACTTTCTATTTTGCCGGGGGTGGTTTTATTGGCACCAGTAAAAGCACCTTTTTCATACCCAAACAGTTCACTTTCGAGTAAGTTTTCTGGAATAGAGGCGCAGTTAATTGCCACAAAAGCTTCATCTTTGCGCAAACTATGTTCATGAATACTGCGGGCAAACACTTCTTTACCTGTACCACTTTCGCCCAGTAATAAGGTACTGATGTCTGTTTGGGCGATACGCTCGGCTTTTTTACTTGCTGCTAGAAGTTCTTCGCTTTGGCCAATGATCTTATCCATTGAAGGCGCCACTTTAGCTAGATGACGATTTTCCAATTCTAAGTCAAACAGGTTGATAGCACGGCTTACCAATATTTGAATAGTATCTGAGTCTATGGGTTTTTGATAAAAATCATAGGCACCTAAATTGACCGCTTTTAAAGCATTGGTCTTATCATTGTTGCCTGTTACCACAATGACTTTGGTTTGAGGAGCTAAGGCTAATATTTCTTCTAAGGTGGCTAACCCTTCTGTGGCATTACTGGGATCCGGTGGTAAGCCTAAATCTAAGGTGACAACTTTAGGCTCAAAACGCCTTAATTGCGCGATGGCAGAGGCCCTGTCTTCAGCAAAAATAACCTCGTAGCCCGAAAAGCTCCACTTTAATTGTTTTTGGATCCCTAAATCGTCATCAACGACCAAAATCTTATCCATTTGTCAAAATCCTTTGTTTTAATCTAGGGCCTTTTGTCCTAGTTAGTTGGAATGCGTAATGTGAATGTAGTACCTTTTTGTAACTCACTTTTCACCAATAAATGGCCACCTATTTTTTCTAGGAAGGCCTTAGCATCAAATGCACCAATGCCCATACCAGCGTTACCCTTAGTCGTATCAAAAGGCTTGAACAAACGTGTTTGGATAAAATCTTCGCTCATACCGCAGCCCGTGTCCACAATATTGATCAACATATGTTTCTCATCGACAGATAATTCTATAAAAATTTCAACTTTACCATCGTCACTTGTGGCTTGCTGGGCATTGCTTACTAAGTGATAGACCACATTGCTAAACTTGTCTTTGTCTAAAACAACTTGAGTTTCACTGCTGACAATGACTTTAGGCTCAGGTAAATAAGATGCACATCTTTGTTCCACTACCAATTTAATACACTCTGATAAGCAAACTAAACTATCAGAGCCATTTTGAGAGGCGTTTTTTTCGGTTAATTGCAGCAGCATTTTATCCATTCTAGCCTTAGTATGCTCTAAGGTCTCAAAGGTATCCGCTATAAATTCGGGATTATCTTTGTGTTGTTCGGCATTTGATAAAATCAGGTCAATCTGTGCCAATACATTTTTTAAATCATGCACGATGAAAGCTGACATACGAGTAAATGCGGCAAATTGTGCATTTTCTGCAAGCTCTTCTGCCGCCTGGTGATGAAACAAAAAATTCGAAATTTGAGCGTTGACCGCAGTTAAATAATCCCTTAATTCCCAATTAAGTTTTTTGCTGGTGTTCTCTGAACCCTGCATAGCTACCAAGCCCCAAAATTCTTGCTCTTTATAGATGGGAATAACCAACTGAAACGTGACGCTATTGAGCAAGCCATGGTTGACCTTCAGTCCTTCGTAAACATAGGGTTTTGTTCTGAGCTCATCCATATCAATGATCCAATTTTTTGCTTTAAAAAAAGCACAAAACTCGAACAGCACACTTTGCTCGGCATCACTTAAATCTGGCATATCGATGTGTGCCAGCATTTTTAATTCGCCATTCTGGATCTGAATAAAACTACCCGTTTGGTAATCAATTGCCTGAGTAAGACCTCGTAGTGCTGTTGCATAAACATTACCATCTGCCTCTTTGGTATTGAGACAATCTGTGAGCCTTAGCCACTCTTGTCTGTAGTCAAATTGATTGGCGAAAAAGTGTTTGGTAATAAATACCTTTATTTTGGTGCGAAAACTTAAAGAAAGAAACAAAGTGACCAACAACGCCAAAGACAAAGCAATAAGCACTATTTGGATTGTCGCTCCCCATTGGCCTCCAAAGTACTTAACGGCATAACCAAGCAGCGCCATCACAAATAAATAACCACCTGCTACCATCAACAAGGTGCTATGCATCACTACGTCTCGGGAAATATAAATTTCTACTCCCCAATTTTTGACCCGTCTAATGGCCAGCACTAAAAACGGGATCATGGCGGTGTAAATGTACCCTCTTGCTGTGATGTAATTGATATGAATTTGTTCCACCATCAAAGCATTCGCAAAAGTCACAAATTCAAAAATACTGGTGACTGCCAAATAGATGATTAGTGGTTTTAAAGACCACTTATTGTCACCCGACTGACGATAAATAACTTCAAGTAATACAAGTACTTGCAAAGGTATTACGGTTTGTAAAAGAAACCACCAAGATTCATCATTCACACCTAAAAAAGGTAAAATAATAGCCGTTATAGGGAGAAGTAAAATCAACCAAGTTTCTTTTCGAGCGAGTACTTCGACAATGTTTGTAAAGTTGTCTTTTAGGCATGACGCTAAAAACAGCAACCAGAACAAATTTTTAATGTTATCGAAAAGAATAAGCTTATCGAGGGAAAACGGTGCAAAGATAAAAGGACAAATAGACCAAAAACAAGTAGCACCTGTAGCAAGAATTAACAGGTATTTCGCTAATCCAGATTTTCGAACAGTTAGCAGCAGCAACAATAAAAAAGCATAACCAAGGGCACTGATTGCATAACCAACTGTTGCGATCATAGTGAGCCCTCTATCGTTTTTTTATGACTAGACTACCGATTGAATACCCTGCCCCAAACGAACACAGCAAGCCAACATCACCGGAGTTTAAATCTTTGTGATTTAAACAAAATGCGATAATTGAGCCAGCAGAAGCGGTATTTGCAAAAGTATCTAATACTATAGGCGCCTCTTCTAATGAAGGTTGTCTGTCGAGTAGTTTACGACTGATAAGAGTATTCATGTTGATGTTAGCCTGATGTAACCACCATCTGGAAACATCATCTGAATTTAGCTGATGGCGACTTAAATGCTCAGAAATATGTTCCACCGCCATAGGGCAGACTTCTTTGAAAACTTTACGCCCTTGTTGATGAAACAGTTTGTCAGCAGCAAATGGGTCGGCATCATTAGCGCGGCTTACATAACCAAAATTCGAACGAATATTACTGGAGTATTGAGTCACCGCTTTGGTACTCATAATTTCAAACATATGCTCTGAATCAGCGGTATCAGCACTTTCTACCACCATAGCTGTGGCTACATCACCAAAGATAAAATGGCTATCGCGATCACAATAGTTCACTTGTGGAGAGGTTAACTCTGGATTGATGACTAAAACAGACTTTGCGGTACCCGCCGCTATCATTTCATAAGCACGATGTAAGGCGAAGGTCGCCGCAGAGCAGGCGACTAGCATATCGAAGGCAAAGCCTTTGATACCTAAGGCACCTTGCACTTCAATGGCTAAAGCTGGGTACGATCTTTGGGTATAGGCACAAGACACAATAACCACATCAATATCTTCAGGGGTCTTATTGGCCGACTTTAAGGCATCTTTAGCAGCATGAATGGCTATTTCGGCTTGATCAGACAACGCGTCTTCTGAACGCTCAGGAATATTGGGGCGCATTCTGTTTATATCTAACACCCCGTCTTTGATATAAATATACCGACTTTTGATACCCGAAGCTTTCTCAATAAACTCGGCACTTGATAAGGGTTTAGATGCACATTCTCCTTGCTCAATTGCTTGTTGATTTTGCTGATTAAACTGTTCAGCATAAGCGTTGTATGCTTCGACAAGTTCTTCATTGCTAATGCTATGATCGGGTTTCCATAATCCAGAACCGCTAATTACTACAGAAGGTGTCATGTATCGTCCTAACTAAAATATTTTGGGCCACATTGACATAACATTAATGTGGCTGATATTTTGCTAGCTTATCGGTTTGTAATAAAAAAGTCAGCTTGAAGCTGACTTTTTAGAACAATAAATTTTGCAACTAACCTTAGGGTTACCAATCCGCATATAATAACTAGCCACTTTGTATGACTAGCAAGTTAATTGGGGCAAAATGGTTTTAACTAGAAGATGTAACTATTAGCCGCCGCTAGCAATTTATTTTTATCCGATTTACCGGTAACACAGTCGTTAACATCTTTATTTTTGAATACATACACTTTGTCGTGAGATCTGATGACACTATCATCATCCGCATCAATAAAATCAGATAATAAGAATGTAATATTCTCGTCATCAGCTAAAGAGCGCAGCCCTGCACCGTAACGGCACAGCATATCGCCAATGGTATCCTCAAATATAGCAAGTGATTCTTTGTATAGCTTTTTCTTCACAGCCCGACGATTAACCATTTCTTGGTTACGCTGCGCCTCTAATTCATTGTGAAACTTCTGTAATTCCGCTTTTTTGGCTTCTAGTTTTGTCACTTCCTTATTTAACTTGGCCATTTCTTTGACTATTTCTTTGCGACGATCCGAGTCTGCATTTCTTTTTTCAAAATCTAAGTCTCGTCGAGTTCGTTCAAGCTCCCTTTTCTCCCAATCTACATCTCGTTGTTCGTCATTTAAATCACGCATTTTGTCACTAAAATCATCATCATAATCATCCCCATGTGTGACAAAGTTTTTGACCATTCTTTCGATTTCATTTTCATTTATATTAATATTAAGTTCATCTTCACTCATATTACGGGAACTCGATGCAATAGGAAGATTGCTCATTAAGTCATTTAACCCACCTAAATCAATATCAAACCAATTACCGCCACGTCGACTACTGCCAATTTCAAACACTACACCTTGATTAGCGAGATAAAAAACAGCATGGGCCTTAAAACGCATATTTTTTTTAGAACTTTGCTGTTTCAACGAGGCTTGTAAAATATTGAGCATGATGCCCACCTCATTGCGTATTTCTTTCATATTGGTTGCACTATTTTGGGCTAGAGATGAACTCATAGCTAAGCTGCTAAACGCTAAAGCTAAAAACGTTTTTTTAATGGATAACTTCATGATTACTTCCTTACTCGTTAATGTTGCCGGTACCTGATAACTCAGGCTGGGCATATATATCTTGTTGCAATTGATTTAGTTGACGGGCATAAAACAATTGATCATCGCCTCGTTGCTGGTTCACATACTTGATTAATTCAGCAAAGTCCTCGCGCCTTTCTTGACGGCTTGCTTCTAACAGATATTGAGTCAGTTGGGTGCTGGTATCTAATTGCTGTTGCTGCAAATTTTGGGTATAGGTTGTTAATGCCAGTTGTTGCGATTGCTGAAATTCAACCAAACGGTCATTCACTAACTTATCGATATCCTGTTGATTTTGCTTAGGGGCAAAACTAATGGTCATGGCGCCGTTATCGGTATGGACTTGCAATCCCGATAACACCATTACAATAGCGCACAAAGAAGTAGCAAAAGATAAGGTAGGTAGTCCTTGCCATTGCCACCATTTTGCTTTATCTGGCATATCAAATGAGCTGTCTCTATCCCAATTAGGCACATCCATAGACTGGTAATGATCTGTTTGCATTGAAAACAAGTTAAATGCCTCAACTTGTTTAGCAAAATCACTATCGTCTAGGCAGCGCTGTTCAAATACCTTTTGTTGTTGTGAAGACAGTTGCTGTTCTGCCCACAGCCCAAGCAACTGCTCGTTACTTAATTTAGATCTATCTGATTGTGCGGTATATTCAGGCATACTCAACCTCCATTAAGCTTTTCAATTTATCTAATGCACCATATAAGCGCGACTTGGCCGTATTGGCTGAAATCCCCATTTGCTCGGCAATTTCATCGAAAGTAAATTGCCCAAAAAACTTTAATTCCACCACTGCTTTTTGTGCCAGCGGCAGTTGTTGCATGGCGCTAATTAACTGTTTGTTTTCCTGAGATGTGTGAATGCTATCTGCGGCGCTGATTGCTTCACTTTCAATCTCTGGGGCATCATCTAAGCCCTGCATGGGTTTCTTGCGCCTGTAAAATTCTATGCAACGAAAATGGGCAATGCGAAACATCCAACTCTTGAAGCTGCCCTCATTTCGGTAACTCGACAAATTACGAAACACCGATATAAACACCTCTTGCATCAAATCCAGTGCATCTTCGTTTTTCCCCGTCATGCGCATGCCGTAATTGTATATTTGTTTTTCATAGCGTTTTAACAAACTCATCCAGGCCGATTTATTGCCTCGCAGTGCTTTTGCTATTAACTGTTCATCGGTTTTCTCAAACACTTTTATTAGTTCCCAGATAGAGGGCGTTTTCCCTTTTCATACATAAAGTCGAGGGACAAAATCAAAAAGTTTATTTTTTACAAAAATAATTTAGATATTAACGGATCAAAGTATTCATTGGCATGAGCGGTGCGACTAATTCTGCCAAATAACGAAATAATCTGACTCGTGTAGTACCACTTCGCCATACCATTCCGATTTCGCGATAGGCTTTATCTTCAGCGGGCATAGCGACCAAAGGGGTATTAAGCAAAATATTATTATGAATAGCCAATTCCGGCATAAAAGTATATCCCAGTTTACTGTTAGCAAGTTGTACTAAGGTGTACAAACTGCTGGCTGCCAGCGTACTCACTTGTTCACTATGTTGTAAACCACAAGCACTTACCGCATGTCCGGTCATGCAATGTTCTTGTTGCAGTAAGAAAATACTTTGCTTTGGTAAATCAGACACATTCAGGGGCTGATTTTTAGTTTTTAATAGATCATTGTGGGCTATTAAATGAAAAGGGTCGTGACCTAAAATCAATTGTTTACAACCGGGTGTATCTATAGGTAAGGCCAAAATAAGGAGATCTAACCCGCCTTCATTGAGTTGGGTTAACAAGTTAGCCGTGGTGTCTTCTTGCAGTTGCAATCGAATATCAGGCAGATGTTGTTTCACGGTATTAATCAAACCTTCAAATATAAAAGGCGCAATGGTGGGAATAACCCCAATTTTGAGGTTGCCAGCTTGCCAATTACCGGCACTTTGCGCGAAATCCATCAATTCATGAGCGTCTACTAGTAAGGCCTTGCTGCGTTCAACCAACTCTATACCAAAAGGGGTAAAGACAAAGTTTTTATGATCTCGCTCCAACAACTGAGCACCAAATAGCTCTTCAAGATTCTGTACCGCCGTACTTAATGTAGATTGACTCACATGGCAGTGCTTTGCGGCGCGGTGAAAATGCTGTTCTTGGTGTAATACAACTAAGTAGTGAAGATGCTTTAGGTTGGGCCATTTCATTGTTATTCATCCATAAAAACGATTAGAGATAAAATATTAGATTAGTTTTGGGTATAAAAAAAGCGCCATATAGGCGCTTTCATAAACAAATGATGATTTACTATCAACTTCCAACAGAAACAAAAGTAGCATATTGTTTTCTTTCCCCTTCAACATACTTGGTCCATTGCTGCGCCATGCTACGACTGCCGTTAAATTCTTGGGCCTTTGCCAGTTGATTAAGTGCTTGGTTGTATTCGCCCACATTAAACTGCGCCATACCCATTACCAGATGCGACATGCCTTCATTACGTAAATCGCCTTTTTCTAAGGCTTGTTGTGATGCGGCAATCGCCTGCTCCCAGTTGTCCATGTTGAGGTACATTTGACCAAGCTGGGCATATAAATCACCTGTTGCTGATAATTTAGCGGCGGCTAACATCACAGGAATGGCTTTTTGGGTTTCTTTAGCAAAGTTCCAAGACTGGGCTAAAAAGGTTAAATTTCGCTCATCTTCGGGTAATTTGCCGGCATCTAACGCTTCTTGCATGATTGCGGCGGCTTTGTATGGCATTTGGTGATAATAATAAAGTTGCGCCAAATTGAACATATCAGCGCCCGTTGCAACAAAACTTTTTTGCTGAGCAATTTCCATTATGGCCAATTGTTTCTGTTCTTGTCCAAGCTCGCCATACATACCGGCAAGTTGTAACCAGTATTTTGGCGCTTCAAATTTTTTGACTAATTTAAGCAATACATCTTTTACTTGTTCGGGTTGTTTTAGCTCAAAGTACACTGCGCGCTGTAATACATACCATTGTTCATCCACTTGAAAGCCTAAGTCGTTGCTTTCGACTTGCGTAACAGCCGCATTGATATATTGAGAGGCCGCGGCATAATCTTGCTTTTGATACATGGCTTGGGCTTTAAGCACCAAGTTTTTAGCAGGGACTTCTTTAGTGGGATGAAGTGCCTTTTGAATATTTTCCCATTGCTCTATTTTGGTAATGGCTTTATCAAAATTGCCGCGCATCATGTGTAATTGCGCCAAACTAAACAAAGTTGCCTGTTCGAAGGTTTCTGGAATGGGTTGTTGCTGCACCACATTTTCAAACGCAGCAATAGCTTGATCGTAATTTTCAGCTTCGTAATGAATAAAGCCATAAAAGTTATACAACATGGCCTGTTCATAACTATTCATTGAACTGGCTTTAGACTTTACTCTATCCAATACCTCAAACGCTGCGGCTTGATCGCCCCCATCCGCCAAACTTTGGGCGCGAGACAATTGGTCGTATACTTTTGAGCGCAAGGTAGGCACACGTTTGGTTTTGCGCTCTACTGTTGATTGTTCTGCTTGCACAGCACTCACCTGTACACTCGCCAGTAGAATACCTGTCATCAAGACAGGCGCTAATTTTAGTAAGATTGTGTGCATTGCCATGGTTAGCCTCCCAGTTCGAATTTAACCCGCACTTCTACCCCAGACACTGCCATGGGTTCGCCGTTAACGACGCGCGGTTTGTATTTATATTTTAAGGTGGCATCCAGTGCCGCTTGTTCAAAAATGCCTTGTGGTGATGCTTGTGTCACTTTGGGATCTTTAACGGTTCCCAGTTTTGATACGGTAAACTCCACATCAACAAAACCTTCAATGCCCCGCTGTAACGCACGTCTTGGATAGACCGCTGCTACTCGCACTATTGGTAAAAACTCACCGTCTCCAGATGCCAATGCCAGACCACCATCGAGTGAAATATCGGCCGCCACATCCGCACCAAAGTCCATGCCACCAGTGGCTGCATCGGGATTAGGTGTTTGCATTTGTGGCGGTGCCATATCCGGTGGCGGTTGTTTAGGCTTAGGTGGCTTTTTGGGTTTGCGATCTTTCTTTTGCGCGGCCTGTTCTTTTTTCACGCGGACAAAATCCAAAACACTGCCTTTAGGGGCATCAGTTAACGCACTGCCACCACTTTGAATGAGCGATTGCATCAAATAAAACAAACCTAAGGTCACCACTGCGGCAACAATTAATGCAACAGCGAGCCTTGAGATAGTCTGAGGCCATGTTTTAATCCCATGGGACATAACGGCTTAAGGCTCCTGCGCCGCAATTGACACATCGGTTATGCCTGCCGCTCGTGACGCATCCATGACTTTAATCAACACGTCAGTAGTGGCCTTTCTATCGGCCTGAATAACCACAGTACCTTGTGGATTTTCCGCGTATAACCGCTCGATATTGGCTTGCACTGCACGCACATCGACTTTACGTTTATTGATCCAAATATCACCTTTAGCGCTGATTGCCACCAATATATTGGCTCGGTCTTTTTTCACTGCGGTGGCCGCTTCGGGGCGATTGACGTCAATGCCCGCTTCTTTCACAAACGAGGCGGTCACAATAAAAAATATCAACATGATAAACACTACGTCGAGCATAGGGGTCATATCGATTGTGGCTTCTTCTTCGTCCATCAAATTTTGGAAATGCTGTTTCATAATGTTCTCTGGTTATTTGTCTATTTTAACGGGCTAAATTTTACGTTGCATTCGCAGTGTATCTTCAAGGCTGGCCCGTTCTTTTTTGGCCGTTCTGGCCAGCCAAGTAGAGGCAAAAACACCCGACAACGCCCCTACCATTCCTGCCATTGTAGGGATAGTGGCTTTGGACACACCCGACGCCATTGAGCGGGCGTTACCCGAGCCAGAAATTGCCATCACATCAAATACTTCAATCATGCCGGTGACTGTGCCCATCAAACCTAACAACGGACATAACGCCACCAGCGATTGGATAATAGGCACACCTGCACCAAGTTTAAGGGTTACCCGTGAAATCATCGCTTGGCGAATTTGTTCGGCGTTCCAAGACGAACGCTCTTGCCGGGCTTTCCATTTAGCAATCACAGCGGCTTTATATTGTTTGTGAGCCACAAATACATACATGGCGCGCTCTAAAATCATTAACCACATCACAAAAATCAAGCCACCGATGATCAGCAGCACTTGGCCGCCAGTTTCGGTAAAATCGCGAATGCTTTCGAAAATTTCAATCATGGTGAATTAGGCTTTGCTGCTTGCAGTATCTGGAACAAGCGCTTCAGCCCGCTCGGCAATCACGCCCGCGGCTTGCTCTTGCAATATGTACACAATGCTTTTGCTGCGGGTATTTAACATGGCGTATAACAAGGTCATAGGAATGGCCACAACTAATCCCAATACCGTTGTGACTAATGCAGTTGAAATACCGCCAGCCATTAATTTAGGGTCGCCTGTGCCAAATAAGGTGATAGCTTGAAAGGTATTGATCATGCCGGATACGGTGCCGAGTAAGCCCATCAAAGGTGCGACTACCGATATCACTTTGATTATGCTCAGCGACCTACCTAGTTTTGGCACTTCGCCTAAAATCGCTTCGGTCAGGTGTAGTTCAAGTGCTTCGGTGTCGGCTTCTGGGTAATCGTCCTTGGCTTTCATAACACGGCCAAGGGAGTTGTTGTTTTTGAAAGTGTCTGATTTAAGTTGGCGATGCACTTTAGTACCTTCAATCATCAAAGCAATAAAGCGCCACATCGCAATCAACAAACCCACAACACCTACCGCGAGAATGATATAACCGACTGTTCCGCCTTGCTCTACCCGCTCTTTCAAACTGGGCGCTTGCACTAACAACTTAAGAATAGAGCCACCGGTTGGATCTAAACCAAACTCAATCAACTCACCTGATGATTGCTGTAAGGCAGCTGCACTTGCGCCATAACGCCCCGCAGGTTGACGCACCAACTCAGAAACCGAACCAGTTGTGCCATTATAATCGAGATATTTTCCGTCGGCGGCCAAGGCAAAAGGCCCAACACGTAACACTTGTTTACTGACTTTTTCGCCACCTGCTTCAATTACGTCTGTGGTAAAAGTGGTGACTTTGCCTGATTCGGTCATCTCTCGTTGCATCTCAAACCAAACACGCTCAATTTCTTCAATTGAGGCCAGCTTTGATGTGGTGCCCATGGACTGGGCTAAATCATCTAAAAACGCCGCTCGTCCTGGAATTTGTGCAGAAATAATCGAATTTTGAAATTTACTTTTGGTGTCGCCTGACACTTGTTGTAACACCCCAAATAACTCTTTTAATGAGCCTAAACGTTTGTTCATGGCGTCGTTTAGGTCTGCCAGTTTAAATTCGTTTTCTTCGAACTGGGTTTCCATTTTTTCTGATTTGGCCAAGGTAGCATCACGACTTTGTTTAGCTTGGCGTAACATTTGGTCTTGTTCAGAGCGTTTTGCCGTAAACTCTTGTTCGCGCTGTACATTTTGTTGATTTTGTTGAAACTGACCTTGTTCTAGTTGTTTTAACAAGGCATCTAAATCTAGGGCTTTGTCTTCTTGGGCCATCACCGAGTTTGCAACACACACCAAGCTAGTCACTAATAATATGTTTTTAAATATGTTTTTCATGTTGAACAGGCCCTTAGTCCGTTATCGCTACGGGTAGCATTAGCAGGTCTGGCGCGAGTTGTTTCTTCGCCATACGTAAACCTTTAGTCACTTGAGTACGGTAGCTCGAAGGCAGCGCTTGCCATTGACGACTTTGTTTGTCCCACGTGCCTTGCAAACTGGCATCACGAGTTTGGTAAATAAGCGCGGTACGCCCTACTCGTAAAAAATCCACATCACGCTCTTGGCCATCAATAGTATGTAAACCACTGTAGGCTTCGAGGGTACGGCCGTAGTCCATTTCCACTTGATAGGCTTCCATCACCCTGCGAAATTTTTCTGAAGGGGCGATATCGGCCCTGTCCATCATGGCTTTAAGTTCGGCGACACGATGCGTTCTTTCCTCGGCAAGAAAAGGCACATCTAGCGCAACAAACTGCTCAAGACCAGTAATCATGCGCATCATCAATGGCGATATTTGACGTTCGATAATACTCACATCATCAATAGAGGCGTTTAAATCCGCCATTTCTTGCATCTGATTATTGATTTGTTTTTGCAATTGACCGTTGTAAACGTTTAAGCCGGTTATTTCTTTATTGATGGCTTTAAATTGCTGCAGTTTGTTTGAAATCTGGTCGCTGATATGGTCGATTTTTTGTTGAGATTGCGCCGCTGAGTGGTTAATAGCCGTGGCTTTTTTAATCGCTGGCTGTAGTGTTTTTTGTTGCTGCGCAACACTATTTCCCGCCAAAATAGATAGGCCTAAAAATGTTGCAGATAACCTAGTCAGTCGTGTCATTCCTCAAACCCTAAAATTTGGCTAACAGTCATTTACTGTTATTTAAAAACTGCGAAAAGCATAAGGTGTGAATGTGACAGAAATATTGCAGATAAATGACGCTAAAATGACAAATTATCAGACAACAAAAATACTTAATAAAAACAATAAACTAGTGACGTAATTGCGTTGAAATTAGGCAGCACTAATGCGCTGCCTTGATATCAAAAAATGGCTTAGCTAAAAATCATACTTGATAGATAAGCTCACTTTTGTGCCTTTGGATTGTGAGCGTAATAGTACATCTTCGAATTCTAACGCTTTGCTCTCACCCAAGAGGTTTTGCACCTTGAAGGTCACAGTGGTATTAAAATTCGGATAATATTTATACACAGTGTCTAGTGAATGAAATGGTTGTTCGTAACTGTCATCAAACCCATCGATACCAGGAATTAAAATGCGCTCACCAAACACGTTGTATACGACAGATAACGAGTGTTCACCGTTGTCCGAGTCGTAACCTGCTTGTAAATTGGCCACGTATTGCGAATGCCCCGTTAGGCGGCGAGTTAAGTTGGTAACCGCTGCCGACAAGCCGGTTTGGTCGACAATATTCTGCCTATCTAAGGTAATTTCAGAATCACTGATGGTTAGGTTGCCGGATACAAAAATATTATCCCAAACCCCATCACCAAACGTCTCCAATCCTTGTAGAAATTCCAACTCTATGCCGTACAACTCACCGGTTTCGGCATTGGCAATTTTTATTAGCGGAGGCCCATCTTGAGCGGGAGATTGCACCGACTCAATAGGCGCGTCCATATCTTTGTAAAACAAACCGATAGATAAGTTATTGCCTGCTTCGCGATACCATTCAAAGCGTAAGTCGTAGTTAAGTATCGATGTTGTGTCGATGCCAGGTGTACCTGAGGTGGGGAAACCAGTAAGGGGATCAATAAATGTAGATGATGACACTTCGCGTAAATCAGGTCGCACAACGGTTTGCCCAACACTGGCTCTAAATTGCATGCTGTCATCTTTAATATAAGTCACCGCCAAGGCAGGGTAAAAGTCGTCTTCCTGAAAGGCCAATTGGCCTCGGTCGGCATCATCTGGTAAATCGATTTGATTGGTTCTTGGGTCAAAAGGTGCCACTACCTGTCGAAAATCTTCAAACCTTGCGCCGCCACTAAACCGCCATTTTCCTTGATAAAACAAATCGGCTTCTAAGTAGAAAGCATCAACCTTTTGCGCGGCAATATAATCATCACCAGCGATTGTAGTATCCCGCATAATAGCCGTACTGTTGAAGTTATCGGTGTTGCCCAATACTTGATCACTTAAAATCGACGAGAAAGAACTGCCCACTAAGGTGGCGTTATTCACAAAGGCTCGGGTATTAATATCAAAAGTACGGTTTTCTGAACTTCGGGTTTTAGTGAGAAAATCCCCTCCTACTTTTAATTCTATTTCCCACTCTTTAAAGGCAAGAGGATAAGTCAGGTTATAGCCATAATTTTCCAAACGGTCGTGGAGATTTTGAAAACTGTAACGAGCAGCCGTGGTCGAGTTATTTAATGCGCTTTCGGTTTGCACATCAAACACACCGTCTTGATTGGCATCGGCTAACACAAAACGCGCATCCACATTGCCCGGCGCATCACGCAGTGAGCGCCCTAGTGAATATTTCCAATCCAGTCCTGCAAAGTTAAGTGACGGGAGAGTATGCATACCGCGTATTTGGTTGGTATACATTTTTCGTTCTTCGTATTCGACTTCAATATCACGTATTCGCAACCCTTCGGCGAGATTAAGGTTTTCGGTATGTCCAAAACTTTCGCTGATTTCGTCGCTGCTATCGTTGAGTAAAATCAAACTGTAATCGACGCGATGATTACGATTAAAATCCACACCTAAATTCAGCATATTTGACCATTTCACTGTGGTTTGTGTCACCGCTATATCATCAAAAAAGCGTACAATGTTAATGGCATCGCCCACGCGGTCGGCTTGCTCTAGCTGGTATTCTTCAAAGACTGTGGTTTCATTGTCATAACTGCTGGTCCATAAAAAACCGATGCGCCAGTTGTCGTTAATATCAACACTGTTGCCAAGGGAAAAGCCAAAACCGGCATCTGGCCCAACACTTTTAGCGATGGGATCGTAATTTCGATTCACGTCGCTTAACAAAGACAAAGCCACGCTTTGCTCTAAATTGTCTAAAAACTGTTTATTATCCCAGCGTGTTTGTAATGATTGCGGCACGGCTCTAGTGCCATCGTCGCGACCTTGCCAGTCTTTATCACCACCTTGGTAAGACAAGGCATCAGCAGCGTTTTCGCTGTTGTAACCTAAATTTCCCGACATATTAAACAGGAAGTTATCAGGAATAGTTTTAAGGCGAATATCCACATTACCGCCTCCAAAAGAGGCGGGCATAGAAGGTGAAAACGCTTTTTGTACCGATAAGCTCTCGATAATATCCGACGGGAATAAATCCAAAGGGATCACATTGCGGGTGGGATCGGGGCTAGGCACAGCTGCGCCGTTTAATTGGGTACTGGAGTAACGCTCACCTAAACCGCGTACGTAGATAAATTTACCGTCGACTAAGGTTAAACCCGTTACCCGGCGCAGTGCCGAAGCGGCATCACTGTCGCCGGTTCGAGATATTTGCTCTGCCCCTAAGATATCGGCTACAAAGGCCTGATTTTTACGCTCTTCAATTACCGCTGTAGCGGTACCTTTTAGGCGTGTGCCTGTTGTGACCACTTCATCGAGCACAGCATCTTCATTTTGACTTTGTTGGGCTGTTGCCCCTTGGGTCATTGCTATTGATGCCAGCACGGCAAGGGTAAGTTGGGTAACGCGAAACCTATTTTTAGGCTTATTCATTTTAACCTCATTAGCTGCTTACCGCTTTGCAGCTATGTAACTGAACTTTGATAACCGATTGGTTGAAACACAGATGCGCTACCTTAGGTAGCGCACATGACTTCTGACTTATTTAAGTAGGCTTAATGCTTACTCTAAGCCTACTGTCCAACCAGTCGTCCAATCGTTGTCTGCATCTTTTACCGCACCGATAAAATCAACGCTGCTAAAGAAGGGGTTGATGGCATTCACATCGGTAGGGGCTGTGGCATCAAGGGTGTAAATCCCACTTAATACCGCACTTTGGTTAGCCGCCGTTGCAGTGCCTGCTTGGGCTGTAAACCAAGCTTGTTGGTCAAACGCGCCGGAGTTTTTGATATTTTCGCCACAAGCCAATACCGAACTGGCAAAGACTAATTGTGGGTCATTAGTGCTGTCCATATTGGCTTCAAGGGTAGTGTCACCGTCAGATAAATCCGCTTCAAAACACTCTCCCATTCCAGCAGGGCCCGTTACCACAAAGTTATACAATTGCGCATTAGTTTGGTCGCGTAATAACACCCCTTCAGAGTCAGTTTCGGCAGTGTCAAAGGTATTACCGATAATGGTCATGTTGGCCACAGTTGGATTTGAGAAGGCCGTACCGTCACCACCGTCACCATCACCTTCTATACCGCGGTTGGCATCTGAGTTATCGTCGGCGTGCTTCACCAACACAAATTGCATATTGCCTTTAAAACCGTTATCCCAATCAACAGAATCGTCTTGAATACCGGTTAGCACTAGGTATTTAGCGTTGACTGCACCACCAAAAAACTCCACACCGTCATCAGCATTTTTATGCACTTGTAGGTATTCGACAGTGGTACCCGAGCCTACAGCACCAAAAGTAATGCCGTTTAATTCGTTGTCTGGTGCAATTTCAAAGCCACCGTGCATCACCCGCACATAACGAAGTGTGCCAGAGTTGTCGGTGTCATCGCTGCCGCCAAATACCGCTCCTTCTTGCACCCCTTCCACTTGCAATGAACACTCTGAAGCATCTTGTGGACATTTAGTGGATTGAGCATTACCTAAAATAACCAAACCGCCCCATTGCCCTGCTTCACCATCTTCCAGCCCTGTTACCACACCAGTAGAGACATGTTGCCTAGAGGTAAAAGTAATGGGAGAGGCTGCCGTACCATTGGCTGAAATTTGTGAGCCTCGGCTGACAACAAGATAATCATTGCCTGAGCTACCGTATACCACCACGCCAGGCTCAATCGTTAAGGTTGCACTGTCGGCATTGTCGTCACCCACAAAAACAGCACCAGAAAGCGCATAATGATTGCCTTGGGTTAAGGTTAAATCTGCTGTAATACGGCCCGAAACTTGGCAAGTATTGGTTTGGCCATCAACCATAGCAATAGTGGTGGTGCCAGCGGGGCAACCAGAAACTGAGGTAACCACACCCACTTCACCGCCACCAAAACCAAATGCCCAGCCCTGACGCCAGTCATCAGCAGAGGTTGCCACAGCGCCGACAAAGGTATTGGCATCAAAGAAACCATCAACCGCAGAAGGATCGCCTCCGGCGGTTAACAGTGAGCTTTCAGTGGTTAAAGTGCCGTTTATATTCAAACCTATGTTAGAACGATCGGCATAATCCACTAACTGATTACCCGACTGGTCTGTATTAAACCAAGTGGTAAGATTGACCGCAGCATCAGGAATTTTGAAATCTTCGGCACAAGCAATGACAGAATTCGAAATGGTTAAGTCGCCATCGGTTAGGTTACCTTGCACTGTTGCATCGGTGTCCATTTCTAAACATTCACCCATACCAGCTGCACCGGTAATGAGCATATTTGAAATGTGCGCGCCTGTTTGGTCGCGCAATAACACACCTTCAGAGTCGGTTTCGTCAGTATCAAAATCGTTACCAATAATAGTAACGTTGGCAAGGGTGGGTTGTGAAAACGCTAAGCCGTCGCCACCGTCGCCATCACCTTCAATACCACGGTTAGCATCAGAGCCATCGGCCGCATGTTCAATATACACATACTGCAATTTGCCGTTGTAGCCATTATCCCAATCGACAGAGTCATCTTGAATGGACGTTAACACTAAATGTTTAGCGTTTACCGAGCCGCCAAAAAACTCTACGCCATCATCGGCGTTGGCATGTACTTGAAGATAATCAATAGTCGTACCTGAACCTACACCGCCAAAGGTGATGCCGTTAAGTTCGTTGTCTGGTGCAATTTCAAATCCAGCATATTTCACAACCACATAGTTAAGGGTGCCTGAATCATCTGCACTGTCGCTACCACCAAAAACCGCACCGCTTTCAACGCCTTCCACTTGCAACGCACAATCGGTACCGTCTTGAGGACACTTAGTAGAAGGTGCGTTACCCAAAATAATCACGCCGCCCCATTGGCCCGCGCCCACTTCATCACCCACAACGTCGTTGAAAGACGTCATGATAATAGGAGCATTGGCTGCGCCTATGGCTTCGATAGAAGAGTCACGGCTTACAACTAAATAATCACTGCCACTACGGCCAAAAATAACAGTGCCTGGCTCAATCACTAAATTTACTGATTCGGATTTGTCTTTACCTACAAACACAGCGCCTTCAAGTGCCCAAACAGTGTCGTTGGTTAAGGTAATATTACCGGCTGAGTCAGCATCTTCGGCTAACAACCGACCTGAAATTGAACGGACTGCAACCGTTTCACCTAAAGCTGCTGAGACTTGAGAAGATAAAAAAGAACTGGCTTCACCCACACGACCATCTGTGATAACCGGGGCGCCGCCACCGCTTGCACCGTCGTCATTATTAATCACACTATTATCGGTCACGCTGTTATCAATATTACCTTCAGTAATATTGATATCACCACCACAACCAGCCAAGACTAACGCCGCAGCTATTGCACTCGCTCTAAAGATGTTCATAAGTTCCATTGTGTACTCCAAATGCGCGTATTTTTAAGAATGAGAAAACGCAAAAAAGAGTAACCAAGCAGCGTGACAGTTTTGTTACATCAAATAGATGTCACAAAAGTTTAATATTGAGAATTGGATAGAGGAGCGCTTAAATGTTTAGCAAGCCAGGCTATAGCTGAAGTTTAAGGTGTGACTTGTTGATCGTTAACCTGATTTAATGGTATCTGGCCACAAAAATTATCGCGATATCAAGCACAAAGGGTTTAAAATTTATGTTCAATCCCTGCACTTAGCCAAGATTGATCTGCACTGTCGTCTAGCCCTCTGCTTGTGTACCAAGCGAATAGTTTAGTTGACTTAGCGAGTTTGTAATCAGCGCCAACAGAAAAACTGTTGTCATCTTTTAGGGTTTGAAACTGGGTTTTTAGAACAATGGAGCCCAAAGTGTAAGCGGCACTGATCATAGCGCCACTTTTTGAATTCCTCGTATCGCTTGACTCCTGATGCTGAAAAATTGCACCTAAAACAAGCTCATCAAATTTTGTTTGTAATGACAGGCGCTGGGTATCATAACCCTTTACATCAAAATCCGCCGATGCCGAAACATACCATAGGTTTTTCTTAAAGTTTTTATCGCCGTATGTAACAGAAACTGACTGGGCATCCTCTGCTGTCACTTCACCTTCGGTTATATAAGAGATCCCAAATGTTACTCCATAATAGCTTGGTGAAAAATAAGTAAGCGAGTCCGCCATGCGATTTTCGCCTTTCCACAACCCTTTTAAGTCCGCTTCATAGTCACCAAATTGATCAATCTTACCTTGAGACTGTTTCAATACAGTATCATTTCTGCCAAGAAGTACCGTTCCAAACTGCCCTTTTAGGCCAACGTACTGATTGCGAGATTTGATATTGTCTGAACCGGACTCATCGGCTAAATCCACTTCCCATTCAAAAATATAAAGCACCTCTAGTTCACTACTTAATGCAAGGTTGCCCTTAACACCCAGGCGAGACGCATTACTTTTTATGTCCAAGAAGCGCCCATCGCCTTCGTCAGTAGACTGCATAGACACATTGGCTTTACCATAAAAAGTTAATGGATCGGCTGTAACTGCTGACGCTAAACAACTTAAAAAGAAAAGAACAGTTAAATTTCTATAGGGCTTCATATACTTCATTCACATTTAATTAATCTAACCCACAGCCTTGAACTTTTAAGATCAAATTTTGATAGGGGTTGTTATTTTACAGACTAAGTACTTACCTGAGTATTATGTATCATTTTTACACGAACAGGCTCAGTATGACATTTTTGTGAAATTTTTATTACAGAAAACAAGAAAGGACGCCGCAGCGTCCTTTTCTTAAAGTACTATGGATGTGTTATTCGGCAGCGGTTTCTGGTTTCATATGAGGAAACAAGATCACGTCTTTAATGGTTGGGCTATCAGTAAACAACATCACTAAGCGGTCGATGCCTATACCCTCACCTGCTGTAGGTGGTAACCCGTATTCCAAGGCGCGAATGTAGTCTTCGTCAAAGTGCATGGCTTCGTCGTCGCCTGCGTCTTTTTCTTCTACTTGTTTACGGAATCGGGCTGCTTGATCTTCGGCATCGTTAAGCTCCGAGAATCCATTGGCTAGTTCCCGTCCACCTACAAAAAACTCAAATCTGTCGGTGATAAAGCTGTCATCATCGTTTCTACGGGCCAGCGGTGAAACTTCCCAAGGGTAAGCAGTGATAAAGGTAGGTTGGTCGAGCTTTTCTTCGGCTGTGGCTTCAAAAATCTCACATAAATATTTGCCCGCGCCCCAAATGCCATCCACTTCTGGCTCTTTAATGTGCAGTTGTTTGGCCATGGCTTTTAGCTCAGGCAAATGATTTTCAGGATCATTAATGGCAACAGCGTTAGCTTCAGGCCAATATTTGATAACGGCTTCGTTCATGGTTAAACGTGCAAATGGCTGGCCAAAATCGTAGTTCACTTCACTGATGACATTGCCTTCGGCATCTTTGGTGGTGTTTTTGATGATGGTAGTACCCAACACATCTTGGGCCACCTTACGTAACATTTCTTCGGTCAGGTTCATCAAGTCATGATAGTCCGCGTAAGACTGATAGAACTCTAACATGGTAAATTCTGGGTTGTGGCGCGTGGACAATCCTTCATTTCTAAAATTACGGTTTATTTCGAATACCCGTTCAAAGCCACCTACTACCAAACGCTTTAAGTACAACTCTGGGGCGATACGTAGATACATATCGATATCCAGTGCATTATGATGGGTGTTAAAAGGTTTAGCTGTGGCACCACCTGGGATCACCTGCAACATAGGTGTTTCCACTTCCATAAAGTTGCGTTCGGTCAAAAAATTACGAATGCCGCTCACCACTTTACTGCGGATCATAAAGGTATCGCGAGTTTGCTGGTTAGTGATCAAATCCACATAACGCTGACGATATTTGGTTTCTTGGTCAGACAAACCATGAAATTTCTCAGGTAAAGGACGCAGTGATTTAGTCAACAACTGATACTCAGCCATATTCACATATAAATCGCCTTTACCTGATTTATGCAATTCACCTTTAACGCCAATAATGTCACCAATATCCAAGCTTCCAAAACGGGCTTTGATGTCTTTTTGGGTATCTTTTGAAGCATAAGATTGAATGCGACCTGTCATGTCTTGCAATAACAAAAATGGCCCACGTTTCGCTAAAATACGACCGGCGATGCTGACCACTTTACCCAAGTCTTCTAGGGCTTGTTTTTCATGCTCACCAAAGGCTTGTTGCAAGTCTTCACTGTAATATTCACGGCGAAAGTCATTGGGGAAACCATTTGATTTGCAGTTTTCTCTAATGCTGGCAAGTTTTGCGCGGCGCTCTGCAATCAACTTATTTTCATCTTGTGTTTGTTCGGTCATCGACTTTCCTGATATCTCAATTATGTAATCTTGTTTACAACCCAGATTTTAAACTGGCTTGAATAAATTTGTCTAAATCGCCGTCTAACACGGCTTGGGTATTGCGGGTTTCTACCCCAGTGCGTAAATCCTTAATCCGTGAGTCATCTAGTACATAAGAGCGTATTTGACTGCCCCAACCAATATCGGATTTGCCGTCTTCCATGGTTTGCTTTTCTTCATTCTGCTTGAGCATTTCATGCTCATAAAGCTTGGCCTTTAATTGTTTCATAGCTTGGGCTTTATTTTTATGCTGAGAACGATCGTTTTGACACTGCACCACTATATTAGTGGGTTCGTGGGTAATACGTACCGCAGAATCGGTGCGGTTAACGTGCTGTCCACCGGCGCCCGATGCGCGATAAGTATCGATACGTAGGTCTGAGGGATCGATTTCAATCTCAATATCATCGTCTACTTCAGGGTAGGCAAAAGCAGAAGCAAAAGAGGTATGTCTGCGGCTGCCAGAGTCAAATGGCGATTTTCTGACTAACCTGTGTACGCCTGTTTCGGTGCGGATCCAGCCAAAGGCGTACTCGCCGCTAAATTTGATGGTGGCACTTTTGATACCAGCTACGTCACCGTCTGATACTTCAATTAATTCAGTTTTAAAACCGTGGGCTTCACCCCAGCGTAAATACATACGCAGCAACATATTGGCCCAATCTTGCGCTTCGGTGCCGCCCGACCCAGATTGGATATCAATATAACCGTGATTGGCGTCATTAGGACCAGAGAACATACGTCTGAATTCGAGTAACTCGAGTTTTTTGATTAATTCGGCCAATTCAGACTCGGCTTCATCAAAGGTATCTTGATCTTCGGCTTCAACGGCCAACTCGACTAACCCCTCAACGTCTTCGGTACCCAGTTCTAAAATGTCGATTGTTTCAACAACCAGCTCAAGGGCCACTTTTTCTTTACCTAAGGCTTGGGCATGCTCTGGTTTATTCCACACATCAGGGCTTTCTAATTCGCGATTAACTTCTTCTAGGCGTTCTTTCTTGTGATCGTAGTCAAAGATACCCCCGAAGCGACTCAGCACGTAGTCTTATATCTGCTAAAGCATTGTGTACTGGGTTGATTTCAAACATAAATAATTGGGCTGCACTTGAAACAAAAAGGACGGGGATTTTAGCGGGTTTTAGTGCGAAATAACAGCTCACAGTGTATAACAATCCGATAAATCATTCGATTAGGTTATACAAGTCACGGCTTAACCTAAGGTTTGAATAAGTTCTACCAACTTGGGTTTCAGGGCTTTTATTGTTGGGTTTTCACTTTGCTCTGACAAGGCCAAAATGCTGTAAATAAAGTGACGGGTATTATGCAATTTAGCCAAACCCTGGTTGGATTGATACACACTCTGCCAATTTTCATAGGGCATAGGGTCAATAACAGTTTCTAAAAAGCTAGAAAGTTCCTTGAGGGAATGTTCGCCCCGCAGCGCAATATACATAAACGGCATAGCCAAGCGTTTAGGCTCGCCATAAATATAAAAGTGTGAATTTTGCGGTGAGACTTGTGATTTAATCCCTTCCAATAATTGATTAAGTTGAGCTTTGGTTATTTTACTATTTAACGACAATTGTAAAAAAATATCGGCGGTATGTGCCACACCATGACGCCACCCTTGCTTATCATCAAATCCACGATAATCCTTGATATGACTCATATAGGAGGTTGATACTTCTATGGCTTTTTGACGTTCAGTATCTAATAAGTAAGGCGTAATACGGTCGACTCGGAGCACCTCAGACAACACCAGTGCCGCAAATGGCTGGGTAAATTTAAGCGGGTCAACACTTGGCTGTTGCAACTTATCGATTAACAATTCAAACATTGACTTAACGGTTGAGTCGCTAAGCGAGGCATTTCTTAACCAGTGACTTATTGCTTCATATACGAGACCGTCTCGTACTTTGGGATCAGGATCACCAAGGCAAGTCAGTAACCTTAACGCGGTTTGATTTCTTTGCTCAGGTGACTCGATAACAAAGTTATCTTTTTTTAATGTTTTTAAGGCAAGGGTTGTGAAATTAGCTTTACATGGGTTGGCCTGAACCATTGCAGGGATGATCCATAATAAACAACTCACTATAATTTGAAATTTCATAATACCTGCCCTGCAAACGGAAAATTAATTCTTTAACTTGGTAACTGTAGCGACTAATTGCTGACCAAGGTTTTTCAAAGCTTTTTCGGTTTTTTCATTATTGATATTGCCTTGCTCATCAAATAATTTGAATGCGCCACCTACGGCTTTTTGAGTAGGCAACACCATAGTGCCGATATTTTCTAAAAGCATACGCAGATTCACCAATACTCGCATACCACCCAAGGCACCGGGCGAGGCGGCCATAATGGCAGCTACTTTACCGCGATAGGCAACCATAGGTTTTTCGTCACCGGTTTGCCTAGACGCCCAATCGATGGCGTTTTTAAATAAGGCACTGTAGGAGCTGTTATATTCAGGTGATGAAATAAGAAAGCCGTCATGACTAATCAATAATTCTTTAAACTTTTGTGCATCAGCCGGCATGCCTTGCTGTGCTTCTAAGTCTTCATTAAAAAGTGGCATGTCAAAGTCTTCGAGATTGATGATAGTGACTTCTGCCCCTGCCTCTTGTGCCCCTTTAGCGGCAACCGCCACCACTTTTTTATTCACCGAATCTTTTCTACCACTGCCAGCAAAGGCCAAAATCTTTATCATCTTTTATATTCCACTTACTTTTTGTTTTATTTTGTCTTAAATATCGAAGCTCGTAGCTTAACGTCTACATCTTATCCATCGTCTCAATGCCCAACAGATCTAACCCTGATTGCAAGGTTTTGGAGGTCAACTGCGCTAACATTAAACGGCTATTTTTAGTCTGTTCATCTATTCCCTCTTTTAAAATAGGGCAAGCTTCGTAGAAACTCATAAACAAACTCGCCAGCTCATAAATATAAGTACAAAGCACGTGAGGGGTCGCTTCCGTTGACACTTGTTTAATGGCTTCGACATATTGCATTAACTTGACGGCTAATAGTTGTTCTTGCACTTCTTGAAGTTGAATGTTGGCGTGTGAATTAACCGCACCAGCCTTTCTGAAAATACTTTGAATACGAGCGAAAGCATATTGCAAATAAGGTGCGGTATTGCCTTCAAAACTGAGCATAGTGTCCCAGTTGAAAATATAATCTGTGGTGCGGTTTTTACTAAGATCGGCATATTTAACCGCGCCAATACCTACTTTATTAGCGATAATTTTACGCTCTTGTTCAGACAAATCAGATTCACGTTGATTAATTAGTGCTTCAGCCCTTTCAATGGCTTCATCTAATAACTCAGCCAATTTCACTGTGCCACCGCTGCGCGTTTTAAAAGGTTTGCCATCGCTGCCTAACATCATGCCAAAGGGGCAATGTTCGTAGGTTTGTTGTTCAGAAATAAAACCTGCATTTCGGGCCACAATTTCGGTTTGCTTAAAATGCAATGCTTGGCGAACATCGGTAAAAATCAAGGTGCGGTCGGCATTTAATACACCATTACGATAACGAATAGCGGCCTGATCAGTAGTGGAATACAAATACCCACCTCCAGATTTTTGCACTATGTAAGCCGCTGGATTGCCGTTTTTGTCGGCCATTTCTGGCAAAAAGGCCACTTGTGCACCTTGGCTTTCGACTACTATTCCTGACGCTTGTAGCTCGGAGACAGTAGTCGCTAAATCTTTGTTGTAAGCACTTTCTCCCATCACATCGCTGCGTTTAAGGCTGACATTGAGTTTTTGGTACACATCTTCACTATGGGCGATGGACACATCTATAAAGTTTTGCCAAAGCTGTAAACATTGTGCATCGCCGCCTTGTAATTTCACCACATAATCACGGGCACGATCGGCAAAACCTTCTTCATTATCAAAACGTACTTTAGCGGCTCGGTAAAAGTCTTCTAAATCGGATAAGGCGGTTTCTGCTACTTCATTCGCAGCAAGTTTGTCATTTAAATGCGCCAACAACATGCCAAATTGTGTACCCCAATCACCCATGTGGTTTTGGCGGATCACTTTATGGCCTAAAAATTCTAAGGTTTTCGCCACTGAATCACCAATAATAGTGCTACGCAAATGACCTACATGCATCTCTTTAGCGAGATTGGGCGCTGAGTAGTCAATGACCGCTGTTTGTTGTTGCTCGGGATTAATACCAAGGCGGCTATCTGCATTAGCAGATTCTAGTTGCTGCGCTAGCCACTCGGGTTTTAAATGAATATTAATAAAACCTGGTCCGGCAATTTCGAGCTTTTCTACTTCTGCATCCAAGTCAACGGCATCGACAATTTTTTGCGCTATATCTCGTGGGTTTTGTTTTAATACTTTTGATAATGCCATCGCCCCATTAAACTGGTAATGCCCAAAACCTTCGCGGGTGCTACGACTAAGTGGCGCCGGTGAATCTTCTGGTGCACCTATAGCGGTAAGTGCGGCTTTAAATTTTGCTAATAAATATGTGTGTAGGTTCATGTTTGCTCTTGTGTCTTAAATGCTACAGGCTGTGGTAAATACCGTGTTAGTGCTCACGAGTAGTGTGAAATTCAATATCTGGGTAACGCTCTTGAGCCAGACTCAAGTTAACCCGAGTTGGCGCGATATAAGCTAAGTTATCACTGCCATCTAGGGATAAATTGGCTTCTGCTTTACGTCTAAACTCGTCAAGTTTTCGAGGATCGTTTGACGTTACCCACTGGGCGGTATACACGTTGATATGCTCGTACATGGCATCAACGTTGTATTCACCTTTTAATCTGGCTACCACAACATCAAATTGCAGTACACCCACAGCCCCCACTATCAAATCATTGTTTTGCAATGGTCTAAATACTTGCACTGCGCCCTCTTCAGCTAATTGAATCAGGCCTTTTTGTAATTGTTTTTGTTTCAGTGGATCTTTTAGGCGTATTCGCTTAAATAATTCTGGGGCAAAGTTAGGAATACCGGCAAAACGAAATTTTTCCCCTGAGGTAAAGGTATCACCAATTTGAATCGACCCGTGGTTGTGCAAGCCAATGATGTCACCGGCGTAAGCTTCTTGCAGGAGTTCGCGATCCCCCGCTAAAAAGGTTAAGGCGTCGGACACCCGCACATCTTTGCCTATACGGGTTTGATGCATCTTCATGCCTTTTTCGTATTTGCCCGACACTATGCGGCAAAACGCAATACGGTCGCGGTGTTTAGGATCCATATTGGCCTGTATTTTAAATACAAAACCGCTGAATTTAGACTCGCCAGATTCGACTTTACGTTCACTGGTTTCACGGCCTTGGGGCAAAGGCGCCCATTCAACTAAGCCATCAAGCATATGGTCAACACCAAAGTTACCCATAGCCGTACCAAAAAACACTGGGGTGAGCTCGCCAGCTAAAAATTCTTCGTGATTAAATTCGTGAGATGCCCCTTTCACTAACTCAAGCATGTCTCTAAGTTCATCGGCATAACTGCCAATGGCTGTGTCCAATTCTGGATTATCTAATCCTTTTATTACACGCAACTCTTGAATGGTGTGACCCATTCCCGTTTGGTACAAAACGGTTTCATCGCGAAGTAGATGGTATATCCCTTTGAATTCCTTGCCCATGCCAATAGGCCAAGTAATAGGAGCACATTTAATATTGAGTACGGTTTCTACTTCATCTAACAAGTCGATGGGATCGCGGGTATCCCTATCAAGCTTGTTCATAAAAGTAATAATAGGCGTATCTCGTAAACGGGTGACATCCATCAACTTAATGGTACGGGCTTCTACACCTTTAGCCGCGTCTATTACCATCAAACATGAATCAACAGCCGTTAACGTACGATAGGTATCTTCTGAAAAATCTTCATGGCCTGGTGTATCTAACAAGTTTACTGTGCATTCACGATACGGAAATTGCATCACAGAAGTGGTAACGGATATCCCCCGCTCTTTTTCCATCTCCATCCAATCTGATTTGGCATGCTGACCGGACTTTTTACCTTTTACCGTACCGGCTTTTTGTAAAGCATTACCAAACAACAATACTTTTTCGGTAATAGTGGTTTTACCCGCATCCGGATGCGAGATGATAGCAAAAGTGCGTCTCTTGTTGATTTCATTGATAAAATTGCTATCACCCATACCTTCAAAATCCTAATTTGTACTTAAATTTGTACTTGTTTATAAAGTTACCCCCTTGGGGGACTGAAAAGCGCACTATTCTACAGAATAAGCGCCACGCTATACATTATTGCGCCAAAACCTTGTCCAGCTCGCTTAATTGCTGCTGATAGGTTTCTGGGTTTTCTGTTTTAAACTTCTCTAAGTTCAGGAGTTTCCATTTCACCGATGGAAAATCCTGAAAATCATAAATCGACCAATCTGGCTCTAAGCTATTAAAGCTTTTTAGAAACACTTTATCGCTTTCATTCAAACCGACTTGTATCGTTTCGATTAATTGAAGCCTTGTGGCTTCATACTCATCGTAACTAAATTCTATTGCGCTCATGCCTTCAAACTGATTCTCAAATGCCATGCGCTGATCGAGCAAATGCGGATTTAACATTTCATGGGTCGGGCGATTACTACTCACCAGCCCAAATAAAAACCCGCGTTTAATCTCATCCGTAAAGCCTTCGTTATCTAACAGAAGTTTTACATCAAATAAATCTCTTGGGTGCTGCCTGTCTATGGCAGCACAAATTTTGCCGCCGTATAGCTGTGCTAATGGCACAAGCGGCATCGCACAAAATACGTCAAACTGTTGTTGAGCAGTTTCACATAGTGACGCTTTGGTAGCCCCACCTATCAAGCCACGCCCCACCATATTCACTTCAATCTTGATCATCACACCGCGCTCATCAAGCTGGAGCTTACAGACATTCTCCTTATGCTGAATGCGTATCGATGGGCGCAAGCCCTCGATACGTTCTTTAATGCGAATAAGGGCTGCGTTAATGCCATCCAGCGTTTCATTACGCTCGGCTATTTCAACGTAGGTTAAGTCGATATCAACCGATAGCCTTGGCATATCACGCACAAAAAGGTTGATTGCCGTGCCACCATGCATGGCAAAACAGGCCTCTTTAGCGACCTCTGGCAACACATCCAAGAGCAGATTCACCTGTTTTGTATAGGCGTTATTCATGCCGCTGCCTCTCCATTGATTGAATCGAGAGCCTTGGGAACAGTTATCTGGTATTTCGCAACATAAACGCCATCACTCACGATGGCGCGCTTGCCTGAACCCAAATCGACGTTATCCAGATCGATATAACTGAGCCATTCATGACCTGCTTTATCTGCCAAATACAAAAACAGGCGCTTCACCTTCACAGAACTGCACTCTTCCAATAATTTTTGCACTGTCGCTGGCCGCAAATTATTCAAGCCTTCCATAAGCTCAAACACTTCCATAAGCGGCTGAGACTTTGGCGCTAAATATAAGCATTCCATCACCGCGCGTGCGGGGCTGGATACTTTTACCTTAAAACTCTTATGGTCGATCTCTACCAAGCCTAGATTAGGTGGCAAAAAGCTCGTCATCTTGCTCTCTACACTTAAACCCCAATCCCGCTTTTTAAACCAAAGCGGCAAGCTTTCATCTTTACCGCCAAAAAGCTGCACCTTCTTGGTAGAAAGCTCCAAATAATGGGCTTTCCCCTGCAAGGACAGCGCCGTTTTAGCCGCTGGATGCGTAAAGAGGCCTAGTTGGGACTGCAACGCATAGATGCCGCCCAGATAATCCACCTGATCACCATGGCGTATCAAGGCACCTGTGCCGATAGAATCAAACCACTGGCTTTTCTTGTACTGCTTTTGTAAATCGAGGCTATAGCCCTGATCAGTCAACCATGACGAAGAGAGCACTATGCCTGAAGGCTGAGTGCCAAGCAGAGTGTTTAATTTTGACTCTCTCTCGGTATTCATACTTCCAATATATCTGTTTTTTTAAACCATATCAATAAAAAGGTTTAATTTACCTATTATTTAGGTATTTTAAATACCCAAATATTATTATTTTTAAACAAACTCAGACGATATCATCGTCAACACTGCCTTTGCCCTTGTGACTGCCTAGGCGCAAGAGCAGCTTTTGAGGCTCAGTTTGGCTCAGCAGGAGACAATACAAGCGAAGCATGAGCGGACTAAGGCCAACAGGCCGTTGAGCCTCAAAAGCGCGGCTGATGAAGCCCCCACCTTAGCAAGGGCTTCATCTATTTAGTGACTCCAAAATACGTGTACTTCTTGGTATCCAGTCTCAACGGTGAAAACATCTCCGCTTAGTTCCATATCACGCCCCATCTTTTCGTAATCGATATAGAAGGCTAAATGCTCAGGCACTTCGCTGGTCTCGGTGGTTAGCTCCTCGGCATAGTCTGCAAGGGAGTTGTAACAGCCGTTATAGTTTTCTTCTAAGGCTTTTTGGGCATCTTCTAAATTGTCGCCAAAATAGGCTAATACATCGCCTGCAACTTCTCCATGCTCTTCCAAGAAACAAGCCACGTCATGCACGGATTCCAGCCCTTCATATTCGCTGACCTTATACGCTCCAAAACCTTCATAATCATGGATTGCATATTCTTCTGCCTCCTCGTCCAGTGGGGTAGCTTTTAACATCTCGTTTACTTGATCTTGCATTTCGTCCAGCTCTAACGTGGCATCGATCCAGACCCCATGCAGACAACCATTGTTGTAAGCCGCCAAATCCGCAACATATACTCTTAATTCTTCGCTCATGTCTTTTCTCCTATATCTTAAAAACACACCCCTTTTGGGGTTGAGAAACCCCAGAAAATGAGCGAGCAGGAATGACAATGGAGGCGAGTGTAAAATCTCATGTTTTGGCGTAATCCAGACAGGGGGAACCACCCAGTCTGCACAAGCCTGCTTTAGCTTTTGGCGCGGAAGGCTGGGGGATGTCTT
This sequence comes from uncultured Paraglaciecola sp., assembly GCF_937123705.1. GTDB lineage: Bacteria > Pseudomonadota > Gammaproteobacteria > Enterobacterales > Alteromonadaceae > Paraglaciecola. The sequence goes on along the minus strand of NZ_CAKZKO010000098.1, from coordinate 34,886 downwards.
GATGGAGACAAGTTATGTGATATTTTTAGGTCTACCCAAAAGGGGAAACCAATCTATTCAATGCGAACTCGCCAATTATTTCATGGTGAGTTCCTCAGTATTTTCTTTATACGGGTCGTTGCAGGGTATCCCTGCTGGAATGGGGTATCGGAAAACGCATGAGTGTTATCCATGCGGTTGAAGCAGGGGAAAGCCGTTTCCCCATAAATTATCTAAGAAAATAATGTGACAAAGCTATCTTTCGCTACAAATAAATCATGAGGCGTGTTCCACCGCTCTCCTTTACAAAAAATGCACAACAATACCAAACAGACTTTTAATCAGATTTAAGCACACAGATATTAGAAAACTCGCAAGCTTGCCTAAATATTACAGGCAAGCTTTTCCTCTGCCGTTGCAACCAAAGGTGCGGTTTCACATCTATGAACTGACCTCTCTCCTACAAAGATCGTGATGGCACGGTCTCCAAACAAAGGAGAGTAAAATGAAACTACTAACAAGATTTGAATTAGCCGCAAAAAACAAAAACGAGCTACATATTTTATTACGAGAAAGCTTCAACGAATTGGCTAAAAGCAATGCCAACACCCACGAGCGCAGAAACGCTCTGGCATCTATCGAAAACATTCAACGAGAAATCAGCTCAAGGGTTCTACGCCCTTGAGTTACTTTCAATTGCCCAAGATCAGAGGAATTGGCTTCAATTCCTTATTTTTATACAAAGGATGTCCGGGTCTACCGCTTTTCAACATGGTCAAGCATTTAGGCTTCCGCAGTAATGGTAATACAGCCAAGTCCCTATCAAGATAACCGCCATCATCACTCCAAGCGCAAACGGTTTCCGATGCTTCACCGCTCAATTTTCTGAGGTATTTATCATTATCGCTTCCTACTGGGTCTGAAACTTTATACAACTCAGACGGATCAGTTGAACGATAAGCAAATAAATTGGCAATTACCAAACCGCCATACCCCCAGCGTTTGGCGTAATTTATACAAACACGCGATGTATTATCTTCGGTTTCATGGTCTGCCGTTGAAGGATTAAGGCAGATAAATAATACCCATGGCCTATTGGTATCCCAGACTCTGCGAAGTTCATATCGGTATAAACCACATTCAGAAATAACTGCGGACTTCTCCAAAACCCTTACCTCAAGTATTTGCTGTTGAGGAATATTTCAGCCCTGAGAATTGAGATTCCATCTTTTCAATAAATTTTGGTGTATTACTAACTCCCCAGTTACGTGCGATATAGTAACCCTGCCCATCATAATTAAACTCTGGGGCTCGGTTAAACCTATACTTTGAATAGCGCCTTTCTGTTTCTGTCATTTCATCGGGTCGCTTCAACAATTTGAAACTGCAAGAAGTGTCTTCCCGCAACATTTCAAAGACTTCTTCATCAATCAGCCCCTTGGATTCCAAAAGCATGACTGTATGGTATCCAATATCGGACTTTTTGAATTCACTCTCAAAGACTTCATCTTCATATGAAATTGTAAATAGTGATCTGTCTTTCTTAGACACCCGAGACACACGCTCTTCTCTTCGCTTCTGTTTAACTTCAATTTGATAGCTTTCTGCTTCAGGAAGAGGAATAATTTGATCTGCACTGAGAACCAACTTGTCATCGATCTTATGCAGTGACAGACGAACACAGCTAATATCTAAGTCACGATCATTGAGCCACAAAACTGATGTAGTAATTTCTTTCGAAAAATTGGCTGAAGCAAGTACAATACGAACATTCTGAGCAAAATCATCCTCTCTGGGCGATTCCCACCCTAGAAATTCGCACATTCTGGCTTCAGCATCTAAATCCATTGAATTGCTGGTTAGGTATTTTTGAAACGCTACCTTGGCTTGATCCCAAGTCATATTTGCAACCATGGCCGCATAGCGGATAGCTTGCAGTTCCATATGCCCACCATCATCGGTGCGCTTTAGCTCAATAACGACAAGATTGGCATCTCTATCGATTGCCAATAAATCGACGCGTCGTCCACTTTCATCCCAGTCACCAAATTCCTCGGCGATTATCAAAACGTCAGGATCGATCACCTCTACATTGGCCTTTAGGAGCCTTTGAAGATCGCGTCTCTCCCAAAAGTTTTCTTCTTTGAAACTCGTAGAAACCAAAGGCGAGAGCCCATCATCTGTTATTTGATATAGACTCATACCACCTTCCTTCGCGGTATATAGATATTATTCACTTGCAACCGCCTCTTCGCCGTTTGGCTCGTCAGCCTCGTCCTTTGCCACACTCTTATAGTGGAAGTTTGTAAGCTCGGATGTCAGGAAATTGTCCATTAATAGCTGTATAAACAGATCCTTCGACACCTTTGTATCTAAATGTATTTTGTCCTCTGCGTCATTAAATCGAATCCGGCCTTGTAATTGCGGAAATGTTTTACAAAACTGAATTATTCGAGAATTATCAATATTGGCGCGTATCACAGGTGAAGACTTTGCAATTTTAGTAAATTTCCGAGCATACTTAACGTCAGTAACCAGTTCACTAAGCGTGTCGATATTCTCAATGATTTCCATTGTATCTATAGCTTCAATTCCAAGCGCGGCCTCTCGAATGATTACATCATGAAAACCAAACGCCTTTTCTATAGCGCCAAGATCGACTACGAATAGCTCACCAGAAATCTTCATCAACTGAAAACCTGCGCTGATTCGCACAAATTCGTCGTCAATTCTCTTAAACCTCTGATTATCCTTTTTCATAAAGAAGCTAGATCTCCCGAATATATTTACGGGAGCCATCGATTTGTACAATACGATCTGGTGGGTATTGTTACCAATCTCAATCAGAAGTGACTTAATGCGCGAAAGATCACACTCTGAAAAATCAAAAAGAGGAATATCATCACTCTGGATAATTGTATCCATTGACATCAGTTCAGAAGGAACCTCCAAATCGTACAAATAGATTGCATTTGTGCGCTCGTCTGAGGAAGACAGATTCAACACTGTTAGGTCTTCTTTCTCAGTGACATTTTCCCTAAGACTTCCAATGAATAGGTTCTTGAGATCATCCAGAGAATCTCCTTCAATATCGAGTTTTTTGGGTTCCAGCTCACCATCACCTTTCAGCAATACGTAGACAGCAACGCCAATCTCATCGACTTGACTATAAACCTCTTCAAGGCTTTGTTTTAATTCTTCCTCAGTCATTCCTTAACCTTCTTAACGTAGTAAATTCTTTCGTCCAATTTTATATATTCAACTTTTTCACCTCGGGACAACCTACCTCGACAAATTAAGATCATTCCATCCCTGTCGCCATTCTTGAAATTCCCATCTGCCTCATAGATATGAAAACCTAACAGTGCCAGCGATGGATTCGCATAGAACAAATCAGTTTTTATATAGATGATACCCATAACGATCAGAAGAAGAGCAAGTACGATCATTTGTCTGACACTACCAAAATCAAAACTTATTAAAGGCACCACATAGGTCGCCAAAAACGTGAGGTGTTCATAGTTAATCCCCTGAATCTTGGTAATCTCAAAGGGGATATCAGTCGCACCGTTCAGATCAAAGCTAAACCTCTTGTACGCAATTACACAGTACACCAACATTGCAAAACAGACGCAGGAAACAATATTGCTTGAAACTAGATAGTCAATTCCAACCGGCTTACAGCCATCCCCAAAACACATGGGAATGTTCAAGGTAATAATAATAAAAAAGACAAACAGCAATGCTAGAGATAGTATATATAAATCAATTTTTCGTCTTATCTCATCCATATTCTTCCCAATCATATCTATCATTTGTTCTTTAAACGAATGCCGTGCTCAAAATCGTCGCAAAGCTTATCTACGAGATCTTCCGTCTCCTTAAAGAAAAAATCTCCAACTTTTGATCGATACAATGCTCGGTAACGCCGGTATATTTTAGAAAAGTCTTGGGATATCTCGTCCTCAGACACATTTGACTTTATTTTCACCACAAGTCTCTCGCCTTCAGGTGCCTGCCTAACATACTCAAAGAAATCCTCGATCTTACTTTCGAATTCCTTGATCAAAGATCCTATCTTTTCCTCTTTCTCATTTCTAGCCGCAATAATCGCAAGAATGTCATACTGACCTCCCGGCCCCGTAACACCACCTGTAGCGACCTCTGTGGGCTTCTTCTTTTTCTTTTTAGTTTCCTCTGCAACGACTTCAACCATTCCAATCTGATTGTCGAAGTACACTTCGATTGGGTCTTTTACATCTTCACTACGGTGAAGCATATTATAAAGAGTGTTGAATTTACGCCAAAAAAACAGAAAGCTTGATTCGCTGTATTTAGCATCCAAGGCTATAACAAATTCAATGCGATTCAGTATGGTGAAGTACTGTGCTACTTTAGCTTTGGTATCTGATGTGCGCTGGGGATTTGCTTCGACATACTTCTTAAGGCTACTTTCAAAGTCCAGATATGACTCAGGCTGTTCTCGCTTAACAGGGTCTTTATAAATCCCCATAAATACATTGAAGAATTTATCATATGTATCTGATTTGTTGAGCTCAGAAAGGAGAATATCAAGCACTTTTTTATCCCCAAAAGGATCAAAGTCGCTGACGACAACGTCTGAGAAATGCTCAAATGCATCTTTGATGTTCTGAACGTTTACATTGTTATACGAGAAATCGACAATCTTACAGTCATTCTTATGTTTGGCCGTTCTGTTAACTCGGGATATCGTTTGTATAGCGCTGATGCCACGAATTTCCTTATCTAAAAATAATGTATGCAGTTTCTTCTCATCGAAGCCAGTTTGAAGCTTGGCTACAACAATGATCAAGCCGTTCTTCTTTAGCGCAAAGTTCTCCAATACTTTTTCTTCAGATAAACCCTCATTCAAGCCAGTAGCACTTTGCTCGTCCTGATTGCTTGAATACACTATATGTATTGGCGCTTCGGAGTATTTCTCATACTTTGGCAGCTGAACCAGCTCTTTAAAGTATTTGGTTATTGCTTCCTTGTAGGCAATAGCTGATTTAATGGAATACACGGCAAGCATGGCTTTACCTGTACCACGGATTTGACGATAAACATCTTTTACCAGAAGGTCAGCTACGTATTTAGATATCGCGTCTATACGGTCGCGGTTCTCATATACTTGCTTCTTTTGTGCATCCTTAAATTCTTTCTCGGTGAAGCCTTCAAGAGGGTTAGAAGGAAGGTCGAATAACATTTTGGATGCCACAGGCACAATGTTTTTAAGCGGATTGAGGATAAACCCATCTTCAATTGCTTCTTTCATGGTAAAGCTATCAAATGGTCGCCAAAGCTTTTCGCTTTCTGCATAGCCGCTAAATTCACCAAAACGTGCCAGCGTGTGATCATCCGGTGTAGCGGTGAAACCGACAATTAAGTTCTTCTTCGTTGCCTTCCCAGCATAAGCTTCGCCATCAAAAGGACTTTGCAATTCGTCGAAGATACTGACCATTTCTTCATGCTGGTCACCACTATTAGAGCGATGTATCTCATCGATAAGAAAAACGATACGCATTTTGGCAAGCTTTGCTAAAACACTCGCATCCATCATCTCTTTAACGGCGCCGAACTTCTGTAAGTTAACAATCACAATTCGACTGTCAGAGGCTAAAGCATTTTGAAAGGTTTTCTTGTTCGTAGCCTCAACCACCAAGCGCTTATCAATATTCATGTTAAGCATTAATGAGTCTATCTGGCTACGAAGCTGCAATCGGTCAACGACTATCATGACCTTGTCGTAAACGTATTGTATATTGCCATTTTCGTCTGGGCGACGAAGATCTTTTAACTGAAGCGCCGACCAACCGATAATATTTGACTTACCAAATCCTGCTGCATATTGCATTAATAGCGAATAAACATTTTTGTTATTTGAGTAGGCTTTGCGCTTTTGGAGTAGCTCGGATTTTTTAGACTCGCTTACCCCTGTCAATTGTTTCTCTAATAGTTTTTCAAAGTAGTCTGGGTCTTGCTCATGGTCTAAGAATTCATCTATCTTAGCCATAATTTTATCGGTACCAAACTTCTGTTTTGGTCGTGGAGAGATCAAAAACCCGGGCTCATTCTTTACTTCTTTTACGCCTTTTTTAACGTGTACGTCACGCTCAATAAAGTTGTAGTAAAGGACTTCCTTCTCTATCATGAACTGACTATACAGAGCGTTGAACAGTTCTTTTAACTTACCTTTTTTATCAGCTTCAGGGTTTAACAGCGGGTACAGCTTAAATACACCATGAGCCTTCTTTTCTATCTCTTCTCTGTCAAACTTACCTTCACGGCAGGTTGTGAGTATTTCGTCAAAGTAGTCGGCAATGGTGCGAATAACATAAGTTTCACCAATATCCGTTGTGGTGATATGTATGGCTTTCTCGAAAACCTTTAAGAAGTCTTTGCGCTGTGCAAGCTTTTCATTCTCACTCAACATATCATTACTATCGACATGCTGGTGATAGGTTTTTACCGCTTCAAAGTAGTCTTTTATGACCTTACCGCGCCCGTTTTTACTGGCGTTTTGGCTGGTATAGTTACTTTTTAGTTCGCTATAACCAAGGTAGATACCATTTACAAAAAGTACGATATCAGGCCGGAATGAGAATATCTGCTCGCCCTGAAATTTAAACTTATAAGGCAGCTCCTGTACAACAGAAAAGATATTCTGTTCAAATAAATTGTTGCCGTGAATGACGCTGTCACTGGGATAGAATAAATGAAGCTTTACACCTTGCAGGGTAATCGACTTATTCGCGTTGATAAACAAAGCCATATTTCGGCTGCTACCGATTCGCTCTTGAATTAACTCAATGAGTTCTTTAAGTAATAGGGCTTTATCACCCTTATACTTTTTTAGTAGCGTATCGTAAGCCTTTTTGTTGAGATCAGTGTCGCTGATAAAAGCTTCTAGGTCTTCTTCAATTATCAGGGAGTTTGTTACGGTGTTGGCTTTGACTTCATTGTAACCAAGGTCATTGCAGAAGAAGGGAATCAAGAACTTATCTTGTAGGTGTAGTTCATTCATCTATTGACTCCTTCTGAAATTGCATTTTCGTCTATCTGAATATTCCCAATAACCGCATCATTTATTAAGGCCAGCCTCAACTCTAGTTGCTTTTCTATTTGCCGTTCAACTTTGTCGATAAAATCGTCTGTCGAGTTAACTTTTAAATCTAAATATTTGACTATATTTTCCTGTTCATCTCTGGGAGGGAATATAAGTGGAGCATTAAATATCAAACCTTGATTGAGCAGCTTTGCTCCATATATATTTTCCTTGGCTGCCAAAACTAGCAGTATTGGTAAGGCATAATAAAAATAATCAAGGTTTACGTTCCTATCCTTCTCAATTGAAATTATCGCTTCGTTTGTAAATAAGTCGCATCCAGCAAATGCAACCTTACCTACCGACAATTTAAAACTAAACAAAAGAGATCCCTTGGGAGTTATAATTATATTGGAATCTCCTATTGCTTCTTCGCTGAGTTTGTTTTTAGATTCAGATACATATTTTTGATTCATGTCACCAATTGTGACCCAAATATTATTCCCGACATAACTTGAATCGCTTTTTGTATTTGGCGTCCAACCTGTATGGGTTTTACTGAATATCTCTTTAAATCTTTTTAGTTGCCAATGTGTTGGTATTCGTTCAAATCCAACAATTCCAGTATCATAAGTTTCAACAGACGGGTTTAATCCTGTAAATATTGTCTTCCTTATAATATTTTCTTTTAGTTTTCGGTAGAGTTCTATTTTTCTTCTAAGCAAGCTAATTTTTTTATCTATTTTCGACGTCTTGACATCTATATAGTCAGATATTAAGGATTGTTCTTTTTGTGAAGGATATGGGACAGTAATAGCTCCAAGCTTGTCAAAGTAAAGACGCAAACGCATGTCCATGATGCCACGAGAATTTTTACGGAATATCTTTTTAGCTATTTCAGTTCTAAAAAGATAAGCAAAGTACCTTGGGTCAATATCTTTGCTTACCTGTCTCAATACGTCATAGGCAGGGCTGGTAACACCTTCATACTCAGATAAACCTACTGATCCCATCCATGCCAAAAGCTTGTTCACAACAATATCGTTCTTTCTGACAATCCAATATCCATCGGTTGAACTAGCTTTGTTCCCTCTTGCTTCCAAGTCTTTGCGTGGTTTTACCCCAATGCCTGCATATACAGAAAGCAGCTCATAATCATTGTCTGCTGGGGCAGCGTCGGTTACTAACCTAAAAATATCTTTTACGCGTTTTTCTTGCCACTCACTAGGGATAGTCTCTGACCATTCGCCTTCGGTTTTTTTATACGAATCATAGGTTTCTGAATGCAGCTTCATAGTGAGATAGCCTCATCCAGTTGTTTCAGCTCTTCCTCAAGCGCTGCTATTTCCTTTAAAACATCTTCAACACTGTGTTGCGCCTCTGGCTTGTAGAAAATCTTATTAAAATTTATTTCCGCGCCGATCACATTCTCAAGATATTCAAACGGCTTGCTGATGTACTTCGTCATGAAGGCTTCAATGGCTTTCTGGTTCAAATCGGGGTCTTTGTTAAAAGGAATCACTTCGTAATCTTTTTGGTAGTCAGGAGTTAATTCAACTGATATTTCGATTCGCTGTGCTAGTTTTTTGGTAGCCTTTTTAAATGTGGCTTTGATGACAATTTTTCCACAGCCTAATGCTTGAATTGAACCAGTATTATGATCTTCTTTTATAAGGGTTTCTTGCTCATCATCGTAGTGGTAGATATTTTCGCCAGTTGTGACTTTGAGCGGCTGCTCTTTATAATTCAGGCTGGCAACAAACGGTTTGATATCTTGTTCAAAATACTCCTGCAATGAGACATAGGATTCTTTATCAAATTCTGTAATAGAAAACTCAGTAAGCTGTTTGTCACCATCGGTTAAGGAGGTCACATTTAATACCTGTGACGTAGCCCGCTTCATTTCGCCCGTTTTTTTATTTTCCTTCACAGGCAGGTGTGACTCAAAGCTTAAACCGTTTTGATCAACATTGGTTAGCATGATTGCTTGTTTGTTGAAATAGAAGTGTTCTTTTTCAAAGACTTTGGTGAAGTCACTGTCTTGATATTCCGTCAATGCCTTTACAACTTCAGATCGCTGAGTTTCGGACACTTCGCGTTTCTTTGAGCCTTTGCTTTTCTTTAATTCTGTCCATTTCTCACTTGCATTAATTAGCAAGACGTTGTTTTCACTGTCTGGAGATCTGTTTTTGTTCAGTACCCATAGGTATGTATGAATGCCAGTGTTAAAGAACTCGTCGGTGGGAAGTTGGATAACGGCTTCGACCAATTTACTTTCTAGCATCCATTTGCGGATGTTACTTTCAGCCGAGCCAGCGTCGCCACTGAATAATGTCGAGCCATTATGAACAACAACGCCAATACCATTTGAATCTAGCTTGGAGATAAGGTGTTGCATAAAGAGCAACTGCCCATCTGATATGGATGGCAAGAACTTAAAACGTTCGGTTTTATCGTTTTGAATATCTTTAGAATAGCCTGACCAACTCACACCGTAAGGCGGATTTGCAATAACCACATCGAACTCTTCGTTGTCGAACTTATCATCGACTAGGGTGTTGCCATGTTCGATTTTTGAGTCTGGGCGGAATCGACTTTCTATCTTTGCCAGGGCATAAAGCGCGTCGTTCCAGTCCTGCCCGTAGGTTTGCGTTAAGCGTTTAAATTTTTTGTTAATACGATCTTCAACACCAAACAGCATGTTTCCGCCGCCGCAAGTGCAGTCATAAATCTTAAGTAGTTTATCCGACTCATCAATTTTTGAAGCCACAATATCACTAATAAGCGCAATAACATCATCGGGGGTGTACTGCTCCCCAGCGGTTTCTGCTGAAATATCAGCCCATTTACGTTTGATGTGCTCTTCTAGGGTGGTGATTTCAGAGTTATTAAAAGGCTTTAAGTCAATTTCAGCCCAAAGCTTGGTGTAGCCTAGCAATACCTTCTTGGCCTTTAGCTTGGCAATCACACCTCGAATATCGAGAAACTTCTCACCTTCAACTGCATCAACACCAAGCAGATCTTTTGTTTCACCATCGAAACCATGAAGGTAAGCATCGAAGTCAATATCAAAAGATTTATCATTTTTACAAATATCCGCTAAGGATTGGTTTTTCTCAAAAATAAAGATGTTATAGCCTTGGCCTTTATCTTTGATGAGATCATAGAGGTCTTCTTGTTGGATCTCTTTAAAAGCTACTTCGCCAATTTCTGCTTTCAATTCGTCAAACATACGAATGAGTCGACTTTCAATCATAACCAAAGCAAAGAAAGGCATCATAAATGATGGCCACTCTGATTCTTTAATACCGCTGCCACGCAGAAGGTCGGCGGTCGCCCAGATTTTTGATTCGTATTGCAGAATATTCATTTAACGCTTCTCTTCTGTTTTTCTATCCATTTTTCAATATCAGATCGCTGAAAACGCCAGCTTCCCCCGACTTTAAATCCGGGCAATTTACCTTCGGCAGCAAGTCTGTAAGCCGTCTTTTCGGCCAGCTTTAGATACCCAGCCACCTCTTTCAAGGTCAAGATTTCATCAGTCATAGCTTTACTCACCAAAACGACATTGAGAGAATAGAGGAATATTGGGTAATCAACAACGATAAATAGCTTTTACAATCCAGTTTTCTTCATTAGATTGTTTGGAAAAAAACAATAACTTAGGATCATCTATTGGAAAACGGAACACCTCATACGCCAACCAGCCCCACCATTAAGCCTAGCGATGCCGTATCGTGGGTTTCATGTGCTCAGAGAGTCTGGCTGGATAACCGTGGTAACTTTGACGTTGAACCGACCGAAGACGAATTTGAGCAACTGGTTATTGAGCTTGGCTTAGTCCATGAAAAGGCTGTACTAGACAGACTTAGCCAAGAATTGGAAGTGCATACTGCCACCTCACCCGAACATACTAAGCGGCTAATGGACGAAGGTGTAGACGTCATTTATCAGGCGCAGCTCATAGATAGTGAAAATGGCTTTGTGGGATACCCGGACTTTCTCATAAGACATGAAAGCGGTGAATATCAGCCTGCCGATGCCAAACTTTCGCTTACTGGCGACAAGAAGGAGATACAGGCGCAACTTGGTCTCTATCGGCGTATTTTAGCTACTGATCTACCAGCTATCACCTTTCTAGGTGATGGCAGCACAGGTGAGATAGGCGACGAAGCGAATGCCATCACCAATCAGTTCGTTATAGAGATGCGAGAGCTTCTTGCAAGTGACACTGAGCCACTGGTTCGTTATAGCCATAGTAAATGTCGCGCTTGCCCGTACTATTCCCATTGCAAGCCCACTTTCGAAGAGAACGAGGAGCTTTCTCTACTCTATGGCATACAGGGGCGTGCAGCTATTGGCTTGGAAGCTGCTGGTATAGAAACAATATCAGAACTCGCCAATACTGATCCTGCTACTATCCCTGATATTCCATATCTTAAGGGCTTCGAAAAGAAGAACCGCGCCGTTTTGCAGGCTAAGTCATACCTAACTGGTGAAATCCACCAAACTGCCACAGTTACCTTGCCTGAAGGCCACTGGGTTCATTTCGATATTGAAGACAATCCACTGACAGGCTCAGGTGATAAACATGTTTATCTGTGGGGGTTTCTAGTGCCTGAATATCAAAATGCCAATTTTGAGTACGTATGGACGGATGATGAAAGCGAAGACAAGAAAGGCTGGCTGGGTTTTCTCGCTCAAATTGAACAATACCGTGAACAGTACCCCACCTTGATAATTGCTCATTACTCCCAGCATGAACGCTCTACCATTCGCAGCTATGCCAAACGCTATGGCATGGAAGATAACGAAACTGTTCAATATCTTCTTGGTGACGATAGCCCTCTATTTGATATGCAAAAACCTGTACTGGAAAGTCTGGTATTGCCATTACAGGGCTATGGACTTAAAGACATCTGCAAGCATAAAGACTTGGTGAACTTCCAATGGGAAGATGATAGCTCAGGTTCGCAATGGTCAGTTGTTCAATTCAATAACTTCCTTAGTGAGCCTGACCCTGCGACTAAAGAGAGTTTAAAAGTCGATATTCTTGGCTATAACCGTGATGATGTTATCGCTACACGAAGGCTGGAAGAGTGGCTTAGAAACAATTTTATTGCCTAGCGTTCAAAATACCTTCACTCCAAGTCTCGCCGCCTCGTTCTTTGACGAGCTGGTTTATCTCTTGAGGGTTTTTTTGGGGCGTTGATAGAACGACCTTTCTCCGATGAAACTTTTTCAAAGTCTTTCGAGATATTACGAGCCTTAGTCCATGCCTCAAGCTGCGTTGTTTGCTTAACACGCAAAGCTTCACTTTTACGGAATTCATATACACGCTTGGCCAAAAGCGTTCTCTCCTGACGTTGTTGGTGCCTTAGAGCAATAATGTCCTTTTGTAATTCAGAGCGTTCTCGGTTTTGACGAAAAATCAGCTCCTCTCGAATTTCCATCTGACGCGCCTTTAACAGCTCTCCCTTTTTCCGATTTATCAAGGTTAGCCTTTTATGCCGCCCTGAGACTCTATCAAAGATACCTCGTACACCACGTCGAAATTTATCACGACCACTTTTAATCAAAAGGTGTCGTTTAACTCGCTGTTCGTCTGACAACTCACGCCGCTCAGCTTTCTGACGAAAGACAAGCTGCGCCTTCTTATCGTCAAGAGGCTGAAACTCAGTTTTATGCCTCGCCTTCATCGCATCAATGCGCCCCCTCACTTCCTGAGTCAGTGATTGGCGAATATGGCGTGATACCTTCTCAATACCATCAAGTTGATCAGGTAGGCCAAGCCGTGCCTTTAGGTCTTTTGTCTTCACACCCCCAACACGAGATAAAGAATAAACATTGTGCTGATGGTCTAAAACTACAAAACCACGCTTGTCACCCCGCGCCAAAAATAGATTTCGCTCCTCTAATGCTAGTTTGAAGCTAGAAAGATTATCTGAGCTTTGCCACGCGTCTTGTGATAGTTTTTTGATATCCCTCGGGTCGATATTTTGACGATTCATTGCCTGCCATTCAGCAACTGACACCTGAAAAGGGTCACGGTCTTGTTTTCTCTCAAGGCCTTTTGGTAGCTCCCAACCATGCTCTATGTAGAGCTGTCGTGATACATCAGTGCATTTGGTTTTAAAATGCGACATGTGAATAGCTTTACTTTCATCTACTAGGATGCGTGACCAGCATACGTGAGCGTGTCTTCTCCCCTCTTTTTCGTGCATCACAACAACGCGGGGCTGATCGGTGAGCCCAAGCTTTTTCTCTAGCCGATCAAAAGCATCCTCAAATTGATCGTGAGTAACCTCCGCACCAATGGGCGGATTAAAACTCACGGAAAAGATAGGCTTTTCACATCGTGTGGCATGGCTTGACGCATCGATTTCAAGAAAAGCAGCTTGGAGAGACTGACCGACCAAACCACGTACTTCGTGGATGGTCACATGATCATTGTCCTTGGTTGACGCAAGGTGATTGGCTAGATTTCTAGCACCAGAGCGAGCGGAGGCCTTAATGATCATCTTCAGTCTCTTCTCGATAGCCGAGAGCCTTCATGATCGAGGCGCGTAGTTCAGCCACATCTGCCATGGCGTTTGAGACTTCCACGACATCGATGGCTGAATACATATTGAGCTGTTTAGCGATTTGATTGATGTTCGCGCCAACGCGCGACACTTGCCCAATCAAACGCGACAGCTCTGCTTTTTCGGGCACAACTCTACGTGACCGCCGAGGAGGATCAGTGTTGAAAATAACGAATTTGCAATAACCACCCATAGAAAGTCCTGCGCGTTCCGCACGGTTTTCTATATCTAAGCGTTCGGTATCAGATAACCGAATGCTTAGACGTGGATATTGCTTGTGAGTTTTTTTACTCATAACGCCCTCCGATTTTTTTGCGAAGGGGATGCTAACGGGGAGCTATGCAATGCTCCCCTTGCCCAGATAGGCTTTGGCGGCTTGTCCGACAAAGCACATCTGGCAAGTCGTGTTAATTCAACTTTATCTCTTAATAAATTAATAATTCGTTAACACAACGGGTCGCAGGGTCTCCCTGCTCCGCTTGCAAAGTGGACGAGCCACTTCGCAACAATGCATCCCAGATATCACAATCAAACGCACGAAATGCGCGTTTAACCTGATGATAATCAGGGATAAAAAATTGCAAAAGAGACGACAAGTCGCGACATAATTGATACAGGAAAGACAAGCCCAGACAGGCTTGTAACAAGGTAAGACATTTTTTATTTCGAATTTTATAAAATAAAATGCAAGCAATTATTAACGAGACGTTAATTAGTTCTGTGCTTCAATAGAGTTAGGGCTGCTATCCATCGAAACGAGGATTAGCAGCCTTTTCTTTTTGGATACAGCCCACCCATAGATTGGGATGCATTTGGAGGCGATCATCAAACAGGTGGACGCCTCCTTTAGCGCCAATACTGTAACCAAGGAAGCAACATGGATGAACTAGGTAAAGCATTTGCAAATAACAGCAGTAAACGCCATGTCGAAGACAACATTTACTTCGAGGCTCAGCTTGTCGCTGCTTTAATGGTAGAAACGAATGCTCTAATACCTATCAAAACCGCATCCAAGCTTTGTAGCCTTTCGCGCCAAGAGATAGATAGACGCATTCATAAAGGCACCTTTCCAGAACCAAAGGTACTGTCAAGCGAAGACAATGCGATAAGAAAGGCATTTCGACTTCATGATCTTCAAAATTGGATCGATGCACCTGCCGATTATCGTTCTCCGAATTAAGCCACCAGCAAAAAGTTATCCACAAAAACATTATCTAACACGGCTATTCTGAGTAGCCCAGTGAGTAGCCCAAGATTTTACAGCTAAATAAAGTATTCTCAAAAACCAGAATTAACATTTAATAACATGATGTTAAATGGTGCGCCCTACAGGATTCGAACCTGTGACCTTTGGCTCCGGAAACCAACGCTCTAACGCCCTTTTTATTACCTAAACAACTGTAAATAAATATATATTTCGGATACCAAGCGTCTGTTTTTACAACTTTTTTTTAATAAATTTATTTTTCCCAAAAAAATATTTCAAGTCATTGTAACTAAATAACTAATCGATGCTCATTTTGCCAATAAATGCTAATACTGCCCATGCTGTAATGTCGATTTGAGTAGCCCAGTGAGTAGCCCAGAGTTTTTCGCCCTTGTATTAAGAAAGCCTTTATTTATAAGGGATACACTGTAACGAGGGCTTTTTATTTTGCAACAAAATAAGCAATTTGAGTAGCCCAGAGCCCAAAAACCAGAACAAACGAGGAACAATTGCCTGAAAAGAGAAAATTTGTCGATGCTGTTATTCGTAACCTAAAGCCGAAAAAAACCCGAACAATATACTGGTGTGAAGATAGTCCGGGATTTGGCCTTCGCATCACGCCCTCTGGAACTAAGTCGTTTGTCTTTAAATATATGGCTGGTAGGACAAGCCGGTGGATCACGCTGGGGCAATACCCCAAGATATCACTTAGAGAGGCTCGAATAGAATACGAGGCATTATATGAGCGAGTAAATGAGTATGGAAAAGACCCTGTTTTTGAAGAGCAAACCAAAAAGACAAGAGAGCAACCATTCGCCGCGCTGATAGATGAATACCTAGAACTGGGCAGACTGAAAGGAAAAAAGTTCGTCCACGAAGAAGAGCGCTATCTCGCCACAGACGTACTTCCCGTTATCGGCAACAAACCACTACAAGAAATAACCATCGAGGATATTGACCGGATACAGAAAAATATCGTTATCCGATCTTCTAAACGTGCGAATGCTACCCAAAGCGGTCGCGTCACGGCTAAACATGTTATTGGGTGCGCGAGGCGCGTACTAGACCTTGCATGCCGAAAGGGGTTAATTGATCATAATCCCGCCAAGAATATTGAGCCGCTTGGAATTAAAGGGAAGCGTGAACGAGTACTAGACTTTAGGGAAATATGGCTGTTATGGAATAAGATGGATGAATGCAATGTCCCACCTGTCACGGGCAATGCTATTCGCTTTATGTTGACGACAATGCAGCGAGGCATTGAAGTACGAAACTGTCGCTACAGTGCCATAAAAGCGGATGAGAATATTTGGCACATGACCAGTGGAGATACCAAAAGCGGTCGTATGCATCGCGTCCCTCTCAATAGCCTAGCGCTTTCACTGATACAATCAGCGACTCCTTACACCTCAGCTTGCCCATTCGTCTTTGGGGCAACTAGAGCGGCAATCATCCCAGACACACCCTCAGCGGCGTTAAAACCCTCTACTAGCTCGTCCTACCAGCAGGCTATGCGCCGAGTACGCAACCAACTAGGAATTCACGATATTCGCCCACATGACCTAAGGCGTACTGGCGCAACATGGATCACTGCCGTCGGTCTCCCAAAACTTTATGCTAGGTTGATGCTCAACCATAGTGATGGTGACAGAGATGTGACGGGGGAAGTCTATATTCAATATGGTTATGACTTTGAAAAGCGCAAAGCGGCTGAAGTATGGGGGTTTGTGCTAAACAAAATAGTCACATGCGCATCGCCAGAAGAAGTACCATCGCTTGACGAAATACGGGTGTTGGTACGAGAGAGTGGTCTACTCTCATAAAATGTGTGGACTAGCTATAAAAAGATGGCTGCCTGAACAATTAACTCTAGATCATTGCGGCTTAGGGGGCTCTGAGTATGCCTCCCAACCAAACATTTTTTTACGAAGCGTAGCAATCATCTGCGGGTGGCCTAACAACCTTGCATTCATAAACGCTTTTCGTAACATACTGTGAGAATGTTCATCATTTGGGTCTAAGTGAGAGAGCATGATATTCACCGGCGAAAGGTTACCCACCTTGCAACCATAACTTATAGGAAACTCTTGGCGTTCATCAGAATACTGGTACAGAGTACCTATATCTTCAGCCAAAATATTTTCTAGTAAATTATTATTTACATCATCAATCGCTTCGTAAATATCTCCTATTTTTCTGCCCTTTCCATGATCCTTGGCTGCTTGTGAATTTTTCATAACATATTGACCTCAATATCGTCAATATTTTTTATTGTTATATCAAAAGAGGTTGCAGCTATAGTGAATAGTTTTCGAGCATCGGTAACTGTGTACATCTTTTCACAATATGGGTCATCGTCAATATATGAAGAATCTACTTTTGATTTCTCTTGTTTTTCCTCACCATAAAATAATTCCGTGAGCTGGTGAACATCGTTAATTAGCTTTCCCTTCACATTGGGAGGTGTATGCGAAAAACTTTTTAGTCCAAAGGTTTTCAACATAAGTCGGGAGATATTATTATCCCAAACAACAACTCCTGCTTCTTGTCGATCAAAAACGAAATAACCGAGTTGATAGCCACCAATTTTTCTATCAGCCTCTGAAGCCATAAAATTATCCGTCTTTTTTTGAGACACAAGAAGAACTGCAAATATTCTCTCGTGTGAAGTTTGATAAAACTTCAAAAAAACAAAGCTTTTAAAAATATACTTAATATCGATTATAAAAACACTGTCACCATCAGTAATTGCCTGACCTAATCGATTGCTGCTATCAGCCGCATGTTTTGAATCTTTAAACGAGTTGCTAATATGAACAGCAAGATCAAATTTCGTATTCTGCCCCGCCAATCTTTTTAAATGAAAACTCCACTCATCAAGAGTTATAAAGTAATTCCATAACCACTTTAGTGTTCTAGTGTCTCTTATGGCGGCACCTTTATACGCCAATCTATGTAGTTGACCCGCAATTACCTTTCTTTCCTTAAGGCCTAAATCAACATTATCTGGGACTATTTTTACTGCCAGAGATTCATATCCATACCCTCTAATTCCCATTTGCATAACCACGATATCAAAAAACATCGTCAAAGAGCTGTCACTGCTTAGCGGGAATTCAACCTCTTCATCCTGACTCATAAAAATTTAGATTCACTCAAAAAGCACATTTAAGCATATTTGTTTGCTGGATATGCGCTAGCTCAAAACTCTATTCTCCCATACGACAACTACGGACTAGGAGAAACCATATGCCATCCCACGAAATAGATAAGCGCAAGAGGAAAGCCCTCTGTAGCTCTAGTTATGAGATGTATTTAGACGCCAATACTGGCACATCAAACAATTTTAACCAATAGATTAGAGGACTTCACCATGAAGCAGAAAGTAATCACATACCCACCCATGATGGTAGCACTCGCCTTTATTCTACTGGCAGTAGATTCAGGTGTCAGCAGCGGATCAATCTACGACAAGCTGGCGGTCAGCGGACAAGCAGGTCAAGCGTTTGCTTTTACGCTTATGTTCGCTCTCGTTCTATTTTCCATTAGTTTCACGGCATTTCTTAAGGGCTTGGAACTTGCGCAGCAACCTCATTCAACTAAGCGTACCGCCAACCTCGGTGTACTCGCCTTTATCGTTACTTTTCTGGTCGCTATCTCTCTACTTATGAACGCTTGGTTCATTGGAGGCGATCCTATGCGTCAGGAGTGGCTCAACGCCTTTATCGAGGACGTTGTAAAGGACGGCAAAGGAACTAACGCCCTGTTTCAGTACGCTGAAGATGAAAAGGTCACCCTCAAGACTGTTTCTGCGACCACTAGTACATGGCTCACTTGTGAGCGCGCGTCTGGCTGTGTTGGCAAAGAAGGTGGAGGCGATGGCCAAACCACTCTCGTACTCACCAATTACCAATCTGCCGCAGATAACGCCTTGAGCGAGATCATGGACGTATCCAATGAGTACCAGCCTATCATTGAGCGAGCTAATGAGCTCTATATAAGTCTCGATTTTATCCCTGAGATGAAAAACCTCAGCTTTGATCAAAAACTAAACAAAGCCGAAGAAGAGATTGCCAAGCTGTCCGAGACATTCAATGAGCTAAAAAACCTCCTTCCCATTCGCACCTTTGAGAATTTGGCCGATGCTTACGATACCTCAGCTAATCAGTACATTGCTCAAGGTATCAGCTCCGTTGGTTCGCGAACTCTCTTCAATTACTACAACAAGCATGCAGATCGATATGAGGCGATCACCAACAAACTCAAGCGCGGAAAGCTCGTACATATCCAGCCGATGTATAAGCCCAGCGATTGGGAAATATTGACCTCTAGCTCTAACGGTTTGTTTATCTGGCTCATGTCTGCCGTTCTTGCGCTCTTCGGCTGGCTCATGCTTGGCATCCACATAATCCAAAACACCCACAGAGTCGAAGAGAATGAGGGTTCTGAATATACCCCACCTACCACTTTTAACAATACCGAGGCTATTTCGCATATCTCAGCTTCACCAGCCAACTCTACTAAACACTAGGAGAACGATATGAATAATCAAAATCAATCTAGCGGTATGGCTAAAGGCTTATTAATCGGATCGATTCTTTCGATGCTGCCTTTCATTCTCATTGGCTTAGTGGTGATACATGAGCTCTCAGTAGCTCCCGAGAACACCATCATGCGCAAATTGCTCTCCAACGCGGGAACCTCTACGGGAACGATGGAAGAGGAACACATAAAACAAAGTGCAAAAGCCGAGTTCTTTCAAGAATGGCTTCTTAACTTTGCTCAGCAACAGGAACAGCGTCAGACCATTGCGGTAACCGCTTACAACGAAGCCATTAAGAACGCGATGAACACCGCGATGGAAATGGATCGACAAGCTTTAGCAACGGCATCTGAAGTTCTGAAATCCAGCTTAGGAGGAAAAGCCGCCGTGAGCTCCTTAAGCGATATTGGCTGCGCTGCTGCCGTTACGTTCAAGATACCAGAGTTGGCGGGCGCATGCGCAATGGGTGAAGTCACTCGGGATGATATGGCCGAAGAAATTAAAAGGACATTAGAAGGCAACAGAACCCAAATGTTCAACGACATCGCTACGAACATGCCAACGGCAGAAGAGTTCGGCATTGAACCCGTTAATGTTGAAGACATCATGAAGGCATTTGATGAACAGGTGACAAAAAATGAACAATAGAAACCAAGGTCAAAGCCAAGGAGGTTTTTTATCTAAACGCGGTAAAAAATCGCCATTTGGATTAAACGGTGTATTTCAAGCGATGTTTACGGCTAACCGCCTATTCGAAATATGGCACAACCATCATGGCCGAAGCGTTGCTCAAAAGAACGCAGCGTTTAACCATCAAAAAATTATTGAGAATATTGTTAGTGGACGACAAGAGAATGTAGGTCTTGGCTCACTTGACGATGCAATAGAGGCTGGATTTAGAAACGACTTTTGTGGCCCTTTTTTAGGATTTATCGATGGTTACCCGATGTTTTTACCGTGGGACTACCACATTTCAACCTGCTCATTTCCTGGGGGAGGAAAAAGCTCTACCGTTTCAATACCGGCTACCATCTCGTTATCAATGGGGAAAACACCAGAGAGCATTGTGGTGCTTGATATAAAGGGGGAAATGAGTTGGTGCACTGCTGAAGGGCGAGCCGAGCTGGATGGAATAGAGCCCATATTCATTAACCCTTGGAACATGAATGAGTTCCCCAATCATTGCTTGAATGTGTTTTCAGACATTACCGATTTAGCACAACGAGGGCACAAAATCGTTGATCAGGCAAAACGAAAAATATTCCAGCGATTTGGCGACCCCAATAGATTCGGTGCGAATAGCTGGATACATAAAGACGCTTCACGCATAGCAGATTGCTTCTTAGTTGAGCTAGCAACCAACTCTCCAGTTACGTGTAACCCTGCCACATTTTGGGATATTGGAACCTACACTCACGAAGAATTTAAGATGTCGTTAGAGCGTATGACTGAAAGCTCTGCTGGCGAAGGATACGTTGCCAGAGTAGCTAAGAAATTATTTGATCAGTACGGCGAAAAATCAGACCAATGGGAATGGGTAATGGAAGCCTTTACCGATGCATTTTCATTATATGCCGAAGGCTCTGTTTTAAGAGCGTCCTGCACTAAAACTGACTTTGACGCACGGTTGTTAAAAGATCGCCCCCAAGCAATCTATGTGATGGTTCCAGACAAGTATATCGATTCACATGGTACATACGTGGCCGATGTTCTCGAATATCTGGTGACAGCGATTGCATCAGCCGATGGCAATGTACGAACGACATTCATGCTGGATGAGTTCGTCAATATTCCTCGTGTTCAATCCATGATGAAAGCCCTACGACTTTATCGTTCACGCCTTATCCGAATCTGGACATTTGCCCAAGATCGTAACGGGTACAACCAATACAAAGATGATGGCGGATACATGCCGTTTGAAGAAACGGCTATCACGCTTTCTTGGGCTGTTGCGGGACAACACGCCAAAGACCTTTCTGAAAAAGGGGGATATCGGTCAGAACTAGTCGCCACACCTAGTACCAACGCAGGGGTAGGTGCAGAAACGGGCGGTTTGTCTGCAAGTGAAGTACAAGTTCCTAACTTGCCACTGAGCCAAATTTCTCAAGACTTTGAAGGTAAGGCCATCCTAGATGCAAAGTCAAAAATCTATGTCATCGATAGAAAACCGTGGTGGGAGATTCACTGGTTAAAGGACTTTATCCGAGATCAAAGAAATTTCCCAATGCCGCATTTTGAGGGTTAAAGACAATGAACAACTTATCTGAATTAGAGCGACAAGCAAAAGCTGTTTGCGATAAATCTCACGACCTTCTTGGCTGCCCAATGCGACAGCTTCAAGGCATCGTGGAAACTGAAAAAATAGTCATAGAAGTCCCGAAAGGACTGACGTACTTATCGGGCTATCTATCCATGCTCTCACAAAATATGGGGCAGCCTGTCTCATGCTGGGGGCACCATGAGACAGCCTTGCTTCTTAAGTATAAAGGACAGCGAATGGCCATGAGAAGGTTTATAGAGATCATCGTCACCAACACGCTCCATGAGGAGCTTCACTTACTTAGCACTTTTAGACATTCATTTTTGGAACAACAAAACACAAACGGAGAGCAGCTATGAATAAGATGTTTTATACGACTCGTGAACTCGCCGATCGCTGGGAAATTTCACCAAGAACAGTATTTCGAATGATGAAGAGGAAAAAAAGACCTCTGCCTCTGCCTGACTTACAAGAGCAGGGTTCGTCCAATCGATGGCTAGTCAGCACCATTGAGGAATTCGATCTGGAACGAATGAATGTCACTAAACAAAACCAAGTATCTCACTAATTGTTCATCTTGGAGACCATTATGAAACAGCCTGAATTTACACGCTCAAAAGAATACAAAACCATTGGTGATCGCGCGGATGCGATCACCAGAAGAGCGATCCAACACCATAATCAATACAAAGACATATTCGTTTATAAGGAGGCTAAACGCCTGAAGAATTCCACTGAATTGAAGAACAAAAACTACCAACGCATTGCTTTGGAAAATGTGGAAATACGTATTCAACAACGCCTAGATCGCATTTCAGCTGGAAAGAACAATATGCAGGAACGGTTCGTTAAGAAAAGTATTTCCAAAGAGTCAAAGAGCAGCGAAGCAAACCAGAAAGAAATGAAACAAAAACGCAGCTTTGGATCATTTGCAAAGGATTTGTTTGGCAAGGCTCCAGTCGGAAAACAATCACCACCGGCAGTAGATACCAAAAAGCAAAAATTGGTAACGGAATATACGCCGGACGGTGCAATTAGCAGGAAAACAGAAATCACCTCTTCAAAAGTCAGTTTTCAAAACAAGGTAAACAATAAGACCTCAGAAGTAATTACAGCCTCAAAAAAGGACATCAACTATAAAAACGGCAAGGAGCAGAGTAAAACGAAAAAGAAGGAGGTTCGGAGGGAATATACGATTGGAGGCACTATCGAAAGGCAAGTTCACAGCTCTGTAGAACGCAACTACGAACGAAACTTGAATCCATCACCGGATGTAGAAAGGCCTAAAACTAAAAATATTAGCAAGCCATTTAATAGAGTCAGATCAATGACATAGAAATTAATATTGTTCGCCATAAAAAATTGTGAGAATAATAAGCCATGCAACAGACAAGACAACCAAATACAGAAATTCGAATGCTACCGATGCCGGACGGAACATTCCGTCCGTTTAGGGGCGATCTTCTCATGTGGAAGACATTTGATTACATCCAAGAGGTTTACAATATTGAAGCTGAATGGCTCGTAAATCTGGCCAACATAGACGTAGAAGAAAACGGCGTTTTCTTTGAAGATGCCTTCGACAATATTGTCGCCTATGTTTGCCGTGAGCATGACAAGGCAGCAGGCAGACCTGATCATTTTTAGTGCGTGCATTGCCTTCCCTAGCAAGGAATACAGCTCAAGCAGACTAACCCCTATTTCGGAAATCTAACTTCACTACATTGTCGTTTACAGGCACCTGAGGTGGCGTCTTTCCTTCAACGATCTCAAAAATACGCTTGCACCACTTCTCATAAGCTTCAGCTTGCTCCTTCAAATAATCATATTGGTCATACGTTTGAACAATACGCCCAATACTATGCCCCAACATAATTTCAGCGACGTGAAATTCTGTAATGGACGATAAATTTGAGCGGCAAGTGCGACGTAAATCGTGCATGCTGAAATGCTCAATTTCAAACGACTCTTTGCGCCGCAGGTACTGCATAATATTGTAGGGAATGGCGAGCGGGGCTCTAACGCCAAGCACTTCATCTGAGCCATCATTAGTAAACACATGGCTACTTCCAGCACTCAGTTCAAAGGCTTCCTTTAGATAGCCTTCGATTGTTGGTGTAATCGGTCTTAACAATGGTTTTTCAGTGCTCTTCCCAAGCTTGTGATTTTCTGGCGGTATCGTCCAGATTTTCTTCTCAAAATCAAAGTCTGTTTTTTTAGACTGGCGTAGCTCACCATTTCGGCAGCCATAGATCAGGCATAACTTTACAAAGAGCTTATTTTTTGGAGTGATGCGCGAGCGATCAATCGCAAGCCATACCATTTTGATTTCTTCATCAGAAAGGTGTCGGTCTACAGACCGCTTTTTAATCTGTAAATCTTCTTTTGCGTAAATGTCCGACAACGGGTTTGCTGGAATAAGCTTTCGTTTAACCGCAAATTTGAGCATCTGTTTCGCATTAACCAGAATACGTTCAGCTATAGCTGGAGTTGTTTCAGCTAACCGCTCAAGTAACTCAAGCCATGTATGAAGACTGACCTTATCGGCAGGCAAGTGGCCAAAGCCTCCTTTTCCGAATACATGAATTTCAAAGCTCCTCCTGATTTCAAAATGGCCTTTCTTGTTTTTGATGCAATAACTTTCGTACCAAAGGTCAAATAACCCTTCCAAGGATTTGGCAGCGATCATCGCTTGGCGTTCGAGTTGGCGAACTACCTTTGGATCATGACCTTGCTCTAACTTTTTTCGAAGCCTTTGGTTTTCCGTCCTCGCCTCCTTCAACGTCATGAGAGGGTAGGTTCCAATATCGGCAGTGGTTTGTTTTCCGTTGTAATAGTATCGAAGGCTATAGGTGATTTTGCCTTTGGGAGAAACGCGAACACACACGCCATCGCGATCTGATTTCACGAGTGACTTTGTTCGAGCCTTACCGTGGTTTGCTTTTAACCATGATTCAGTGATTGCCATGCTTTGTACTCCAAGTCATTGATTACAATGAACAAGTACAAATAAATTTAAGTGCTCATTGAATCGCAAAATTTGTACTCAAATTTGTACTTATTTTGCATGACTCAGCATGACAAATGGGGACTTTGGTCGTCAATATGACAACCCCAGACAAGACATAACTTTTTGATTTAATTATAGTTTGTGTCTTAAGGTGACTCAGGGTGTCTTATCAGTTCGAATTTGGGTGAGAGATGATAGCGAAAGTTCTTCGCTTATTGATTTCATTAAGAAAATCGGCGTTTGCCATGTATCTAAATTCCCGTTTTGTACAACTATTTGTACAAAAAAATAAAGTTAACTCTAAGCCCTGATCTTCAAGCAGCTAGGTGACTCTCAGCCAGCCTTACCTCCCATCAAAGCATTGAAAAATTTGAGCGCTATTCTAGCAAAATAACTAAGTACTATAAATCAAACACTCAGTACTTCTTTTAGCTTGTCTAACGCCAGCTTATGTTTGTCATCTGGCATTTTGGCCAGATTAATCTGTTTCCATTTAATGGCCGGAAGTTCACTTACATTATCAAGACCAAGCAACGCCCAATCCGGCTCACGGTTTTTAAACGACAGTAAAAAGCCTTTCTCACTATCGGTTAGCCCTTGGTGAATAAGCTCTACCAAACGCTTTCTCACGGCCACCAGCTCTTCAAGCGGTACGTCCGTCTCGGCCATATTTGCAAATTCACCTGCATAAATAGCCGATAACTCTTTAAATTGCGGCCTTAACAATTCGGCCATTGGCCGATTGTGACTTGAGAGATAGATAATTAATGCTTTTCGTATCTCATCCGTCAGGCCTTCATTTTCCAAGAGCCACTTCACATCGAATAAGTCTCTTGGGTGCTGCCTATCTAATGCCGCGCATATTTTGCCAGCATAGAGATCGGCCAAGGCCACCACAGGCACTTCTGCATAACCAAATTCATCTTCTACAGCTGCGCATACTTCCATCATCTTCGGCTCGTAAACCGTGCCACGTAATACGGGCGATAACTCTACTTTAATCTGCACGCCATTACGGCCAACGATTAGTCTGAGCGCATCGCGTTTTGACTTATAAGCTTCTGTTAGCTCAACATCTTTAAACGCGACTTTTAAATCTGCGCTAATGGCATCTAATGCTGCACATATTTCCTGTAATGCGTCATCACGGCCTTTCATCGGCAGATAAACTAAATCAATATCAACCGACAAGCGCGGAAACTCTCTGACAAAGAGATTGATCGCCGTACCGCCTTTAAGCGCAAAGCATTCCTGCTTTGCGACAAAAGGTAAAA
This sequence comes from uncultured Paraglaciecola sp., assembly GCF_937123705.1. Classification (GTDB taxonomy): domain Bacteria; phylum Pseudomonadota; class Gammaproteobacteria; order Enterobacterales; family Alteromonadaceae; genus Paraglaciecola. The sequence goes on along the minus strand of NZ_CAKZKO010000098.1, from coordinate 8,963 downwards.
CCTGCATCAATAACTGCACTTGCTTGTAATAAATAATGTTTCTATCCATGCCCATTCTTACTTATAAAGAGTTATTCGCTTTCCATTGCCATATGTGACGGCACAGTGATCAAATAATCCGTATCCAATTTACCGCCTTTAGCCACAACACGCTTGCCTGAGCCTAAGTCGTAATCCTCGACATTCAGCTTAGTAAACCAAGGGTAAGCTTGGCGCTTAGCTAACCAGAAAAACAAGCGTTTTACCTTCACACTTTTGCAAGCTTTTAAAAGTGTATCGAGCTTTCTGGGTGATAAATTCACTAAGCCTTGCATAAGCTCGTCGGCATGCTCAAAGCTAACCGCGTCTGGCAAATCTACCAGTAACTCCAACAACGCTTTTTCAGGACATGAAAAATACACAGGGGGCAGATCCGCCTCCCATTCATGCTGCCTGATAAAGCTTTTGTCTTTTATCAGCCATTCAGGCCACAACGTATTAGTACTATGCCCATCACATTCAACGGGCAACGACAAACGCCCCAACCATGATGGCAACTTGCCTTGTGCATATAAATGTATATGTGGCGTACTGCCTAACGACAGATACTGCGACAATCCTGATAATGACAATGCCGACAACCCACCAACGATAACCGAAGGCAGATTATCCGAGTTGTTCATATCCATACGCTGCATTGATGCGACCACCCCTTCCCAGCTCAATGAGCGGGAATACTGGCTATATACGCCAGTAGCCAGTAATAACAAAGTTTCTGTTTTCACTGCGTTATCGATGGCATGGGCACTTAAGCCTTGTTCAGCTAGCCACTTTTTAGTCGCCAGCATGCCATAAGGTAGAAGCGCTTTAAGTGACTGTTTATAAGCCCCTTTTGCTACATCATCATGTGAAGTAGTGCTGTTAACCAAGCGTACAACCCTTTTTAGTTTACCATTAGCTTTATTTGCGGCGATAAACGCCGTAAAAAACAATATATATAAACTAACATAATCAAACATGGTTTACCACCATTAAGTTTCACGGCGGTAAGCGCCGCGAAATAAATAAATCATAAACCGAAACGGTTTAAAACAAAGACGGTATCGGTATTGCTAATACCGATGACCAGCATTATTTAAACTTTTGGGGCTCAGCTTGACGACAGCGGAGACAAGACAAGCGAAGTATGAGCGATATAGGCTGCAAGGCCTCTGAGCCCCAAAAGTGCGCGGCTAAAAGTAAGCTCACGCCCCTTCAACAAGAAAGGGCAGAAGCTCACCTGTTTAATGGTTCCAAAAAATATGCACTTCTTGATAGCCCGTTTCAATGGTGAATACATCGCCGCCTAGCTCCATATCACGCCCCATTTTTTCATAGTCGATATAAAAAGCTAAATGCTCAGGAATTTGTGTGGTTTCTCCGGTCAGCTCTTCGGCATAATCAGCCAGTGATGCATAACAACCACAATAATTGTCTTCAATGGCTTTTTGCGCATCGTCGATGCTGTCGCCAAAGTGAGATAATAAATCGCCTGCAATTTCGCCATGCTCCTCAATAAAACAAGCCACTTCCTGTGCGCGCTCAATACCTTCATACTCAGAGACTGAATAACCAGCAAAGCCTTCATAATCATGAATAGCATATTCTTCGGCATCGTCTTCTGGGCTGTTGGCTAATAACTCATTAATTTGTTCTTGAATGTCGTCCAGCGCTTGCGTGGCATCAATCCAAACACCATGTAACTTGCCGTTGTTGTATGCGGCTAGGTCTGCAACATAAATTCTAATTTCTTCGCTCATTTCTTTGCTCCTTAATCTTAAAAACACATCCCCTTTTGGGGTTGAAAACCCCAGAAAAAGAAGCGAGCTGGCGAGCGAAGATCACATGTTTTGGCGCAATCCAGACAGGGGGAACCACCCAGCCTGCACAAACCTGAACTTGAGAAGGTGCGGAAGGTTGGGGGATGTCTTGATGAAGACAAGTTATGTGATATTTTTACGTCTACCCAAAAGGGGAAACTAGAACACTAGATGCGAACACGAATGTGTTCTGCCTTTTTTCAGCGCAGCGAAACTCTTTTATAACAAAAGCAGCAGCGCTTTAGTGCTGATTCAAATGACCAATCAATCTTTACCACCAAATTTGAAAACGCGTGAACCCACGCGGCCTTTTTAGCATCCACATTAACGTGAATAGCGGTTTATTCCTGCAAGCATAAAATGCTTCTCCATTGCATTGCGACCAAAGGTGCAGGCAACCACATATTCTCGACCACGCGGCTTTACAAAGGCCGTGGTTGTCACGGCCTCCAAATATAGGAGGTTACAATGAGATTAGTAACAAAATTTGAATTAGCAGCCAAAAACACATATCAGCTTCACGGCTTACATAAAGAAGCTTTTATCGAGCTGATAAAAAGTAATGCACGTACGCTACAGCGCACTAATGCTTTGGCTTCACTGCAAAATATTGAAAATGAACTCGTATCAAGGGTTTTACGCCCTTGATTAATTGTCAGAGAAGTTGACCACAGAACTTTAGCTTTATTTTTTAACGACTGCTTGACAAACCTTATCATTAGCATAAAATATCATCATAATATTAATCATAGAAGGTCAAACCGATGCACGAAGAACCATGGAAACTTGCCCCTCAGCTTAAAAGAGAATATATCCAAGACTTAGCTTACCTATTAGTCCAAGTCAGGGGGGAAGTTATAGACAGACACGAACCTGAGCTCGGCGATACACGCTTATCCTTAGGAATGCGTGCATATGAATGTTGTCGAACGCGAATAAAGTCTAAGTCGCATGAAGGTGAATGGCCATGGCTAAATATAATTACCGACAATGGGCGCTTTACATTTTCGATAGAAGGCATACCTGTGCGCTTTTCTCGGAATGATCCTCAATATTTGCCTGACCGAAAAATCATTCCATCCCATGAAGGCTATGAACAAATGTGTCTGTTTGAGCAAAACAATGATTTTGCACACATCAGATGGTTCCTAATCATTGATACACCATACGATACAGCAGCAGAACACGCCTACTTCGTTGGCTATAACGAATTTAAAGAAATTGTTTGCAAGTGGGAAATACCTTTGAGTGATCAGTTACCTGTCATGAGCATCGTTGACAAGAACCAACCACAAGCAGTTAAAACGCCACCGGCGAAAGCAAAACTAAAACTTGTTAGTAAGCAAAAAGATAAGAACGAGAATGATCGATAGATTTTATGGAGAAAAATTGCGTTTAGCACGTTTGTTAAACGGATTGACCTTGAAAGAACTCGGTGACGCTGTAACCGCGTCTCGCCAGTTTATTCATCAGCTCGAGGGCGATACAAGACAACCGCCAGAGGATATGCTTTATGCACTTTGTGAAACGCTTTTAGTTCGTAAAGACTTTTTTTATACGCCTTTGAATAATGACGTAAAGTTTGAACAGTGCCATTTTAGAAAACGCAAAACCACACCAGTTGGGTTGGCAAACCGTGTTTGCTCATATAGTAGCGTTTTTGAGGTTTTAGTGGACTTCCTTTCTGGTTATATTGAGTTTCCTGAACCCAATATCCCTGAATACTCCAACGATGCAGATAGTTATACGAATATTGAAATTGAAAATGCCGCGGAAAACTGCCGTGAACATTGGAATCTAGGGCTAGACACTCCGATTGATAGTATAACAAATGTACTGGAAAGTGCGGGAGTAGTCATTACAACCTTCACAGGTGTTTCTGATAAAGTCGATGCTTTATCCCTTAATCGACGCAGGCCTATTATTATTAGAAATGATGCGAAAGAAAGTCCATGCCGATTGCGCTTTGATCTTGCTCATGAATGTGGGCATTTCGTTCTACATAATGGTATTGAAACTGGTGATACGGTTACCGAATCTGAGGCTGATAGGTTTGCAAGTGCTTTCATATTCCCGCGAGCCGCATTCTTAAACGAGTTCCCATCTAATTTTTCGCCTAATAGAGAATCGTCATGGAAGCCACTTTATAGACTTAAAGTTCGATGGGGAATGAGTTTGAAAGCTATAATTTACCGTGCACATTTCCTAAAGCTCATTACGTCACAAGAATACAGAGCTGCCAACGTAAGGCTAAGTAAAACAGGGCAATCTAGAAAAGAGCGTTATGACGAACAGGTGGTTACGGAGCAGCCTGAATTACTCAAAAGTTCCGTTGAATTAATTGATCAAGAGCTAGGTATAAGCTTCTATAAGATTGCCGAAAACTTACACATCGAACATTCAATGCTATCTACAATTACTGGAATCATACCTCACGACAGTGAAGTGGAAAATAATGTTGAACCCCTATTCAGGAGATAAAAATGGCTAGAAAACGCATATCAGTAACCAGCGAATCAAACACAGGAAGAAACCAAAAGTTTCATGATAATTACAACGGCAATGACATGACACGCGCGCAATTCGTCAAAGAAATAGAACAAGGAAACTATGACAATTATCATGTCCGCAACATAAATGGCGTAAAAACACCTGTGTCCAATCCTGATGGCAGTGATAAAAATAACTTAGACTAGAGCACCTGTCCTCTTTCATAACAATAAGTAAATTTATTCATTAAACCAACCATAGATTCTGAAATATTCATTATTCAATAGTTACACAATATTGACTATAGAAACGATATTGAATATTGTTTCGTAAGTTAAAAACTGATCTTGAGAAAACATATGATTTCAGGAATTAATGGCGGTCAATGCATATTGAGCTCCATGGCAAAAGCTAGGGTAAAAGAAGGCATTATCGACCAAGCACTAATTTTAGGTAAAAAAGGCGGCTATATTGTCGTTTTTGATGGTGTTGAGTGGAATGGTGAACCGCTTGTGCTAAGTAGCTCTAGGCAGCCTTATGAAGCGAGAGTTTTTAAAAGCCTAGATGGCGCTTTAGCTGAGTTACTTAGAACAGGTCTAGCAGAAGCATCAATAAAAATTACAGACAATATCGACACTAAATAAGCCAGTATTATAATTAAATTTGAGTTTAACATGACAATAAAAGAAGAAACGCTACATTCAAACATTGAAACAGTGAACAGCAAACAGCTTGCAGTTCTAAAAAAACACTTTCCTCAATGCTTTGATAAAAAAGGAAATTTTCTGCAAGAAAAAATGGTTGAGTTAGTAAGCGCAAATGAAGTGGAGCTTTCTAAGGAGTCATACTCATTAAACTGGCTTGGTAAATCTTATGCACGTTTACTCACAAACTTACCGCCGAAGACTCTGATTAGTGAGGATAAAGAGCACAATCAATTAGATCAAAACAAAGAGAGCCAAAACCTGCTGATTAAAGGCGACAACCTAGAAGTCCTTAAACATATGGTGAATGCCTATAGTGAAAAGGTGAAAATGATCTACATCGACCCTCCTTACAATACAGGGAAAGATGGTTTTGTTTATAACGATGACCGTAAGTTCACCAAAGAGCAACTAAGCGAATTGGCGGGTATCGAGTTAGATGAAGCAGAACGCATCCTAGACTTTACAGACAAAGGATCTAGTAGCCATAGTGCGTGGCTAACATTCATGTACCCTCGCTTGTACATAGCACGCGAGTTGCTCAAAGAAGACGGCGCTATTTGTATTTCAATTGATGAAAATGAGCTAAACCAACTAAAAATAATATGCGATGAAATTTTTGGTGAAGAAAATTTCATCGAAAGCATTGTATGGAACAAACGCATACCCAAAAATGACAAGGGTATCGGAAATATACATGAATATGTATTACTTTACTCAAAATCGAGTATTGTTAAGAAAGAATTCCTTATGAGAAAAGATGGAATTGATGATGTATATGAGTTTGTAGAGAAACAGAAAAAAGCAAAATCATCTATAAGAGAATCTGAGAAGGCACTCAAAAAGTTCTTCAATATTAATGGCTATGATAGAGGGATTACACTTTATAACGGCTTAACTGATGAGTTTCGCCTTTGGGGAAAGATAAATATGAGTTGGCCGAATGCAGATACTTTTGGGCCAACTTATGATGTTCTCCACCCTAAAACTGATAAACCAGTAAAAGTTCCAGATCGAGGTTGGCGCTGGAAGAAAGAAACTTTCGAAGACGCTGCACAAATCAAAAATGGGAAATATACAAACGTAGTAGAAAGATATGATGGCAGCTTGGTTTGTGGTCGCATTTGGTTTGCTAAAGATGAAAAAACGCAACCAAGCTCAATAAAATTTCTCGATGAAGTCGAAGAGTTTTTATTGAGGTCAATCATTTCGACAAAAAGTAATGGTGGTGTAGAAGTAGAAGAATTATTCGGTGGAAAAGGATATTTTTCATACCCGAAACCAACAAATTTACTTAAAACCTTGTTGGGCTCAATAAAAGCAGAAACAAATGATTTATTCTTAGATTTTTTTGCAGGTTCAGGAACTACCGCTCACAGTGTGTATGCCCTAAATATTGAAGAACCATTACAGCGTAATTTTATTTGTGTCCAATTACCTGAAGGTACAGATAAAAAGAAACAAGCTTACAAAACCGGCTATAAAAATATTTTTGATATTACCAAAGATCGTATCATTAAATCCGCTGAAAAAATTCAACAAGAAAATCCTGAATATAGAGGCGATTTGGGCTTTAAGGTCTTTGCAACTACAGACGACTTTCGAACTATGGACGACAAAGAACTAACACTTTCAAACTTGACATTTTTTGATGATGTTGTTCTAAGTGACGAAGAATATAATACTATTCTAACTACTTGGTGTTTATATGATGGCAGTTTACTCACCACGCCAATACAAACCATTAAATTTAATGGCTATACCGCGCATTTATGTGACGCGCGCCTTTATTTAATTGCACCAGACTTTTCGAGTGAATCACTGAAGGCATTACTGCAAAAACTTGATACTGATAAGGCATTCGCACCGAACAAGGTTATTGTATTTGGTAGTAATTTTGAGAGTGCCAAGCAGATGGAATTAAATGAAGCCTTAAAAAGTTATGCAAACAAAAAGTCTATTGAGCTTGAAGTGGTGGTGCGTAACTAATGACTAAAGGATTTACTTTTGAAAAGAACTTACCCCACCAACAAGCGGGGGTCGATGCGGTAATGAGTATGTTTGTTGGCGCTGAACCTATTCACTCGAGTGATGCAACAACTCGCCAATTAGCCAATCCTACTTTTGATATTTCGCCCGCGCAATATTATGCCAATATTAAAGCGGTACAGGATCTCAACAACATTGAGCACAGTAGAGAACACTATAACAGCAGCAATATTATTGATGTCTCAATGGAAACCGGTACAGGTAAAACTTACACCTACGCAAAAACAATTTTTGATCTAAATAAAGCGTTTGGTATTAATAAGTTTATTGTTGTTGTCCCTACGCTATCAATTAAAGCTGGAACGGTTAATTTTCTTAAAAGCGATGCACTGAAAGAGCATTTTCGCGACCCGTACGAACGAGAGTTAAAAACTTACGTTGTAGAAAGCCAAAAAAGCGCAAAGAAAAACACAAAATCATATATGCCACAGGCGATACATGATTTTGTAGAGGCAAGCAATTTTAATAAAAAGCATATACATGTTTTGATCATTAACTCTGGCATGATTAATTCAAAATCATTAGCCGAAAAATATGATGTTGGGCTACTAGCCAACCAATATGACACACCGTTCGACGCAATCAGAGCGGTAAAACCAATCATGATTATTGATGAACCGCACAAATTTCCGACACGAGAAAGCGCGAAAACATGGAAAAACATCGAGAAATTCGATGCACAGTACATTATTCGTTATGGCGCGACTTTCAATAATGACTATAAAAATCTTGTTTACCGTCTTACAGCCGTCGATGCGTTTAACAATGACTTGGTAAAAGGGATAGATGCTTATATTGAAGATGTTGTTGGTGATGATACGGCGAGCCTTAAATTTACTCGCTCTGACGGCAAAGAAATAACTTTTGAGTTAAACGAAAATGGTACAAAAACATCGTTCACACTCACCAAAGGTGAATCGCTATCAAAAACTCATGGTTCAATTCATGACTTATATGTAGAAGCCCTGAACAAGACGACTGTTGTTTTGAGCAATGGTATTGAGCTGAAAATTGGCGGCACTATTAATCCTTATTCTTACGCTCAAACACTTGAAGATAATATGATGCAGAAAGCCATCAAAGAACACTTCAAGATTGAAAAAGAATTTCTCACTCAAAAGCCAAGAATTAAACCGTTAACACTATTTTTCATTGATGATATTGAAGGTTACCGTGATGGTAACAACCTGTCTGGCAGTTTAAAAAGCAAGTTTGAAGAATGGGTTCTAGCAGAAGCCAAGCGACTGCTAGAAAAGGAAGACGAACCATACTATCGCACCTATTTAGAGCAAACCATCAAAGATGTATCTTCTGTGCATGGTGGCTATTTTTCAAAAGATAATAGTGATAAAGACGAAAAAATAGAGCAAGAAATTAACGAGATTCTACATGATAAAGAACTATTACTTTCATTAGATAATCCTCGACGCTTTATCTTTTCCAAATGGACGTTACGTGAAGGCTGGGATAACCCTAATGTATTTCAAATTTGCAAATTACGTTCAAGCGGCAGCACAACATCAAAATTGCAAGAAGTTGGGCGAGGCTTACGCCTACCAGTAAACGAGTATATGTGCCGCGTTAAAGATCGTACTTTTACTCTGAATTACTATGTTGATTTTACAGAAAAAGACTTTGTTGATTCACTTGTCAAAGAAGTTAATGACAGCTCTTTCAAAGAAACTGTGCCAAGCAAGTTAACTCAGGACTTAAAAGACAAAATCACAGCTCAATATCCTGATTTATCGGCCTTTAAGATTATGGCTGACTTAATAGGCAAAGGTATCATCGATGAAAATGAAAATTTAGTTGGAAGCGATGCTTACGCGAAACTTAAAAATGAATACCCTAAGGCCTTTCCTATTGGAGTTAAACCAAATAA
>NZ_CAKZKO010000097.1 GCF_937123705.1 uncultured Paraglaciecola sp. | reverse complement strand
TAAGGGATTTAATCCCGTTTTATTTTTGTATTTGTTATCAAGTAACTGTACAGCAACTGAATGTGCTAGAAAACCGTGAAGAATAGGATTTATTCATGAAAGTTTTTTGACGAGAATCGAGCTTAGAAGTGCACAAAAGTTACTTAAATTGTTATTTATTCAATATTTTACAATTCACATACAAAAAGTCACACCTCATATTTTCTGAAAATTGTGACAAAAATTGTCGCTGATGGACACATAACTGATTGTTTATGTAGGTCTTTACTACTAAAAAACACAGCGATCAGAATATTCCTAAAAAATACATACTTATTTTGTAAAACCTCATTAAATTTAAGCAATTACAGTCGATTATGAGACATAAGTCCCACATTTCAAAGATTTGACGTAGGTCTAACTCCTCAATATTATCTGACAAAGTTCAACTAGACAGATTGAGACATTAGTGACGAAAACTTATTTTAACTTCCGATATAAAGTTCAACTATGCATTATTTGCATCAGTAACTTTTGTCGCCAAAGTTATTTGAGTAAACACTTGATCGCTGGATTTATCGTTTTATTATTTACCAGCCAGGCTGCACTTTCTGAAAACGTCATTTTACGCCATAGCTTTGCGGGTAATATTTCTTTTGCACTGGCAGGCAATACCCTACGCAGTTCAAGTAATACTTGCGCACCAATCAGTGGGGGCGAATCTTCAAGCACGATCAACATCCCAATTGGCGCAACCATGAAAGCCGCTTATTTATATTGGTCTGGTTCTGGTTCGGTTGATCCTACGATCGTTTTTAATAACTCAACACTGACTGCCGACATTAGTCACGTTGAAGTTTTTCAGGGCCGTAATTATTTCAGCTCTAAAAAAGATGTAACAAACTTAATCTCTGTAAGCAGCACATCGCATAAAGCTTCTGGTGTTACTTTTAATGGCTCTACCAGCTATTGTGATGTACAAAGCGCCTATGCTGGCTGGGCTTTAGCCGTTATTTATGAACATACCGGTGAACCACTAAGGGTTATTAACGTATTTGATGGCTTTAAGAATTTTTGGGGCAGCGAGCTTGACTTGATTCCAGATAATTTTGTTATTGCTCAAAACCCAGCTGCTAAAGGTGGTAAACATGCACACATTACGTGGGAAGGTGATGCCAATAACTCACAACCACGAAGCAACTTTAACGAAACATTAAGATTTGAAAACAACAATTTAACCGGAACGAATAATCCAAACGGCAATCAATTCAATGGCTACTCAAATATTTCGGGTGGAAGAAATACAAGTGGCGTTGATATTGATGAGTATCAAATTGGTAGCTACCTCACCGCAGGGGATACCAGCGTACATACCACCTATTCTTCTGGGCAAGATGCTGTATTTTTAACCGCTGAACTGATCAGCGTGCCTAACGAACCAGTGGCTGACTTATCAATCCAGCAGACCGGGCCTAGCAGATTCATACGTGGCGAGAACAATACAGTCAATTTCACTGTTTATAATAACGGACCCAGTATCGCGACAAGCAGTACTGAAATTTCAATTCCATTACCGACAGGCCTCTCGCTAAACTCCTTTACGGGGAATCAATGGAGTTGTAATGAAATTTCTGCAAATGTTATTTGTAACTATACCAATGATATAGCCAATAACGCTTCGGCCAACTCACTTTCCATTTCGTTCTACTCTGATAATTCGACGAATAACAGCGTTAATATTACTGCGACCGTAACCGGTGTTGTATTTGATAATATCTTATCCAACAATACTCGCACTCAAACCTACTCGGTTATTTCAGCGGACCTTTCTACATCATCAAAATCTGTGACGGACCTCAACGGAGGTAATGTCCAAGCCGGTGAGAAAATCAGATATACAATTGATTTAATTGAAACTAACGGGGTTGCAAAATCTGGAATTTCTGTAGTTGACAACTTACCCAATAATATTTCTTCATTTGAGGTTATTAGCCTACCGAATGGAGCAAGTAATAATAGTCAGCAAGCCCCCGCGGGAAGTAATTCAACAGGATTAATCTCTATATCGAATATTTCAGTCGCGGCTAATGCTACAGAATCAATCGTAATTGATGCCATCATCCTCGCTTCGTCAACTGCAAATACCGCAATCGAGAATACAGCTACCATCAGTGCTCAGAATATGTCTGACATAACCATTAGCTCTCCTACAATTTATGTATCCAAACCCGCAAACCCAGCGACGGGTAATAAGCCACTTTATTTACGCCAATCCTCTAATTTAAGTAGAGTACAGCCAACCTCTAGCGCTTTTCATACATTGGCAGATTTAGCTGAGAGAACGTATATTATTACACCCGCTTTTCAGCAAGAGTTCATTTTTTCAGATTCTACCGTCAGTGCTTATTTATTCTTACAAAACGACTATAATCGTGATTCTTGGGGACATACTGTTACCGTTACTCTGTTACGTAACAACATAAGTATCGGCAGCGTAACTCGAACGATATCTGTTCCTTCTGTAGGTTTAAACGGTGATAATGTTGCCCTATTCGAATTCTCTATTCCCCTATCTGGCACCCCGACTCTTGATCCTAATGATACGTTATCTCTTAAAGTAGCTAATGATTCTCAGTATGGAGAAGATAGCTTACGCATATATTCCATTGACCCAAATGTAAATAACGCTGATAGCATTTCACCCTATAGTTTAGTGAGCCTTCCAGCTGCCACTGTTATTAATGTTGACAATATATCAATTCTTGATAACAACTCACAGGAAGTAAGTGAGGCTTCTCCTACAGAGACCATTATTATACAAGCTGAGATTAGTGATCCGTTTGGCGCATTCGACATAACGTCATCAAATATAACCATCACTAATTCCCAAGGCACAACGCTTGTGAACAAAGCAGACATGAGTTTTTTATCTGAGCCACATCCTGCTAAAAAAATATTTCAATTCAGTTTTAATTTGGCTGCAGATGCTGAGCTTGGAGACTGGAGTATTTCAGTGACCGCTCTTGAAGGTGTTGAAAATGACATCGAGCATACCAGTGAATCAACCTTCAAAATCGTACCTCAACTACCCAATATAACCTTAACCAAAAATGTAGATGTGTATTCGGACCCTATTCACGGTACCAATACTGCAACATCTTTCGCTAAGGCTATCCCAAATGCTGTTTTAACTTATACGATTTCGGCAAGTAATTCCGGCCCTGGGGCTGCTCAAATAAATAGCATCTGGATCGCCGACGCAATACCATTAAATATGTTTATGAATGTCTTAGATTTTGATGACGTCGCAGATACAGGGCCAATTAAAGTACTTCCAAGTGCATCGCCCAGCGGGCTCAACTATAACTTTGAAAGTTTAAGTAGTAACTCCGACGACCTAGAATTTTCAGCTAATAATGGCGCAAGTTTCACCTACAGCCCTACCCCTGATAGCGACGGTATCGATAAGAATATTACTCATTTTAGAATAAATCCAAAAGGAGTTTTTCAAGCACCTGCTGCTGGAGAAAGTCCTACTCAATTCACCATTAAATTCAGAGTACGGCTTCAATAGCGTTGCTCAATGACTGATAAAAGAACCAACAAAAGGTATTAAATATGAAAAACGTTCCATTCACTAAATTACTAGCTTCTACTGCTATTTTAGGGGCAACCTTATTTAGCACGAATGCATTGGCCATTGGTACTGAAGCCGGTACAGCCATCCAAAACACGGCAACGGTTAGCTTTACGCGAAACGGCAGCTCTGATAGCGAGCAAGCAAGTGTGAGCTTTAAAGTTGACGAGATCATTAACGTGAACGTTACTGCCGCCAATGCCAGTACTAACATCACTAACGGCGATCAAAATGCGGCTATTACCTATACAGTAACCAACACAGGTAACGGCCCAGAAGCGTTCAAACTGTTTGAATCGATCGGTGCAACTAACGATTTGCCGCTAACAGCCGGTGATTTAACAGTGTATTACATCGATACTGCGTCATCTGATGGTACATTTGATCCTAACAACATTAATGAAACTCTATACACTGGTACAGACATAAACATTTTAAGAGACGAATCCATCACGGTTTACATCGTTACCGATGTACCGAATGCTGCGACCTTAAATAGCCTAACAGACCTTGACCTTACCGTTGTGTCTCAAACTGAAGCTAATGGTATTAAAGCGGGCGAATCTGCTTTTGGTACTGTAATCCCTGGTGCGGGTGCTGATTCCACTAACGCGATTATTGCTGTTGACCAAGGTCGTGATGATGCAACGTCTGAATTGAAAGTAACGACTTTCGATCCAAGCCAATCTCTTGAAGTACTGATTAATAAAACAATCCTTGGTTCAAGCGCTTTGATCAACGGCACTGCAACAGTTACCGATCAGAAGATCCCTGGTGCAATGGTTACTTACTTCATTAAAGTAACGGTTCAAAACGATACCGCAACCGCCCTTGCTATTAGCGATATTATTCCCGCTAACATGACGTATATTGCAGAAAGCCTACGTGTTCAATCAGCAGCTGGTAGCACGATTAATACACCAACTTACAAGGCGCCTGTGTTACCTGCACAGACTCCAGCGACTTACTCTAACTTTACCGCGCTAACCGATACGAACTCGGATGCCGATAATGCAGAGACCGTTCCTAACACAGGTACTGTTACATCGATCAATGTTGCACTGGGTGATTTAGCACCAGGGGAATACGCAATCTTGCTAGATGCAACTGTAAATAACTAATCGAATTTAATTTATGAATATCAACTTACCAAGAGGAAGCAGCATGATAAAAAACATCACACTCGCATTAAGCCTCGCACTGATGAGCTTCATCGTAAGTGCAGAAGTGACACTGACAAATACTGTGTTTGAAGTGGTTACCATCACCAATAAAGATGGTAGTCAGCAAGACCAGTGGCAGCAGCCGGATAAAATTTTACCGGGTGAACGTGTTGGTTACAAAGTTGAAGTGAGCAATAAAGGGACTGAGCCGGCTGCGGATATCGTAATCGCAAATCCTATTCCTGAACATACTGTGTATGTTCAGGGGTCAGCAAAAGGTTTAGAGACCCAAATAGAATTTTCTGTTGATAACGGAAAAACCTACGCACTGCCTGCTGAGCTTTTCATTGAAAAAGATGGCGAACGTGTGCAGGCAGAGGCCGCTGACTATAGCCAAGTTCGCTGGTCCTTAAACAAACCCTTGGCTGCAGGTGCTTCAACGACCGTGCAGTACATTGTTAAAATCAAATAACGTTTAATAAAATTTTAAGAAGGTAAAACTTATGAAATTGAAAACCCTAGCGTTAGCCGTAACGGCTACCGTAGCAAGCTTTTCAGCTGCGGCCGAGACCCCCTATGGTGATCTTATTACCAACACGGCAAATTTAAGCTACTCGGTTGCCGGTGGCACGAGTGTTGACGCAACACCAGCGACTGCAGAATTTAACGTAGACCGTTTGGTTAAATTTAACTTAACAGCAGCAAATGCTACGGCTGATGCACCTGTTGGTGAAGATACGACCATTGGCTTTACGCTTACCAATAACAGTAACGCCGCAATGGACTATTCACTACCTACCCTAGATAACGTTACTTATTTCATCGATGAGAACGGTGATGGTGTTTTAGACGCGGGTGAAACCACCCCTGTCCCAGCCACAATCTCACTTGCTCAAGATGATGGTGATGGCAACACGTCCACGCACGTATATAACTACATCGCTGTATTTACACCGCAGCAGGGTGTTGATGGTGAAACTATTGAAGTTCTGTTCTCGGCAACGGCCATTGAAAATGATGCAGCTCAGGGTACTGTTGGAAGCGCAGTTGTTCCAACACCTGCGACTACAGCATGGGATCCAGATGTTGTGCAAACTGTTGCCGAAACAAATGCTGCAGGTGAATTTATCACTACTCAACCTGAGCCAGTGACTTTCACCTATGTCGGTGCAAATATTGCCCTTGCGAAAGCAGTTGAGGTCGTTAGCGACCCTGTTAGCCTAAGTGGTAACGCTCCTGCTGGCTATACGCCTAAAGCAATCCCTGGTGCTGTTTTAAAATACACTCTAACAGTGACCAACTCTGGTGCTAAAGATGCAGACCTAACACTATCAGATGTTATGCCTAGTATTTTTTCCGAAAGCGATATTGATACAGCAAGCTACAAGCAATCTCTTAATGGTGCTGCTGCCACAGACATTTCAGCCAACGTGACAGCGGCTACAGATGCGGGAGTCGTAACCATTACCTTCCCATCAGTAACGGCGACTAAAAACGATGGTACTGATAATGGTACGGTTGTGACGTCTTTTGAAGTAACGCTGCCTTAATGTTGCCATTAAGTACGCTTCGCACTCACTCACTCCAGAGCTCTTGCTCTGGGGTGCGTGAGCGCTCTATTAATAATTCTCTACTTTCTAAAAATGAAAGCGAGCTCACACATAAGTGGTTTTATAATTTCACCATGCAACTCCTTATGTGTGCGTTTGTTTTATTCAGTTCTTTATTCTCACTCACCGCCTCTGCAGCAGAAGCAGGCGATGTGCTAGACAGCGCCGCATCGGTTCACTACTTCTACAACGGCCTTTCTTATTCAAAGTCAGATAATGCACCTTTCGTTGTAGAATCTGCAGCCGACAGTGCCCCAGGCGCTCCAGGTACTTCTTCAGCCATTGATATTTGGGGCCCAGTATCAGCACCCAATTCAGACAAGAACTCGAACCTAACTCAATCTGAATGCCGTATTGGTAATGGCACCACAAGCACTACCCAGCTGACATACGCTAACGGCAATCCTCTTAATCTGCCTGCGTCTATACCTTCGCAGCAAAGCGATGTATTCAAAGCAGGTTCACCGTTAATTGTGCGTGTGATTGACCTTGATGAAAACCTTGATAACAACCAAATTGATACGGTCACGGTTACGATCAACTCAACCAATCCGGTAGAGAGCAAAGAGCTTGTATTACACGAAACGACAAATGATAGCGGCGAGTTTATTGGCATCATCCAAACAACCGCCACCGAAACGGTTTCTACTAATAGCTGTGACCTTGCATTAACACCTGAAAGCCAGGTTTCTATTAACTATCAAGATTCGCAAGATGCAGAAGACTCACAAAGTAAAACACTGAGCTTTGATCCATACAGCCGTGTATTTAATGCCTATACGGGCGAATTAATCGATGGCATTACCGTTCGCTTAATTGATAACAGCAACGGCCTGCCTGCTACGGTATACGGCGATGACGGAACCAGTACCTTCCCAAATACGATCGTTTCGGGTGGGCAAGCACAAGATAGCAGCGGCAAATCTTATAACTTCCCAACCGGTGGCTACCGTTTCCCTTATATTGAAAATGGCGACTATCGTATTGAAGTCGATACGTCTATTGCGTATATCTTCCCATCAGAAACTGATGACCAAGTAATACAAACATTACCGACTGCACCCTATCGCTTAAACAATGCATCTCGCGGTTTTGCAGCGTCAAGCCAAAACTTATTATTGAATGTTGATATTCCTTTAGATCCTCAGTCAGACCGAATTCTATTGGATAAAAGCAGTACTTTAACAACGGCTGGTATTGGTGATTTTGTTCCTTTCGAAATCAGCATGACCAATATTGAATATGACGTATCTAATATCAAATTGATTGATACCTTACCGGTTGGTTTAAGCTATGTAGAAGGCTCACTGCGCGTTAATAAAGCAGCGTATAGTGATGTGCTCGTAAGCAATAATGGCCAACAGATTACGGTTAACTTTCCGTCGCTACTGTCGCAAGAAATTGTGAGCATTTCTTACATCAGCCAAGTTTCAGCAACCGCCAGCGGTACAATGACCAACGTTGCTGAAATTTCTCACCCTATTTTAAAGTCAAACATCGCAACGGCGAGCATCGACTTCCGTGATGACTTAATGCGCGATAAAGCCCAAGTGATTGGCCGAGTTATTTTAGATGACTGTGATGGCAACTTAGATGCTGAAGGTTTAGCGGGTATTCGTATTCTTATGGAAGACGGCCGCTATGTAGTTTCCGACCAAGAGGGTCAGTGGCACTTTGAAGGCATTAAGCCTGGTTCCCACGTTATTCAATTAGACGTTGCAACGTTGCCACCTTACTTAGAATTGTCGACCTGTGATAATGAATTCTTCCATGCTGGTCAAAGCTATTCTCAGTTCATCGACGTGCAGCCGGGTACGCTTTGGCGTGCAGACTTCCACGTTCAGCCAAAAATGCCAGATAACGGTGATGTGAAGCAAACCCTATTAAATGAATTAATGCCGCTTAGTGAAGAAGAACGTTTGGCAGAATACAAAACACCGGTCGATAAAAAAATCATCTATACCGCCAATATTGGCGGTACCGGCGTTG
>NZ_CAKZKO010000096.1 GCF_937123705.1 uncultured Paraglaciecola sp. | reverse complement strand
ACATTTACACCCCGTTTTCTATTAAAATTAAATCGAAATCAATTTGTACATCCAGATCATTTGCAGATCCAATCGCTTGAATTTTTATGATCCCCGGCCCGGCAAATATAGGCATGTTTGCCATTCTTCTATTAAATAGGCTTGTCCCGTCACTCTGTACTGATACATCCTGCTCCCTCAAAAAAACTGTTGTCTGAACGTCTGGGTTAGGATTGAATGAAACACTTAAATCACAACTAGATGAGGTGCCTTGAGATTTATCAATACTACCGCTCCAATTTATCATATATGCGGTTTCAGTTGACGGGATGCCGTAAATTGCGTGTTGGGTTTTACCCTTGCCCGGCAAAATAGCGGCTGTTATCGTGCTATCTGTTGCCGCTGTAGCTATAATTGTTCCAGCGTTCGAGGTGGTGCTAGTTGATTGAGGGTTTACGGCCATTCTATTGATAATAACAGCCGCGTTTGACATGGCCACGCCTGAATTTAAATTTCCTGTCACTGTCTCTTGAGCTTCAGCAGTATCCCAATCAGGAAGATACCAAATAGTTACAGAATTAGCTCCAGTAGAGCCTGTAGTGTCGGAGGCGCTATCACTTGATATTGTATGAATTCTCGCGGCTGTTGGGGCAAGCCATATTTGCTGTGTGGTCGTGGAATCGGCTCTAGCCCATAAATCAGTTGTTGTTGTTTGAACACCTGATGGCGCGTTGCCGAATTTATTAACTAGACGATGCCCAGCTATATTGCCTTTAGCAACTTCAAGAAAAAAATCTTTATTCAAATCATTCATCTCCTTTCTTAAAGCGCCAATGTGAGCCATGTGCCTATGATCGCCTTCTAGCTCGTCAATTCTTTTTATGATGTTAGCATATTCAGCCTTAGATATCATTGCTGCTTCTCTAAATCGCTGATTCTTTCTGATAATATTGCTATCTCGGATCTGTTTGAATTTTGCATACTAATATCATCTATAGATTGCATTAGTGATGCTAGCCTAGATTTAGTCGATGAATTTATAACTTCAGCATCTTCAACCGCTGTTCCCCCATCCAGCGCGACAAAAATATCATGCAAAAATCTGTTCAAATAGTATACAACAGGGCCAATTTCTGGATCACTAACCCATCGCTCTGGCCATTGAATAACAAAAGGGTCTAGATTAGCCATAGCTTATATTTATATCCGCTGATAGTTTAATTAACACCCATTTTATAGGGTCTGTCATAGTAAAGCGGAACATTCTACGCTTAAAAGTCCCCAAGCCAAACCATTCTATTTCGTGTCGATACTCACCTTGAGCGCCGATGGGACGCCACCGTTCAGCACTCCAAGACCTTCCATTGTCGTCTGAATATTGCATTATTATTTGAGATTCAGAGGTTACCAAGCTAGTGCCCGGCTCTATTTCTAATAATAATGAATTCATGAATATATCGGCGCCAGCTTTGCCAAAAGTCGCCCCGTCAATAGAAGCGGTGTCTCTTCTTCTTTGGATTATGTCGCCATTATCTGTATGCGTATCGAAATCCAATTCGTAGACATTCCCGTTTCTTCTATCTGTGACTAAATCTTTTCCGTAAACTCGGTTATAGCTCGCTATTAAATGCTGAGAGCCATCAGTGCCGAAAGATAGGTTTGTCCATATTCCCGCATCTTCATTATATAGCCATGTCTCATCCCCGTTAGTGAATGAGATCATATAAAAATTAGTGTTGTCTAGCGTAAAGCATAGCCCGAACGCATCTGAGACACTGCTATACCCTGCGATAGCTTGCCCTATTGCTGGGTTCCCTATACTTCTTAGGCTTAGTCCTGCCATTTGATAAATCGTGTTATCACTACCGAGAAAGTATAAGAATTTATTATTAGAACTTACAGAGTGCGCCGCCGCTAATCCAACCTCTTGAGTGGCGTTTAAAATAAACGCATAAGGTGGATTCCCAGTTCCGCTGTTATACATTGGTTGAATTGATTCTGTCCCGAACGCTAGTAACTGCTGTTTGTATGCATATACCGCAACCATGTCATCTTGCTTTGCTTCCGCAATAATGACATTAGCGCTATTAACTGATAAAGGATTACTTAAATCTGAAAATGCTACATCGCCATTTGATGAATCATAAACAACTCGTCTGTTGATGTATGTCACCGTATTAGCGCTTGGCAAATCAATGTCAGTGCCTTGTGTAAGAGTCGACCCATCATATGAGTAAGGGCGACCAACACCCGTTGTTATTACTAAATTGTTGGTGGCTTCTTCTAATTTGCATCGTCCCACGCCTTCAATTGATCCTAGTGACGTAGCCGAGCCATTGGACGATATTTTATATAGTGATCCTCCCATTACTTCATAGAGAACGCCGTTTAGAGTTCCTGCCCCCCTCGACGCGCCTACGCCAGTTGCAAAAGGCTTTAGTCCGGGGAATGGCTGGAATGAGAGCCGCTCTCCACCAACATCTAGATTGACGGTTGCATAAAACCCCCTTGTTACTTGGGCATTAACGGGCAATGACCTATTTGTATAAGTCGGGCCGATTAGAGGGATGTTAACAATGCTCATCCGGCGTTAACATCAAAAGTTTTTGAGCGATTATCAACTATGCCGCTATCAAGAGTCATTGTATTAATTTTTGTATATTTTGCTTGTAGCTCTTTTAATGCTGAATCACCAGCGCCCACCAATGCGGGTTCTAAGGGCCTTCTATGTCTTACCATTAGCCTTAACGTTAATTGGATTTCTAAAGCTTCTTCGTCTGCATCATCGATGTACATCTCATCAGAAGCCGCCAACGTTGATAATCCCAAGTCTATGCCGTCATTCTGAAATCTGGCTATCATTCGGTTTAATCTTTTTAGTGCGTCAGAGTTTACCCCGCCCTCTAAAGATTGCCCCTCAGCTAAAATACCTGCTTGTTTTGCCGAGCTATTTATTAAATCCTGAGCCGTTGACATTGTTTTTTACCTTTTTAGGTTTTTTGCTTCTGTTTTTGCTTTTAATTTCTAGCGGAATAGCTTTTCTTGCCTCTGCTTCTTTAGCCGCTTTTGGCGAGTCGTGCCACCCGTTAGGGACATATAAAGGGTCGAACGTTTCGCTAACAACTCTTCCATCTCGAATTTTATACATGCACCAAGGATCTCGACTTTGCACCTTGTACTCACTATCACATCCGCACTGTTTACAAATCATAAATCACCTATAAATATACACCCCTCCGAAAAGGGGTATTTTGGTTTAGCTAGTAGCAAATGGAGTTGCTAAAGTGCCTGCACCATGACATACGCCGTTTATAACCCACTGAGTCGCTGAAATACACTCGACTTCGTAAGCTTCGCCTAGTAGACCACCAGTTGTCGAACCTCCAGCAGAAATAGCAACGTGTGTACTTCCATTAGCCTCAAAGTAATCACCTGATTGAGCTACCGTTACATCACCCATGATAACTCCACCAAGCAAGAAAACCGTCCCTGCGTTAGTGATAACTTTATGGGCGTTCGATGTAACTGCGACCGTCACTCGGAATTTAAACTTCATCCCTACAACTGGTGCGGGAAGTGTATAAACAACCCCTGATGCCGAATCAAACAAACATGTTGATCCTGACTCCTCAGCTTTCAACGTGTACGTGGCTCCGACACCTTGGATTATCTCTTGATGTAGTCCGGGTGCAACTGATCCTTCTGGACTATTACTTGCAATTTGTCTTAATGACATAATAATTTACTCCTAGTTGTTAGCGAATCGCACTGCTTGCGATGCACGTAATGTTTTAAACCCATATAGGACATCAATACGAGTTGGAAAAAGGTCATTATTAATATCATAATCAGATACAATCCGCATTGATATTCCGTCCATAACCTCACGTGCTGCAAAGTCAACCCCGCGCGGCATTCTCAAATCTGCACTTACAAAGGCAAACGCATCTTTTCGATAACCAAGTGAAATGTCATGAACTGCTGAAGCTCCACCTACTTTAGTTAATGCTTGATTGTTCGCTGCGCCATTTGATACGTTTTGACGGGCGCCAGTTGCCACAATTGCAGGGCTAAAGCTTAATGAAGTCGCAGAAGCGGCCGCGTCGGCAGTTACAACAAACTGTTGTAAATTGCCCGTGTCTTCTTTTGTTTCTGGCTTTACGCGATTAACGCCAGCAATGGTGAAAACATCGCCCTTCTTCCAAGTTCCCGTCCCAGTATCAATAGTCAGTGTTGATCCGGTTTGCGCTGTAGCTGAATCACACAAATAATCACCTGTTCCATCATCTGAACCGGTCGTGTGACGTGGCATCAAAGTATTTTCGAAGAAATCAAAGCCAGAAGTGCGGCCTAGCAAGCCCTCTCGATACTGCTTGGCGATACTAGAAGAGTCTTGATATAAACCTTTTAACGAATCAACCATATCGACATTGGTTTGCGTATCTAAATTGATTTTTAAGCCAGTTGAACCAGCCAAGTTATCAACTAAGATTTTACGGCCTGCCAGTATTTTCCCAAATGTAGAAGCAGATCCAACATTATTTACTTGATTATAGACGTCTTTATACATGCTGAGTGCGTCGGATTCGATGTTTGCCGCCAGTACGCTCATCATTGGATTAAGTACTCGACTACCAAAATCGTCTAAATCAGTTGTTAAATCAGCACTAGAAAACTCTACATCAACACCTTTTTGAGTAGCCATTGTGATTGTTTCTGAGGTTTCTGTAGAGTCTTGAACAGCAATCGGCGCGCCTGTTCTTACTGTGTACTCGTTTGGCAATCTAACTTTTAGTTGGCTGCCAATCTTCGCGCCAGTATTAGCAAATGAATCGTCATACTGACGGTCAATGTTTCCGATGAAGTTTAGTTTTTGGTGAAGAATTCGGAGCGCTTCACGAGTCACCGCAGTTGGTGTAAGTACTGTATTACTCATTATAATCTACCTTTTGATTCAAGATCTCGATTCCTCCATTCTGCCCACTGATCAGCCGACATCTTATCTGGGTCTGCATGAACTTTTTCGTGGCCACTTATTGGCTTAATGAGATCCGGTGCGTCACTTACCTTTTTTGGGTTCAGTGATTCAACCTGCATTTCAATTTTAGCTAACTCAACCGCTTGATCTATCAAAGGCATTGAAAATATTCGTTCTGCAACGTCTAAATGAGAACCTAAATGATAAGCAACCTCTGGGCCTTTATCCATGCCAATGATACGTTCTGCCATATCTTGATTCATGAATTTGTGACCGTAGGCAACCTCTTCGAAGTCTTGAAAGTTTCCGCGCTTTTGATCAAGTTTCTTGTCAAAGCTTGCTTTCTTAGCTTCTAACTCTCTAGTTTTTTCTGACTGTTGAGCGTTATCATTTCTACTCTTATTTTCTGCTGCTACACGACTATAAGCCAGTTCAGCTGCTTTTTCAGCAACATATTCTGACTGTGCGACCTGATAATCATTATAATTATCAAAATCATCTTCAATCGGTGCCTTTGAAGCTGGCTTAGATTCTTCTGGCTTTCGAGATTCGAGTTCTGAGATTCTTTTCTCTAAAGCCGCAGCTTCTTGCCTTGCTTCGTATTTCTCGCGTGTTAACTGGTTAATGCGCTCTTGGACTTTGTTAGGTTTGCTAACTTCTGTCTGTTCGGTTGCGCTTGCCTCCGCTTCTGTTTCATTAGTTGCGTTGACTTCCGGTGCGGGGGATGATTCCGCTCTTTCATCTTTACTTGGAGCATTTTGGATCTGCTCTTGTAGATCTTCTGACATCTAGGTGCGTCCTCACGAATTAAACCTGCTGAACCCCAGCAGTAGGGTTTTGTTGTAGTTGGGCTTGCGGTGCCTGTGGGCCGTTGTTCTTCAATAATCTTGCTACATCTGCTAAAGCTGCTTGCAGTAGTCTTGTATTTCCAGCGGCGGCGGCTAATTCAGCCGTTTGTACCGCGTTTTCTACATCGTTTTGCTCTATCTCGCTAAAGTTCTTGACGGCGGAAGACTGTTTAACTGCTGTATCTGCCATCTTGTTCTCGATTGTAGCTTGTGTCTCGGCAAACTCCAACTCTATACTTGTTTGCTGCATCGCTTGCTGTTGTTGATCGGCTTGCTGTTTTGCTCGCATTTCCTCTTCGCTTAAATCCTCTTCATCTGCGATGCCCGGCGGAAGTAGTTTTTTCAATCGCTCTGCCATTTCATCTGCACCCGGCCAATCAAGATTCTTAGCTACTAAATCACCTGATACTTGAAGTATCTGCGGGAATACTCTTGCTAACTCGACCATTGAGTTAGCTGCCTCTATTCTACGCGTTCTAAAGCTTGGGCCAACTCCAACTCTAACGTCATATTTCCCCCTAGTTAAGTCGTTTTGTATTTTCTTTCCATCAGGGGTCAATATCGGCTTGTTGATTTCTACAAATTTTACAGCATCATCTTCACCTCTCAGTCTGACAATTCTGTTTGTGTCGTAAATAGCGGGGATTAAACTTATTATTATTTTTCCAGTGTGCTGGATTGCGCTTGCTAGGTTATCCATGAATAGTGATGTGCCTAGATCGGCCTCTTGTTGCAGGGCAATCACCGCTTTTCCTGAACGCTGCTGAGGCAAATCACCTGTGCTTGCTTCAAAAACCCCTGTCGCCTGCATGATATCGCCAGCCATGACTTGACCTTGTTGTAAAAAACCGCTTTGCATCGTCGGCGGCTGCATCCTCTGTGGTGGTGGTGCTTGTGGATCAGGCTCGTAAGGCAGGTATGGTAAGTTTTCAGTGTTCGCAGATTCCCAAAACTCTTTGTAGTTTTTTATCTGGTCTTTTGTTACTAGCCATGGTGCTTTTGGTTGTAGTCCAATTGTCTCCGCGGCGGCGGTATTCCAATAATTGTACATTCTTTGAGGGTCTTTCGCGGCTCTCACAATCCCGCGATATTCAACCTCACCTTCAATATTTTCTTCTTCCCCGTAGACAGGTACGATTGGGAATAAATGAGATCGCCATTCTTTTTTATCTAGAACTTTAAACGCGCTTATCTTATACCACTTTATGACGTCAACTTCGACTTCTCTTGTCTTT
>NZ_CAKZKO010000095.1 GCF_937123705.1 uncultured Paraglaciecola sp. | reverse complement strand
ATGGATACGCCGCATGGCGGAGCAACACGACATGATCAGCCCTTTCGAAGCAGGTCAAGTCAGGGGCAAAAGTCGTCAAAATAAAATCATTTCCTATGGCACCTCTAGCTATGGCTATGATGTGCGTTGTTCACGACAATTTAAAATTTTTACCAATATTCACCCAACAACAGTAGACCCCAAAAATTTTGATGAAAATAGTTTTGTTGATATAGAGGCCGACTACTGTGTTATTCCCCCTAACTCTTTTGCATTAGCGAGCACTGTTGAGTATTTTCGCATTCCTCGCAGTGTGCTGACTGTGTGTTTAGGTAAGTCGACCTATGCTCGGTGCGGAATTATTGTCAACGTGACGCCGCTAGAGCCGGAGTGGGAAGGGCATGTGACGCTGGAGTTTTCCAATACCACAACCTTGCCCGCTAAAATATACGCTAACGAGGGCGTGGCACAGATGTTGTTTTTTGAATCCGATGAGGTGTGCGAAACCAGCTACAAAGATCGCGGCGGTAAGTATCAGGGCCAAACGGGTGTGACGTTGCCAAAGACCTAAACGCAAGAAAATATCTGCGGCAGAAGCTTCGTTGATTATTGTTATAGTTTGAAGTTTGTTGGTTCGGCTGGGTGTTTTAAGCACTCAGCATGAATACATCCTGTAGGCTTGTCATTCACTTTGCTGATGACGAGCCTTACAATACCCGACGAACTAGGTTGTAACTCCACTAGCACGCTCCACAAATTTTAAATATCCCGCTTTACTTACCTACCTTTAAAACCCTGCCTGCTTAAAATTACCCATTGATAAAGTCCGTAAACATAAGAGAGTGGCGTGTGTTCTTGCTAAGTTGTTGCTGGCATAGATGCTATTACTGGTTGCAGTTGAGCCATAGAGGATTCTTGAAACAGTTATCTAAAGTGCAATTTTACCCACCTTATAGGGACGCCGGATAATCATTGATAGAGCGATTAGGCTTAAATAGCTTGATAAAATGGAGTGAAAATATCAGTGAATAAATGTTTTGATCTAAGCTCGAAACTGCTATCTACAATACGAGCCTTCTTGATACGGTCTATTCGGAACACACGGGATGACAATCGAAGATGATCCCAAGCTATGATGTACCATATGGGCCAATTCAGTAGTATAAACTGTGCTTCGATTACTCGAACAGTGCGCTCCCCTGCCTCAGATTGATATTCAATCTCCAGGCAATGTCGTCGCAAAAATGATTCTGATAGGCTCTCGGAAATTCGCTGAGGGGGTGTCGTGTAATGGGATACCAAATTGGCTTTCGCATTGTCTCCAATCATGATCCGTTTACGGATATTACTGACTGCGCTGCGCTGTTTTTGGGGGAAGGCTTGAAAAAGTTTCTGCTTGATAGCTTTCAGATTGCTAGTGAGTAGTGGTGATTGCAAGGACTCCATAACCGCTAACGAGAGTATCAATTCAACCACTTCCTGATGGTTTAAATTCAAGCGCTCAACGCCCCATCTGCCATTTAAACGAATACCACCTCCGCGCCCTCTGTCTGACTCAATTGGATAGCCGGCACGCCTTAACTCCGCTAGTTCACGCATTAACGTACGCTGACTAATGCCTAGGTGCTCGCGTAAGTCTGCGGTCTTCCAGTGCTGCTCTGATCGAAGTAAGCCGATGAGGCGGTTGCGCCGTTCAGTACGCTGTTCAAAGCCGGAATTTATCATTAGTTTAATATGCCATATAACGGCATCAATTGCCTTATTCTTCAAATCAGTAGGGATACTCCACTTTAGATGGAAATCGCTGATAGCAATCAATGTGTCTTTCAACTTGGCTACATGGCTACGAGGAAACCTAAACATGAAACATTACTACAACCCAATGAGCAGAGCGGTCATTACTGACTGGATGCTCAAAGAACTCGATGCTAAACACCAACAAATCATCATCGATTTTACAGCTGAAGATAAGCATTTGCAGGACCTCCGCAATATCAACCCGATGGGTAAGTTGCCTGCACTTGTGGATGGCGACGCAGTTGTTACAGAAGTGGCTGCCATCTGTGCATACCTAGCGGACAAATTCCCAGAAAGCAGGCTGGCACCTGAAATAGGCTCTGTTGATCGTGCGACGTATTATCGCTATCTGTTTGTTGCAGGTAACACAATTGAACCTGCATTTTCACTGTCGGCTTTTGCAATAGAACACCCTGAGCCCAAGTCGGTTGGGTGGGGGGATCTAGCTCGCGCATTGGCAACTGTAGAGGCAATGGCGCCCAATACTGATTGGGCGCTTGGTGAGCAATTTACCGCTGCCGATGTGGTTTTTGGTGGTCTATTGAGCTTCTCAATGGTGTTTAATTGGATCGAGGCATCGCCTAAAGTAGCTGCCTATGTAGCGCGTATCCGGCAGCGGCCGTGTTATCAGGAGAGCCATGCAGC
>NZ_CAKZKO010000094.1 GCF_937123705.1 uncultured Paraglaciecola sp. | reverse complement strand
TGCAAATAAAAAATCCATTATTTCTTCTCCTCTGGCGCAGGCAGCATCGCATAGGCCGTAGCCCAGCACTTAAGTATCTGACCGTCCACGAAATACACACTTTTGCGATCGTTATCGTACCCTGCTGCAAGCACGTTATCGCCAATCTTCTGAATTATTGTGTTGAAGTTGTAATCATTTACAGTGTCAGGAGGCACATCACTGGGATTAACAGCCAGCTCTTTGAACGTAGTCTCGTACGACCTACTGTCTGCGTCGAGACTGTGCGGCAGGCCGAGCTTACGCATCGCCAAGCGCCTCTGCACCTCCGCCATCAGCCACTCGAGCATGATACCAGACTGTACCCCATCAGGGTGACCTCTCAAGAACTCTTGCTTCTCAAGCCCTATCCCCTTAGCCGCGAGGAGGACAAGATTACAAGCCCGCTGCTTAAACACCTCATCTAACTCAGCGTATTCTTCCGTAGTGAAGTGGTTGTTGCGAATGTTGTCAAGGCCGTTAGTATCCATCACTCTTCCTCCTCTGGCAAACTCAGCGCTGCAAACGCTGTAGCCCAGCACTTAAGCACCTGCATATCAGGGAAGAACCCCGGGTTACTCTCTTTTATCTTAACACCAATATCTCGTACACGCCTCTCGAAGTCAGCCTGCGATATGTTGGCGCCATCATCCTCTTCGTTGTTAGTCGTGGCATACACAGCCAACCCTTTGAACGAAGTGGTGTACTCTCCCTCTTTTTTGAACGGTATATCAAGCCTGCGCAAAACTATGCGTCTCTCAGCCTCTGCCATCAACCATTCAACAAAGATCTCAGGGCTCAGCCCTTGCGTATGGTCTTTGAGATAGTGTTCAGCAGGTATGCCTGCATGTTCAGCAGCGAACAGAACTAGCTCACAGGCACTGCGCCTAAACTCGGCTGTTAAGTCCTTAACATCCTCATCCGTAAGGTGCCAAGGTTTGGTTTTCCTAGCTCTGCTCATGTGCCACTCTCATCATTTCCCGGCTTAATACCCATCTGACCCCGCAGGTAGTCCACCATCCACACTCTCAGCAGCACGGGCGCATAATCATTCTGCGCTACACTATGATAGTACTTCTCTATAGCCTGCTCCATGATGTGCTTAGGTGTCCACTTCGATGTGCTGTAATGCGACCCGTACATACCCTTGAGCGTAGCAGCCGAGTAGAGGCTCTGCACAGCATCCTCACTCTCTCGAGTGTTGAGAATACCCAGCAGGTGTCGGCTAATAGCTTCTGTCTTGACAAGTGCTAGCAGTGAGTGTGGAGAAGTGCTCTTCGTATTCCTGTTGATCATAGGCTTCACATCGTACTCTTCCATAGAATGCCCGTCACTTTCTGAAGCTTTAAGCTCTCTATACACGGGTGCCCACTCAGTGGGCTTGGTATCAGCCGCCAAGGGTGTGCTGTCTTCAATGCCAATGTAATCCTCCACGAGTTCCAGAAGACTCAAACCTATCTTTAACCGTGCAGAGTGACGCTCTGCCTTGGTCGCATAAGTTACTCTCTCCAGTGGATTAGGCATTCTGTGGCTCCGCTTCTCACCAATGTGTCCTATCGCCGGGCGCATCTCGCCCCGAACTTTCAAGCCTAGCGATTTTTCGAGCCGCGTCAAATCCCGGCTCATGGTGTGGATACGTATGTATGGTGTGTAGTGGGTGAGACAGGAGGGGAATAAAGGAAATACAGGTAGCCAGAAGGGAGCAAACGCGCGTACGCACCCGCGCAGGTTAAAGGCGCTGAAGATTGGTAGATTTTGAGGGAAATAATCCTCGTGGTTTTTAGGGAAATCGTGTCAAGTTTTGAGATATGGTGTTACACTGTGGTGTACATTGCGATATTTTTTTGTTTTGTTGTGCACCAATAGGTAGGGTCAAGTGGGAAATTAGCGGTAAAGGTGTGTAAAGTTTAGGGGTTTACAACACTTATGGGTATACACTTTATGGTAGTTTGCCACCAAATGGTTGGGCTCTATAGTTTCAGGATTGCTACTATGTCACACTGCAGTGTAACACCTATCGCGGTTGACACCAAAAAACGCGATATTTTTTTATGTTTAATATCAGTGTGTTGGAGGACGAAAAATCCAAATATCGCGAATATCGCGGTTTTTAAAGTGAGGGTGGGAATTTTTCAAAAAAGTGGGTGTTGACGCTCATGTCAACTTGACACTCAAAAAACGAAAAACTAGAGCAGCTCACTTTTTGGAGGGGATTTTTGCGATAACGCGATTTTTTTTATATATTATTCTTTTATTCCTATTGGTTAATATGTCTATTTTTCTTGGTTTTCTGGGGCTTTGGAGTGTCAAGTGTCAAGAGTTTAAGAAATATCGCGTTAGTATATTAATCCTATGGTCACTTTACAAATGTGGTTCACTTTGCGATAAACGGGAGAATTCCGCCATCGGCCACTTAACATTGACTATCGCATAACGTGTATAAGGGGGGTGAATTTTACAACCAAAACACATTATACTCACGTACACCATAATATAACACACAACATCCTATGACCACATATACGCCCCTCTAGGTGTACGTATTCGACCTATGACCCCCCGACGTATGGTCGAGCGTAGCGAGAAACAAAAAAGAGAAACCAGAGATCCTAAGACCTCCAGTTCCTCTCAAGCTGTGTCCATTAGAGTTTACAGGCGGAGTAAAGTTCCAGCGCAATGCCGAACGCTTTCATCCCGTTTAACCTGATGCATCTTGATAATGCGGCGTTCCTTGTTGCTCAATGGTCTACCGGCAGCGTGTTTGTTTAGTGCCTTAGTCAGTTCATTGATGCGGGCGATATGTTCTCTCATTTGATAACCTCATGTGTTGTGTTGAGACAAAAAGAAAGGGGAGCCGAAGCTCCCCTCCCGTTCACTTGCGCTCTAGTTCAAGCTCTAGCTGCTCAAGCTCTTTATCGCTTGGGCCTTTAAGCTGGTTCAAGTGACGCTCTGTTGCCAGAAGTCTCTCATTACCGTGTACTCTCATTGTCTGGTCTACTGGCGTACCCATAAAATAGTACGCTTGTCCGCCCAGTGTTCCACGGGTTCTGACTTTAACCGTCATAGTGATATACCTCATATGTTGTGTGATTTAAGAGACAAGAAAGGGGAGAGCTTGCGCTCTCCCCTCAAACTGTTGTGGACCTTAGCAGGTGCTAGAGGTTGATTGCGTCTTTCGGCGCACTCTTGGCAACTTTGTCAACCTCAGCAAACGCAATGTTGCCGAACCTGAAGCTAAACTTGATATCCATGTCATCGGATACCAGCTTCGCCTTGCGGAGACCAGTCTCAGCTTGTGCTTGAAACTGCTCTCGTGCGGCCTTAGCAACCTTGTTGGCTTCCACCATTGCGGCGTAACCAGTAGCCAGTTCACCTTTGAACGAGGCAGGGTTGACGTTAGTCCATTCGAGTTTCTCTTTATCAGCCATGTGGCTTCTCCTAGTGGAGACTTGTTTACATGTTGTCAAAGAGCCCCAACGTCTCCAGTGTTGGAGCGTCTCGGCCACTGCTCTCTTGCAGCGACAAATACATAGTAGCAATTCTGACACTTTTGTCAAATTCATCAATGATTTCAAGGGGTGGGGGGTAAATCGCTCACGTCTGCGCGGGCGTGGGAGGGGGGTACATGGACTGGCGATCGATGACCCTCCCCTATTGTAGTAACCCTCTCACACCAAAACCAAAATTTTACCAATATGAATTTATTCCTACGTTTATCGTTACTGACTTGACACACCTGACAAGCCGCGCTATATGCACCGGGTCGAGCGGTCGATACTCACCAGCAATGACCTAGCTACGCAGGGATAAGGAACTAGAGACGCCAGGGCACCACTCTTGAACGGTGGCAGCTCAACACTATTTCCCCCTGATACCCTAGCAGCTCTTTGAGGTAATCCCCGCTTGACACTCGAATTTGAAAAGCCTATAACAACCACGGTTGTTATGGAGCCGGGGCGATCCCCTCTATAATGATCTCTTTTGAACGCTCGCTCTTCTGGTTTTTTACTCCTCCCTGTACCAGAAGGTCGCCTTCCCAACTTGCCCTCGGCCCCAAGCCGGGGGCTTTTTTATTGCGCACACACCCGCGCGTGTGTTACTCCCCTTTTATGGATATAGCAGGTGAAATCCTCGGATCGACCACAAAGTGGACCGACCGTTTCGCGTTTGAAGTAGCCTTACGTGTGGAGGGTAGCGGTGAACCGCTACAGGATATCCTCGACAAACACGGCTTCACCCGGCGCGATCTCAAGAAATTTAATAAGGACCCGGTGTTCGTCCGGCGCGTAGAGGCGTATAGCGATGACATTCGGGAGAACGGTATTACGTTCAAGATGAAGGCTAAGGCGCAGGCGGAGGAACTCCTCACTACGTCTTGGACCCTCATACACGCTGATTCTACATCCCCTGCAGTTAAGGCCGACTTGATCAAGTCCACTGTTAAGTGGGCGGGACTTGAGGTTAAGCCGGAGGCAGACTCTGGCGCTAGTATCGCTGGGGGTGGGGTGACTATAACTATTGACATGGGTGGTAAGACAGATGCACCGCTGCCCATGGTGGATATTACACCAGACAACACAACACAGATCGGAGATATAGATGGGTAAGAAAGAAGAAGGTAATGGCGGGGCTGGCCCCGGCGGGTCGGGCTTTATCGAAAACGAGGAGCATGAGATCCCCAGCGAAGTTATGGCGTTGTTGGAGGATGTCGGGATCTCTCCGGATTCGCAAGGGCAGTACTCAACACCTGAGAACGTGTTGCAGGCTATTATGTTCACCAAGGAGAATATTATAGCTCCTATACAACAGTCGCACGCTGAGATGTGTCATCGCGAGAAACTCGTCGAGGACGGTGTGATTGAGGGGGATGAGCCGTGTTCATGCTATGTGTGTCACACGGTGCTCATGTCGCAGGTTCTCGAGAGTTTTATGGCCTGTGTAGGGAATCAGGCGTATCAGGAGATAATTAGGCGAGCTGTGGAGGTAGCCAGTCATGACGGTGTTAAGCACTAAACTCGAGGAAGGGTGGGTATGTCCGCTGTGTGATTCGGTCATCTCACCTACTGTGGACGAGTGCGTGGTGTGTAACGGGACGGAAGAGCAGTTGCAGGGTGCCATGATGGAGCACGTTATCAGTGATCCATACGAGAGCAATCAGTTGCCGCTCACTAATCCGTTTATCTTGGCGGAGCCAACAACTCTTATAAATTCTCCGTTGCCGAAATACTGGGTTACTAGAGAGACGGGGGTTGTCCCCAGCACGTATATTCAGACAGTAGGTACAAGCGCGACAAGCCCAGAGTATGATATCACTACACAGCTCTCACTGTTTGATACTTCAGATGGCGCTTAAGGCTACGTTTTCGTTCGATAAGGCGAGGGATTGCGTTAGGGTTGAGAAGCAGCTTGCCCTTAACGGTGTGTCGTGGAAAACATCTATTAAGAGAACTAAGCATCGGCGGAAGGTCGTGCTGCAGTATGTGATAAAGGTGGTGACTGATGGCACTTAATGTGTATTACAAGCCGTCTAAGACCGTGAAAGACTTCATGATGGACGATTCCAAGATGAGGGTGCTCATGGGTCCAGTTGGCTCGGGGAAGTCTGTCGGTAGTTGCTTCGAGATTATTCGGAGGGCTAGCGAGCAGGCGCCTAATGCCCTAGGTATACGGAAAACGAGGGCCGCTGTGGTGCGTGAGACGGCCCGGCAGCTTGCTGATACCACCATCAAGACGTTTCTCGACTGGTTCCCGCCGGGAGTTTGTGGGCGGTACATGCGTACGACGAAGACGTATTTCTTCAAGATGGCGGATGTTGAGTGTGAGGTTATGTTTCGGGCGTTGGATGATGCGGATGACGTGGCTAACCTGAACTCTCTTGAGCTTACGTTCGCGTGGTTCAACGAGTGTAGGGATATTCACCCGGACATCATTGATGCCATGTCTAAACGTGTTGGGCGGTTTCCGTCTAAAAAAGACACAGGTCCCACGTGGTTCGGGATGTGGGGGGATACTAACCCCCCTACTATGGACACGTGGTGGTACTACCAGATGGAGCACCTGAATCCCGAGGACGGGGTGTCTGAGAATGACAATGGGTGGTCTGTTTACAAACAACCTAGTGGCCGGGGGGTCTCTGCTGAAAACATAGAGAACTTGCCAGAAGGTTATTATGACACACAAGGTAGAAGCGATGAGTACATACGCGTCTATATCGATGGCGAGTATGGGCTATCCAGTGCCGGTATGCCGGTTTATAAGTATTTTCGACCAGACTACCATATGGCTAAAGAACCTGTTTCACCAATCCACAATGGAGTTCGCCCTATTGTTATAGGGATGGACCTTGGGCTTACGCCCGCTGCAGTGTTGGGACAACAGGACCCTCGAGGCCGTGCACTTATCCTCGATGAGTGCGTGAGTAGGGATATGGGGGCACAGCGGTTTATTCGCACAATGCTCAAACCGCTACTATACGAGCGGTTCTCCGGTATGCCTGTCATTGTGGTCGTTGACCCCGCTGGCGTACAGCGGGCACAGACTGATGAGCGCAGTGTGGTGGATATCATTAAAGCTGAGGGATTGCGGGTTATGCCTGCGAGAACCAACAAGGTGTCGTCACGTGTGAACGCGGTGGATGACTTCCTCATGCGGCAGGTAGATGGTGATCCAGCGTTTCTGTTGGACCCACGGTGTCGTGCGCTTAAAGCTGCGATGATGGGGGGTTATAGGTACAAGCAGAAGCAGGCGGGGGTGATCGACAAGAATGACCACTCACACATTGCTGAAGCTCTGCAGTATCTAATGCTCCATATCTCAGCCGTGGCGGATGGCTATGGCGTTCCTGTGCGACGGGAGGTTACGCAAGTTTCGGCTGCAGGGTGGACGTAATGGATTTCAAGGTGGGGGATATGGTTGAGAAAACCTCAGGGTATAAATGGCCGGGGGTAGTTGTGTCGGTGTTCCACACGTTACATGGCACTCCTCGGTATGTGGTCGAGTGCACAATCCCTGAAGTGGCAGGAGCGCTCCATATTTATTCAGCAAGCCAGATACATAAAACTAAATAATAGGACTTGCGTCCCAGAATCATAACGGTTAAGAAACGATTGTGCTATTCCTCCAAGTAGCATACTCCATGTGTTGTCAAGCCCCCGGCGGTAGTCCATCCCGCTGGGGGTTTTCTTTTTAGTGTGTATCTGTATCATTGACAGGCATACTCGGGACTGTTAGACGGATCATACCTCTAATGGAGAACACGTTGAGATGTCTCAATACAACGACACTATTTCGGCGGTTAAAGCCGTAGCAGTGACGACTGCTGATACTGATTTAGCTACATCATACCGGGCTTTGTACCATGGCGGCGCCAGCGCCGCAGATATCGTGGTGTATATGGCAGGGGATAAGACGGACACTGCGATTACTTTTAAGAACGTGCCGTCGGGTGCGCTCCTCCCAATCCAAGTACGGCAAGTACGTACAGCCACTACGGCAACCGACATTGTCGGCTTGATCTAAAGGTGCCTAATGAGCCTGGATATATCCCTAGCCATTAACACTTTGAAGAATACGGTAGCAGGCTCTGGCCTCGCTGCAGGTGCTTCAACGTCCGCAATCCTAAACTCTCTCCAGACCGAGACTGATGGCTTTGTTATTAATATGGCGCAAGGTAACTCTGGCGTCATCCGCGCGGTGGACAGCACTGACACTAACACTCTCACCGTCCAAGAGCTAACCCAATCGCTTCTGGATATCCTCGATTACGCCAGCCCTTCAATTAAAATGGTAACGGGGCCGGATGGAAACTTGCGCTATGCGGCGCATAACATTCACCACTACTCAGAGAATATGTCCACTAGTTACTGGACAAAAAATGCTTCCACAGCAACTGCTGGTGAGGTTACAGCTACAGGTTCAGGTGCTTACATTAGAGCTGATGCCCAAACCTTTTTGGTTCCTGGTCCACAGATGTACGAGTTTGAAGGTAAGGCTGGTGCCAACGATGGAGCACTAGCTGTTTGCTTGTTGTCAGGTTTTGATGTTTCAGCTGACGGTACATCAGAGTTCGATCTGTTGAACGGCACTGTTTATACTGAACACGCAAATCACACTTGCACCATTGATGCTGTTGAAGATGGGTATTTTAGATGTCGAATTTTCTTTACTACTACTACCGATCTCACTGGAACCAATCGCATCAGTGTACGTACCGCCGCAGATGGTGTGAGCGGTGATGGCGACAGTTTATTTTTGAGAAGGTTTGCCGCCAGAAGTTTACCATGTGATTACACTTATTTGAAAGTGGAAGGAACCACTCCCCGTTACGCTATTCCACAGACGCACAGCCCTGTAATCTATGACACCAGTTCCACGGCCATCTCCATTGGCTTGGGCATCCACACGTTCACGACCGCGACCAGCGCCAAGTTTACCCCCGGCCAGAACATCAAAGCTTGGGTGGATGATGACAACTGGATGAGCGGCACCGTCATTGTGCAGAACGGCACCACGTTGATGATCACTGCCGATCACATCAAAGGATCTGGCGAACACTCTTCATGGCATCTCAGCAAGATCATTGGCGCGCTGATCGAGCCAGCGGCGACGAACATCTGTCTGCAATCTCAAGATTACAGCGCAACTTGGTCCATTGGCGGATCTGCGGATGTAACAAACGATCAGGCGGCTGCCCCTGATGGCACCACCACTGCGGCGGTAATCGCTGATGATAATGGCGGGGGCACTGGCGAAGTCACCATGTTGCAAAACGTGACGGTGGCAACTTCTACACAATACACATATTCGTTTTATGTGAAGCAGAAGCAGTCAACTTGGATTGGCTTAACCCTCGCGGGTTTCACTACGCCCACAACCACCACAGCGTACTTTGATCTTGCGAATGGAGTGCAAGGTTCTCAAGCAACCGCCACTGCTGCCGATGCAATCCGCATGGAAAAATGCCGTGATGATTGGTACCGTTGTTCAATCACCTTCACAACAGATGCGGCAGACACTACAGGCAGCGTTAGGGTCTATGTGGCTGATGGTGACGGCGATTTCACTGTTGATCGTGACGGAACATCCGACCTTTACATCTGGGGGGCTCAACTCGAAACTGGCTCCCGCCCCACTTCCTACATCCACACTGTAGGCTCAAGCGTCACGCGGGCGAGGGACGATATCGGCAAAGATCTGGCGGAATTGCCGTTTGCGGATGCTGCGCCGGGAACCTTTGTTTTTGCTGGAGAGGTCGAAGATGCCAGCCGCACCCAGTACACATGGACCATGAATGATAGCTCCCATGACAACCGGTACACTCAGTTCTTTTCGTCCGGCAACATAAACAATTACATCGCTGATGGGGGCGCGGCCCAGCACAACGCCAGCGTCGGCGCAGGCAGGGATGGTGCAAACTTCAAGGCGTCTCTTGCCTGGGATACTAACGACGCTCAAGGGTGTTTGAACGGAGTTTTGAACACTCAGGACACTAGTGTGGTTCTGCCCTCCGGCCTTAATATCCTTGAGCTAGGACAGTGGGGCGCTGGCGGTGCCAGCAACCAAATGTCTGGCGTCATGTCCTATTGTAAGTTCTTGACCAGAAGGGTTCCAAACGCCGGATTGCAGACCGATACAGAGGTTTCCTACTCCGGCCTCGAAGGCGCATCGACTCTCAAGCTTGCCAATTCCCTACGCGAAGAAACAGATGTGGCTGTGTGGAACTGGAAGCAAATGCGGGTCCACATCAAGGACACGTCCACACCAGGCAACAACAAAAACACGGTCGCGATCACTGATGAGATTGTGGACTATGCCAGCCCAAGCGTGAAGCGCGTCACGGGGCCAGATCGGTTGCTGAAGTATGCGGCGCAGAACGTAATCCAATATTCAGAGGATTTGTCGAACGCCTATTGGACAAAAAACGCTTTCGCAAGCACTGCACAAAATGCTGTGACGAGACCTGATGGGACGCTCACAGGCCAAAGGATTTCTCTATCGGCTCTCGCGGCGGGGCAACAACGGTTCTTCAACAGTATGACAGTGCCTTCCGGTAGGGTGCGCGTTTATGTGGAGTTAAAGCTGTCTTCAGATAAGACGTGGGCATACATTCGATTGAACAACACCACAGCGGCTCATCATGTTTGGTACAATCTTCGGACGGGTGTTTTGGGCACGACCCAAGGCTCTGTTCATGTTGGAGATATCACCTCTCTTGGTGATGATTGGTATGGGTGTGAAATCGTCACTGATGGATCAGGAGCGGCGGGAAACTTGGTAGTTGGGGTGTCCGATAGCGACAACGTCACCACATCGACAAGTGTCGGGGGTGAGACGGTCGATATTGGTAAACTGATCGTTCAGCAGCACCCTGCGCAAGATATCTATCTCAAGACCACCACAGTAGCCCGCTACGCCATCCCCTGCGATCACGACGCAGCAACCTACACCACCAGCACCACAGCAGCCACACTTGCTCTTGGCACTCTGACGCTCACCACAGCGGACAGTGCGGAGTTCACGGCTGGCCAGGACATTTGCGGATCTGATCAATCGGACCCTCACGGCAAATACTGGACCGGCACCGTCACTAGCCACAGTGGCACAACGCTGGTGGTGAATGTCGATCACTTCGAGGGCAGCGGTTCTGTTTCGTCTTGGCACCTGATCAAAATTGAAGGTGTGTTGGTGGAGCCAGCGGCGACGAACCTTCAGCCTTACAGCCAAGAGTTCTCGAACGCGGTTTACACCAAGACTGTGACGGTAACCGATAACACTGACACCGCCCCGGATGGAACAACGACAGCCGACACAATTGAGGATGACAATGCGGCAGGGTTTGAAAACCTTGTTGATGCCAACACTATCCCTGACGATAGCTTGGATTACACGTTCTCAATTTTCGTCTTGAAAGACAGTGACGAAACGCGGTTCCCGGAACTAAGATTGGCCTTGCAAGGCGGGACATCACAGTACCGTTATTTCCAATTCAACACCGCAACAGGCGCAACATCGTCAACTGGTTCGGCGGGGACAAGCACTTATACCGTTGAGGATTATGGTCTCTATTGGCGCGTGATTGTAACCGTCACAAACAACAGCAGCGGCAACACTTCAGCGCTTTGGACATTGTACCCCGCAATTTCCATGTCTCTTGGTTCAGGCTCTAACTTAGCTGCCACAGGATCAATTATTATTTGGGGCGCACAGCTTGAGCAAAGCTCTGTTCCAACCAGTTACATTCACACCCCATCCACAGCTTCTGTCACCCGTGCGGCAGATGATTTGAGCCAGGCAACAAGTGAGTTCGCATTCAAAGATGGGCAAGCTGGCTCACACATTATGTCTGTAAATATCAGGGATGCCTCCAGTCAAGTACATGCAGTAAATTACAATGACGGCAGTGCTGCTAACCGTGTGCTTATGTACACATCATCATCATCTATTAGAGGGTACATGGATGCAGCGTCTGTCAATCAAGCTAATGCATCGGCAGGGGCACTATCCGACAATACAGATCATAAAATTGGTGTTGTGTGGGGGGCTGGCCGGTTAATTGCGGCAAGAGATGAAAACTTAAGCGCAGAAGATACTTCTGTAACGCTCTTAAGCGGGGTGACAGGTGTCAATTTTGGTGCGAGTGAAGCTCACGTTGCCCAAATAAATGGGCACGTTAAATATGACGTGTATCGCCCTCGTGACTTATCAAACGCAGACCTTCAATTGGAGACAACGTAATGCCTGAAATCATAAATATTGCCCTTCCTTGTTGGGCTCCATCTATCGCAACAGGCGAAGCGTTTCTTGAAGGGTGGGGTTTAGCTTCGACTGACGGGGGCGGTAACCGTGTTTACCATCGCGACCTACGCGGACTTGGCTCCGGCTATGCAGGGGATAAGGGGTGGATGATTCTACCTGATAAGTCTAGCGGTGTTAAATATGAAGATGTTGACGGAGAACAGGTAGCTGTTGGTTATAATTCCAATCTTCCCGGCGTCTATTGTAATCTGGAGGCTATCGATCGACGTTCACCTAGCGGCACGTATTCCCTTGCCAACACTCTTACACAAGTTATGGATGAAAACGGGCCTGTGCTCGATGATGACGGTAACCCAACTTGGTATGATCTATATGAGACAGTCCAAGATGTTGACGGTAACGATGTTCGCCAATTGAAAAATGTAGCGTATCGTACCCGTATCTATTGGATGGTCCTCGGTTCCGGCGGGGAATCTATCCCTACGAAAGGTTTCACTGGCGACCCAAAAGCACCTAAACATCTCGCTGCAAAAGATACAGATGGCAATGTTATTTTCCGTGTGTTCGATCCCGATGATGTAAACACACCAGCTAATACAACAGCTTAGAATGATAAAAGACACATACCTATATGATGCTAAATTTTCTAATGAGCCTAGATCCATATACGATGGCGATACGGTAAAGCTGGATGTAGACTTAGGTATGTTGGTGTGGGCGCATCAAGAGAAGATGCGTCTTTATGGTATAGACACACCCGAGTTGTATGGCGAGGAGCGCGCGGCGGGTATTATTGTAAGAGACTACGTGCG
Source organism: uncultured Paraglaciecola sp. (assembly GCF_937123705.1). Classification (GTDB taxonomy): domain Bacteria; phylum Pseudomonadota; class Gammaproteobacteria; order Enterobacterales; family Alteromonadaceae; genus Paraglaciecola. Next base: position 16,041 of record NZ_CAKZKO010000094.1, on the reverse strand, counting down.
TAGGGAATTATTAGGGAAACGCTGTGTAGTACAGACTTTTAAAACCAATTCCCTCATAGAGCGCAAAGGAAAGTACGGACGCTGGCTAGCCGTAATCTGGCTTCGCGATAGGAATTTCAACAAACATCTTATCGAGAAAGGCTACGCAAAACAGAATTTCTACGGCGATCCTATTCCAGAGCATTGGTAATGACCCCGCAAACCTTTGAATCAGACGGATGTAGTTACTGGCCTGATGGCACGTACAGCCATTGCTGTGTAGATCACGATTGGTTGTGGTTTATCGGAGTGACTTTTTGGGACAAGGTATCTGCTGATTGGAATCTATTACTATGCGTAGCTCAAAGTTCGGCAGGGTGGGCGTGGGGCCTACTTATGTTTGTGGGGGTGTCTACTTTTGGACTCCCTATATGGATTAGGAAAAGGCGCGCTGATAAATGAGTATTTGCTTCTTTACGCGAATGTATGTAAATCTCCCGACAACGTGTACATATGAATAGGTAATGCCGTGGCTGGATTGTCACTATTGAGGGTCGTATCTAACTCGGATCTTGCTTCGAAAGAACAAGAGGAGCGGGATAAAGAGATCCAAGAACGTCAAAGTTCAGAATTGATTCTGGGCATGTCTGCCTATTTACGTACAGCTTGGTCGGCAGCGAAGATTGCTAAGAAACCTATAGAAGACATAATGCTCACAGCCCTTCGCCAGCGCAATGGTGAGTATGAGCCCGATAAAATGGCCGCTATTAAAAAGCAGGGCGGTTCCGAAGTTTATATGATGATCACAGAAGTGAAGTGTCGCGCCGCAGAGAGCTGGCTGCGAGATATTCTTCTGGATAATGGCACCCCTCCTTGGGATATTCAGCCCACACCCATTCCCGATCTTAAAGACCACGATGAACGTATCCTCGAAGAGGGAGTGCAAGAGAAGATTGTCCAGTCTATCGGGCAAGGTGGCGCTGCTATGAACGAACAGGAAATCACGGAACTTCGCGAGATCGTTGCACAGGATTACAGATTTGCCCTTCTGCAGGAAGCACAAGATCGTGCTACTAAGATGAAACATAAAATCTCTGACCAGTTTGCCCAAGGTGGCTGGCCTGAGGCATTCAATGATTTCGTTTCTGATATTGTCACGTTCCCTGCAGCCTTCCTGAAAGGTCCTGTGGTACGTAGACAACGCACTCTTGGGTGGGAAGATGTAGACGGTAAAACTGTTGCTAAACCTATTGAGCGTATTGCTCCTGAATATGAACGTGTTGATCCTTTCAACATTTATCCTGAGCCCGGCATTACTAATATCCAAGATGGATATATGTTTGAGCTGCACCCTCTTACACGCACTATGCTGTCTGATCTTATTGGGGTCCCGGGGTATGATGACCAGGCAATTCGCAAAGTGTTAGAACTAGGAGTAGGTGAGTCGTGGATTAAATCGGACGTGACTCTTACGAAAGACGATGAGGAACGTAAATTCCATACGGAGATGCGCCCTACAGATATGTACGATGCCTTAGAGTTTTGGGGTAAAATCTCCGGTTCGATGCTCCGTGAGTGGGGTATGTCTGAGAAAGAAATACCTGATCCAGCACTTGAGTATGATGCAAACGTCTGGATGGTAGGTAACTACGTTATCAAAGCAGTACTAAACTTCGACCCTCTTGGCGAGAAGCCTTATGCTAAAACCTCTTTCATCAAGCGCCCCGGCGCTTTCTGGGGCTCGGGTATTCCTGAGATCATTGAGGATGTGCAGAGCATATGCAATGCATCGGCACGCGCCCTCATCAATAACATGGGTATCGCTTCGGGACCACAAGTTGAGGTGAATGTCGATCGACTACCCCCTAATGAAAATATCACACAGGTTTTCCCGTGGAAAATCTGGCAGGTAACTACTGACCCTTCAGGCACTTCTAACCAAGCGGTTCGTTTTAACCAACCAGAAGATAACTCTTCTAAGTTGATGGCCGTGTACGAGAAGTTCTCTAAACTAGCTGATGATCATAGCGGCATCCCGTCGTATCTGTATGGCGATCTTAACGTGCAAGGCGCTGGGCGTACGTCCTCAGGCCTGTCTATGCTTATGGGGTCCGCTGGTAAAGGTATCCGCCAAGTGGTTATGCATATCGATTCTGATGTGATTAAACCAGTAGTACAACGTCAATTTGTCTATAACATGAGGTATGACCCAGATGAGTCGATCAAAGGAGACGCTGAGATAGTAGCGCGTGGCGCGGTTAACCTTGCTGTTAAAGAGACAATGAATGTCCGTCGCCTAGAGTTTCTGCAGGCTACGTCGAATGATCTTGATCTTGAGCTTATGGGTCCGAACGGTCGGGCGGCTATCCTTAGAGAAATTGCTAAGAGTTTGGAACTTGACCATGAGGAGGTTATCCCTTCTCGTGAAAAGCGTGATCTTTTACAGCGTTCACAGGCAGCGCTTCCTCCAGTAGGAGCCCAGCAGCAGCCCGGTGCACCTGTACCCACTCATCCAGACGGCAGTCCTAAAGGAGGCCAAGCCGGAAACACCGTTTCAAATCAATTCACTGGGGGTGCTTCATAATGATGCGTCCTACACCCGATGACTTGACAGCTTCTGCCAATGTTGCAGTCCACAGCAAACAGTTTGTGGACTTCGTAAATCGTTGGAAGCAGCACGAGCTAGAAGGTTTACCAGTGTCACAGAACGCGGCAGTTGCTCAGGGGCGCTGTCAGGTTCTACAAGAGCTTGTTAAGCTCTTTCGCGATGCCCCTACCAACCAGAGGTCCAGACTCGCCGATGATGGTGAGAGGCCCTTCTCATAACGCACACCGATAGGAGCGTATAATGGCAGTACCTGAGCAGATCCGTAGACAGTCCGAGCAAATCCAGAAGCTCTACACTGACATGAATGATTCCGAAGAGGGCAATGTTGCCGACTCCGAGGAAGAAGTTGTGGCTAGTGGAGAAGTGAATGAAGATGCAGACGGCGGGAACGATGATGCTTCATCCATAGCACCGGGCGAGCAACCGGATGCGGATGCAGAAGAATCATTTCAGCATAAATATAACACCCTAAAAGGTATGTATAATGCTGATATGGCGCGTTTGGGCAACTCCTCTAGGGAGCAGCAAGCGCGTATTGAGCAGCTAGAACAGTTGCTAACTACTTTATCTGAGAAACAACCCGAACCCACTACAGAAGCCCCTACTACTTCTGAACCTGTCACTCTTGTTACAGCGGCAGATAAAGAAGAATATGGGGATTCTCTGGATGTGATGAGGAAAGTTTCGAGGGAAGAGGTGTCGGGCATGGAAGCCCAGATTGCTTCTTTAAAGGAGTTAGTGCAGCAGCTATCCACCAACGTAAACTCTTCAGTTTTACCTGAGGTAAAACGTGTTGCCCAAAACCAACACGCTTCAGCGTCTGATAAGTTCTGGTCGGATTTAGCAAATGCTGTGCCAAACTGGCAGCAGACTAACAATGAGCCTGAGTTCCAATCTTGGCTTATGCAGATTGATCCGATGACGGGGGTTCCTCGTCAGACGCATCTTGCACAAGCCCAAGAACAGCTTGATGCTCATCGTGTTGCAGCGTTTTTTAACGCTTATGCTCCTCAAGAACCTTCTGAGACTACGGAAGCCACGACTGCTCAACCCAACGGGGCCAGTTCGGAACTTGAGAAACAGATTTCACCGGGGCGTTCGCGCTCTGCTAGGACTCTTAGTACTCAGGAATTGCCAACCTTTACTACGGCTGACATCGCGAAGTTCTACCGGGACATTACCGATGGCGTATACCGTAATAAGCCGGACGAACGGGCCAAACTTGAACGCGACATTTTTGCTGCTCAGCAAGATGGTCGTATAACCCAATCTGCGTAATGAGGAGATACCATCATGGCAGGCTTTCCAGTAACTTCCGGGCGTCCTAGCTACGCCGGGAATTTTATTCCGGAGATCTGGTCGGGTAAGCTCATTGAGAACTTCTACGATGCTACTGTGCTTAGTGCTATCGCTAACACAGACTACGAAGGGGAAATCAAGAGCCACGGCGACACGGTTAATATCCGGACTATTCCAGAGCTGACTATCCGTTCCTACACCAAGGGGCAGACGTTGACTGTGGAGAACCCAGACAAACCTAAGCTGCAACTCGTGATCGACAAAGGCGAGTACTTCGCTGCTGTCGAAGACGATGTGGATAAAGTTCAGTCTGACATCAACCTTATGGATCAGTGGTCTAAGGACGCTTCCGAGCGTATGAAGATCCAGATCGATACCAATGTTCTGGCGAACATCGTGACTGAGGTTGCCACAACTAACTCCGGTCTTACGGCTGGACGCATTTCTGGCGACATTGACCTCGGTGTGGCCGGTACACCTGAAGCTCTCACCAGCTCCAACGTACTGAGCTTCATCATCAACACTGGTACAGTCCTCGACGAGGCTAACTGTCCTGAGTCGGATCGCTATATGGTTATCCCTGCTAAGATGGCCGGTATGATCAAGCAGTCTGATCTTAAGGATGCTTCTCTCGCGGGCGACGGTACTTCCATTATGCGTAATGGCCGTATTGGTATGATTGACCGGTTCACTCTCTACATGAGCCACAATCTGCCTAAGTCCGGTAGTGAGTATAGTGTCATCGCCGGACACAAAAAGGGTTTCACTTTCGCGTCTCAGATGACCGAAATGGAAACTCTCCGTTCCACCACTACATTTGGCGACATCGTGCGCGGACTGCAGGTTTATGGTTATAAAACCGTTAAGCCTGAAGCTCTGGCTCTCGGCGTCGTTACCCTGTAGTATAAGAGAGGAAGGATAAGATATGGCTACTTATACCGATGGTGTAGGTTTCGATCTCAACACTGCAGCTTATTCAGACCGTGGCCTGCATAAGGTCACTGTCAACTCTGTAGTGCTTGATTTCGCGGCTATTATCGCTGCTCGTGCTGCTGCTGGGGCTACTGCTCTTGCTGCAACGGATGTCCTCACTGTGCTTCATATTCCTGCTGAGACAATTCTCCTCGGTGCGGGTATCGAAGTCACCACTGTGGAATCTACAAACACTACTGCAGTGTTCCACGTCGGAGACGGCGCGGACCCTGACGGTTATGTTGCCTCACAGGCTAGTAACGCCCTCGGCTCTGATGCATCTTCCGGTGCTCTTGGCTTCGGTAAATACTACGCCGCCGCTGATACGCTTGATCTTTCATTGATCACTGCTGCACCTACGGATGCAGTTATCCGCGTGTTTGCTGTGATGGCTAACGTTTCCGACTAATCTAGCGGCGGGGGGCTTCGGCTCCCCGCTTACTTCTAACTGGAGATACACACTATGGATAAAGATAAGGCGTTTCTTCGCCAGCGTTCCACAGGGCGCATCTATGGCTTCAACGAGAAAGTTTTGGAACACGGCACCGATATGGAAGTGGTGACTGCGGAGATTGCTTTTCCGGAGAAATTCAAGCCTGCATCTCGTAAGGCTCGCAAGGTGAAAGTTGATACATCAACCGATGAGAAGGCTGTAGAGGAGGCTGTGAAAGAGCCTGTGAAGCAACCTGAGGGTCTCGAGGAAGAGGCTTCTCGTAACCTACCCCTTACAGGGGGTCTGACTGTTGAGCCTGCTACCAAGGAATTTGGTAAGGGTTCTCGCAAAGGCTAATAGATGATCTTAAACGATGTCATAGCTACGGCTCGGAGGCTTCTGCAAGATACTGATACGTCTTTGCAGAGGCATTCCGATGCTGATCTTTTGGACTTCGGTAATGATACGCTTAAGCGTATTTGCCTGTTGCGCCCTGATCTGTTTTCTACACAGGGCAATGTGGCGTGCACCACCAACGAGGTATTACAGTCTGCTCCTACAGATTCCGTACGTTTGTTTGAAGTCTTACGTATCGATGGCGGAGCTGCGGTGCGAGAGACCAACAGAGAAATCCTAGATCAGACACACCCTACATGGCAGGCAGATACTGCAGCCGCAGCATCTAGTTGGATGCGGCACCCCCGCAACCCAAATCAATTTATGATCTATCCGCAAGCCCCAGTCTCACAGACACTTGTTGTGGAGTATGCGCAATCACCTCCGACTTACGACGGAGTCACAGCCGTTGCACTTCTCTCGGACGCATATTTCTCCGTGGTCGTGGACGGTATAGTATGGCTTTGTGAATCTATGGACAACGAGTCTGTTACTACCCAGCGGGCACAGATGTTCCAGCAGTCCTTCGTGCAGTCACTGCAGGCTAGCTTAGAGTCTAGACATGTAACAGACTCCGAGATGGGCGGGCTTAAAGAGAAGGACTTTAGGTAATGGCTGACCGCACATTTCTTTCTCTAGAGCCTCAGATTGCTCCAAGTGTACCGGGGTGTCCAGCGCCTACGATTGAGACTTATGTTCGTGCGGCAGCTATTGAAGTGTGCGAGCGCACTCAAGCATGGCGCCATCAGCAAGACGATATCACCTTGGTAGCTGGCACTCACTCGTATGCGTATGTAACCCCTACAGGGTCAGAGGTGTGCGGGATAACCCATATGGCGTTGAATGGTAACAAGATTAATTTTGTTACCCAAGAGGAACTACACGACTGCTATCCAGACTGGCCGTCTACTGACACAACTAAACGGTCTCGCCCGCAGATAGTTAGCCAATTCCACCCCGATAATTTCATTGTCGCTCCTGTCCCTGACAGTGCAGAGACATACACCATGAAGATGTTTTTGGTGCTGCGTCCAACACCTGCTTCGACGGGTATGGAAGAAATAGTTTTCGATGAGCTTGAACGTGTAATCGTACATGGCGCCCTTCAGCGTATGTTGGTACTCCCAGATAGGTCGTGGACAGATAATGACCTAGCCGGATACCATGCCAAGCAATTCTCCTACAGACTTGCTTCGCGTAGAGCTAAGGCTAGTCTTGGATTAGGGAGAGCATCTCTTTCAGTCCAGATGAACCCTTTAACCTAGGAAATTATATGGCCGGGAAATCTAACGAGAATGAAGGGCTTAAGCGCTTAGCTGCCGGTCTTGATGCGGTTAATGATAGGAGGAAAGTCAAGGGGGATAATCGTGATGCGTACGAAGATCTTCTTGTGCTTTTAGAGCACTCTAATTCTGTTGATGAGGTTATGACTACCGTTCGATCTTTCACTGTCGTGGGGCGTATCTTACGTAAATTTTTAATATGGTCTGTTTCTACCGTCGGGGTAACAATAGCATTCGTATCTTTCCTGAAAGGGGGGGTAGGATGGTTAGTAACATGGGCAACAAAATTAAATCCATAGTTGAGAATTTCATAGCCCTGACGCTAGTTGTGATTATAGGCTTCACTGTATGGATAATAGCCTTCGCTGTGCCATTGGACATAACGTACTATAATTTCAAGGACCCAGCTTTGAAGCGGGGAATTGAGGTACGCACTGTAGCTAAAGGTAACAAAGCCAAGTGGGCTGCGAAATTCTGTACTGCTTTCAAGGATACAGCATATCTTAGGGATGAAACAGGGCAGATCGCTGAGAAGGATAACCCGGTTAATTTTAATGATGGGTCTATCAAGAAAATTCCGGCTACTGTCCGAGTACCTAATAGGTTCGAGGATGGACGTGTCAATTTGTGGAAGCGTGTGGTGTACAGATGCTTCAGGTTTTTTGAATTAACAGTAACATCACCTACAGGTGTAGGTGAACTTAAGTAGGAGATAAGCTATGGCTAACACTATGAACGCAGCAGGACTCTCCCTGCTTAAAAGGTTCGAAGGGTGGCGCTCTAAGGCCTACAAGTGCAGTGCTGGTGTGTGGACTATTGGGTATGGTCATACATCTATGGCAGGTGCGCCTAAGGTTACTCCCGGCCTGACAATCACCAAGGCCGAAGGTGAGCGTATTCTACGCAAAGATCTCGGTAAATACGAAGCTGCTGTCCGCAAATATGTGAAGGTGCCTCTTAACGACAACCAGTACAGCGCACTAGTTAGCTTTTGCTACAACGTTGGACCGGGTAACTTTGCTAAATCCTCAGTTGTTAAATACGTGAACCGCCGCCGTTACGATGCTGTTCCCGCGCGTCTTATGTTGTGGAACAAGGCTGGGGGCCGTGTACTTCGCGGGCTCACTCGACGCCGTGGCGATGAGGGTGATTTGTTTATGAAGCCAGCAACGTTCAAGGATGTTGCGGCTGATGCCATCGAGAAGAAAACAGGTAAGAAGCCAGCGCCTACACCTCCTGTGCGGCAAGTCGATAAGCCTGAAGGTAAGTCGATCATCAAGTCCAAAACCGCATGGGGTACGATCGTTGTCACGATCACCGCAGCGGCTGACAAAGCACAAGAAGTTTCAGATGCTCTTACCCGTATCCAAGATGCGGCCGCGCCAGCAGCAAGTTCTGGTATGCCCGGCTGGGTTATCCCAACCGTACTTCTGATTGCTGTCATTGGCATCGGCGGGTTTATCCTGTATGAGCGTAAGCGGCACGCTGATGATTATGGAGCTTAGATATGGTTTACCTCTCACTCTTATGGGTTAGGTTCCGCAAATATATCATGATATCAGGCGCTATTATTGCGGCTATAGGTGTGATATTTTTGAAGGGTGTGTCCAAGGGTAAGAGTGAATATCGCGAAAAGCATGAGCGCATTCAGCGTAAGGCCGAGGAGCGCACACGTAAGATTAAGCGAGAAGTTGAGGGCATATCAGACGACGATGTGGATAAGCAGCTTGAAGATAATGAATGGTTCAGGGATTAGCGCCATGAGATACACCCTTCTATTTATTGCCCTGCTTCTTCTGCCCGGCTGTGTTAACAACTGGGCTAAGACCAACTGTGGCTGGGCAAATCAAGTGCTTCCTATCAAAGCTTCACGGAAAGATACTAAGGGTACGAAACGCAGGGTATTAACTGCTAACCGTGCTCACAAGGAGAATTGCAGGTAGCCATGGCAAATGTCTTAATCACAAATAATGCGTATAGCACGCTAGCCAGTAGTATCACCGATGTGGATACGTCTATCACCGTGGCTACAGGCGAGGGCGCGCGGTTCCCTCTCCCCTCTGGCGGAGATTATTTCTACGTAACGCTGATAGATACCTCGAACAATCTTGAGGTCGTCAAGTGTACTGCTAGATCTTCTGATGCGCTGACTGTTACTCGAGGAGAAGACAACACGACAGCGCGAGCATATTCTGCTGCTGACCGTATTGAGCTTCGTCCTACTGCAGCAATGCTCGAAGACATTCGAGACGCGGAGGCCACTCCAACCGACGCTTCTGTGACTACTGCTAAGGTCGCAGACAGTAATGTCACATTAGCTAAGCTTGCGGATATTGCGGATGAACGTGTTTTAGGTAACGTTTCCGGTGGTACTGCTGCACCTTCAGCTCTCACCGGAGCACAGGTAGCTCCACTGCTAGCAGCTTTCGTAGGCGACTCCGGTTCCGGGGGCACTAAGGGTGTAGTCCCAGCTCCTGCTGCTAATGATGCTGACACAGGTAAGATCAAACAACTCGCTGCTGATGGAACATGGAGGCGTTCAGGTTGGGAGTTTGTAGAGATGGTAACAGGTACAGGTAGCACTCTCACCTCTACTGCTGCTATTGAGACCTATGACGAGATACGGCTAACTTTCTGGGTAAAACCATCTTCCACCGACACCTTGATATTTGAAGCCGCCAATGCTGGCCCTGTATGGCTGACAACAGCAAACGATTATTGGTATTATTTCGCCCTGTTTTACATCAACAAATCAGGTGGTGGGTTCTCTACGCAAGCTAGTAACGGTAGCACTACTGCTACCAATATCAACTTTAGTAACGGAACTTTGGATGTGTATCACACCACTGTCGCAGCAGGTGCCCATGGAGTTATAACCCTGCCCAGACTAGGAGATTCTAGTGTGAACACGCTCGTAAATGTGGAGTCTCTTGCCTTCGAGGATGATGCTTTTATCGCAAAAGTACACCAGTCGTCTGCTATGATTAACGATGCGTCCGCAATTACTGACATTCGCCTGCGTTTCAGTGGGGGTTCTAACTTCACAACAGGTAGTAACATCCTGATTGAGGGGCGTATGCATAGCTAATGGCCGCGACGAAGATAGATAATTTTAAGGGGGCAGCTCCGAAAGTATCGCCAGAGCTTATGGCCGAAAACGTTGCGCAGACAGCAACGAACGTTAAGCTTTCATCTGGCGATCTCATACCCTATCGCACGCCTCTTGATATCCAAACGCTCAGGCGCTTCGGGGAAATCAAAGCTATCTATCCTCTGCAGAACCCAACAGATTCTACGGACCTCAAGTGGTTGTCGTGGCTGAATGATGTGGACGTAGCAGTAGCCACTACACTCAATGATGATGAGCAGCGTATCTACTACACCGGGGACGGTGTACCCAAGGTAACTAATTACGAACTAGCTGTATCAGGGTTAGGGCCTTACCCAGTCAGTTCGTACGATCTCGGCCTTCCGCTTCCTACCGTTGATCCTGTTGCTACAGCGGTAACTTTCTCGACTGTTTCTACAGCATCTGTTGCACGCGATGCACAGGGAGTGGCTACTATCGTAACCGGCTCCGCCCACAACTTATCCTCCGGCGATTTCGTTAACATCTCCGGTTTCTCTTCTGCTGCAGTTACCTACACTCGCTCCGGCTATACCGTCACCGTGACATGGACCGGACATGGGTTGTCTACAGGGGCTTACGTTAATATCACCTACACAGACGCATCTAATATCACCGACGGTACGTACGAGATAACAGTTACCGGAGCCGATACATTCACTGTCCAAGACCCTACTACAGGCACTATTAGCGGGACTAGGAATGCTACCATTGACATGCGTAGCTATAACGTAACGAGTGGTCAGGTAGTTGTTGTAGACTCCACCACATTCGAGATTTCTGCAGGGGGGTTCGAACAAGCGACTTATGCTCTGACAGATGGCACTGTTGATCTAGGCGGCACAGAGATTGAGCGATCGTACGTCTACACGTGGATGACCCCTTGGCTTGAAGAGTCTATCCCTAGCAGTCCATCTAATGATGTGTACGTTCGGGAGGGGCAAGAAGTTACCATTAGTACGCTCCCCACAGCTAAGCCTTCAGGTGATAACAATATCACAGGCTTCAGATTATATCGCACGATCACCGGTACATCCGGCACATCCTATTTCCGGCTTAGAACTGTGTGGTTTCCCCGCACTGCTGTCGAGGCGAGCCGTACTTCCAATGTGGTGACCCTTAAAGTTGATGGTCATCACAACCTCGTCGTGGATGATCTGGTTAAAGTTTCCGGTATTGCTTTCGGCGGTATCGCCGACACTTCTTTTGATGTGACGGATGTTACTGTTGATTCGATCGTCGATGATGAAACGTTCACATACACAGCAACAGGTTCTGACAAGGCCACGACCGCCACGACCGCAGGTACTTTGTACTGGGATATTGCTGAATTAGACTCTGGCGTATCGAGGTTCTATGAGGGATCTACGTTCACAGACGATTACTCTGTGAGCGCGCTCACTACTGTACTAGACTCTGAGGACGCTGATGCCCCTGACGATGAGATGCAGGGCCTTATCTCCGCACACAACAATATCCTCGCAGGGTTCATAGGTAACGAGGTTGCCTTCTCAGACCCCGCAAAGCCTTGGTCTTGGCCGATTAAATACCGGATTGTTATACCCCATGACATTGTCGCTCTAGCCTCTGTGGCGGGTAACATTCTGGTCATGACGGATAAGTATCCATATATCATCTCCGGTTCAACGCCCTCTGTTATGACGGCAGCTAGGATCGATAACGAGCTACCCTGTGTTGCGAAGCGCGGTGTTGTGAGTATGGGCTACGGTATTGTATACCCTACTCACGGCGGGCTCGCGCTCTTTGCGACCTCTGGCGCGGGTATTGTAACCCGCATGGTGCATGACTGGGATACGTGGGATGTGACTCTTGATCCTGCCACCCTTGTTGGTGCTTTCTATGAGGGTAAATATTTCGGCTCGCATACAACAGGATCTATTCTGTTCGAGCGAGAGGATCAGAGTGGGGGCTTCCTAGTCTCTACCCCTACCCGCTTTTATGCGGCATATAACGATTCAACCACCAACAGATTCTATTATGTGTCGGATCTGAATGGTACCCTATCAGAATGGGATGCGTCTGGTCAGCCTAACATGACCATCTCTTGGAAATCACGGGTCAACATTCTCACTGATTACGTGAATATAGGGGCTGCACGTGTAGTAGCTGATTATGGCGAGACGGCTGAAGATATTGAAGCTATCAACGCTTTCAACCTTACAGTTCCCACAACGAACACTGCAGTGTGGGCGTTGGTGGACCAGCTGGGCACAGTTAATGGTCCTGTAGACTACACAGATCCTGACACTTCTACGTACACTCCCGTCATTGGGGCTGTTAACTCTTATCCTGTGAATGGAGATCCTCTAACTACTAACTTGCTCTCTACCGATAACATTGGGTTTGTAAGCTTTTCTATCTGGGCTAATAAGCAGCTCAAACAGACATCAACTATCACTGACTCTGAGATTTTCCGTCTGCCCTCCGGGTACAAATCAGATACTTATGAGGTATCTGTATCCGGATCACTGCGCATTAGAGCTATTCATTATGGTGAAACACCCTACGGATTGAGGATTGTGTAATGACTTTTGCTGCTATGCCCGGCCTTCCCCAAGAGGGATTAACAGATGCTGAGTATCGCCTTCTCTCTGCGATTAAGCAGAATATTGAGGAGCTTACAGGTCAGGGGCGGACGACTACGCATATCGCTGTACTAAAGGGTAGCATCGCTACTGAGGGGATTAGTACTTCAGGAACTGTCACTGGTGTTAACATAGGACAAACTGCTGTTACCGTGTCGGGGCAGACTATACCTACGTATGATGATTTCATTTCACTGGCTAACACTACGCAGAGCCTCATCAACGAGGTAGCCTCTTTGCGAAACACTGTTAATGCGTTAATATCAGAGCTGACTTAAGGAGAGAACTATGCCAGCAGGTATTGGATACGAGAATGTTGTAGGCCTCTCCCCTGATAAGAGGGCGGAGTTCGAAGCTATGCCGAGTGGACTTGCCAGTCTAGTTGAGACGGCTGTCCCTATCGCTGGTGTTAACCCCAATGCGATGCCCGGCCCTCTTAAACTATCTAACCCACATACTGCAGTTACGGGAGCGTCAACTCTGACCAAAGCCGGTCAGCAAGACATTCCCCGTTTTGCCCAAGGGGGGCTTGTACCAGCCGCCGCTGGTGCACCTGCGCAAGCCGCCGCTCCCGCTTCCTCCGCTGCCCCTACTCCCGTGGGGCTCCCTCAGATGGAAGCCGAAGCTCAGCGGCTTGCGCAACAAAATCCCGAGGTAATGCAGCAAATCCAGCAAGCTCTACAGCAGGCTCTCACTTCCGGTAATCTCACCCCACAGCAGCTTAATATGGCTATTGAAATGGCTAAGGCCGCAGCGCAGAATCCCGAACTGTATCCCCGTCTCCGTGATCTGGCCGTACAACAGGGCTTGGTGGACGAAGACGAGCTTCCGCCTCAGTATGATCCCGGCATTGTTATGGCCCTGATTACTGCTGGCACGGCGATACAACAGCAAGGTGGTGCTGCACCCGCTCCTGCCGCTCCTGCCGCTCCTGCCGCTCCTGCGCAAGCCGGTTCTCCCCCTACGTTTGCTCAAGGTGGATTCCTCCCCCCAGAGGCTAGTCCGACCGGGGATAACACTGGAACGGCTGACGATATTACTGTAAAGCTCTCAGGGGGAGAGTTCATCATCCCACAAAATGTTGTGGAGCGTAAGGGTACAGAGTTCTTTGAGAAGATGATCGCACCTGACGAGAAGATGAAGGCATAATGAACGCGGAAACCAACAACATTATGGACGGCGCGCTGAAACTACCCCCACTTATGGGGTATGCTCCTGTGCAGTTGGCTACTCCCCAGCTCATTGAGTCTTTCTGGCCGTTGGCTGCACCCCTACTCAGTAGATGTGTTAACCGTGCTATGCACGGGGAGTATCAGGTTGAAGATCTGAAGGTGATGGTCGAGACTGGTAGGGCTGTAGCCTTCGTAATTACTAATGATCCTACGGGCACACACCCCCATAGAGACGCCGTATTGGCGTGGATTGTGGAGCCTGTTGCATACCCTCGGATGACAGGTGTGAATATCGTAGCTCTTGGGGGCACCTCTTTCGGTGAGGTACAGCGTAAGTTTTTCGATATGTTCAAAGGCTGGGCGTTTATGAACGGTGCTAAGACAATCGAAGCTAGCGTAAGTCCCGCCATGGCCCGCATGTTAGCCAAATACGGCTACACACAAACGTATGTTCAGGTCCGCTGCGACCTTACGGAGACGGTAAATGACCCCGATTAAATATATTGATCGTCCATTGCTGGAGACAACAGCACTCACACCGTACTACGGCCCTACCTCATTTAAGGGCCTTAAGTCGTGGCTGGGGATTGCCGTAGGTGCAGTGGCAGCTATTGCTGCTCCCTTCATTGCTCCTGTACTGGCACCTGCGTTGTTCGGCGCGGGCACTTTCTTCGGCGGCGCAGCAGGCTCGGCCCTTATTGGTACAGCTATCGGAGCCATCGGCGGTGCAGCAGCCCAAGCTATTTCAGGGGGTGATATTACCCAAGGGGCTCTCCTCGGCGGTGTAGCAGGCGGTGTCGGTGGGTTCGCGGGCGCGGGTGGATTAGGTACGATTTTCGGTGGCGGTGGCGCAGCCGCTGGTGCAGCTTCCACTGGCGCACCAACAACTCTAGGATCTTTAGGGGCTAATGCCGCTGCTAATAGTGCTGGTACGCTCACCGCTGCAGGGGTCGTAACCCCCGGCGTAGCAGGTGTAGCAGGCGGCGCAGCCGCAGGTGGTACAGGTTCCAAACTTACCAACGCTCTGCTATCTGCAGCACCACAGGCTATTGGCGCTTTGTGGTCTAGTGTCTCGGCTCCTGATCAGGAAGCTACGTTGAACCAGATGAGGCAACAATTGGCACAAGCTCAAGGGGCTAACCTTGCTGACTTCGATCGCCGTAAACAGTTGTTTGATAAACTCTTGCAGACAGCTAAGAACCAAGACCCAGCTTTCCAAGCACGGCTTGCATCTGCCGATGTTCAACGCCGCACAGCTACCAACATTCGGGATACCCAAGAAGCGGCAGCCGCGCGGGGCGGCAGGGCTAACAACTCAGAATTCATTGACGCGGAAATCCGCCGGTCCACCATCGCTGGCTCTGCGGCAGAAAAAACCGCAGGCGTCAACGCTCGCACCGCTGCTCTATCTGCACAGTCTGGCACACTTGGCGCAGCCGCAGGCGTACCCTTGGGACTACAAGGCCAGAACCTACAGCTTTCGTACTTGAGTAACATCGCTAACCGCCAGGGACAGGAGCGGGAGCGTTCGGCTAGTGGTGTCGCTGGCCTCATTGAACCATTTGCTAATACAAAACCAGTCCCTACGAAAGTACTTGATTGGAAACCCTCAATGGTTTGGTCAAAAATTGTGGCGTTGAATGAAACACTATCGAAGTTAGATTTAATACCTAATTCATACACAGTCGCTTCTTCAGGACTTGCAAATCGTGTTCCGTAAGATTGATTTGGTTGTCTTAGGCCGGCTGATTCAATAGCCGCTTGGTCTGTAGGAAATGGACGTGAGTCACGTGACAAGTTCCACGACGAAGCTTTAAAGCCAGTTGCTGCAGTAGCAAATAAGTTAACGTTGCTATTTAACGTATAAGCACCGCGAAGTGACCAAGTGACCTTATCATCTGAAGTAGAGTTAGCTTCAACGGAATTAGGTAGCTCAAGCATTTGAGGTTGGAATTGAGTACTTTTTAGTAGTGCAATATTCCCTGTAGCCGAAGCCACCGCAGTTGCTTGATCTAAACCGGCTTGTAAACCACCACCAACTAACACATTAAACCCAACGAGCTTACCTTCATCTGCAATCGCAACAAAGTTAAGATCATTCGCGTGAACATCTACATCATTCTGTGGCGGGATCACAACTGTGGTCTTAAATTTACGCGGCAAATA
>NZ_CAKZKO010000093.1 GCF_937123705.1 uncultured Paraglaciecola sp. | reverse complement strand
GCCAGTCCAGAAACACCCATCATTTTGTCATTCATGGCATAGTAAGGCTCTAGGGTTTCATAACTTATAGGCCAATCATCTGCCACGCCGTCGAGGGTTTTCACCTTAAAATCAGAAGGATGGAACCGTGGAAAGTGGGCCGCATATAAAATGGTACCGCCACCAACACCATTAAAATTCATGGCAGCTATATCTGAATCATCACAGTTAATAGGATAATCAGCCTTACCTTTACGAATATTTGGATTACTGCCAAAATCCGGCCGTGACTGCCAATCTTTGCCCATCGCAGGGTAGGTAAGATGGTTAACCCAATCACCCTGCTCTAGGCACACGATATGCATTTTTGTATCGGCTAAACTCCACGCAAAAGCTGCGGCCGAGGCACCCGCACCAATAATCACAACATCGACTTGATCCACTATTATTCTCCTACTGTAGGCAAAGGCTATAAATTGAAATCAGACAATTTGCCTCGATGTTTTTCGAGGGCATCTTCGTCCAAATCAAGGCCAATACCTGGGCGATCTGTTACCACAAAATCACCTTTATCCCAAATAATGGGCTCTTTAGTGATTTCGTTGAAAAAGCCATCCCCCTTACCAATGCTTTCCTGAATTAAAAAGTTAGGAATATTGGCATCAATCTGAATAGCAGCAGCAGTAATAATGGGGCCTCCCCACACATGAGGTGCCATCAACACATAGTAGTTTTGTGCCAAAGTTGCGATTTGTTTAGTGGCGGTAATACCACCCGCGCTGCCTAAATCCGGCTGGGCAAATGCACAGGCGCTTTGTTCGAATAACAATTGAAATTCGTGCTGGGTCACTAAACGCTCACCCGAAGCAACCGGAATAGTAGTTGCGTGGGCCACTCTGCCCATTTCTTTATAATTCTCTGGTGGACAAGGCTCTTCTAACCACAACGGATCATACTGCTCTACCCGTGCGGCTAAACGAATCGCCGCCGATGGGGTAATTTGTCCATGGGTACCAATCAAGATATCGGCACGCTCACCTACTGCTTCGCGCACGGCTTTAACAGCTCGCTCTGCGTGACCTAATTCAGCTTGGGTTAGTTCATAAGGTTTTTGTATTTGCAGGTGATCTTTGCCTTGGGGGATAGGGTCAAATTTTAAACCGGTAAAGCCTTCATCAACCAAATTCGCGGCCATTTCTGCAACGCGCTCTGGATCGCTCACCCATGCTCTGGCTGTATCCAGTAAGCTGGCGTCTTTATCGGACTCATAGATATAGGTATCACTGCGCACTCGGTCGCGCATTTTGCCGCCTAGCAGATTGTAAACTGGGGTTTTATAGTGTTTACCGGCAATATCCCAAATAGCGGTATCAAATGCGCTAATTACGCCTAACATAAAATAATCAGGATGAGCGTGAGTCAAATGGGAATACATCTTGTGGTACAGATATTCGCGATTTAAAGCATCTTCACCTTTTAAATACATATCGAAGATATTTTTAACTAGGGCTTCATAGCCGTCTTCTAAACCTGAAAGTACCGAAAGGATCGCGGTTTCACCCCAGCCTTCAAGGCCATCGTCGGTTTCTAATTTAACAAAATAAAAGAGTCGACCACCTTTATGTGGAGGAGCAGTTTTGACTACAAAAGTTTTAACATTGGTTAGTTTTGGCATGATGTTCTCTCTAATGTAAATTTATAGCAAACCGGTGACGGCTTTGGTCTCTAGGAACTCGGCAAATCCATGGGCGCCTCTTTCTCGACCATTGCCCGATTGTTTATAGCCACCAAAAGGTGTGTTGGCATCACCCATTTGGCCATTAATATTGATATTGCCAGCACGGATCCTTGAGGCAATAAAAGCCAATCTTTTGGGATCTTTACCTTGGATGTAACCTGCTAAACCGAAGTCGTTGTCGTTGGCGATATCGATGGCTTCTTGGTCACTGCTGTAAGGAATAAGCGCAAGCACAGGGCCAAATATTTCTTCTCTGGCAATGCTCATTTGATTGTTTACGTCTGAAAATACCGTAGGTTTAACAAAATACCCTTGTTCAATACCTTCAGGCTTCCCTAAGCCACCACACACCACTGTGGCACCTGCATCGATGCCTTGTTTGATCATGGTTTGAATTTTGTCGAATTGTAGTTGGCTGACAACTGGCCCTACTGCCGTGTCTTCTTTGCTTGGATCACCAATAGTTAAGCTAGCAGCGGTTTGAGCGGCTATCTCAGCCGCTTGAGCTAATTTGTCGGCTGGCACTAACATCCGGGTTCCGGCATTACAGGATTGTCCTGAATTGAGAAACACATTCATGGCACCTTGCGCTACGGCTGCCGCTAAATCGGCATCATCAAGAATAATATTGGCAGACTTACCGCCTAACTCTTGGCTAACACGTTTAACTGTAGGCGCCGCATTTTGTGCTACCAAAGTGCCAGCCCGAGTCGAGCCTGTAAAAGACACCATATCAATTTGCGAGTGACTGGCTAGCAAAGTGCCCACTCCGGCGCCATCTCCGTTGACCATATTAAATACACCAGCTGGTACACCGGCTTTATGGATGATTTCTGCCAACACATGACTTGAAAGTGGTGCGATTTCTGATGGTTTTAGTACAACTGTGCAGCCAGTTGCCAAGGCTGGTGCAACTTTGCACACCACTTGATTCATTGGCCAATTCCAAGGAGTAATTAAACCGCACACACCGATTGGTTCTTTGAACACTTGGCTATTGCCGGCTTTTTCTTCAAAGCTAAAATCTTTCAGCACTTGTAAAGCCGTTTCAAAGTGCACTAAACCTGCTGCCGCTTGGGCTTTCATCGACAAAGAAATAGGTGCGCCCATTTCTTCACTGATGGCGTTCGCCATATCGTTATAACGTACTTTGTATTCGGCAATAATATTTTCAAGCAGGGTTATCCGCGCTCCTTTGCTCGATACACTGTAACTGGCAAATGCTTGGGTAGCGGCTGCGGTAGCGGCATTTACATCAGCTTTGTCGCCCAATGTTATTTGCGCGCAGACTTGTTCGGTTGCAGGGTTGATCACATCCAAAGTGTTGTCACTTGAAGGGTTAACCCACTGGCCATTAATGTAAAATTGTTTGCAATCTTTCATAAGTTTTATGTCTCGAATGTTTGTAAAATTACAGCGCGTTAATCACGCCATTTTTCATCAAGTTTTTAGTGAACTGCATACCGGTTTTAGAGCCTTGGCGATATAAAACGGCAGGTGTACCAATGGGTGCAGGTACGCTGATTTTTTGCTCAGCACCGCTACTGCGATACACTTTTCCAGTGAAGGCATGCGCCCATTTACCTTTTGGAAGCTGAATAGTCACGCTATCCACACCTGGGTCTAGCACAGGCGCAAACCATAATTCACTGCCAATTAAATATTGCTGATATGTAAGGGATAAAAAGCTTGGCTCTTGGGGATAATGTAAATACGGATGCCTAACCACAGGCCAGCCTTTGGTTGCGGCCTCTGCCACTAAAGTGCGTCTATATTCGTGCCACGCGTTATACACATTAGACAGTCGCGCAAAATGTTTCAGGGTTTCAGGATCGGAATCGAACTGATGACTCCAGTCTGGAAGAATGCCTTCATGGGTGCGAAAAATAACTTGAAACGCCCCAAGCTCAATCCAGCGCATTAACAATTCTTTGGTTCGCTTGACGCTATATTTACCTTCATCAAACGAAAAATATCCGCCCACATCACTATGATTAAATGAATACCCTGCCAAACCACTGGTTAAAAGTGCGGTGACTGCGGTTTTGATACC
>NZ_CAKZKO010000092.1 GCF_937123705.1 uncultured Paraglaciecola sp. | reverse complement strand
TATGCGGGGTCGTTTTTAGAAGAAGCAACTGTTCTATGCTTTAAATTTAACAACCTAAAAGGAAAACGAACATTAGTCAAAAACACAGTTGGCGCAAGACCAAAGACATTTGAAATAGACTTTTTAGACAACAATAATGCAATAGAAATAAAATGGCGAGATGCAACTACTGACGGAGACCATATCACTAAAGAGCATACAAGAGTAGAATGTATTACAAGTTATGGTTACAAACCAATAAGAGTAATGTTTTATTACCCTCAAAGGAATTGAAATCGATTGCAGCCGAACAGCACAGTTATGGCCCCGTATCGCGGGGTGAGATCTTAAGTCGCATCGCCAGCAAGCTCGATCTCGAAGGGATGACAACGGATCAATCGCTGGTTCATCTCTTTCAGGCGAAGCCCCAGGCGTTTGCGAATCACAATATGAATCATCTATTGGCAGGCACGGTGCTGAAAATCCCGCCTGTTAATTCTGAAACGTTGCCGACCGGATATGAAGCCAGTCAGCTCGTTGACGAGCACTATCGCCTATGGAAGAAGCGTCTATGGATTCAGCGTGAGGTGACACCGTGAATCACCAACGGACTTTAGCGATAGGGTTGATTTTATTATCGTCTATTTCTAGCGCAGCGATTGCGGATACGAATGAGGCTTTAACGAACGCATCGAAAACCCCCAGTACTGAAACGCCGATCAGCCGAATGATTGAATTACAGACCTTAGCGAAGCGATGGGGATTGGATCAAGAAGAGTATCAACGTTATCTAGATTTAATGCGTAGCCCATTGGGAAAATGGAGTCCCGATCTTGACCCATTGTTAGCGCTTGGGATGTTTGCAGAGTCTCCGCAGGAAGAACAGCGTTACGCCGAGCTGTATGCGCAACAGGAATTTGATTTAACCGGGCGCACGTTGCAATTTCAACAAGCCTACCGCGCTGCCTTCGAACGTCTGTTTCCCAATGCTGCGATGTTAGATCACCGCTTGTTGGCTCCTTACTTTGCGCACCAACAACAGAAGTCTGCAATGAAGGACGCGAAACGAATAGCGCAAAAGCGCTTTGTTGATGGTGACCGTCTGCTTATTTTTGTACCGCCAAATTGCCGTGAGTGCTTGCCGGTTATTAACCGATTAATGGGTTTGCTGTCGAGTGCTCAACAAAGCGGTGTCGATGTGTACGTTCGCGATGCTCAAGATGATGAGGCTGTTAGAGCATGGGCGAATGCCCACGCGATAAAAACGGCCTGGTTCAATGGGGGGCATCTCACTTTGAACCGTGATGAGGGGTTACTACAACGATTGAAGAGTCAATCCACAGTTTCACCGGCAGATGCCATGCCGATCTTCTTAAAACGCAATGGACGTTTCTTTCAATTGAACAGGGAGAGTTTAGGGTTATGAATCCTTATTTGATGAGGTCATGTTTGGTTAAACCTTGTTTAGTGAAAAAATGGATCGCCGGGGTGACATTGATGCAGTCAGTGGCAGCGGTTGCATTGGAAGACGTGCCAGTGGCCTATTTGATAGTTGCCAAGAGCCATCAAGTCCCTGTCGATATTCTCTATGCGATAGCGATGACAGAAAGCGGTACGCATTATCGCGGTGAGCGAGTACCGTGGCCCTGGGCGTTGAATATCGATGGCCAAAGCGTCTTTTGCGAATCCCAGCAAGATGCAATTCACCGGGTTTCCCAGGCTATCCGAAAACAGCAGTCAGTCGATATCGGGTTGATGCAGGTTAACTGGCGTTGGCACGGGCAACGGTTTGCCACGATTGACGAATCGCTGGTGCCGATTAAGAACCTCAGTGCCGGAGCCACGATTCTGTACGAGCAGTTTGAGCAGACTAATGACTGGTGGGAGGCGGTAGGGCGCTACCACGACCCCGGCCAGGACGCGGAATCGCTCGACAGCGCTCAGCGTTACCGAGAGCGTGTAAGGCAGTATTGGCGGGAGTGGTTCTAATGCGAGGGCTATTCGGACTGCTGTGCCTGTTGTTGTGTTTAGGGGCTCACGCCAGAGAACCACTAACCGTGATTTATGACTCAGGCGATACCTTACCGCTTGAGCCCTATCTGCCGAAACGAGCGCCACAAGAAAAGCCCACTGCTCAGGACGCGAATCGCCAATTGCCGTTCAAGCTGCCGATCACCACACCTTCAATGCAGCCCGGTCAGGTCACAGTCACCCCAAAAGCATTACGTTATTTGCAGCGGCCCTTGTTTTTGGTGGGGTCTGATCAGAAATCGCGAGACTGG
Source organism: uncultured Paraglaciecola sp. (assembly GCF_937123705.1). Lineage (GTDB taxonomy): Bacteria > Pseudomonadota > Gammaproteobacteria > Enterobacterales > Alteromonadaceae > Paraglaciecola. The sequence goes on along the minus strand of NZ_CAKZKO010000092.1, from coordinate 1,852 downwards.
CTGGCCGAAAAGCGTGAGCAGCTTATCCATATCGGAGCCGTTGGCCTGTTGGTTGAGGCGAAGGATCGTCAGGAGATTGAGGCGGTTTTGGCTATCGCGAAAGGGCTTCGTCTGGTGCCCGCTTCAGCCGAAGGTTTCGCCACTAAGCTGGGTCTGAGTCACTACCCGATCTTGCTATCAAAGGAGGGTTGGGAGCAGTGACCGACCGGTATGAAGTCGAGGTGTTATTACGTCCTCCCGTGGAGCTGTCTTCCGCGATAGTGGCGTTCAGTTGCGCAGGGATCGTGTTAGTGGCACCGCATGCCTTGATGATGACGCCATCGGTTGCCCTGTTCAGCGCCGGGTGCTTGGGTGGGATCGGTGTGTGGCGTGGTCGCCAGGCCTGGCGAGTGATTCAGTATCAGCGCCATCTCAAGCGCAGCCCGCGTTATGTCATGTCTTCTTCTCAAGTGCCGGTAAGTCAGTCGGTATTGTTCTTAGGGCGAGGCTTTCGCTGGAACCAGACACACACCGAACGACTCTACGCTGCCCGCGATAAACGCGCTGAACGTTATCTGCAGCCCAGCGCCATCAAACAATGGGTTCGTCGCAAAGAGATCGAATGGGAGCATACGCCCCTATTGCGAACGATCATGCGATGGACCGCACTAGATTCCCCTCTGAATCCCGTCCGTCCCCCGCCAGCCATTGGGGGCGATGCCGTCATACACGGCGTCGGGATCAGAGGGGAAACCAATGCCACCATGCCGCTCAGTGACCGGGTCGGGCATATGGTGGTGATCGCCCGAACTCGCCATGGCAAAACCCGGCTGGCCGAAGTGCTGACGACCCAGGATATTCGACGCGGCAACAACTGTGTCATCGTGTTAGACCCGAAAGGAGACGCCGATTATCTAAAGCGTATCTATGTTGAATCCCAGAAAGCAGGGCGTCAGCTCATTATCTTTCATCTGGGCTATCCCGAGCTGAGCGCCCGTTACAATGCCATTGGTTCTTTTTCGCGGATTACAGAAGTTGCGACGCGAATCGCCAGCCAGCTACCGGGCGAAGGTGAGGCCAGTGCGTTTAAAGAATTTGCCTGGCAATTTATTAACGTCATTGCCGTAGCGCTGGTGGCGATGGGTGAAACACCGGATTACCTCAAAATTCGTCGCTATATCACCGATATCGATGCACTGTTGATTCTGTATGGCCGCCATTGGCTGGCAGAGCATGGCCCGGAGGATTGGCAGGATGAGTTGGGGGAGCTGCAAGACAGTATCAACATAAAGTCGTTGCCAAGGATCGATCAGGGCAAAGACCCTGAGGCACTGGCAATGGTGTGCTATCTCAATACCCATGCGACTTTCGATCAGGTGTTAGAAGGGCTAATGTCTGCTTTTCGCTATGACCGTGAGTATTTCTTGAAAATCACGGTGTCCATCAAGCCCTTCCTGGAAAAGCTAACCACCGGCAACATCGCTTCTATCCTGGCACCCGATAAGGCGAACACCGACGACCAACGCCCGGTGTTGGAATGGGCGCAAGCAATAAGGTCTAACGCAGTCGTCTATGTGGGGCTGGACGCACTCACCGATCCAGAAGTAGCCAGTGCGGTGGGCGCTTCCATGTTCAGTGATCTGACCAGTTTGGCGGGTCATATCTATAAGCATGGTATAGCGCCCAGTAATACGAACGAGCACACCAAGAAACCACCGAATATTGTGATTCACGGGGACGAATTTTCCGACTTGATCGGGCCGCAGTTCAAGACGCTGATTAATAAAAGCGGCGGGGCTGGTTACCAACTTAATCTGTACACACAGACTTGGAGCGACCCGATTGCCGAGCTGGGTAGCGAAGCGAAAGCCGG
>NZ_CAKZKO010000091.1 GCF_937123705.1 uncultured Paraglaciecola sp. | reverse complement strand
AAGGCAGGTGCTAATTGCCCACATAGAACGCGTGATTATTTTATTGCAGGATTTACGTTCTTCTGTGTGGGAGTAAGTTTAGTCATTGATGGCAGTGCGAGTCTTGAAACGCAGAATCAGTTAGGAGTGATTGCTTGGGTTTTCCTGATTGGTTTGTTGGTTGGTGAAAATAAAGAAGTAAGAATGCAAGTTGTTATAGCGGTTGCATTTGCTTCAGCAGGCGAGTATTTTGCTTCTATTTATATGGAAGGCTATACCTATCGTTTTGAGAACGTGCCACTTTATGTTCCGCCAGGCCATGGAATGGTATATTTAACAGCAGTTGCATTAGCACGGTCAAGGTTCTTCTTGATGAATGCCAAAAGCCTAGCGATGCTTGTGATTGTTACTGGTGGCCTGTGGTCGCTTTGGGGAATTAGCGGCATTCCTGAGCAAGGTGATCAAGTCGGTGCATTTTTATTTGTTATTTTTGTTATTTGCTTATTTAAAGGTAGGTCACCTATGGTTTACTTGGGAGCATTCTTTATATGCACCTGGTTAGAAATCGTCGGTACGGCAGCAGGAACATGGAAATGGGCATCAATAGAACCTGTCTTTAATTGGTCGCAAGGAAATCCTCCAAGTGGCGTTGCTGCATGGTATTGTTTAGTTGATGCCGTAGCAATAGGTTTTGCGCCGATATTCTTAATTGGATTGCAAAAGGTCGGCAACTGGTATAAAACAATAACTCATTAATCCGTATTATCACAATTAAAGGAAACCAAGCCTGATTGGATGCTTGAGTAATAGATTCATTAAGATTAATTAATACGAAGGAATGTTTGTGACAGTTGTTCGATTGCCAGATGGTTCAGAGCGTAGTTTTGATCACCCAGTAACGGTTCTTGATGTTGCATCATCTATTGGGGCTGGGCTTGCGCGTGCGGCTATCGCGGGGAAGGTCAATGGAAAACTGGTTGATGTTTCTAGTTATATTAATGATGATAGCGATTTAGCCATTATTACTGAAAAAGATAATGAGAGTTTAGAAATTATTCGTCATTCATGTGCTCACTTAATTGGTCATGCCATCAAGCAATTGTATCCTGATGCAAAAATGGCCATTGGTCCCACTATAGATAACGGCTTTTATTATGATATTGATATGGAACATTCACTTAATGATGAAGATCTAGTCAAAATCGAAAAACGCATGTTGGAATTAGCCAAAACCAATTACAACGTGGTTAAAAAAGTCGTGACTTGGCAAGAAGCCAGAGATGCCTTTGCAGCCCGCGGCGAGAGTTACAAGATACAAATTCTTGACGAAAATATCGCCAAAGACGACAAGCCAGCCTTATATCATCACGAAGAATATACCGATATGTGCCGTGGTCCTCATGTACCTAATATGCGTTTTTGTCAGCACTTTAAATTGATGAAAGTCGCTGGAGCTTATTGGCGCGGCGATAGTGACAATAAAATGTTGCAACGTGTCTATGGCACAGCGTGGGCAGATAAAAAACAACTTAAAGCTTATCTAAATCGTTTAGAAGAAGCCGAAAAGCGCGATCACCGTAAAATTGGTAAAGCTTTAGATTTATTTCATTGGCAAGAAGAAGCGCCGGGCATGGTGTTTTGGCATAACGATGGCTGGAGTATTTATACTGAGCTTGAAAAGTTTGTTCGCCAAAAACTAAGGGAATACGACTATCAAGAAGTCAAAGCCCCATTGATGATGGACAGAACCTTGTGGGAAAAGTCAGGCCATTGGGACAAATACGCCGAAAACATGTTCACCACAGAATCTGAAAAACGTGAATATGCCATTAAACCCATGAACTGTCCGGGCCATGTGCAGATATTCAACCAAGGTTTAAAATCCTACCGCGATTTACCCCTGCGTATGGCAGAGTTTGGTTGTTGCCATAGAAATGAGCCATCGGGTGCTTTGCATGGATTAATGAGAGTGCGTGGTTTTACCCAAGATGATGCCCACATTTTCTGTACCGATGAGCAAATATTGTCAGAAGTCAGCGGTTGTATCGATTCTGTTTACGAAATCTACAAAATATTTGGTTTCGACAGTATTTCAGTAAAACTTTCAACTCGTCCTGAAAAGCGCGTGGGCAGTGATGAAGTATGGGATAAGGCGGAACAAGAATTAGCCGAAGCCTTAACCTCTAAAGGCATTGAGTTTCAATACTTACCAGGTGAAGGAGCGTTTTACGGTCCTAAGATTGAATTCACCTTACATGATTGCCTAGATAGAGCATGGCAGTGCGGAACTGTACAGTTAGATTTTTCTATGCCAGGTCGTTTAGGTTCAACTTATGTAGCCGAAGATGGCGAACGTAAAGTGCCGGTGATGATCCACCGTGCTATTTTGGGCTCTCTTGAACGTTTTATTGGTATTTTGATTGAAGAATATTCTGGCTTATTCCCACTTTGGTTGGCTCCAACTCAAGTGGTGGTGATGAATATAACCGATAAACAAGGCGAATATTCGCAAAAAGTAGTAAAAAAACTAAAAGAAAGTGGAATTAGAGCTAAGTCGGACTTGAGAAATGAGAAGATAGGCTTTAAAATCCGCGAGCACACGCTTAGGCGTGTCCCATATTTGCTTGTTGTTGGCGATAAAGAGATGGAAAGTGGTGAAATCGCGGTGCGTTCTCGCAAAGGTGATGACCTCGGAAAGATGTCGATAGATGCGTTTATCGAGAAAACCATGTCGGAAGTTGACAGCAAACTTATCTGATTTAATTTTGCGGAGGAATACATATTAAAAGCGCTAACATGAAGGCTAAAGATTCGAACAAAGCTCGGATCAACGAAGAAATTACATTAAATGAAGTACGTTTAGTGGGTAAAGATGGTGAACCTTTAGGCGTAGTGTCTATAACCGAAGCCATGGATACAGCTGAGCAAGCCAATTTAGACTTGGTTGAAATTAGCCCTAATGCTGAGCCACCAGTATGTAAAGTAATGGATTACGGCAAGTTCTTATTTGAAAAAAGTAAGACACTGAAAGAGCAAAAGAAAAAACAGAAACAAATTCAGGTCAAGGAGATTAAATTTCGCCCTGGCACTGATGAAGGCGATTACCAGGTAAAACTGCGCAACCTGCGTCGCTTTCTAGAAGCGGGAGACAAGGCCAAAGTAACGATACGTTTTCGTGGACGTGAAATGGCACACCAAGAGATTGGCATTGAACAACTTAAACGCGTTCGCGCGGATTTGGAAGACATTGCCAACTGCGAATCTTTCCCTCATAGGGTAGAGGGTCGTCAGATGATCATGGTACTTGCCCCCATTAAGAAGTAGTTAAGGTCTACAAGTAGTTCGGACACTGCACCCGTTCTCACCTTGCTGCACATTATGTAACTTACACTTTGAGTGTCTGCAACACGATAAGTGATTAACAATGCGGAGTTTTAGCAATGCCTAAAATGAAATCCCACAGTGGAGCTGCCAAGCGTTTTAAGAAAACTGCTTCAGGTCGTTTCAAAAGTAAACAGTCTCACTTACGTCACATTTTGACTAAGAAGAGTTCTAAGCGTAAACGTCACCTACGTGGCAAAAAATTAGCACATGTGGCTGACACGGCGTTGATCCAACGCATGTTACCTTACGTTTAAGACAGGAGACTAAAAAATGGCAAGAGTAAAACGTGGTGTTGTTGCACGTGCCCGACATAAAAAGGTACTAAAACAAGCCAAAGGTTATTATGGAGCTCGTAGTCGAGTTTATCGCGTTGCTGTTCAGGCAGTAACTAAAGCTGGTCAATATGCTTACCGTGACCGTCGTCAGCGTAAACGTCAATTCCGTCAGTTATGGATTGCACGTATAAACGCTGCTTCACGTCAAAATGGTATGTCTTACAGCCGTTTCATCAATGGTTTGAAAAAAGCCTCTGTTGAAATCGATCGTAAGATTTTAGCCGACATAGCGGTACATGATAAAAATGCATTTAGCGCATTGGTTGATGCTGCTAAAGGTGCATTAGCTTAATTTTTTAACAATTAAGTTTAAGTTCTTTCAGGAAACGGCGAGCATGATGCTCGCCGTTTTTCTTTGTATTACCCCCAAAAAACCTTTTGAATTTTAAATCCTGCCCATTAAATTGTCATTTGTTATAGATAATCGCCAATTTGCTTGAATTAGTAGCAATTGCTTCTAGCCTCAAAGCGCCCCTTTCGTGTAGAATTGCCGGCTATTTTTAAATTGCCTTAAGCTTGTATCAAGTTGTTGAATCAAGGCAATATTTTTTAATCCAAATTCGAGGACACTATGGATCTTGATGCCATAATTAGTGAAGCAGAACAGCAAATTAATGCTGCCGCAGACGTTTCTAGTCTTGAAGCCGTACGTGTTGATTTTATGGGCAAAAAAGGGCGAATGACTGAACTTTTGAAAGGTTTAGGTAAGTTGTCTAATGAAGAGCGCCCAGCGGCTGGCCAAAAAATCAATCAGGCCAAACAGAAAATCCAACAAATGATCCATGCTAGAGGTGAGTTGCTTAAAACCCTAGAGCTGAATCAAAAGCTTGCAGGTGAAACTATAGATGTTACTTTGCCAGGCCGTGGACAAAGTCGTGGCGGTTTGCACCCAGTTACCCGCACTATTAATCGTATCGAGAGTTTTTTTAGTGAATTGGGTTTTAGCACGAAAACAGGCCCTGAAGTTGAAGATGGTTTTCATAACTTTGATGCGTTGAATATTCCTGCTAATCATCCGGCTCGTGCCGATCACGATACTTTCTACTTCAACCCAGACGTGATGTTGCGAACGCAAACATCTGGTGTGCAAATTCGTACTATGGAAGTAGAACAGCCGCCTCTTAGGATCATTTCGCCGGGCCGTGTGTATCGTAATGATTATGACCAAACTCATACGCCAATGTTTCATCAGGTTGAAGGTTTGATGGTAGATCAAAACGTGAGTTTTGCTGAACTAAAAGGCATTCTACACGACTTTTTAAATAACTTTTTTGAACAAGACTTACAGGTGCGTTTTCGTCCTTCTTATTTTCCTTTTACCGAGCCTTCAGCTGAAGTGGATGTTATGGGTAAAAATGGTAAATGGTTAGAAGTTCTAGGCTGCGGAATGGTGCATCCCAATGTTCTTAAAGCTGTGAATATCGATCCAGAAGTTTATACAGGATTTGCCTTTGGAATGGGCGTTGAGCGCCTGACCATGCTGCGTTATGAAGTCAATGATTTACGCGCCTTCTTTGAAAACGATCTTCGTTTCCTTAAGCAATTTAATTAGGTCGAGCCAAGAATATGAAATTTAGTGAAAAGTGGTTAAGAGAGTGGGTTAATCCAGCAGCATCGACAGATGAGTTATCAGAACAGCTCAGTATGGCAGGACTCGAAGTAGACGGTGTTGAAGCGGTTGCCGGAGAGTTTTCTGGCGTGGTAGTTGGAGAAGTGGTGGAATGTGCTCAGCACCCTGATGCAGATAAGCTGCAAGTCACCAAAATCAATGTAGGTGAGGATGAATTACTAGACATAGTGTGCGGCGCACCAAACTGCCGTCAGGGTATCAAAGTTGCTGTCGCTATGGTGGGTGCTATTTTACCCGGTAACTTTAAGATTAAAAAGGCTAAGCTAAGGGGACAACCTTCATTTGGCATGCTATGTAGTTTTTCTGAACTAGGTATTTCTGATGACCACGATGGTATTTTGGAACTGCCATTTGATGCTCCCATTGGCCAAGATATTCGCGAGTTTTTACAGCTTGATGATGTCACAATTGAAGTAGACCTCACGCCCAACCGTGCCGATTGTCTTGGGATAAAAGGCCTTGCCCGTGAAGTAGGTGTACTTAATCAAGCGCCCGTGAACACCTTAGAAGTGCCAGAAGTGGCGGCTAATATTGCCGATAGTCGTAACATTCAACTTTTGGCTCCCGAAGCTTGCCCTCGTTACTTAGGACGTGTCATTAAGAATATCAATCTAAATGCAGTCACCCCTTTATGGATGGTTGAAAAACTCAGGCGTTCGGGTGTGCGAAGTATTGATCCTGTGGTGGATGTCACCAATTTTGTGTTGCTAGAGCTAGGTCATCCAATGCATGCTTTTGACAATGATAAACTTGAAGGTGATGTACTGGTGCGTTTTGCCAAACAAGGTGAAACGCTTACTTTGTTAGATGGCAATGAAGTCAACTTAAAAGACAATACTTTAGTCATTGCCGATACTACAAAAGCCCTAGCTATAGCAGGTGTTTTTGGTGGACAAGACTCGGGTGTCACTAATCAAAGTAAGGATATTTTCCTAGAAAGCGCGTTTTTTGCCCCAGATGCCATTATGGGTAAAGCGCGTCAATATGGCTTACATACCGATGCCTCCCATCGTTATGAGCGCGGTGTTGATCCGCAGTTGCAACACACAGCTATGCAACGAGCGACACAATTATTACTTGATATTGTCGGTGGAGAAGCAGGCCCGGTAATAGAAGCAGTGGATACTGCTTTTGTTCCAAAAGATCGCTCGGTATCTTTAAGGCACAGCCGTTTATCTAAAGTATTAGGTATTGAAATTGCTGCCGAAATAGTAACGGACATTCTAAAGCGTCTTGGCTTTTCGGTATCTTTAAGCTCTGATGTGTGGCAAGTCAATGTACCACCCTATCGCTTTGATATTAGTATTGAAGAGGACCTTATTGAAGAGGTTGCCAGAGTATATGGCTATAACCAAATACCCGATATTGCACCTGTAGCAAGCTTGAAAATGTCGCACCATCAAGAGCAAAAAGTGCAACTAAATCAACTAAAAAGCTCCCTAGTTGAACGGGACTATCAAGAAGCCATTACTTATTCATTTGTCGATCCTAAAATTCAAAGCTTACTGTTTCCAGATATGCAGGGATTACAGCTACCCCATCCGATTTCTTCTGACATGTCTACCATGCGAGTCAGTCTATGGACTGGTCTATTACAAGTTGTGTCATATAATCAAAAACGTCAACAAGGACGGGTGAGGTTATTTGAATCGGGCTTACGTTTTATTCCTGATACCAGTGAAAAAACTGGTGTTAGGCAAGAGTTGGTTATCAGTGGTGTGGCTTGCGGTATAGTCGCAGATGAAAACTGGGACATGACAACGCGAACTATTGATTTTTTTGATGTAAAAGCTGACGTTGAAAGCTTGCTTGATTGTGCTGGGGTGCAGAACTATCGCTTTGAAAAAGCGTCGATTAATGCATTGCATCCCGGTCAAAGTGCTAAAATTTTGGTCGGTGATACCTTAGTTGGATTTATAGGTGCAGTGCATCCACAGTTTGAGAAGTCATTGGGTCTAAATGGAAGAAGTTTTGTATTTGAGCTAGAAATTACTGCCCTAGGGTTAAAAAACCTACCCAAATCACAAGAAATTTCAAAATTTCCTGCAAATCGGCGTGACATTGCAATCGTTGTAGACGATGATAAAGCAGTTGGTGAAATTTTGACTTGTATTGAAAAATTTGGCGAAAATCAATTAGTTGGCCTAAACTTGTTCGACGTATATACAGGGAAGGGAATTGCTCAAGGAAAGAAAAGCCTAGCGATTTCGCTTATATTGCAAGATAAAACCAAGACACTAGAAGAAAACGATATTCAGACAACAGTTGATGGTATTTTGGCTCAGTTGTCAGAAAAGTTTGATGCATCTTTGAGGGATTGACGGTATGGCGTTAACCAAAGCCGAAATGGCGGAACATTTATTTGAAAAACTAGGGATCAACAAGCGCGATGCTAAAGATCTTGTGGAAACATTTTTTGAAGAAGTGCGCGAAGCTTTAGAATCAGGCGAACAGGTCAAATTATCTGGCTTTGGTAATTTTGATTTAAGGCAAAAAAATGAACGACCCGGTAGAAACCCTAAAACTGGAGAAGACATTCCAATTAAGGCTAGACGAGTGGTTACTTTTAGACCTGGTCAAAAGCTTAAGAGTCGCGTTGAGAGTTCTAAGCCTATAGATTAGTCACGGCAATAAACGAAAAAACCCGGTATTTACCGGGTTTTTTAATGGATTAATGTAAATTTATATAACAGAGACCAAAGCCTTGGCTAAGGTATCTACATTGGCTTTGCTGATACCCGCAATATTCACGCGGCTAGAATCAACAAAGTACACACTATGTTGCTCACGCACTGCTTGCACTTGCTCTGGAGTAATACATAAAAATGAAAACATGCCTTTTTGTTTCTTAACAAATTCAAAATCTTTGCTTGAACCATATTCATTCATCTTTGATACCAGTAATGAGCGAAGATCTTGCATTCGGCATCGCATGGTTTCAACCTCAGCTTTCCAATGCTGACGTAAATCATCATTATTCAAAATAATATCCACCAGGGCACCACCATAAGAAGGAGGCATGGAATATATGCCGCGAGCTATAGCTTGTATTTGCGATTGGATCACTTGGCGTGTCGCACTATTTTCGGTCACCATTACAGCAATACCTACTCGTTCACGATACAAGCCAAAGTTTTTAGAACAAGACGCAGCGATGATCACTTCAGGTAAGTTGTTAACTAATAGACGCATGCCGTAAGCATCTTCTTCTAGACCATCACCAAAACCTTGATAGGCGGTATCAACAAATGGGATAAAGCCAGTCTTTTGGGCTAGTTCCAATACCACTTGCCACTGCTCTTTGCTTAAGTCTGCACCAGTGGGGTTGTGACAACAGCCGTGTAATAACACCACATCGCCTTTTTTAACTTGACCAAGGCATTCGGCCATAGCGTCGAAATTAATACTGGCATTAGCTTTATCAAAATATGGGTAGGTTTGTATTGTCAGTCCAGCGTTGCCAATTAGGGGGATATGGTTGGCCCAAGTGGGATCGCTGACCCAAACTGTGGTGTTCTCATCACAACGTTTAATTAACTCAGATAATATTCTTAAAGCACCACAGCCACCTGGAGCTTGAACCGCAGCAATACGGCCAGCTAGTAACGCTGAACTGTCTTTGCCCAACATCATTTGCAGCATACCATCAATATAACCCTGCACGCCTTGTGGCGTAATATAGGTCTTTGAATCTTCTTTATCTAACAGAATACGTTGCGCCTTAGCGACAGAGTCAAGTATTGGTGTATGACCTTGTTCATCTTTATAAACACCCACACCTAAGTCAATTTTATTCGGATGAGAGTCGGCTTTAAAAGCCGCGGATAAACCTAAAATGGGGTCGGCAGAAAGCTGAGGCAATACTTCAAACATGATGTTCCTTAATGAAAAAATGGCTGGACGAGTTTCTGACGGTCATTATGCCATCGGTGGTTCAAAATTCGAGTTAATTTGAAACTAATTTATATTGAATTGAAAGCTTTGTTTGGCGATACAAGTTGCGGTGTTGTCGTAGCTACGTTCTTGCCACTGAACCTTTTGATCTTTATCAATTGTTAAAACAGTTGATGACCTAGTGCCATAATCTTCACCCGTGATAAAAATCGCCGACAAGCGGCGCTCCCACTCAATAGGAATACCCGTTTGTGGTAAGTCTTGGTCGGCCGCAAGATGTTTATCCAATAACAATTCAAACAATTTTTCGGGGAGGATGTCATGACCATTTTGACAATACTGTTGCAGCATTTCCACGCCTTTATTTGTTTTTGGCCACGGACTATTTAGAGTCGCGTTTGACAGACCATAATATCCATCTGTTAGTGGTTGAGTTTTGTCTAAATGATTATTGTATACCGCTAGTGAGTGCCACTTACCAAATAGCAAGTTATAGCCATTATAATCCGCTTTGTTAAGGCTTAATTTATGTTGATAGTTATTAACAGGTGTACGCAAGTAGTGGCTGACTAATTCACCCCTAGTGATGGCATCTGCTCGCACTTTTTGAGGATCACGAATATTGGTTAATGAGGCGATAAACCCCTGTTTATTGATCCCCATCCACGTGCCACCCGCTTGCAAGTCTTTACCAGCGAGCATATTTTGCTCCGGACCCCAAAAGTGTGATTGGGCTGTACCTCGCTTAAAAAACTCGTCGCGATTTGCCGCAATTATCAGTGGATAGTCTTTATGCTGATTAACAGCAACAAATAGAATACACATAAAGATCTCTAGGTTGTTCGTAGCATAAATACAGCATTATTTTGTTTTTAGCTTGTCCACTTGTGTAAACAAGTGATTGGCGTTATCAATAAATTCACCAGTAGGTGCTGCGGTGGTTAAATTATATTGAGGGGCTAAAAGTATTGGATTGTAGCTTGGTCTCGGGCTAAATTTATCGGTGTTCAAAAACCCTAATGTATAAATAGGCGCTATCAAGATAAAGGTCATGATTGATGCAATAATGTTGCGTCTAAGGGGAGATTGATGAAACGCAATAAAAAGACTTAACCAGATAAAAACACCGAGTATTGAGGTAAATATTCCTAGTTCTAGCCATGTAAACCAGGTGTCAGGATGAATATTAAATATTGTTATTTTCTGTAATATAATTAGTGCGTTAGCTAATAAAACGAGTAGAAATGTTAAGCTAAACTGACTGACAATATGGCTCTCCTTTTTGAGAACTTTTGCCAAAATGGCAAAGCTTAAAGGCCACAAGCAGAACGCGGCCAATTTTCCTAGCTCAGAGGGTAGTTCTTTGATTATGCTGAACTCTTGTACACTTTGTAAGTACTTTGACAACATAAAAAACCCTAGACACATTACAGCAAAACTTAAAGCTAAAAACCCTTGGTTTAACCAACTAAGGTTTTCCTCCAGTTCACTTAACGGCATGGCTTTAGCTAAAGGCACCTTAGTGTCGATAATTCTGAGCCGAGTACGGCCAATTTTTATTACGTCATGTGAGTTTAAAGTGGCTTGTTTAACAAAGGCATTGTTAACCTTGATGCCATTGATTGATTGGCAGTCATTTACCATTAAATTGCCTGATTCTGGATCGATGGCAACCAACATATGGCTTGGACAAATATATGGGTCATCTAAACGCAAGTCATTGTTAAAATCACGTCCAACACAGACATAGTCCTGGTCAAATTTGTAATGCTTTATAGGGATGTTTTTTCGAGAGAGAAGTTCTAAGACTATTGCCATTTTAATGCGTCCATAAATTTATGTGTGAATGCTAACGCTGAGGCTTTACTTACGCCCGCTAACGTATAGTGGCTGATTAATCCTTGTTGTTTGTGGTCGAGGGTGGCGGCAACAAAAAGAACGTCATAGAGCTGTTCAAAATCTTTATATGCCCGTAAACACAATACTGATTTATTAGTGACCTCATTAATATTGGTTACTTTGTCTTGCTGGCACCGAAAATTGGTTACATCGTTCTTCGATGCCATATTGCCGGCTCCCGCACCTGTAATGCTGCGTGAAAATAGATTGTAAAAGCGATGTTCACCTAAAGATTTACCGTCTAACCATTCAAACTCAACTTCAAGCCCTCCGGTACGCAAGCCATTGTGTAGGTATATTTGTTCATCTAGTTGACAACGATTTGTCACCGACAAGTACAGGGCTTCTTTATCACTGGTATTAGAACCGCCCCAACATGAAGTAAAATCACTGATTTTAGAAGGAATGATAGCTTCACCTAATTCGCTGGATCCCCAAGAGTGGTTGCTAATATGTGAAAAAAGTCGCTGTTGGTTTGCAAGTAACTGTTGTTGTATACGGGGCTTAATTTTTTCATTTTTCAAAATGGGCCCTTCTTGGTTTATCAACAGTCCCTTAATTTTTGCTAAGGGAATGAGAAATCCTATTTGATTCCCAGCGGTGGCCACATTTACGCCCATTACTTCACCTAATTCATTTACGACAGGCCCACCACTCATGCCAGGGTTTATTGAGCCGGTAAAGTGAATGCGTTGGTAAAAGCTAGTTTTCTTTAAGCCATTAAATGTTCCTGGTACCACTATCATGCCTAAATCATGAGGGTTGCCTAATGAATAAATGGCACTGCCTTGCAATGGTAAAGATTGAGCAATAGGAAATGCTTTTTCTTGGTCAGATAAAGCAACCTTTCTAACTAGGGCTAAATCATTGACTACGTCTATATCAACTAGTTGCAGTTGCCCTTTAGCTCCATCTTGTGCCAAATACTCAATTCTGAATTTATCAGGGTTATATACAAATTGAGATACCACATGGTAATTGGTAACAACATTCCCCGCTGTATCAATTTGAAAGCCGGAGCCAATCGAAGATTTATTACCAGACTCGAGTTCAATGATTTTTATTTGATACAAGGCGTTTTGGTGTTGCTCGAAGAGATTTTGCGCCGTTTGTTGGCTATGTGAATGAGCGCAGTAAAAAACTAATGCAAATAGTAAAATTCTCAATATTTAGGTTCCAAAGATTATTAAATTTAAAGGATGTTCTCAATCGTATCTAAAGTTACTATTTTGTTTACACTCGACAAAATAGTTTACATGAGCGACCATTCATATAGTTTAAATTGCACAAGCCAAGAATGATATGCCCGAAAGATTAAATACACCTATTCTTTGTAAACAGGTCCCAAGATTTGGTAATAAATTTAGTTATTGGTTGGGTACAAGTGTTTTAAGAATGTTGGGCTGGCGCTATAGTGGTGCATTTCCTTGTTGCCCTAAAATGATCCTGGCGATTGCCCCTCATACCTCAAATTGGGATTTTGTGATTGGGGTAGGGGTGGCGTTCAATTTGCGACTAAAAATTTCTTTTTTTGGTAAACACAGTATTTTCATCCCTCCTTTTGACCGCTTATTGCGCCACTTTGGCGGGATCCCTATCGAGCGTAGTAGCAAACATGGTGTGGTTGATAATATGGCAAAATCTATGCGGGACGCCGACAGTATGATTTTATGCCTAGCACCAGAAGGTACCCGTAGCCCTATATCACCTTGGAAAACTGGCTTTTTACATATTGCTCATAAAGCCAATGTTCCGGTATTTTTGGTTGCATTTGATTATAAGAAAAAACTAATCGAGTTTGGTCCAATGCACAATATAAGCGACAATACTCAACACGAACTCAATAGGATTTACCGTCACTTTGAAAATGTGCCGGGTAAGTATCCCGATAAAATGATCACTAAGGTTATTCCTCCTGTGGAGAAAGAGATTGAACAATAAAGGTTTTACTAGCCGTTTAGTGCATGCAGATAGGAAGCTCAACGCGCCAGAAAATGGCGCAGTACATCAAGCCACCAATAATTCGGTGTTATTCGAGTATAAAGATGCACAAGAGTTGGTGGATGTCTTTCAGGGCAAAAAAGCGGGTCATGTGTATTCACGCTCATCTTCTGGATCGAATGCAGCCTTACAGAATATTTTAACCCATTTAGAGGATGGAGTAGGGGCTGTTACTTTTGCGACTGGCATGGCGGCTATAACTGCTACTATGTTGAGTTTACTTAAATCGGGTGACCATCTAATTGTAAGCCATTTTCTGTTTGGCAATACTCGAAGCTTTTGTGAAACATTACAATCACTCAATATTGAATTGAGCTTTGTAGACGTTACAGATGTTCGGCATGTGAAGGCGGCATTTAAAAGTAATACTAAGGCCGTTTATTTAGAAACCATTGCTAATCCAGTAACCCAAGTGGCAGATTTAAGAGCAATAGGCCAATTGTGTGAAACTAAAAATGCCTTGTTCATAGTAGACAATACAATGACACCGCCAAATATGTTCGATGCTAAGTCAGTTTTGGCATCAATAACTGTTAGTTCTCTTACAAAATATATTGCAGGACATGGCAATGTACTTGGCGGCGCTGTCACTGACACAGGTTTGTTTGATTGGACGGGTTTCGATAATATTTTGCCTATGTACCGCGGTCCAGATAAGTCCCAATGGGGACTAACACAGATCCGCAAAAGAGGTTTACGAGACATGGGAGGCACCTTATCCTCAGAGGCAGCTCATGGCATATCGATTGGCTTAGAAACCCTTGTGCTCCGCACTCATAAAATTTGTGAAAATGCTACGCGCTTGGCCTCCTACCTCCATACTCACGATAAAGTTTTGGCCGTATATTATCCGGGCCTTGCGGACCATCCTCAGCACTTTTTAGCCCGAGAGCACTTTAAGGGCTATGGCGGCGTTTTAAGTTTGGATTTGGCTGATAATATCGACCCTATTCTTTTTTTAAACGCCTTAAACTTAGTGATCTGCGCCACTCATCTGGGCGATACTCGCACATTGGCTTTGCCTGTAGCTTCAACAATATATTTTGAAAACAGTGCTCAGCAAAGACAAGAAATGGGGGTTAATGACAATATGATAAGAATGTCGATTGGAATTGAAGATATTGATGATCTTGTGGCTGATTTTGAACAGGCCTTTGCGAAATTCTAATAGAATAAAAAGCTGTGAATAATCAAAGCCTAGTGACTAGTTAAAAGTTTATCTTTTTCTAACCAGCGGTTTTGTAACCAAGTGTCTATGTCACTTATTTCATCTAAATTAAAGTGTTCAAGGGTAATAGTGATTTTTCTTGGATTGGCATGTAGACAATTCCAAATATTTACATTTTTTTGGTGATAGTCAATGGTAATGTCGATTATGCTAGTGCCTAATTTAACGTGTTGTTTTATCATTTTTAATCCCCCTAACTTGGGGATTAATAAATGCTTATACGGCGCTTTTTGATTGACCTTTTTGGTCTCAGAATAGCGAGAGCCTTCTGGAAAAATAAGCAATGCTCCCGATCCATTACCATGAGTTTTTGAAGCCTTTTGAATAACCGAAAAGTCACTTTTGCCACGGTCCTTATTTTTCCCACGCTTTAATCGAGGAAAATTTAGTACCAAACATATCCAGCCAATAATAGGCACCCACACTATCTCTCGTTTGATTAAAAATTTGGTAATAGGACCATTACTAGTAATTACATGCTGCACTAATGGAATGTCGAACCAGGATTGATGGTTGCAAATTATAATAGGGGTTTGTTGAGTATTGGTTTTACCTTTGATTACTAGGTTGATACCTAATATGTGCTGCATCCAAAAAGAATCTACCCTTACAGCTGTACGATAAATATGCTCGGCTATAAATATACTGCCACGATTGATTACAGAAAAAGGTAGAAGCCAACTTACAATTGCCACAGGCAGTAATACAGCAAAACCAACGAGAAGATTGGCTACAACCCATAGTGCAGACGCGCAACTGATAAAATTTTTAATCAACATACTCTTGCTTGATATTCGTTCAAAGCAATCAACTCCAGATTTTGTCAACACCGATGATGAGTAGACCTAAACCAAGTGACCAAATGCCACACGCTAAGCTATCGTAAATTGAAAACTTTAAACGAGGCATTCCGCTTACACCTGTTAACAGCGGAACAATACTGCGTATAGCTGTTACCAAGCGCCCAATTACAATTGCAAAATTTCCATATCGAAGGATTTTAACCTCAGTACTTTTGAAAAACACCTTACGTTTTTTGGCGAAATTAGTTTCAAAAAATCGCGGTCCCATCCTTCGCCCAATATAATATCCGCTATGATCACCCATTGCTGCACCGCAAAATGCTATGGGTAATATTTGTTGCAAAGTGAGAATTTGTTCAGCATACAAAATGCTACTAATGGTTAAAAGGATCAACCCAGAGATAAACAAACCGACTCCAACAAATGCTTCTAAAAATGCAATGAGGAAAACAGCAAACAGAGCGTATTGATGATTTTGAAGTAACCAAGTTGTAATTAAATTTTCAATTTTGTTTATCCGTTGACTTCTAGGTGTTGTGATTTCAAGCTAATTCATAGCTGGTAGTAATATTTACGTTACCAGTTAACATCAAGATCACAGAACAATATTTTTCAGCAGATAACTGCACTGCTCGGGCAACATTTTTATCAGTTAAACCTTCACCTGTGACTATGTAATGAGCGTGAATAGCTGTAAAAAATCGTGGTGGTTGCTCTGCTCGTGTCGCATCTAGTTGGCATATACAATCATCAACTTGTTTTCTGGATTTCTTGAGAATATCCACCACATCGATAGATGAGCAAGCGCCCACAGAGAGTAAAACAGCTTCCATAGGCGTCATGGTTTCGCCATTGCCGTCTAACTCTATGGATTTACCGGTATCGGTTTTACAGCTGAATTTTAGATTTTCTTTCCAGTTTACAGTAGCTTGCATTAGTACCTCTTTATAGTAATTGGACCCATTATAAACCGTAACCTTTAGCCATAAATACAGCTAAAACAGGTATTAAAACTAAACAAGTTAGCTCAACCCGAATGGCATTAATGACTTTTGGGGGAATAGTCATTAGCGATTCTTTACCGCGGCTTGCCTTAAAAATATATAAGGACGGGTATATAGACAATAACGCCATTATCACAAACAAGGTTAATTTGGTATGAAACACCGGGTTTGACGTATAAAACTCAGCGGGTTTTCCCACAGCAAGCCAAAGTGTCAAACCGGCAATTAAAACCACAAAGGCGCTTACGCCATAAACCATATCTATGCGGGCAATTTTTTTCATCTGAGCAAGGGAGACTTGTCCCGTCAGTAACATATGTTCAGCCACTAATGTACCAGCTAGCACTATGATGCCGACAAAATGTATGTAACGCACCAAAATCTCAGCCATCGATTTTCCTGTTATCTTGTGCAATGAGCGTAATTTTAGTTTTGTCTAACAAGATCCGTTTTTGTTTGTATAAAGAGCCTAACGCCTTTTTATACACGTTTTTGCTGACGTTAAAGCGTTGAGAAATTTCATTTGCAGCACTTTTATCGGTCAAGGTCGATAAACCATCGTGGGCAATAAGATCTGCAATTATTTGTTCTTCTAAAGTGTTTCGTGCAGTGGGATCATGAAACTGAAAACATAAGTCAATCTTACCGTCTTCTCGAATGCGCTTAATATAACCTTTTAAAGAGTGACCCACTTTAATGGGGTGAAATATTTCGTCTTTAAAAATCAAACCTAAATGTGAACCATTAATAATGGCCTTGTAACCCATATCTGTTTTACCACATATAAGTAACTCTACTTCTTGTTTTGGCTCAAAAGTACCGCCTTCTTCACAAGACTCTTCGTATAGAAAGTCTTTTAATTTCGTAGAAGCGGCGAGGCGACCGGTTTCTTCATCACAAAATACGTAAACCACATAAGAAACACCTTCTGACATGGGATAGTCTTGTTCGTTAAAGGGGACTAATAAATCTTTTTCTAATCCCCAATCTAAAAATACTCCGACTTTAGTGATGCTTACCACTTTTAAATAGGCGCAATGGTCCACAAATACTTTAGGGCGTCTGGTGGTTGCAATAAGACGATCATCACTATCATGATAAATAAACGCGTTCACCCTATCACCTAGTTTGCAACCCAAAGGTGCATTTTTTGTAGGTAATAAAATTTGCCCTTTATTGCCAGCATCTAAATAGAATCCAAAGGGCACTTCATTAACAACTTCTAGGGTATTGAACTTTCCTACTTGGGACATGATTGACCGATTATCTGTAACGAAATATTAGCCTTATTGTAACTGAGCTATACCTTAAGAAATATAGAAACAATCTGTTTTTTTTACTAAATTGGGCGTTTTATTCATGGCATAATTAAATTAGATGATAACGGGTTTTTATGTGGTGCTTAATGACTGACGCTAACAATATTGTATTTTTAAATGGGCAGTATATGCCGCTATCTGAAGCTAAAATATCACCTATGGATCGAGGGTTTTTATTTGGTGATGGTATATACGAAGTCGTACCTTCCTATAATACAAAATTAGTTGGGTTTGCATTACATATTCAACGGCTGAAAGATGGCCTTGATGCCATAGGTATAAAATTATATATGGGGCTAAATGAATGGCGTGAAATAGCCCAAAACCTTATGGATAAAAATGGCGGAGGTAATTTAGGGCTGTATTTTCATGTGAGCCGAGGTGCGGACAATAAACGCTCCCATGCCTTCCCTGAGCACATTCAAGCTACCGTCTTTGCTTATGCTTTTGGGATTGAAGCGGTCCCTCTTATCAATAAGCAAAATGTAAAACAGTTTAGGGTAACGAGTACCGAAGACCTGCGCTGGAAACGTTGTAATATTAAATCTACCTCTTTATTGGGTAATGTGATGCATTTTCAAGAGAGTCGAAACAAAGGTGTTCAGGAAACTCTTTTATTTAATCAAAGTAATGAATTAACTGAGGCAAGTGCCTGTAACGTCTTTATGGTTAAAAATGGAGTAGTGATTACCCCTGCTTTAGATCATCAACTATTACCCGGCATTACACGTTGTATGTTACTGGATATCTTACGCAAAGAAGGCAGTTTGCAGGTGCAAGAAAGAGTCGTGAATATGACTGAAGTACGGGACGCAGATGAAGTCTGGCTTACCAGCTCAAGTAAAGAAATCGTCCCAGTGGTTGAGCTCGATGGACAGCCAGTTGGCAATGGGACAGTGGGGGATATTTGGCAATTTGCCCAACTACTTTATAGCGCGAATAAATATAATTATTAGCCTCTATTGTATGACAGTGGGGTTAAGTTTAAGTCAATATTAGGCTTCAGCCACTAGGACCGCCCTTAAAGGGGCAGGGTAACCTTCAATGGTTTTGCTGCGATCTTCAGGGTCAAGAAAATCAACTAAAGACTGGCTATCCATCCACTTTGTGGCTCTTTGTTCTTGCAAAGTTGTGGGCGCTACATCTACCACACGAATATTGTTAAATCCGACTCTTTGCATCCAAAGAATTAAGGCTGCCGTACTTGGGAGGTACCACACATTACGCATTTGTGCATAGCGCTCTTTGGGCATTAAAACGCTTTGCTCATCGCCTTCTACCACTAAAGTTTCAAGTACAAGCTCGCCGCCTTTACGTAATTGATTTTTAAGTTGATATAAAAAGTCGATGGGACTACGTCTGTGATACATCACACCCATAGAAAATACAGTATCAAAGGCTTTAAGTTCTGGGAGTTGCTCAATCCCAACTGGCATTAAATGAATACTAGGGTCAGGGTTAAAGTGTTTAATAGCTTGAAATTGCATTAGGAACAGCTGCGAAGGATCGGCCCCTACTACCAATTTGGCTTGTTCACCTAACATGCGCCACATATGGTAACCACTGCCACAGCCAACATCTAATACATAGCGGTCTTTGAGGGAATGAATGTGTGGTTGCACGCGATCCCACTTCCAATCAGAGCGCCACTCGGTATCAATATGAATGCCGTGCACATAAAATGGTCCTTTGCGCCACGGGGCAAACTGCATTAACAAGCCAGTAATGTGTTTTTGGGTATATTCAGTGATATCGGCAAGTTCGCCGAATGCTACTTTGTCTTGAATTTCTATTTTTGAAGGAGCCGTTTTAGGTAGTTTACTTAATAGTTTTACCCATTTATTAAAATCGCCGTGTAACTGCTCTTTTTGCCAATGAGCAATTTGTGCGGGCAGCACTTCTAACCAATGACTTAAAGGGGAGTCAGCAATTTGTTTGTAAAAATCATTAAACCAATTAACAGCCAAGTGGCCTCCTATAAAAGCAGCTTCGAGCATAGCGCTGCGCGCAAAATAGTGTGAAACAAAAATTAAAAAAAGGCATTTTTATTAGACAGAAAAAGCTTATCAATAATCATTTTCTTAGCTTGTAGCTTGTAGTTTGTAGCCTCAGCCCTTTATCGCCACAATAGATGCGAAGTTAAAGCAGGTAAACCAGCGTACAACGTCCGAGAAACCTACTTGTAGCAAACGATTTTTATGTTGTTCGAAAGTTTCAGTGCGCATTACGTCTTCTAAAGCGCTGCGTTTTTGACTGATTTCGAGCTCACTATAGCCATTTCTGCGTTTAAACTCGTGATGCAAATCAATCAGTAATTCATTGCCTTGTTCGGTATCGTGGCTCAATTTCTCAGACAACAGTAACACGCCACCAGAATTGAGTCCGGCATGTATTTTTTTGATAATTTCTATACGTTGCGCGGGTGGTATAAATTGTAAGGTGAAATTCATCACCACGCAGGATGCATTTTCAATATTAATATTTTGGATATCATCACATATAACTTTAATTGGTGTAGCCGCTTTGTACGCTTGTACATGTAACTCACAGCGCTGTGCCATGGCGGCAGAATTATCAATAGCGATGATGTGACAGTCGTCTTTATCAATATATTTACTTGCTGCTAGACTGGCGGCACCTAAGGAACACCCTAAGTCGTAAATATGGGTGTTAGGCTGTGCATATCGGCCACAAATCTGCCCAATAGTATCCACTATAGTGCTATATCCTGGCACTGAGCGCTGTATCATATCGGGGAATACTTCTGCCACCGATTGGTCAAACCGAAATTCAGCAACTTGTTGTGGTTTGGAATAAATAGTGTCTTTTACGTCTTGCATATTGCCAAGTTTTTTAATCAAAATATCGGGCAATTCTACCTGCGCAATCTCAAGCAAGCAATTTCCTTTCTTGCTAACTGGAGACGGCTCTTATAACGTATAACTAGAAGACTCGTTTTTTGACAAGGAATGACCATCATGCCTGTAAATGTATATCCTGTAACTGAAGCTATTAAAACCAATACTCATGCAGATAAAGCTGAGTACCAGCGGCTTTATCAATGGTCGGTGGAGGATCCCGAGGGATTTTGGGCAGAGCAAGGCAAAACCATTGAATGGATAAAGCCCTATACTCAGGTTTGTAATAGCGATTTTTCTTCAGATAATATTGATATTAAGTGGTTTGCAGATGGGCAACTTAATGCTACCTATAGCTGCATCGATAGACATGTTAAGCAAGATCCACAACGGACAGCCATTATTTGGGAGGGGGATGAGCCGGATACTCAAAAATATATCAGTTATCAAGAGTTACATGATGAAGTGTGCCGATTATCCAATGGTTTAAAGAAGTTAGGGGTGGAAAAAGGCGATAGGGTGATTATCTATATGCCGATGATCCCAGAAGCCGCTTACGCTATGTTGGCTTGCGCGAGAGTAGGGGCGGTACATTCGGTGATTTTTGCTGGATTTTCTCCTAATGCAATTGCCGATAGAATAGAAGATTGTCAGGCTAAAATTGTTATTACAGCCGATCAAGGTAGAAGAGGTGGCGGGCGCATCTCATTGAAGGACAATGTCGATAAAGCTTTGCTAAAAGAGTCGACAGCTTGCATCTCAAAAGTGATTACCTTTCAACTTACAGCAAGCCCATGTGGTTGGGATAATTCGCGAGATATCTGGTGGCATGATTTAGTGGCTAATTGTGCCAATAGCTTTGAACCAGAAGTCATGAATGCAGAAGATCCGCTATTTATCTTGTATACATCAGGCTCTACAGGCAAACCCAAAGGTGTAGTACATACTACGGGGGGCTATTTGCTTTTTGCCTCGTTAACCCATCATTATATATTTGATCACAAACCATCCGATATATATTGGTGCGCCGCAGATGTGGGCTGGGTCACTGGGCATACTTATATCGTGTATGGACCATTGGCCAACGGAGCAACTACTTTGATGTTTGAAGGTGTGCCCACCTATCCCGATGTTCGGCGTATAGGGCAAATTGTTGACAAACATCAGGTGTCTATTTTGTATACCGCGCCCACCGCTATTCGGGCCCTGATGGCAAAAGGTGACGAGCCATCAAAGGGCTCAACACGAGACAGCTTACGGTTGTTGGGCAGTGTAGGTGAACCTATTAATCCTGAAGCCTGGCATTGGTATTACCAACAAATTGGCAATGCCCAATGTCCAATTGTGGATACTTGGTGGCAAACCGAAACAGGGGCTGCAATGATAACACCTCTTCCTGGTGCCATTGATCTAAAACCCGGTTCGGCCAGTTTGCCGTTTTTTGGTGTTAAACCTGCATTAGTGTCTAATCAAGGAGAGATCATAGAAGGAGCGAACGAAGGCAACTTGGTTATTACTCAGTCTTGGCCAGGGCAAGCGCGAACCATATGGGGTGATCATCCTCGCTTTATTCAAACTTATTTCAGCACTTACAAAAATCTCTATTTTACCGGCGATGGCGCCAAACGCGATGAAGACGGGTATTATTGGATCACCGGCCGGGTTGACGATGTACTAAACGTATCGGGACATCGTTTGGGCACAGCAGAAATTGAGAGTGCCTTAGTGGCGCACCCGTCTGTAGCTGAGGCTGCTGTGGTGGGTTATCCTCACGATATTAAAGGGCAGGGTATCTATGTGTATTTGTTACCCACCGATGGTGTGGAAATAACGGACGAATTAAGTCAGGAAGTACGAAAATGGGTAAGAGACGATCTAAGCCCTATTGCCAGCCCCGATCTCATTCAATGGACAGGCGGTTTACCTAAGACACGTTCGGGAAAAATAATGCGTAGAATATTGCGAAAAATTGCCGCAAATGAACATCAGCAACTAGGAGATACTTCGACCCTGACCGATCCTAGTGTGGTGGATTTACTCATTGAAAATAGACTAAACAAATAGATCTTAGGTAATAAAGTAGACATTTCTTATGAAAAAAGGCATTAAAATCAATAATGCCTTCATTAGTTGCTACTAAAGTATTAATCTTCTGTAAATTATTCAAAGTAAAAAAGGGCTAATTCAGTGCCGAAGTTTCTAATTGCAGATGATCATCCTCTTTACAGAGAGGCCTTGGTGTCGGCGCTGCAGCCATTGTTTGACAAAGTTAAAATTATTCAATCCGATGACTTAGATTCAACCCTTGAGGCATTGACTAATAATAAAGATATTGATTTGGTGTTGTTAGATTTAAATATGCCAGATTGTGATAAGTTTTATGGTGTCATTAGAGTCTCCCAAGATTTTCCTCAAATACCCATAGCGGTCGTTTCTGCAAGTGACTCAGTTGAGGTTATTTCTAAAGTGATGAGCCTTGGTGCCAAAG
This sequence comes from uncultured Paraglaciecola sp., assembly GCF_937123705.1. Classification (GTDB taxonomy): domain Bacteria; phylum Pseudomonadota; class Gammaproteobacteria; order Enterobacterales; family Alteromonadaceae; genus Paraglaciecola. The sequence continues at coordinate 54,332 of NZ_CAKZKO010000091.1, read as the reverse complement.
CATTTATCCCAAAAGCAACCACTACTGCGACTTTGGCTGACGCATTAAAATATATAATGAAAGGCAATACTTGGTTACCCGAGGGTATTAAAGCCGAAACTTTACATCAAGAGCCTGTCAGCGATGTTGCCAAGCGGGTAGGTGAGTTAACACCTAAACAGTTCCAAGTATTGAAATTACTGCAAGATGGTTTACTGAATAAGCAAATTGCGTTTGATCTAAATATTACCGAAGCAACGGTTAAAGCTCATATCAGTGCGGTGTTTAGAAAGCTTGACGTAAATACACGTACTCAAGCCGTAGTGTTATTAAAGAAATTGGATATTGTTGAGTAAGCACCTGTGATAAACCCTAGTTACCCCCTTACTGATTTACATCGGCATCTTGATGGTAATATTCGTTTGTCTACTATTTGGCAATTGGCAGAGCAATATTCAATTGCCTTGCCTGCAGAAAACTTAGCGTCACTCAAATCTAAAGTACAGATCCAGCAGAAAACCACAGACTTACTAGCCTTTTTGCAGAAAATGGAATTAGGGGTTTCGGTATTGGCTTCTGAGCAGGCCTGTTATAGGGTGGCATATGAAAATGTGGAAGATGCTAAACGTGCGGGACTTAGTTATGTTGAACTACGCTTTTCACCGGTGTTTATGGCCAAGGCTTTCGGCTTAGATATACAACAGGTGGTAGAAGCGGTGGTGGCTGGGTGTAAAGCGGGTAGCCAGGCTTTTGCTATTCCAATGAATCTCATCGGTGTTTTAAGTCGTACTTACGGCGAACAAAGTTGTATGCAAGAGTTACAGGCCTTGTTAACGACGAAGGATCACATCTGCGGACTAGATCTTGCGGGAGATGAAAAAGCATTTCCAGCCAAACGTTTTGTCGAGCATTTTACCCTTGCTAGAGATGCTGGTTGGCAAATTACGGTTCATGCCGGTGAAGCAGACGGCCCCGATAGTATTCATCAAGCCATTGATTTACTGGGTGCAACACGAATTGGTCATGGGGTGACTGCTGCGCAAGATGAAAAGCTGATGGACTTTATGGCTAGGAATGAAATTGCAGTTGAATGCTGCTTAACCTCAAACTTCCAAACTGGCGCCTGTACCAATATTGACGAACATCCAGTTAAAATGTTTTTAGAAAGAGGTATGTTGGTTACTTTAAATACAGATGATCCTGGGGTTTCGGGAATCGAAATAGCGGATGAATATCAACTAGCCAAAGACAGCGTTGGGTTAACGCCTAAACAATTGTTGGGCATACAATTAAATGGCGTGAATGCCTCCTTTGCGACAGGCTCTTTTAAGAAAATGCTGTTAGATTGTTATACTGGCGTCAGTTAAAAAAGTTAATAAAAAGCCCTGGGATCAGGGCTTTATACCAAACCACATGATTTTTTAAGCTGGTTTTTTCGCCCTCGGCTTTCTTTTAGCTTTGGCTTTTGCGGTGCTTTGTACAAGCTCACTATGGTCGAATTCATCTACATTTATGGTACGTAGGCGCCCCTGTTCGGTTTCTCTAAGTAATGTGGCTTGCTCTTCAGATATTACCGCTAATTTAAGTCCCATATCGGCGATTTTATCTAGCTCGGTAAAAGGCAAATGCTGATTTGCCGCTTTACATACAGTGCGATAAATAGGCTCGGCAGCAATGACGTTCTCAAGAGTTTGCTCTAAATCGCCCATTAAACTGCCTTCTATTCGAGACAAATACTGGCCTGCACCGAGTCTATTACGAGCTTCACTGGGGGTTTGTAGTAAAGTCGCAACCTCATGCTCTAATTGGTCGCTAGGGCGTTTATACTTTTTCCCAAATGGCATAATGATACACTTTAGTGTTTTGCCCATTAGCATAGAAGGGAAGTTGTCGAGCAGTTCCTCTAAGGCTGTTTCTAGCTTGTGTAGGCTGTCTTGCATGGCCCAGTGCATTAAGGGCAGATCTTCAGCTTTTCGTCCCTCATCATCGAAACGCTTTAATACACAAGAGCCAAGGTATAGATAACTCAATATGTCACCTAAACGGGCTGAAATCCGCTCGCGGCGTTTTAATTCACCACCTAAAGCCGCCATGGCAACATCTGAAAGAAAAGCCATATTGGTGCTATAACCTTGCATGGCGCGATAGTAGCCAGCAGTTTCATCCTTAAAAGGTGCGTGGGTAAAACGTGTGCGCGTAAATGAAAACCATGCACTACGGAAAAAGTTACTGATGGCAAAACCAATATGGGCAAATACTGCTTGATCAAACTGCTCTAGACCCTGATCTGTATCTGGATTGTTAGCAGCGAGTAACTCAGTTAAAACATAAGGATGACTACGCATAGCACCTTGACCATATATCATCATATTACGGGTAAGAATGTTGGCTCCTTCTACAGTGATCGCAATAGGCGCACCTTGATAAGCACGGCCTAAATAATTGTTTGGGCCTAACATAATGCCTTTTCCACCATGTACGTCCATAGCGTCATTGATAAGTTGCCGCATCTTTTCAGTTAAATGGTATTTACAGATAGCTGAAATAACAGAGGGTTTTTCACCTAGATCTACCCCTTTGGTCGAAAACGAAGTGACCGCATCCATCAAATAAGCGTTTCCCCCAATTCTGCCTAACATTTCTTCTATGCCTTCCATATGTCCTACCGGCATTTTGAATTGTCGACGAATACGCGCATATGCACCCGTTGCCAAAGCGATGCTTTTTGCTCCTCCTGCGGAGTTTGAAGGTAAGGTGATCACTCGACCCACAGATAGACACTCTACTAGCATGCGCCAGCCTTGACCGATCATATCGGTACCACCAATAATGAAGTCTAGAGGTACGAAAATATCTTGGCCTACAATAGGTCCATTTTGGAAAGGAATATTCAATGGTAAATGGCGATGACCAATTTCCATTCCAGCCGTGTCTCTTGGCAATAAAGCACAGGTTATACCCAATTCTTTTTCATTTCCTAATAAACCATCAGGATCATACATTTTAAATGCTAAACCAATTACAGTGGCAACAGGCGCTAGGGTAATGTATCGCTTATTAAACGTTAGGCGCATACCTATTACTTCTTCACCTTGCCATTGCCCTTTGCATACTATGCCGCTATCGGGTAAAGAGCCGGCATCTGAACCCGCTTCAGGGCCCGTTAGGGCAAAGCATGGTATTTCGTCGCCCACGGCTAATCTAGGTAAATAGTTATTTTTTTGGTCTTCTGTTCCGTAGTGTTGTAATAGTTCACCAGGTCCTAACGAATTAGGTACACCGACTGTAGTAGATAACACTGCGCTGACACTAGATAATTTTTGAAGCACCCTTGATTGACAATAGGCAGAAAAATCTAAGCCTCCATATTCCTTTTTGATGATCATTGCGAAGAATTTATGATCTTTTAAGTACTGCCAGATTTCAGCAGATAAATCGGCATTTTTGTGGGTAACTTCCCAGTCATTGCACATACTACATACTACTTCTACCGGTCCATCTAAAAAAGCTTGTTCATCTGACGTCAGGCGAGCTTGGGGAATATTATGCAAGGTTTGCCAGTTGGGGTTTCCACTAAAAATTTCTCCATCCCACCATACTGTGCCAGCATCAATGGCGTCTTTTTCGGTGCTCGACATTTCAGGCATGATTTTTTTGTACATGCTTAGAATAGGTTCGCTGATATATTGTTTACGTATTGAGTCGATATTCAGGGGCAAAGCGACAATTAAAAAGGCTAACCAAGTGAGTTCACCTATCAAGCCCAATATACTTCCTAATACAAACAAAACAAAAACGGCGACTGTCCCGTTAAACAATTTCATTCGAAAATAGCTTACGATGCCTAACGCGGCTAGCACATATAACAACCAAAATAGGGTTTGCATAATAACTCCAATTAATAGAGGTCAGACCAGAAATTCAACCTTATATTTTCGAAACTGAAAAATCAAGGTCACTTATTTATGTGGCTTAGTATTATAGCTAAGCATTGCATCTTGCCAATATACAGTTGCAGTAAAACAATAGTGAGGATAAAGGGCTTAACGGGATAAAGAAAACTAAGGTTGTGCCGCGAGTTTAGATATTGTTGATTGGAAACGTTTTAAACGGATCTCACCTTGTTCATCGCCATTTTTAAATTGTTTCAACTTGACTAATTGATAGTTAAGTTGCGGTGAAAACCAAGCTAGGGTCTCACGTGATGAATTGGTTCTTTGTATTTTGATTTTGATCCCCTCAATCATTCCGAAAGGTAAGTCGAGTTGTTCTGTCCCCACAACTTTTAATTCATAGTGGCGAATTTCACCTCTATTATTAATAACGTCATATACAAATTCACGTTGTCCTGAGGCTAATTTTAACTGCACATCTAAACGATAAAGTTGGCTATCTAATTGCCCCATCCATGCTTTGGGCTTTGCTTGATTAACAGTGAAGGTTGATTTTTCTGCGTCAAATAATATTTTAGTGCTCTTATTTGAACCTGTGCCACTGCGACTGTAAGCATAAGTTTTGGGCTGTAATTGTGAATTTTCAAAGGTGAAAAAACTGGTTTCAGAGCGTACGTCAGATAAAAAGAACGCGGAAACCTTTGAGTAGTAGTCTAATCGATAGAGATCGTTTTGGTCGGTTTTTAAACTTAGCCTTGCTCTGCCTAGACTTCGACCAAATCGATAAACTATGTATTCTGCTTCAAATCCTGTTAATTCTTCGGATGTTGCATCGGTTTGAGCAAAAGCAGTGGGCTGTGCACTTAACGTTAAAAATAGTAAACATACTGATAAAAACGCTAGTGATTTACCCAATTGCATAACCCTCTTCAGTTAATATTTCGCTGTCTAATGTCGCTTTATTATCAAACATTTTAAGCCTATCTTCACAAAACCATTTTATAACCAATGGATACATTTGACGTTCTTGTTGCTGAACCCGTTGCGCTAGCTCTTGTGGATCTTGTTGTTCAAATATCGGTACTTTTGATTGTAACACCACAGGACCGCCATCTAACTCTGGTGTAACAAAATGCACCGACGCGCCGTGCACCGTGTCTCCAGCGTCAATTGCTCGTTGGTGGGTGTCTAATCCTTTGTACTTTGGCAACAACGATGGATGAATGTTCAACATTCTACCTTTATAATGTTCAACAAAAGCAGGAGTAAGAATACGCATAAAACCGGCTAATACAATCAAATCCGGTGCAAACTCGTCAATACAACTTATCATTTTGGCATCATATTCTTCACGAGTTGCAAAGCTTGTGTGATCAATGAAAATGGCGGGAATAGCCGCATTCTCCGCTCGTACTAAAGCATAAGCGTCAGCTTGATTAGCGACAACAGCTGCAATTTTAGCGTTAATTCTATTTTCAGAGATATTATCAATAATCGCCTGTAAGTTAGAACCATTTCCGGACACCAAGACCACTATAGACTTTGTTGCTGATTGCTTAGTCACTTATTTAATCTCGACCTGTTCTGGTGAATCTGTGTTCTCAACGTGCCCAATCTGCCAAGCGTTTTCGCCTAAACCATTTAGGATCTCTAGTGCTTGTGCCACCTTATCATTGGGTAAGGCAATAATTAAACCTACACCACAATTAAAGGTACGGTACATTTCATGGGTCGTTACATTACCTTGTTGTTGTAACCAATTAAAAATAGCCGGCCATTGCCAAGAATTGCCATCGATAACAGCTTTAGTATCTTGTGGCAGTACTCTTGGAATATTTTCCCAAAACCCGCCACCGGTAATATGAGATATCGCATTCACTTGAACTTGCTCTAATAGCGACAGTACATTTTTGACATAAATACGCGTAGGCTCGAGTAAATGCTCAGATAACGTCTTGCCTTCAAGGGTATCACTGGTATCACTTTCGGATACTTCGATTATTTTACGTATTAATGAATAACCATTAGAGTGAGGACCTGAAGAAGCCAGTGCAATTAAGGCATCACCATGGGTTACGCGTGACCCATCAATTACATCATCTGCCTCAACTACCCCTACACAAAAGCCAGCAACGTCGTAATCTTCACCGTGATACATGCCTGGCATTTCTGCGGTTTCACCGCCAATTAGGGCACAACCAGATAACTCGCAGCCTTTACCAATGCCAGTGACGACTTCTGTGGCTGTATCGACATTTAATTTACCTGTGGCGTAGTAATCGAGGAAAAATAAAGGCTCTGCGCCTTGCACGATTAAGTCATTGACACACATTGCCACTAAATCTATACCTATCCCAGCATGTTGTTTTAGGTCCATGGCTAGTCTAAGTTTGGTACCGACACCATCTGTTCCAGAGACTAACAAAGGCTTTTGGTATTTTTCTGGTAATGAACACAATGCACCAAATCCACCTAAACCACCTTTGACTTCAGGTCTATGGGTTTTTTTTGTGACCGATTTAATTCTTTCGACTAACTGGTTACCTGCATCTATATCAACCCCAGCGTCTTTGTAACTTAGTGATGAATTTTTATCGCTCACGTACTTTCCTCAATATGGCCGCAAAAAAGAGCGCAGATTTTAGCAGCTTGAACAAGTAATACCAATTCATCTTATTTAAATAACCTAAACCGTGGATAAGAAACACTTGTAATGGCGCTATTTTAATTCCAGATTAGATTTGTTTGGTAAACAAATGATGAATTTTGCTGACAAATAAATGACAATACCCGTCCAGAAGTATTTCGAAAATATGTGTTGAGGAGAATTGGCCCCAATGCCAATAAATTTAAAGCCTGTAGTACTGATGCTTTTACTTGTGTGGCTAAATGGCTGGCAGAGCGTTAAAGCGGCGGTTATTGAGGATTTATACGAGGCGAGAATTGCCGTAGATAATCAATCAAAGCAAGCGCAAGTTAAGGCTTTTAGTCTTGCATTTAAGCAAGTGCTACTTAAAGTAAGAGGTAATAGTGACCTCTTAAACGATCAAAAAATAACAAGCACTTTGCCTAAAGCCACCCGTTTTGTGCGAGCTTATAGTTATGACAGGCAAGGATCACAGTTGTATTTGGTGATTAGTTTTGATCCCAATCCCGTACAAAATTTGATTCGTAGTGCAGGTTTTCCTGTATGGGATAAAAGGCGTCCTGATTCTATTCTGTGGTTAGCCATTCAAACAACAGATGCGTTATCAAGGCAGATAGTTACGGCCTCACAATATCCAGAGATATACCAACAAATGCGTTCAAGCGCGGCTCATAGAGGACTAAGTTTGACTTTGCCATTGTGGGACCTGGGGGATGTAGAATCCCTTGGTGTGTATGATATCTGGGGTGAGTTTAACAACCAAATACTACAGGCAAGTGAGCGTTACGCTGCTTCATCGGTTCTATCTGCGAGAATTTATCAGAAGAATGCGCTTATAACTGATGTCGCGACGCCAGAGAATACAGCCACTTCTCAAATATGGCTTGCCGATTGGCTTCTGATGGAAGGCGGCGATATTTTAACGGGGCAGGTGCAAGGGGACAATCCTACCTTGATTGCAAAAGCCTTGGTAGATGGCTTGGCAGATCAGTTATCTTCTAAATATGCTATTGATTTGTCTAAAGTTGATAGAGCAAACTCTAAGATTCAGATTGTAATAAATAATATGGACTCACTTAATTATTACACCCAAGCATCGAGCTTTTTGGCGAATATGAGCATTGTAAACGATGCGACTTTAGTTAAACAACAGGGCCCTCGTGCAACATTTGAGTTAGATTTATTAGGTGATGTTGAAGATTTGAATAACGCTTTTAGGTTAGATAACAAAATTAGACCCGTTGTTGATGACTTTGGGCAACGAATTTCTGATTTGGAGTTCTTTTGGGTCAAGTAAATAACCAACTCACGCTGCCCGTTGGCTTAAAAGATACTGAATCATTTGCTAGTTTTATTGCGGGGCAAAATGTTCAAGCATGTAGCCACTTGAACGCACTATTTTCACAAAATGAAGGTGAACAAACTAATAATTGGCTGACTTATTTGTTTTCTGATTCAGGTTTGGGTAAGAGCCATTTATTGTATGCAACATGCCAACAAGCTGAGCTTATGGATGCGTCCTGCATCTATTTTAGTTTTAATGAAAAACCTTATATGTCTCCCGATATGTTACTTGGGCTTGAAGATTATCGATTAATTTGTCTCGACGATATTGAAAAACTTCAAGGTGAACGGGAATGGCAAGTTGCGGTATTTGATTTAATTAATAGAGTGAAAGAACAGGCTAAGTGCAGTTTGGTGATCACCGGTAATCAACCCCCAAAACAGTTGTCCTTAGAATTACCCGATCTGATTTCTAGATTATCTTGGGGAACTAATTTCCAACTTTTTTCGTTAACAGACGAGCAGCGGCAACAAGCGTTAATTGTAAAGGCCCAACATCGTGGATTGAACATGTCTAAAGAGGTCGCCAAGTTTCTGGTAAATCATTGGCAACGAGATATGCCGGCGCTAATTGCGTCTTTGGATATTCTTGATGAACAATCCTTACAACAGCAACGCAAGCTCAGCATACCTTTTGTGAAAGCTATCTTAGCGCTTTAGACCCGCTTATTTGTGGTTTTGCTGGCCTTCAAAGGCTTGTTTTTCTTCTAATAGTTCATCTTTGAGTTTACGAATTCCCAAACCCAATTCCCGTCCTCTTATCCGAGCATAAAAACTACAACCGATAAATAACGTGCTACACAAAATAATTTCGATCAGCGCATAGACTCGTTCTCCTGCAACGGCATAAACAGCCGTTAACCCGTGTAATAAATAATACATCACGATAAAATTAGTCCATGCATGGGTATATGGCTTACCCTGTAACAGCCCTTTGGCGGGTAACAAAATAGGCATAATCCAAAATAGAATGGTGAACAAGGTTGATGTGGTTTTGTCGAGTGTTAACACAAAATGCCAAAGGATTAACCAAACAATCAATAACAGATAGCTGCTTAGGGTTAATCTTCGAAAAAATGTACTGTTGAATGTCATGTTATTAAGTCCGTATTTTGATTAATCAAGCAGTTTCGCCGCAAACTTTGCGAGTCTTCTGCCTTGTTCGATACACAATGTTTGCTCATCGCTAGTGAGTTTGTTTTTGTTTTCACCTTGAGCAAGATGGGAAACACCATAAGGCCCACCGCCAGACGTTGTTGTATGAAGCTCTGGGGTAGAGTAGGGCAAACCACATAACACCATGCCGTGATGCAATAAAGGGATCATCATAGTAAGCAAGGTCGATTCTTGGCCGCCATGCATACTGGATGTAGAAGTAAATACACAAGCGGGTTTATTTTCTAGGGTGCCTGCTAACCATTGGGCACTGGTGTCGTCTAAAAAATATTTTAATGGTGCGGCCATATTGCCAAAGCGGGTAGGACTACCCAGCGCTAAAGCACAGCAATCGTCCAAGTCGTGTTTGCTAACATAAGGGTCGCCAACACTGGGAACCGTACTTTGTTGGTGATCTAAATTATTACTGACTTCAGGTACACAACGCAAACGGGCTTCAAGTCCAGATTTTTCGACGCCTAAGGCAATCGCATTTGCCATCGCCTGTGTTGCCCCGTGGCGACTGTAATATAAAATCAGTACTACTTGGCTCATAGAATGTCCAATACCGCTTCAGGCGGGCGACCTATAGCGGCGTTACCTTGGTTGAGAACTATAGGACGTTCAATAAGTTTAGGAGTGTTAACCATTGCCTGTATTAAAGTATTTTCGTCTAAGTCTGGATCGGCTAAGTTTTGTTCTTTGTACGAATCTTCTCCTTTTCGCATTAGTTGCCTTGCTGACGTAAACCCTAACTGTTCAATAATGGCGGTTAGTTCGCGAGCGCTTACCGGTGTTTTTAGATATTCTACAATAGTCGGTTTATAGCCACGCTCTTGTAGTAACTGTAATGTTTGGCGACTTTTTGAACATCTAGGATTGTGGAATATTTTTAATTCAGACATAAATTTTCACTTTAGATAAAATAGGGTATTGATACCTAGTATTCTACATTTTATTCTTTTTGTTACGAGCGTAACCAGTCATTAGGACACAGATATTTTGAAAAATGCCACACTTATTTTGATTGCAATCCTAGCTTTGTTTGTTGGACTGTGGACTCAGCAACAGCTAAAAGTTGATTTTAGCACTATAGATGGACAGACACATCGTTGGAGTAATACTCAGGAAAAATGGACTGTAGTTAATTATTTTGCCCAGTGGTGTGCCCCTTGCTTGCGGGAAATACCCGAGTTAAATAAATTTTATCAGCAAAATAAGGGCGATATAGATATTATCGCTGTTAGTTTTGATCCTCTTAGCAATGAACAACTTTTGACGTTGCAACAAACCTACGATATTCAGTTTCCAATAGTCGAAAAAATACATAACCTGCCTTGGACTCAACCACCCAGTAGTTTACCCACTACCTATATTCTCAATGAAGTTGGCAAAGTACAAAAGCAATTGAAAGGTGAACAAAGTGCCGAAAAATTAAAACGCACAATTGCAGTATTAAAGAGCTTGTAAGCGTTCTTGTGCGGTTCTGAATTGGTCTATCCTAGCTCGGATGCGTTTTTTTTCAATATTGCGTTCGCTTGCATAATTGTAGGCCGTATGTAACTCATCTATAGCTCTCGGGTAGGCGGCCACTAACGCAAATATTTCGGCTTTTATTTGATGCATTTCGAGCTTTTGTTCGCTTGCTTGATAACCATTAGAAAGCAACTCATAAGCCAACATGTTGTTGGGGTTGATTAATAAGTAATCTTTTAATAGCGTTGTTGCAGTTTCAAATTCTTCCATTTTAATTAATAAGTTGGCTAAGTTTAACGTTAATACACGATTGTAAGGTGTATGTACCAATTGCGCCGATAACATCTCCTTGGCCCTTTGATATTGTTTCATTTCTATAGCAACGTCAGTGTAGGTATCCAAGTAAAATAGGTTATCGGGATCTTGTTGCAATAACCCTTCTATTAATGAAAGTGCGGCGCTAGGATCTTCATTAGCTAGTAAAGATAATGCTAAACCGTATTCTGCGGCTTGTTTAAATACGTATTGTTGTTTCTGTAATATATTTGAAAAATATTCAATGTTTCGCTTGGGACTAGCGTAGTAACGTGCCAGTACCCTTGATTTTGCTAAATGAAAATTGAGACTAGGTGGAACATTTCGTGACCTATAGGTCGCGGCGCGAGTGCGGGCGTCAGAAATCCTCGATTCAGGCAATGGGTGAGTCTGTAAAAATGCTGACATTTTTGATTTATGTCGGGTTTTTTCCGCTAGTATGCCGAAAAAACTACTCGCGCCGTTTGGGTCAAAACCGGCCTCGGCTAAAATATTGATCCCCACGCGGTCGGCTTCTTTTTCATTCTGCCTAGTGTAATTAATGGAAGATTGGGCAGAAGCGGCGTTGCTCACTGATATAGCTGCCATACCCGCTTCTGGATTAGCTGCGGCTAATAGTATGCTTCCCAACAGACTGGCGATTTGTAAAGGTGATGATTTTTGTCTGGCTTCAATCCCTCTAGCTATATGTCTTTGCGTCACGTGACTGACTTCATGGGCTAATACCGATGCTAATTCAGACTCGTTTCTGGCGTTAAATATAAGCCCAGTATGAATACCTATATGTCCACCGAAAAACGCAAAAGCGTTTATATCTGGGCTGTTTAGGATAAAAAATTTATAAGGAAATTTTACATTGTCTGCTTGTGCGACCAAGCGATTACCTATGTCCTGAATATACTCGTCTAATAAAGGGTCATTAATGATTGGAGCTTGCCCCCTTAGTTGCCGCATTAGCGCATCGCCAATCAGCACCTCTTTATCTAAGGTAATAGCACTAGAGGCAACAACGCCTATTTCGGGTAAATCATTTTTCTTATTTGCCGCGCTAACGGATAATTTACCTAGTAAAAAAAAGGTAAAAACAACAATCTTAGCAATAGTTTTTATCATAGATTAGGTCTAATTTAAGTGTCTCTTAGCTTTAATACAAAGTGATTATTCAGGACTTGCGTATATTATATGGGTTGATTAGCGGACATTAGTTCAATACTACACTTAAGCTCCCATAGTTTTCATATCTTTTATTTCTTGTTCAACTGACAAAAACAGCCCCTGAATCGATTGACCACTACTTTCAATAACCTGCAATGATGCTTGAAGTAATTGTAACAACTGCTCTATCAACATATGCGCATATTTAAGGAGCTCTATGTCTGCTTCATCACCGCAACGAATGGTTATAGCAATAAAATCCTGAAGCTTTGGGATACTTAGTACGGGGCCAAGACTTGCGGGGTTGTATTCTTTAAATGGTGAATTTGCCGCAAAAGGTTTGATTTGGGCTTGAGGTTCGTCGTTAATGACAGGGAAACAATGCAAATCGAAAGCATATTGATGGCAGTGCTTTTTTAGTATTACCGGCGGTTTCCCATCTGTGCAATTAGTAAGGTTCCAGTTTTTCTTATTGAGTAAATACGTAATGTTACTATCAAAACCGTCGCTGAAGGTGCCTTCTAGTTCTAATAGTTTATTCGCGATTATCTGAAAATGGTGCGGAACTTCGCCCAAATTAAGCGATTTTTTCAATTGCAAAATCGCCTTTGCGTTGCCAAAACGGCATGTCCAATCTAATTGCAAAAATAGCCTCCCTTTATTTTTTGGGATCAGTGTTACCCCCTATTTAATCATGTGGGGGTTGTGTAATATTGGCACCATCATATATAAGAGTTTCTAGGATCACCACTTACCCAATAGCTGGTGACTCTCATAAGTTAAGCAAGGACATTAGATGTTAAACGTTTTTGAACGTTGGTATAAGCGAAAATTTTCAGATCCCGATTCAATGATGCTGCTGCTGATGTTAGTTTTCAGTTCATTACTGTTGGCAATTTGGGGGGGAATTTTGATGCCCGTTATTGTTGCAGCCGTTATCGCCTATTTATTAGATTGGCCGGTCGCACAGTTGGCCAAGTTAGGATTATCTCGAGGCTATACTACTATGTTGGTGGTGTTAGGCTTTATTAGTGTCTCGATATTAACCTTAGTGGGGCTGGTGCCTGTTGTAACGCAGCAAAGTATTAATTTGATTAAAGAAATGCCCCAGATATGGGAAGAGGGGCAAGGGTGGCTATTAAGGCTACCCGAAACCTACCCTGAATTAGTGCAATTAAACCAAATTCAAGATGTATTAGATGGGATAAACGATAGAGTTGTCGGTTTGGCTGAACAGTTATTATCGGCGTCTTTTAGTTCCTTAGGCGGCCTTGGGGCGTTACTCATTTATATGATTTTAGTGCCATTGATGGTGTTTTTTATGGTGAAAGATAAAGAGCTTCTAGTGTCACACCTTTCCGCACTTTTACCCAGCGAGCGCCGCTTAATTAAGCAGGTAGGCAGAGAAATGAATTCGCAAATTGCTAACTATATTCGGGGTAAGGTGATTGAAATCATTATTGTTGGTACAGTGTCGGCACTCACCTTTGCATTTATGGATTTACGTTATTCAGTGCTACTTGGTGTTTTGGTTGGCTTTTCGGTGCTTATACCCTACATAGGTGCAGCGGTTGTCACTATCCCCATCGCTATTGTTGCTTTGTTTCAATGGGGCATTTCACCAGCGTTTTGGTATCTGATGGTGGCTTACGGGATCATCCAAGCATTGGATGGCAATGCATTAGTGCCGATATTGTTCTCGGAGGCGGTGAGTTTACATCCTGTGTATATTATTATTGCGGTGTTGTTCTTTGGTGGATTATGGGGTTTTTGGGGCGTGTTCTTTGCGATCCCTTTGGCTACCTTAGTTAAGGCTGTTGCTAATGCTTGGTCTAGTCCTAAAGAGTTAGAGCCAGAGGCTTAACGTGACGCCGAACTAGGTTCGGCATCCCATACTAATTTTGTAAATAGTCTAAAACCACTTGGTGGTGGTTCTTAGTTTTAAACTTATCAAATACCTGCTCTATCTTACCTTGTTCATCAATTAAAAAGGTGATGCGGTGGATCCCATCGTACTCTCTGCCCATAAACTTCTTTAATCCCCACACACCAAAGGCCTCGGCTACCCCATGATCTTCATCTGATAACAGCGTAAAATTAAGATGTTCTTTTTCTATGAACTTCGGCAATCTTTTTACCGCATCTGGGCTGATACCTAAAACTACTACATTTAATGCAGTCAATGATGTTTGGCTGTCGCGCAAACCTTGCGCCTGTATAGTACAGCCGGGCGTCATAGCCTTTGGATAAAAATAAACTAATACTTTTTTACCTGATAAGTCACTTAGTGAAACAGTTTTATTATCTTGATCAGGTAAACAAAATTGCGGTGCAAGATCACCCGCCTTGAGGGTTTGCATAATGGGTATCCTTAATATATTAAGTAAATGTAGCGATATGCAATATACCACATTACCTAATAGAAAAAGTGCCAAGCAATCAGCCCAATAGGCGTTTACTCAATGTAATTGCTAGCTGTATGTAGTCATTTTAAGCGTTTTTTGTCGCCAAATTGATTTTGAAATATTTTAACTTAGCAAGGTTGATCGCATTTTGATTCTAATCCAAGCTAATAGGTTATTCAGTGCTTGTTTTTACCAGACCAGATCTTTACCATTAGCCGCTAATTTTTTGGGAGAAAACATGTTTACTGGTAGTTATGTGGCGTTAGTTACGCCAATGCACGATAACGGGCAAATCGATTATCCGTCATTAAAGGTCTTAGTTGAATATCACGTTCAAAATGGCACCCATGGCATTGTGTCTGTTGGTACTACTGGTGAGTCTGCGACTTTACCTTTTCAGGAACATATCGAAGTAGTCAAACATACAGTAGAATATGCGCAAGGAAAGATCCCCGTCATTGCAGGAAGCGGCGCAAATTCAACTTCTGAAGCAATATTTCTAAGCGAACAAATGTCTGGTCTTGGTATTGCAGGCTTTTTAAGCGTGGTGCCTTATTACAATAAGCCCCAACAAAAAGGCATGATAGCGCACTTCAAGGCGGTAGCAGATGCCACCGATTTACCAGTGTTGTTATACAATGTACCTAGCCGAACAGTTGCGGATATGTTACCAGAGACTGTAGCTGAGTTAGCCAATCATCCGAAAATTGTAGGTTTAAAAGACGCGACCGGTGATTTAACACGTTTAGCAGCAACCCAAAAACTTGTGCCAGATGATTTTGTATTGCTAAGTGGTGATGATCTCAGTGGATGTGCGTTTCTAGAAAACGGTGGTCATGGTGTTATTTCGGTGACGGCTAATGTTGCTCCTAAACAAATGGCTGAGATGTGTAATGCCGCTTTAGTCAAAGACTTCCAATTGGCGAAACAAATAGATAAGCAAATAGCGGGTTTACATAGTGCGTTATTTGTTGAACCTAATCCTGTACTGCCTAAGTGGGCGTTACTCAAAATGGGACTGACTACTTCAGCTTTTTTACGATTACCTTTAGTCGAATCTGAACTAGCGAGTCAAAAACATATCGAACAAGTCATGCGCAGTTCAGGCGTATTATCTTAAGGAGATAGCATGACCTATAAATTTCAACTCATTAGCGTGATAACGGCTTCGTTGTTAAGCGCTTGTAGTTCATTAGAAGAAAGAGAATTAGCCAGTGGTTCATTTGATTATATCAAACAGCAACCGGGCCAAAAAATACAATTACCTACTGGCGTTGACTCACCTAAATTTAGTGATGCCTACAAACTTCCTGAACTAGGGGCTAACGCCCAAACTGAATCATTGGGTAAAGATTTAAGTGTGTTGTCACCTTCATTGGTATTGCCCGTTGTGGCCGGATCTCACATTGAAGAGGGATCAAAAAATGCTACGGTATGGTTTGATCAAGTAGATGATAGCTTGCCTTTAGAAACCGCTGTGTGGAATACCCTCAAGGGCTTTTTGGAAAGTGAAGGTGTGGCGATTGAATCTTTTGACAAAGATAAACAACGCTTAGTGACAAGCTGGCTAGTTAAGGATGAAAGTGAAGAAAGTAAATGGTATAGCTGGTCTTCATCTGAACGTACGATAGCTCAAAGGTTCGAGTTTTCTTTAGATAAAAAGCCCCATGGTAGAACGGCTGGTTTGAGTGTTGCTTTGGTTGATTATAAGGAAAAAGTAGATACCCAAAGTACAGAAATTACGGAATCTAAAGATAAAAGGCGCAACGAAGTTGAAATTCTCAATAGTGTTGTAAAGTACTACGAGTTTGAAACAACACTGGCCAATGTTAAACGCTATCGAAAAATTCGCGAAGGATTAGATATGGAATTGGATGTTGATAATGACCAAGTGCCGGCTTTTGTGGTAAATGCAGACTACGATGTAACTTGGCCTAGGCTATTATTAGTATTAAGGCAGTTAGGTTTTGATGTTAAAGACTACGATAAATCAAACGGTTTATTGTTTGTTAAGTACAATGGTGCAAGCGATAGCTGGTGGAGTAACATTTGGTCAAATGACAAGAATGAGTTCGACTTAGAATTTGAAGAATATCGCCTCAAAGTAGCAAGTCTTGGTAATAAAACCTCTATCACATTGTTAGATGAAGAAAATACACCTTTCCCAATGGATAAACTTACCGACTTATTTCCTACATTTTCAAAAACCATGTCCGATGACAACTTAGATATATAGATCTTTTAGCCTCTGTTTATTGCAAGAATAGAGGCGAATCCGATTACAATAACCATTACGCGAGACTTTCACTCTCTTGCCATTAAGGAGTTGGCATATTATGTCGATTGCAGATTCAATTTTGTCGGTTAACAATGACTTGCCTATTCGCACTGAATTACCGGTGCATAGTGGAAAAGTACGCTCTGTGTATTGGTTAACTGAACAAGATAGCCGTCGTCTAATTGCCGAAAAATCCTATGCTGTTCCCGCTGATACGCCTTTAGCCATTATGGTGATAAGCGACCGTATATCCGCCTTCGACTGTATTTGGCACGGCGAAGACGGCATGTTAGGTGTGCCGGGAAAAGGCGCGGCATTAAATGCCATTTCTAATCACTGGTTTGATTTATTTAAACAACAAGGGTTAGCCGACAGCCATATCCTCGATATTCCCCATCCTTTTGTGTGGATAGTGCAAAAAGCCAAACCTGTGATGATTGAAGCGATTTGTCGCCAATATATTACCGGCTCAATGTGGCGTGCTTACAAAAAGGGCGAGCGAAACTTTTGTGGCATTGAGCTTGAAGAAGGGCTACAACAAGACGGTAAGTTAACTCATTTACTTATGACTCCCTCTACCAAAGGTATTTTAAAAGGCATTCCCAATGTGCCAGAAGCGGATGATGTGAATATCAGCCGTCAGGATATTCTGAATAGCTTTTCAGCCTTTAACTTTGAAAAACAAGACGATGTGGCCTTGTATGAAAAACTGCTCACTGAAGGCTTTGCATTGATAAGCCATGCATTGCAACACAATGGCCAAGTGTTTGTGGACACTAAGTTTGAATTTGGTTACGTCAAAGACTTAAATGGCCAAAACAAATTGATTTACATGGACGAAGTCGGCACCCCAGATTCATCCAGAATTTGGGATGCTAAAGAATATGCCGAGGGTAGGGTAGTCGAAAATTCCAAAGAAGGATTTAGGCAATTATTGTTAAAACATTTCCCTGATCCCGATATTTTGCTGAACAAAGAACGCATGGAAGAGCGCCAAGCATTAGCCAAAGACAACGCCTTACCGAGTGACGTATTGATGCAGGTGTCTAAGACTTATATCGATATAGCAGAAAAAATTACAGGTAAACCTCTAGTGTTGAGTGAAAGCCCAAAAGCAGAAATCATTCAGATATTAACAGAGCAATATCAATTAATTGATTAAATTGCTTCTAATACACTAGGGTGTTTTTACTCGAAACTCGAAACTCGAAACTCGAAACTCGAAACTCGAAACTCGAAACTCGAAACTCGCCGAATCTCTATTTCTAAATCGCTATCGGGTACACAGCAACAAGTTAAAATGGCTTGTTCCTAGTGTACTAGGGGGTATCACAATCCATTAGACAATCAACTGATAACTAAAGCCATAAGAGGCTATTTAACACTTGAAAGTCTATGGTATTTAATGTCTACTCAACATGCATTTTTTTCTAATTATTTTTTTGGCGGTAAAATTTATTGCAATATTAAAGGGCATTTTGCTGGCGTTTTTTAGCTCACTACACTTAGGACATTTTATCCTATCGAATGATAAGGTTGGCAATAATCAATGTCAGACTTAATAAGTAATAGTTCCAGAAGAAAAGATACTTCTCTGCGTATTGCCGTTGATAGGATTTACAACAAATTTAGAAACGCTGAATCTGCCAATGAACTTATCGAACTGGCAACAGAATTACTGTGTGATCTCACTGATTCATCAACAGTGGTGTCTTTTAGTCTTGAGTTTAATGAAAATAGAAGGCCCTACTTCAAAAACATCCATAAAATTGAAAAAAACAATAATGAAACTCATGTAAGGCAGGATGTAGCAGACATTCCAATCGACAATGAGATAAAAACGCTCTATAAAAATTGTATTGCCAATTCCCCGGCGGTTTTTAACGATAAGAAAATCATAGAATTGTTCGTGGCCGATGACAACGCCAGTAGTCCCATCTTAATAATGCCTGTTCAGGCTAACCAAAAAACCGTGGCAATATTTGCATTGTACGGCGCGCCAACACCTTACCATATTCAACAAACTAGAAGATTTGCGCCCTTATTTAATGCGCTGAGCCATACCTGCAGAGTGTTAAAAAATAAGCAAGAATGTGAAGATGTATCACTCGAAGATGTGTTGGATTATAAACATAATATCGCTACGCTCGAGACGATATCGCCTAGCCCCATGCTTATTTTAGATAGTAAATTTAAAATTATCCGAGCAAACCCTGCGCTTCACTTGCTACTAGGCTATGAAATAGGTGAACTGTGCGACCAAGACGTTGTTAACATCATTCCAGACAAAATCAATAAGTTTAATAATTTATTCTTTTATGAAAATAAAAAAGATAGCGCCCGAGACTGTAAAAAGAACTTACTAGCGATAACCCGTGAAGGGTTAGAAGTGACGCTGTCAACTATTACCTTTAATATCCGCGAAAATGGCCAACAGCATATTCTGATATTTGTATTTGATCATTCAGCCAATGAGTTAATTCAAAATAGATATGAATTAGAGTTGGCTAGGTTTAAAGCATTGTCTGAGTTGGCACCCATAGGCATCTTGCAAACCGATGAAAAGTGGCATACCTGTTACGTTAATAGTCAATGGCTTAAAATCTTGGGAGTAGAAAAAAAAGAAGTCGATAATTTATTTTGGACTCACTTGTTTAACCCCGAAGAAGCGGAGCAAATTTTATCGGATTTATATGCTTCATTACATGCTCATCAAAGTTTTAAGTATATCGGGCATATTTATACCCAATCCGAAGAAAAGCTGTGGATCCAATTTGAAGCCCAGCCTTTGTTTGATGTGCAAGGTAATCTCTCTGGTTTTATTGCGACTATTTCAGATAATACCGACCATCATAATACCGCTGCTAAATTGCGTAATATTGCAGAGACAGACCCGCTTACAAAATTGCCTAACCGCCTTGCATTGATGTCTAGACTTGAAACCTCTCTCAAACGAGTGGAGCGCCGCGGCGCAATGGCGATGTTAAGCTTAGACCTTGATGGCTTTAAAAATGTAAATGACACCTTAGGACACGGGGCCGGAGACCAATTATTGATATTGGTGGCAACGCGTATTACTAAGGTGTTGCGTGAAGAAGACTTTTTCGCCCGTTTAGGGGGCGATGAATTTATTATTTTACTCGAGCAAATCTCAGATGCTCAAATTGCCTCCTCAGTGGCTCATAAAGTCTTAGCGGAATTAAATAGGCCTTTTAAAATTGAGAATGAAGAAATATTTATATCTTCCAGTATCGGTGTTTGTTTTGCCGTGGCGGGGCATAAATGCTCAAGTACGTTATTAATGAAGCAAGCCGATCTTGCCATGTATCATGCAAAAGAAATGGGGCGCAATACCATTGAATACTATTCCCCTAGCTTAGATAAATCGTCTAGGGAAAAGCTGATTATGGGTAATAATTTACACAAAGCTATCGGCCAAGATGAATTTGAAGTATTTTATCAGCTGCAATTGAATATACATAACAATCAAATTTTGGGTCTTGAGGCCCTAATGCGCTGGCGCAAAGCAGATAATACCCTAGTCACACCTGACCATTTTATTCCATTTTTAGAAGAAAACGGGCTAATTATTCCGGTTAGTCGGCGTGTAATTAAGAAGGCTTTAAAACAATTACGGTATTGGATAGATGAAGGTGTACTTGATAGCAAAGTAGTCATGGCTATTAATTTAAGCCCTAAACAATTTCGGGATCCGGTTTTATTAAAACATATAATGCAATGTCTCAAAGATAATGACCTGAATGGCGAAAATTTAACTTTGGAAATTACAGAAACAATGTTGCTGCAAGACAGTAAGGAAGTGAATGAAATATTAGAGAAGTTTTCTAATAATGGCATTAAAATTTCACTCGATGATTTTGGTACGGGATACTCTTCGCTAAGTCATATTAAAAAATATCCCATATCAGAAATCAAAATTGATCGCAGTTTTATTAGTAACCTGTTAACCGACACGTACGATCACGAAATAGCGAAAGCAATTATTGCCTTAGCCCACTCATTGAAAATAAATGTGGTGGCAGAAGGTATAGAGACTAATGAGATACGTGATGAATTAAAACGCCTCAACTGTATAAGTGGACAAGGGTACTTATTCAATCGTCCCTTACCCGCAGCAGAGCTATCGACCTTGCTGGTTGAATATAAAAGAAATAGCACAAAGTAAATAATTAGGAAGCAAACATGGATAGCGCGAAAAATAATGATAATTCTCCCAACTTTTATATTGGAATTGGCGCCTCTGCCGGAGGATTAGAAGCACTGCAATCTTTTGTGCAGGGAATTGCCAAAGACACAGGTCATGCTTACATCATAGTGCAACATTTATCCCCCGACTTTAAGAGTATGATGTCAGAACTGCTTTCTCGTCATACTGAATTGCCAATAGAAACCCTTGAAGATGGCATGGTGATCCAGGCCGATCATATCTATTTAACGCCGCCTCGAAAAAATGTGATGTTAGCCGAGGGCAATACATTATTGGTCGATCAAATGCAAAGCCCAGGTGGCAGTTTTCCTATTGATGCCTTTTTCCGCTCGCTGGCTGAAGACCAGCATAACCATGCCATTGCCATTGTATTATCAGGTACAGGCAGCGACGGGTCGCGCGGAATACAGGCAATCAAAGAAGTCGGTGGCCTAGTGGTTGTGCAAGACCCTTCAGATGCCTCTTTCGATGGCATGCCGTTTAACGCCGTAAAGACAGGTTTTGCCGATATCGTCGAAACGGCCGAAGGCATGATGACTAAAATTATTCAGTATACTAATCATACGGTTGTCTCAGGGGTTAAACCGGTTTTCGATTCAGAAACTGAAATAGATCAGTCCTTGTCAGATATCTATGGATTACTTAGGGCTAAAAGCGATATCGACTTTAGTCATTACAAAGGCAAGACCATAGTAAGGCGTATTGAACGTAGGATGGGCATTAATAGTTTAGAAACCATCACTGAGTATTACGCGCTGTTGCTTAAAAATCCTAAAGAACTACAAACTTTAGCCAAAGATATGCTGATAGGTGTGACCCGCTTTGTAAGGGATGAAGACGCCTTTGAAAGCCTGAAGAAAATTGTTATACCGAAAATAGTCGAAAAAACGGGGCCAGATGATATGGTTCGTGTGTGGAGTGCCTGTTGCTCTACGGGTGAAGAAGCCTATACCTTAGCCATATTGATTGAAGAATATTTAGTAGAAAACAACCTTCGCCGAAATGTGCGGGTATTTGCTACTGATGTAGATGCCGATGCCATTGCCGATGCTGGATTAGGCCGTTATTCACGTAATATCGAAGATGATCTTAGTATCGATTTATTACAAAAATACTTTGATCTGCACGATGACTATTATCAAGTAAAACCTTATATTCGTAAGATGGTAATCTTTGCCACTCACAATGTTTTAACCGATCCGCCTTTCTCTAATTGTCAGTTAGCTGTGTGTCGAAATGCACTTATTTATTTTCAGCCTAAAGCCCAAAAACGCGTGCTTTCCTTATTGCACTTTTCATTGAATAAAGACGGCTTTTTGTTTTTAGGATCTTCTGAGTCATTGGGGGATATGAAGCAGCATTTTCATACTGAAGATGAACGCCATAGGATCTACCGGAAGTTCGATAATACCAAGATGATGATCGAGTCCATCCCACAGCAAGGCAACAAAACCAATAAAGAAAGCAAGAGTCCTTCTATTGGGCAATTGTTATCCAGCTTCCAACAATCGGCCAAAAACAATAATTACACCCCAGTATTAGAGCGAATAATTGAAGAATATTCTCCACCAGCCATTATATTGTCAGAAGATCAAAATGTGATACATGTGTTTGGTGATGTCAGTCCTTATACTAAAAAGCTGGGGCAAGGTCAGTTTAGCTCTTTAATCTCCGACTACATTATAGAAAGCCTTAGTGTGGCGGTATCTACCGCCTTATATCGCGCGCAATCTCTCAATACCAATATTCATTATGAAAAGATCCTGACTCAAAATGAAGATGGCAGTTCAAGCAGCGTTAATTTAAGGGTGTTGTACTTAGATTATACAAAACTAAACAGTAACTATTTTGTGGTTTTGTTTGAACAGGATGAAGTGAGTCCTTCCACAGGTGAAGTAGTAAAAGAACAAACTGTTGGTGGGGAGCATAGCCGCCAGCTAATTGCTGATTTAGAAGATGCCCTAAGAACCAAACAAGAACACTTACAAGTAACAGTAGAAGAGCTACAAACTACTAATGAAGAATTACAAAGCTCCAATGAAGAGCTTATGGCTGCTAATGAAGAGTTACAAAGCACCAATGAGGAATTACAGTCGGTCAACGAAGAGCTTTATACGGTTAACTTTGAGTATCAAGAAAAGATGGAAGCCACTGCACAAAGTATCATGGATACCGAAAATATAATTCGTTCGGCCGATATTGGTTTTATATTTTTAGACGAAGCCTTATTAATTAGGAAGTTTTCTCCCTCAGTGGTGAGTGACATTAATTTATTGGACACTGATATTGGGCGTCCCTTCCATCATATATCGCACTCCCTCGACTACAATGAGCTGTTGAACGATATTGCCGATGTAATCCGCACCGATAAAGAATGCAGACGACAGATTAGGCATAGCAATGGCACAAGCCAGCGCTTGATCAAAATATTTCCTTATCATGACCAACACAGTGTCTCATTAGGTTGCGTCATCAGCATTACAGATATCACCGAAATAGCCGGATTAAAAAAACAATTAGTTCAATCATGGGAAGCCCTTGAAGAAACCCAAAGCGCTGCGTTATTTTTGCAAAAAGAAAGTGACATTAATGTGCTAGTGGTAGATGACGATAAAGTCGATCTTGAGGCGATTACCCGCCATATCCAAGGAAAAAGTGCTGATAATTATCAATTTAATATTACTACGGCAGCCACATATAAAGAGGGTCTTGCACAGTTAGCAAAAAATGATTTCGATGTGTGCATTATTGATTATGTTTTAGCCGATCAAGACGGGCTGACGCTAATAGAGCAAGCCAATAGCAGCGATAAAAATCATGCATTTATTCTTTTATCTGGGGTGTTGACCCAAGAGTTACGCCAAAAGGCGTTTAAATTAGGGGTGTATGATGTGCTAAGTAAAGACGAAGTCACACCTGCACTTATCCAGCGCAGTATTAATTACACAATCATCCACAAGAAGACCAACTTGTTTTTGCAAACAAACGGATGAAAAAGGGATTTGCCGATGTTATTGCCCAATTTACTTATAGGGCATTCTCATCATAACTCATCAAATGGATTGATAAATTAAGCAGGAAACGACTTATGTTGCGTACTCCCACAGAAAAATTAGCCTTAGCCATAGTCCTCGCCATCAGTTTTGTTAGCGCTATGGTGTTATGGGGCTGGTATGCTCAAGCTCAAACGTTAGTGCAAATCCACCCCAGCTTTTTTGTTATGCAATTCAACACAGCACTATGTTTTGGGCTCAGTGGTATAAGCCTGTTTTTTGCTCTGTTCAATACACAACGGTTATCGGCTTTTTTGGGTTTTCTAGTTTTGCTGATCAGCTCAATGACCTTGCTAGAATATATGGCAGATATTGACTTATATATCGACCAAATATTGTTCGAGCCCTTTATGACGGCCAAAACGACTCACCCGGGGCGGATGTCGGTAAGTAGCGCAGTGTGTTTCTTACTTAGCGGGGCTGCACTTGTTAGCCACCGCTTATTGCAGGTCTTTTCATTTACTAAGTTACTCGGTGCCATCATCATGGCCATGGGGCTGGTGGCCGTTGTCGGCTATCTGTTTAACATTGAAACGGCATACAGCCTAGGTAATCTTTCTGGTATGGCGCTGCATACGGCTTTGTGTTTTATACTGCTAGGGCTTGGGCTAATATTATTGAAATCCGAGGCACAAAATGAGGTATTACATTTTGGGCAACATTGGAAGGAAAGCACATTTAGCATTACCTTAATCATTTTTGTCATTGTATTATCACAAGCATTGAGTGGGTGGCAAAATCAACAGACTCAGGGAAAATTAGATAACCGCGCAATAGGTCTTGCAAGCTCCCTAAATTTATTGATTGATTCACGTACATCGGCCTTAGAGCGGATGGCTAAACGTTGGCAGTATGAACAAGGTCTCGAGAGACAAAAGTGGGAAACCGATAGTCTGAACTATTTATCCGACTTTACAGAATTTACAGCCTTAGCTTGGGCCAATAATGAATTATTGGTTAAATGGATCGTGCCTTTAACGGGCAATGAAGCCGTACTCAATTTTGATTTATCCAAAGACCCAAAGCGCAAGGAGACGTTAATCAAAGCACGGGACTCCAAGCATGTGGCCATTTCTGAGCATATAAACCTGATACAAGGTGGTGAAGGTTTTATTATTTCTGTTCCTATTATTATCAATAAAGAAAATCGTGGATTCATTCTTGGTGTCATAAAATATGACGCGCTACTGCAATTATTAACCCAGTCATCTCCCATTAACGATTTTGGCCTCGAACTATACGAAGATGGTCATTTACTGGCGGTTAATAATCAGGATTTCCAGATTAGTTCTGAGTTTGAGTCCACAAAGGATGTTAATTTAGACCCCGTCAACTGGCGCTTAAAGGTTCACTTTACCACCCAAAAAGTGACAGAATTTAACTCATATTGGCCCGAAGCAATACTTTTTTTGGGGATCTTATTTATATTGGTTACCTTAGTGATATTAAGACTATGGCGCGCCGATCAGCAAAAAACCAATAAATTAGAGCGGGAAGTGGCTTTGCACAAAGTCACCAAAAATAAACTTCTATTTGAAGGCTCTAGACTTAAAACTACGTTAAAAACCATGGCAGATGCGGTGATACTCACCAACTCAAAAGGGGAAATACTAAGTTTTAATCAATCGGCGACCAGTATCTTTGGTTATGCAGAGAACGAAATCTTAGAGCGCTGTATAGATATGCTATTTGTCGACTCCCAAGAACATAAGCAAGATCATTTTATGCTGCAATTTGTCAAACTAGAGAGCAAGCGCCTAGAAGCAAGTGGGATTACCAAAATAGGAAAACACTTCCCGATCCAGCTTTCTGTGGCTGAGATGATGCTTGAAAATGAAGTCTATTACTCTGCTGTAATTCGCGATATTAGCCAGCAAAAGGCCACTGAATTAGCCCTTGCCCAATACACCCGAGAACTCGAACGCAGCAACCAAGAGTTAACCGATTTTGCTTACGTGGCGTCCCATGATTTAAAGGCACCTTTGCGCGGTATAATGCAATTATCAACATGGATAAAAGAAGACTTAGAGGAACATCATTTTGAAGGGAAGGTAAATGGTTACCTAGATTTATTACAAAACCGAATTTCGCGCTTAGAAAAGCTGTTGGATGATTTATTAGCCTACTCTAGAGTCGGTCGTCAACATGGTGATTTTGCCGACGTAGATGTGACAGCGTTTGCTAAAGATGTATTTACATTATTAAATCCACCACCTGGGTTTAGCTTAAAGTGTGAAAATAATTTACCCACTATAGTGACCTTAAAAACCCCTTTTGAATTAATCATGAGAAATTTGATCAATAATGCCATTAAGCATCATCATAAAGATCAAGGCACCATAAGTATCTCATGTCGTTCTGTATCTGCTGGATATAGGTTTAGTGTTTGTGATGATGGACCAGGTATTGCGCCTGAATATCATCAAAAAGTGTTTGGCATATTTCAAACCTTAAAACCCAGAGATGAAGTAGAAGGAAGTGGCATGGGATTGGCCATTATTAAAAAATTAATCGACTTTTATTACACCGATATAGTTATTGAGTCAGATGGCCATTCTGGAACCTGTATCACTTTTACTTGGCCAAATGAACGAAATTTAAGGAAACACATTAATGGATAATCCAACTTATAAAGAAGTATCTATCTTGATCGTTGAAGATGACGATATAGATGCAGAAGGTATACAAAGAGCGTTAAGAAAAATAAAAGTCGCAAACCCATTTCTTCGCGCCAGAGATGGTATAGAAGGATTGGAAATGATGCGTAGTCAACTACTCAACAAGCCTTTTCTCGTCTTACTCGATTTAAATATGCCGCGTATGGGCGGGTATGAGATGTTGAAGGAAGTGCGTAAAGACCCGTTACTAACACAGAGTGTCATTTTTGTATTAACCACATCAAAAGATGATGAGGATAGGATGAAAGCATATCAAGAGCATATAGCGGGCTATATTTTAAAGTCGACACTGGACACTGGATTTCATGATTTGGTCCAGTTACTTGATCACTATTGGCGACTTGTAGAATTGCCAGTGATTAAAAAGTAGGGTTAACTAGCCCATGGCCTTAAATGGGAGGGGTGTACTTTGATATAAATCAAAGTCACTAAACTTATCAATATGGCTAAGTCAAATTGATTTACATGGGCTTAGGCGGCACCACAAAAAATCCAGAATTTGAGGGGCTAAAGAGTATAGTTGTCTAGTATTCCTTTATTGTCGGCTTATTTTACACTTAGAATATTTACCTTTAGCAAAATGCATACTAATCAACTGGTTAGTTTGTGGTGTGATTTATGCTTCGCCTTTAAAGGGTGTTAAATATTTAATCCAATATTTATGATGTTTGTTGTTCGCCCATTTATTTTGTGAGTTTCAAATCAACACTTAATGGGGGATAAAATTATGCAACAGCAAAATATGCAACCTTTTGTGCAATCAGCCACAACCTACATGCTTAATGGTATTAAAAGTCTGTGCTTTGCATCCATTTTCTGCTTTAGTGCAGCAGCAGAGTATATTAGCCTGTTCAATATCGAAGATGAATCCTCACAAACTGCGCAATATGTTACTTACGCTACCCAAATAGATATGTTGAATGACACCAATCGCTTAGATGTCTATGATCCCAATAACTTTAGCGTGGGTAACAATGTTGTTGGCGGTGGTTCAGATGGTTCCAACTACTGGAACCTGTTTAATATTGAAGGCGAATCTTCACAAACGGCGCAATATGTCACTTACAACACACTTAATGATTTACTCAATGACACTAATCGACTGAATGTTTATGACCCCAATAGTTTCGACGTGGGTAGAAATATTGTGGGCAGTGGCTCAGATGGTTCAAGCTACTGGAGCCTGTTTAATATCGAAGAGGAATCTTCACAAACGGCGCAATATGTCTTGTACGATTCGCTATTAGATATGTTCAACGATACCAATCGGTTGAATGTGTTTGACCCCAATAGTTTCGACGTGGGTAGGAATATTGTGGGCAGTTTTGCCACAGTAACAGAAACCACAGATCCAACCGATGTTTCTGAGCCCAATATGCTTAGCTTAGCCAGTTTGGGTTTGCTGATTTTAGTCGCAAGGCGAGCAAAAAGAAGACAACATAACGCCATCCGGCTCACGTAGTTTAGACAAATCATCTGTGCAGAATAAGATGAACCCATTTTGCAATTAAATTACACAACATCTATATTTTCATGGGAAATATTGGGAAAAGTTCAACATTTAGGCATTAAAAAGCCGGCGATGGCCGGCTCCAATATAAATTATGTTTGATTAGGCTTTTCGTAGTCTAATCATTCCCAACACAGCAATTGCCAACAGTGCGAGGCTACTCGGTTCCGGTATGTTGGTTGGCACTAAGGAAATGGATTGTGACGTTGTGCTTATGCAAGGCCCGCATTGAACCCCAATATTGCCCGACCCAGCACTAAAACCGCTGCTAGCAATAGCGCCATTTAGGAAACTGTCACTCCATAGATCACCGTCTTCTTGATTTATTGAAACACTAAATTCAAAAAAGTTACCTGTAATCCCATTAATAGTAGGAAAAGCCCCTGTAGAAAATCTTAATCGATACTCTAAATAAGTGGTTCCTACAGAAGTCCAACCACCAATACTAACATCCATAAGATCGACTGAATAAGGGGTGCCATCGTTCCAGTCAAACGAGGCGCTGACCAAAGATAACATTGGAGTAAAACCCGAGCCACTAATATCCACAATGGCGCTACCATTTACCATGGTTCCAACCGGAATGTAATCATTGATAATAGGAGAGCTATTATTCATCGTGCCACCGAAATCGAATTGAATTAAGGTGGCCGACGCTGGCGCCGCCAATGACAGACTAAACAGCAGTACCGAAATCAAAGGGACAAGTTTAGTGCGAAAATATTGTTTAACTAAATTATTCATTATTTTTCCTAATAGTTAATTAATTATTAATCGTCCTAGTGCGTTATACCTCAATCATTATGCGAACAGCAGGGGCTAACAAGATCGAATAGTATTTGCATAATCCATTTAAAGTGCATAAATCAAGCCATTGTAAATTATTGATTAATATCATAACGTTAATTATTTCAAATTATTCATGGTGTAAATAAAGTTGACAATTTTTACCAAACTTGAATTATTGTGTTTAAATTTAAGCATGTTTTTTGCTGTGTAATGAAAATCTAGTTACTGTTTTTCTACGTCATAGGTAGGTATTCAGTCGAGGGTACAACAAAAGGTTAAAGAGCGTCGACTAAGTCGACATAGTGTTATTAGACCGTACAATTAAAGTGGAGGATTTGTGACTTAAAGTCAGGTTGAAGTTCAATGCTAGCCAAGCGCTATTTCAATATCACCAATAGGTACACAGCAACAAGGTAATATTTCATCATCGTCGATAAACGCTAAAGGATCGGTGGTGTATTCAACTTCACCGCAAATTAGTTTGCTTCTACAGGCGCCGCAGTATCCTTCACGGCAATGAAATTGCACTTCAATGTTATGTTGCTCAATGCTTTCTAATAGGCTGTTTGGGGGGGAGTGTTGGACAGTTTTATGATCTTTTATGGTTACCATAAAACTGTCGTTGTTTTTGTTCATTTGTTTGATAGATCAGTGTTTATAAATCAAAGTCACCAAAATCATCAGAGCTCACTTCTGAATCAATTTGACCCACTAAATAAGAGCTGATTTCAGACTCTTGAGGCGCCACTTGTACGTTGTCAGAGCTTAAATAGTTATTCATCCAAGGTAGTGGGTTGCTTTTAACGTCAAAGGGTTGGCCTAACCCTATAGCCGACATGCGATGATTGGCAATAAACTCCACATATTGGCATAAAATTTCTTCATTCAGACCTATCATAGAGCCTTGCTGAAATAAAAATCCTGCCCATTGTTTTTCTTGCTCAACGGCATGCAAAAATATCTGTGTGGCTTGCTCTTTACATTCTTCGGCAATTTCGGCCATTTCTGGATCGTCTTTGCCTTTAGCCCAAAGATTGAGTACATGCTGAGTCGAGGTTAGGTGTAAGTTTTCATCCCGGGCGATAAGGCGAATAATCTTAGAGTTACCCTCCATCAACTCGCGCTCTGCAAAAGCAAAAGTACAAGCAAAAGACACATAAAATCGAATGGCTTCTAAGGCGTTAACCGAGTTCATACACAGGTAAAGTTTCTTTTTAAGTTCACGCATAGTGATAACGTGAGTTTCACCTTTTATCACATGAGTGCCTTCGCCTAAGGTTTGCCATAACTGTGTGGCAAAAATGAGTTCATCATAATATTTGGATATATCGGCTGCGCGCTTTTTGATTTCTTCATTTTCAACAATGTCTTCAAAAATGCTACTGGGATCGCCGAAAAGATTACGCAAAATATGGGTGTATGAGCGCGAATGAATGGTTTCGAAAAAGGACCATGTTTCAACCCAAGTTTCGAGTTCTGGGGTTGAAATTATCGGTAAAAACGCGATGTTGGGACTTCTACCTTGAATCGAATCCAGTAGAGTTTGATATTTTAAGTTAGACGTAAAAATGTGTTTTTCTGGGTCACTTAGTTTTTGAAAATCCACTCGGTCTTTACTGACGTCCACTTCCTCGGGACGCCAGAAAAAACTGATTTGTTTTTCAATCAATTTTTCAAAAATCGGGTGTTTTTGTTGGTCGTAACGGGCCACATTGACAGGGTTACCGAAGAACATCGGTTCGGTCATAGGGTTGTTACTTATTTGATTAAAAGTTGTATATTTCATTAACTGTGGTTGCCATTAATAATTCAAGTTATGCAAAAAAACAGCTGCCAAGGCAGCTGAATGAATTTAAATTTTACACGCGCCACCGGCGCAATCGTCGTCTTCTTCCACTATGACTTCTTGTGGAACAAATTTTTGACTGGTGAGCTCTTGCTGGGTGGCATCGTCTGCGCCATCACGAGTGTTGTGGTAGTACAAGGTTTTTACGCCGAGTTTGTAGCTGGTTAATAGGTCTTGAATAAGCAGCTTCATTGGGACTTTTCCGCCCTCATACTTATTGGGATCGTAACTGGTGTTAGCAGAAATGGTTTGATCCACAAATTTCTGCATAATGCCTGCTAATTGCAGATACCCGTCGTTTGATGGTAAATCCCATAACAATTCGTATTTGTCTTTAAGTCTTTCGTATTCAGGTACCACTTGTTTTAAGACACCATCTTTACTGGACTTAATACTGATATGTCCACGAGGTGGTTCAATGCCATTGGTAGCATTAGAAATTTGCGACGATGTTTCTGAAGGCATTAACGCCGACAGGGTAGAGTTACGTAAGCCGTATTGTTTAATGTCTGCTCTTAGTGCATCCCAGTCGCAGTGCAGCGGCTCGTCACAAATTTTATCGAGATCCTTTTTATAGGTATCGATTGGCATTAAACCTTGGAAATAGGTGGTTTCATCAAATTTAGGACAGGCGCCTTTTTCTTTGGCCAAATTACAGGAGGCTTGCATCAAGTGGTATTGCATGGCTTCAAAGGTTTTATGTACTAGACCGTTGGCGCTGCCGTCAGAATATTTCACGCCGTTTTTGGCAAGGTAATAGGCGAAGTTGATCACGCCTATGCCTAACGTGCGGCGGCCCATAGTGGCATTTAGTGCAGCTGGAACGGGGTAATCTTGGTAATCGAGTAAGCTATCGAGAGCCCGTACCGCCAAATCAGATAACTCTGCAAATTCATCGACACTCTCAATGGCACCTAAGTTAAACGCAGACAAGGTACATAAGGCAATTTCGCCGCTCTCATCATTGACATTGTCTAGTGGTTTAGTGGGTAAGGCGATTTCTAAACACAGATTACTTTGGCGAACCGGCGCAAGTTTTGGGTTAAATGGGCTGTGAGTATTACAGTGATCGACGTTCTGTAAATAAATACGCCCGGTACTGGCGCGCTCTTGCATAAACAAACTAAACAATTCGATCGCTTTGATTTGTTTTTTACGGATGCTTTCATCTTGCTCGTATTGCACATACAAACGCTCAAATTCATCTTGATCGGCAAAAAATGCGTCGTACAGCCCTGGGGTGTCTGATGGACTAAATAAGGTAATGTGTTGATCTTTGATCAAGCGGGTGTACATCAATTTATTAAATTGCACACCGTAGTCTAAGTGGCGCACCCGATTTTCCTCTACACCACGGTTATTTTTTAGTACCAGTAGTGACTCAACTTCTAAATGCCAAAGTGGGTAAAACAAAGTAGCTGCACCACCACGCACACCACCTTGGGAGCAGCTTTTCACTGCCGTTTGAAAGTGTTTATAAAAAGGAATACAGCCAGTGTGGAAGGCTTCGCCACCTCTAATAGGGCTACCTAATGCACGAATCCGCCCTGCGTTAATACCAATACCGGCACGTTGGCTTACATATTTTACTATGGCGCTGGTTGTGGCGTTAATCGAGTCTAGACTGTCACCTGCTTCAATTAATACACAAGAGCTAAATTGACGGGTAGGGGTTCGAACACCCGCCATAATAGGTGTGGGTAAGGAAATTTTAAACTTAGACGTAGCATCATAAAAACGTTTGATGTAGTCCATGCGCACGTCTTTTTCATAGTTAGCAAACAAACAAGCGGCTACCAAAATATATAAAAATTGCGCACTTTCGTAAATTTCGCCGGTGACACGGTTTTGAACTAGGTATTTACCTTCTAATTGTTTAACCGCCGCATAACTAAAGTCCATATCTCGCCAATGGTCGATATAGTCATTCATTTCGTCAAATTCGGCTTCAGTATAATCTTGCAATATATGTTGGTCGTATTTGCCTTTGTTCACCATGCTTTTAACATGATCTTTC
The DNA here is from genome assembly GCF_937123705.1 of uncultured Paraglaciecola sp. Taxonomy (GTDB): domain Bacteria; phylum Pseudomonadota; class Gammaproteobacteria; order Enterobacterales; family Alteromonadaceae; genus Paraglaciecola. Next base: position 21,564 of record NZ_CAKZKO010000091.1, on the reverse strand, counting down.
AATACCGGTGGCTCAAAACGGCCATAGGCTTTTTTACGTAAATGAAATATGGCTAATCGTGCGGCTAAATATTGATAATCTGGGCAGTCGGTAGAGATAAGATCGGCGGCCGAGCGTATTAGGGTTTCGTGAATATCGGCGGTTTTAATGCCATCGTAGAATTGAATGTGAGCCTTTATTTCTACTTGAGAAACTGAAACGTTATTGAGCCCTTTGGCCGCCCATTCAATGACTTTATGGATTTTTTCCAAGTCAATATTCTCACGCTCGCCAGTACGTTTAGTGACGTATAAATTATTATTCATATTTTTTGCCGTAATTTTATTATTTTAAGTCGTATAGATGACGTTTATTTAGCGTGAAATGCATCGTTAGCGCTGCTTTCCCCTAAGCCCCAATTAGTTTGCTAAATGCAACACACTTTTCGTTTTTTTTTATTTTAGTATAAATAGTGTTGTCACAATCAACGGAACACAAGATAGTGAGGTTTTTGAAGTAATGCAACCCAATATATGGTGGTTTTGTGGGCGTTTAGCATAGAGTTTTTTATAGGTTAGTAGTGACTCACCTAAAATCGCCTTTTGAGTTTCGTTTAAAGGGAATGCAAGCAGAAAATCAGTTTATTTTTTCTATTAAACTTTTTTAATGTAAAAAAAACTTGGTTATCATTTATCGATATATAGGGGTAAAAATAGACAATAGATACTATATGTCGTGGTTATTTAAAATCACTGTGGATATGTTGAACTAAAGATAGGCTAATAAATCGTCAGGCTTAGCAATGCTCAGGTCGGCATGCCATATGTCCGTTTGTTGACTTTCTGAGATGTATCCATATTCGGCAATAACACTGACCATATTGGCCGCATTAGCTGCTTGAATATCTCTTTGAGCATCACCTATATACCAAGTCGTTGGTGATGACAGGCCAAGTGCTTGTTCGGCATGTAATAAAGGTAAAGGATGAGGTTTACGTTTGTTTAATGAATCGCCACTGACGATCACCGAGCAATTTTTTAATAGGGGAAACGACTCTAGCAGTTGTAAGGTCAAAAATTCAGGTTTGTTGGTCACTATGCCCCAAGGAATATTTTGTTGATTGAGCGTTAATAACACAGTTTCAATCCCAGTAAAATATTCAGTATCCACACAGATATTGTTTTCGTAATAATCCAAGAACTGCTGACGCAACATTGCAAAATCAAAGGATTCGAGATCTTCCCCAAAACCTAATTCGAGTAACCCTTTCGCCCCATCAGAGGCTATATTGCGATAGGTATCGTAAGCCACAGTAGGACGCTGCAGGGAACTGAGAATATGGTTAAGGGCGTTACCTAAGTCTTTGGCGGTATCTAATAAAGTGCCATCGAGATCAAACAATATTGCATCAGGATTTGTTAACATCTACACACTGCCATTTGGGCTATCACTGTTAACACAATGAATAATATAGTTAACGTCAACATTTTGTGTCGATAAGTAATATTCTTGGCTGATGGGATTCATATGTAAGCCTGTCATTCTTTTCACTAACAACTGGGTATTGTCAATCCAAGATATCAATTCAGAAGGTTTGATAAATTTATCGTGTTGATGGGTACCTTTAGGGACTAAACCTAGTACATATTCAGCACCGACTATGGCCATTAAATAAGACTTAATATTTCTATTTAAAGTAGAAAAAAACACATGACCACCTGGCTTAACTAAGCGATAACAGGCGTCAACCACTGAACTTGGGTTAGGCACATGCTCTAACATCTCCATACAGGTTACGACATCAAACTGGGCTGAATGAGCATCGGCAAATTGCTCTGCTGTAGTTTGCTGATAATCTACTCTAACACCTGACTCTAAGCCATGTAACTTGGCTATTTCTAGGGGAGCTTCTCCCATATCTATTCCGGTGACTTGGGCACCATGTCGGGCCATACTCTCAGCTAGAATGCCGCCGCCACATCCAACATCAAGAACATTTTTACCTTCAAGTCCACCACTGTGTTGCTGAATAAAGTCGGTTCGTAAAGGGTTAATCTGATGTAAAGGCTTGAATTCTCCAGAAAGATCCCACCACCTTGAGGCTAATTCTGAAAACTTTTGGATTTCATTATGGTCAACATTTTGCGATTGATTCACGGATTTAGTCATGGTTTGGGTCATGTAAGGCGTTTGTGATTGTTATTATGGCGTTAGCTTATACCAGTATCTAAACAAATAAAATCGTCTATATGAGGTTTTGAGGTCCATTTGCACACTATATGAGCGACTAGTGGCTATTTATTTGAATTAGTAGATGCTAGAATCGCAGGGTTCAAAATAAAGATAAATATCGGTGAAAAGGTGAACTCAATTATAGGTATTAGCCTATTGTTGAAATACGCATTTTACTACATTGATACTCCAATAATAACGACTAGGGACAAGGCTGTATATGACTGATCACGCCCATGAAATTCTTCCAATTAATATAGAAGAAGAACTTAAAAACTCTTATCTCGACTATGCGATGAGCGTTATTGTTGGCAGGGCGCTGCCTGATGTACGAGATGGCTTAAAACCGGTGCATCGCCGGGTTTTATTTGCCATGAACGAATTAAAAAATGATTTTAATAAACCTTATAAGAAATCTGCCCGTGTAGTAGGTGACGTAATAGGTAAATATCACCCCCACGGTGACTCCGCTGTATACTATACTATAGTACGTATGGCCCAACCTTTTTCACTTAGGTACATGCTAGTTGATGGCCAAGGTAACTTTGGTTCGGTTGACGGTGACTCAGCGGCCGCTATGCGTTATACCGAAATTCGTATGGCAAAAATTGCCCACGAATTATTATCTGATTTAGAAAAAGAAACCGTCGATTTTGTACCAAACTACGACGAGTCAGAATATATTCCCAACGTATTGCCTACTCGAGTGCCACATTTGTTAGTTAATGGCTCTTCAGGTATTGCAGTAGGTATGGCAACCAATATACCGCCTCATAACCTTACAGAAGTAGTCAATGGTTGTATTGCTTTGGTGGATAATCCTGACTTAACCATTGAAGAGCTGATTGAACACATTCCTGGACCAGATTTCCCAACTGCCGCCTTTATAAGTGGCAGAAAAGGCATCGAAGAAGCTTATCGCACTGGTCGTGGCAAAATTTATATGCGTGCTCGTGCCGAAATAGAAACCGAAGATAGCGGTAAAGAAACCATTATTGTTCACGAAATACCTTATCAAGTGAACAAGGCGCGATTGATTGAAAAAATTGCCGAATTGGTTAAAGAGAAAAAAATTGAAGGAATTTCTGCACTACGTGACGAGTCTGATAAGGACGGCATGCGTATTGTGGTTGAAGTAAAACGCAACGAATCTGCAGAAGTATTGTTAAACCAGTTGTACGCCCAAACCCAAATGCAAACTGTGTTTGGTATTAATATGGTGGCCCTAGATAAAACCCAGCCTAAGATATTTAATTTACTGGATATCTTAAAAGCATTTGTGTTGCATCGCCGCGAAGTAGTGACACGACGCACGGTGTTTGAACTGAAAAAAGCCCGTGAGCGAGCCCATATTCTTGAAGGATTAGCTATCGCGCTGGCTAATATCGACCCTATCATTGCGATGATCAAGGCGTCTAAGAGTCCCGCTGAAGCGAAAGTGACCTTAACCGCTCAAGGTTGGGCATTAGGTGATGTAGCTGAGATGTTAGAGCGTGCCGGTAACGATGCCGCACGACCAGATTGGTTAGAGCCGCAGTATGGTATTCGTGACGGCTTGTATTATCTAACCGAACAACAATCTCAAGCTATTCTTGACCTGCGTTTAAACAAACTAACAGGTTTAGAGCACGACAAAATTTTAGCCGAATACAAAGAGTTACTAGATGTTATTGCGGAACTATTGCATATCTTAGGTAGCCCAGAGCGTTTAATGGAAGTGATCCGCGAAGAGCTAGAAAAAATTCGTGAGGAATACGGTGATGAACGCCGTACTGTGATCACTGCCGCCTCCCATGATATTGATATTGAAGACTTGATTGAGCGCGAAGAAGTAGTAGTGACCTTGTCTCGTGAAGGCTACGTGAAATATCAAAAACTCAATGATTATGAATCCCAGCGTCGTGGTGGTCGTGGTAAGTCAGCCACTAAGATGAAGAACGAAGATTTCATTGAAAAGTTACTGGTGGCCAATACCCATGATCATATTTTGTGCTTCTCGACACGAGGTCGTTTGTACTGGCTCAAAGTGTATCAATTGCCCCTTGCCAGCAGAAACGCCCGTGGCCGACCTATAGTGAATATTCTTCCTCTTGAAGATGGTGAACGAATTACGGCTATATTACCAATTCAAGAATTTGAAGAAGGTAAATATGTATTAATGGCCACTGCAAACGGCACGGTGAAGAAAACGGCACTTACCTCTTATTCGCGTCCAAGAGCGAACGGCATTATTGCGGTTAACTTAAATGAAGGCGATGAGTTGATAGGTGTAGACATCACTCACGGTGATGATGATATTATGTTGTTCTCTGACGCAGGCAAAGTGGTACGTTTTAACGAAAAACAACGAGACGCAGAAACAGGCAATGTGAAACTGGATCCTGAAACCGGTGAAGAGTTGTTAGCCTTACGACCTATGGGTAGAACGGCCACAGGTGTACGTGGTATACGTTTACAAGAAGGGCAGAAAGTGGTGTCTTTGATTGTGCCTAAAGGTGAAGGTGCGATCCTAACCGCTACCGAGAACGGCTTTGGAAAACGAACGCCTGTTGTAGATTATCCTGCTAAGAGTCGTGCTACTCAAGGTGTGGTGTCTATCAAAGTGTCTGAACGCAATGGTAAAGTAGTAGGCGCTGTACAGGTTAATGATAGCGATGAAATTATGCTTATCAGCGACCAAGGCACCTTAGTGAGAACCCGAGTTGAAGAAGTCTCAACTGTGGGCCGTAATACTCAGGGTGTGCGCCTAATTCGAACTATTGAAGGCGAACACGTTGTAGGTTTACAACGTATCGACGAAATAGAAGAGCTTGAAGTGCAACAGGTCGAAGCTGAAACGTCTGAAGTAACCACAGTGGACGTTACTGAAAACACCGCAGATGATGCTGAAGAAAACCAAGACGAATAAGAGAGTTCAAATTTTTATATTGAAAGATATGGGATCTCACTGATTTATGGGTGTTAATATTTGGGCAGCGACCCCTTGTTTACCCAAAATCATTAGAATTGCACGGCGGCGGCAAATGAATGAGACCCCATGAGCTTAGTTAACTAAGTGATTGGGGCCAATGAATGCAGTCAACAAAGGTGCAGTTTCAAGGATGAAAGGTATAAATTAGAAACAATAACGAGTGGCTAATGCCGCTCGTTTTTTTTGGTAAAAAAAATGACAAATATTTTTAATTTCTGTGCAGGTCCCGCCATGTTACCTAAAGAAGTGATGGTAAAGGCCAAAGAGGAGTTTTTAAATTGGCAAGGCATGGGCCGCTCTGTGATGGAGATCAGCCATCGCAGCAAAGAGTATATTGCGATGGCCGAAAGCGCTGAGCAAGATCTTCGAGAATTATTGGCCGTTCCTGATAACTACAAAGTGTTGTTTGCCCATGGCGGTGGTCGTGGTCAGTTTTCAGCCGTTCCCATGAATCTTCAAAAAAGAGGCGATTCAGCGGACTTCTTACTGACCGGCTCTTGGTCTAAAAGTGCCATTGCTGAAGCTAATAAATATTTAAAAACCAATGTTGTTGCAGATGTGACGATACAAGACGGATTAAGCACAGTGCCGCCCATCACCGCAGCACAAATATCGCCAAACAGTGCCTATTTTCATTACTGCGCCAATGAAACCGTGGATGGAATTGAAATCAACCACATTCCACAAAGTGGTGATGTGCCTATAGTGGTAGATATGTCGTCTAATATTTTATCTAAGCCAATAGATGTATCCAAGTTTGGGGCGATTTATGCGGGAGCCCAAAAAAACATCGGACCTTCTGGTTTATCGGTAGTGATAGTACGTGACGATCTTTTAGATTTTGCTATGCCTGAAACCCCAACTTTTATGCACTACAAAACCATGGCTAAGCATGGCTCTATGTATAATACACCGCCCACTTACTCATGGTACTTAGCTGGGTTAGTGTTTAAATGGTTAAAATCTCAAGGCGGGGTTGAAAGTATTGCACAACAAAATAGTGAAAAAGCGACACTTTTATATGAATGCATCGATCAAAGTGGCTTTTATGTAAATAATGTACACCCAGATTTTCGTTCAAAAATGAACATCACCTTTCAACTTCCTAATACAGAATTAGACGCTAGTTTTCTTGCTGGATCAGAGCGTGCAGGCTTAGCCGCACTGCAAGGTCATCGAAATGTCGGTGGCATGCGAGCCAGCATTTATAATGCTATGCCCATTGAAGGGGTGCTGGCACTTACCCAATTTATGCGAGATTTCGCGAGGAGACACAAATAATGGATCAATTGCATCTTACGCCCATTCGTCAGGTTAATGGCACCGTCAATGTCCCAGGTTCAAAAAGTTTGTCTAACCGCGCATTATTACTGGCGGCACTAGCGAAGGGGGAAACCCATTTAACAAACTTGCTAGACAGTGAAGATATTCATCATATGTTAAATGCACTCACTAAGTTGAATGTGCATTATCGCTTGTCTGACTGTAAAACCCAGTGCTGGGTAACAGGTAATGCTGGGGTATTTAATGTCACTGAGCCTGTGAGTTTATTTTTAGGCAATGCTGGTACAGCCATGCGCCCGTTATGTGCCGCTTTAGCTTGTAGTAAAGGGGAGTTTGAACTAACGGGTGAACCTCGCATGGAAGAGCGTCCTATTGGGGCTTTAGTGGACTCTTTGCACCAAGCTGGAGCCTCAATTGCTTATCTAAAAAATGCCGATTATCCGCCTTTGTCAATTAAAGGGGATGCCTTACAAGGTGGCACTGTAACTGTTGATGGTAGTGTCTCGAGCCAATTTCTTACCGCATTGCTGATGAGTGCGCCGTTATTTGAACAAGATACCACTATTGTTATTAGTGGCGAGCTAGTATCTAAACCTTATATCGATATTACCCTGCACACTATGGCGCAGTTTGGTATTGAGGTTGACAATCAAAACTATCAGCAATTTATTGTTAAAGGGACGCAGCAATATCAGTCTCCTGGACACTTTATGGTAGAAGGTGATGCCTCGTCGGCCTCCTATTTCTTGGCGGCAGGGGCCATAAAAGGCGGTACCGTTAAAGTCACTGGCATAGGTAAAAATAGTATTCAAGGGGATATTCGTTTTGCTGAAGTGTTAGAAAAGATGGGGGCCAAAGTAAATTGGCAAGATGACTTTATTGAAGTCACTAGTGCCCCGTTAAAGGCCGTCGATTTAGATATGAATCACATACCCGACGCCGCCATGACTATTGCCACCACGGCACTTTTTGCATCAGGCACTACGTCAATCAGAAATATCTATAATTGGCGCGTAAAAGAAACAGACCGACTCGCCGCTATGAGTTGTGAGCTGCGTAAAGTGGGGGCAACAGTAGAAGAAGGGCATGACTTTATTCGTATCACCCCGCCACAACAGTTGCAGCATGCAGCAATTGATACGTACAACGATCATCGAGTCGCAATGTGTTTTTCATTGGTGGCCTTAAGCGATACCGCGGTCACTATTAACGATCCACGTTGCACTGCGAAAACCTTTCCTGATTATTTCGAACGGTTTGCAACCATTTGTCACCAATAATGCATCCCGACACTTTGGATCATATGACTTAAGCCAAGTTGCTTTTGAGGTTAATAAATTGTAACCAAAGTGTCATTGCTTATCTAATATCTATCCGTATAATTGCGCCCGATTTTAATACGCTTAGGAGAGCGCATGTATTTAGAACCTGTCATCACCATAGACGGTCCAAGCGGCGCAGGTAAAGGAACGGCTAGTACTTTACTGGCAAAAAAATTAGGGTGGCACTTTTTAGACAGTGGCGCCATTTATCGAGTTTTAGCTGTAGCATCATTGCATCACCAAATTCCTGCTGATGACGAAACCGGCCTATTACCTCTTGCATCAGGTTTAGATGTTAACTTTGAAGCCGGTTCCAATGGCGTTAGAGTGATCTTAGAAGGTGAGGATGTTAGCGATACTATTCGCACTGAAGAAGTGGGCGCGACTGCATCAAAAATTGCTTCATTACCGACAATTCGAGAAGCCTTGCTTAGACGCCAAAGAGGGTTTAAACAAGCCCCAGGTTTAGTGGCAGATGGCCGAGATATGGGCACTGTGGTTTTCCCGGAGGCTCAGGTCAAAATATTTCTAACCGCAAGCGCAGAAGAACGTGCCGATAGACGCTATAAGCAGTTGAAAGATAAGGGCCATGATGTTAGCATACCGCGCCTTTTGGATGACATAAGGGCCCGTGATGAGCGAGATGCGAATCGAACCGTGGCTCCTTTAGTGCCAGCCGAAGATGCATTAGTACTTGATTCAACAGCGTTGAATATTGAACAAGTACTTGAAAAAATTGAATTATTTGTTGAAGAGAAATTAACTAGACAATCTACTTCAGTAAATGATTAAGAAGTAAAACTTGCCAAATTACGGATGAATTGGTTATGAATAACAACCCCGCGCTCACTGGATTGTAACGTGGATGTCTAAATGAAATATATTAAAACACTATGATTGAAAATTTTGCTGATCTATTCGAAGAAAGTTTAAAAGTAATTGAAACCCGCCCTGGTTCTATCGTTAAAGGTACTATCGTATCAATTGATAAAGATATAGTACTTGTTGACGCCGGTCTTAAATCTGAAAGCGCTATCCCTGCAGAACAATTTAGAAACGCCGAAGGCGGACTAGATGTTGCTGTTGGTGATCAAATTGACGTTGCTCTAGATGCCATTGAAGATGGATTCGGTGAAACGATTTTATCTCGTGAAAAAGCGAAACGTCACGAAGCGTGGGTTGAATTAGAAAAAGCTTACACTGAAAAAGAAACCATCATAGGTGTGATTAACGGTAAAGTTAAAGGTGGCTTTACGGTTGAAGTGAACACAGTGCGTGCATTCTTACCTGGTTCATTAGTAGACGTTCGCCCAGTACGCGATACGACTCACCTTGAAGGTAAAGAGTTAGAATTTAAAGTTATCAAATTAGACGCTAAGCGTAACAACGTAGTAGTTTCTCGTCGTGCTGTTATCGAAGCAGAAAGCAGTGCAGAGCGCGATACACTTCTTGCTAACCTTGAAGAAGGTCATGAAGTGAAAGGTATAGTTAAAAACCTTACCGATTACGGTGCGTTTGTTGACTTAGGTGGCGTAGATGGTCTTCTACACATCACAGATATGGCTTGGAAACGTGTTAAGCACCCAAGTGAAATCGTAAACGTTGGTGACGAAATTAACGTTAAAGTATTGAAATTCGACAAAGAGAAGTCTCGTGTTTCTCTTGGTATGAAGCAAATGGGCAACGATCCTTGGCAAGAAATTGCTAACCGTTACCCTGAAGGCGCTAAATTAAGCGGTGCAGTAACTAACCTAACTGACTACGGTTGTTTCGTAGAAATCGAAGACGGTGTTGAAGGTCTAGTTCACGTTTCAGAAATGGATTGGACTAACAAAAACATTCACCCATCTAAGGTAGTTAACCTTGGTGACGTATGTGAAGTTATGGTACTTGAAATTGACGAAGAGCGTCGTCGTATTTCTCTTGGTCTTAAGCAATGTATCCCTAACCCTTGGGAAGAGTTCGCTAAAGCACAGAGCAAAGGCGACAAAGTTAGTGGTAAGATCAAATCTATCACTGATTTCGGTATCTTCATCGGTCTTGATGGCGGCATAGATGGTCTAGTTCACTTGTCTGACATCTCTTGGAACAAAACTGGCGAAGAAGCGGTTCGTGAATATAAGAAAGGCGACGAAATCTCTGCTGTTGTTCTTCAAGTTGATCCAGAGCGTGAACGTATCTCTCTTGGTGTTAAACAAATCGAAGAAGACCCTTTCAATCAGTACATCACTGATACTAAGAAAGGCGCTATCGTAACTGGTATGGTAACGGCTGTTGATGCTAAAGGCGTAACTGTTAAGCTTGCAGAAGAAGTTGAAGGTTATGTACGTGTTGCTGATTTATCACGTGACCGTATCGAAGACGCTTCTACTGTTGTTAGTGTTGATACTGAAATCGAAGCGAAGTTTATGGGTGTAGATCGTAAGAACCGCACTGTTAACTTATCAGTTAAGGCGAAAGACCATGCAGACGAGAAAGACGCGCTAGATAAAGTGAATCAGCAAGAAGAAGTAAGCTTCTCTAACGCATTTGCTGATGCATTTAAAGCAGCTAAAAACGACTAATTGACGTTTTAGGTAAGCGTGTTAACTATATTTTTTAAGATGAATAATTTTGACAAATATCTTAACGCGCTTATTATCGGTAATAACAGTTTTTTGAATGACAGAGAGTTTAAACAATGACCAAGTCAGAATTAATAGAAAGACTAGCCGATAAAATGCGTCAGGTTCCTGCCAAGGAAGTGGAAACGTCAATAAAAGAAATGCTAGAACAAATGGCGCAAACCTTACAAAAAGGTGAGCGTATAGAAATCAGAGGTTTTGGTAGTTTCTCATTACATTATCGCGCTCCACGTGTTGGTCGTAATCCTAAAACCGGTGAAACTGTGAAACTTGACGGCAAGTACGTTCCACATTTTAAACCAGGTAAAGAATTACGAGAAAGGGTTAACGAGACCCTAGTTAGTTGATTTTTTAGTAAAATTTTTAAAAACGGCACTCCAATTAGGGTGCCGTTTTTGTTAGAGTTGTTTTAATATTGTTTCACTTCATTTTGTAGACCACATTGGATCATCAAAGCTATAATCAAGATCACCTTAGTTATCAATACCATTTTAAATTAGGCATCCCAAAGGGGGATAAATGAAAGTTAAAGGATTTTTGTTATTATTGATGGTGTTGTTAGTGCTAATTGTGGCGGGTTTTATTGGCTCGCAAAATAGTCACCTCGTACTAATTAACTATATATTAGCCGAAACTGAAATGCGGATGTCACTCTTATTGGCTGTGACATTTTCTTTAGGCGTTGTTTTCTCACTATTATTGCTGATAAGTTATATCTTGGGATTAAAATGGCGGATTGGCAGTTTAGAGAGAAAAAATAAAAAACTCTCAGCACCTACTCTTAAACCATAATGTTAGAACTCCTTTTTCTACTATTACCAGTTGCCGCTGGATATGGCTGGGTGATGGGGCGCAACAGCGCCAGACAAGCGCAACAAAAGCACTCCAGTATATTAGCTAAGCACTATTACCGCGGTTTAAATTTTCTGTTATCTGATGAGCCTGATAAAGCGGTCGATACTCTGATTAAAATGATCGACTTAGATAGTGATACTGTCGAGACTCACATCGCCATGGGGAAATTCTTTCGTCACAGAGGCGAACTTGATCGCGCCATTCGGGTCCATCAAAATTTAGTTAGCAAAGAGCAGATCTCTGCCTTGCAACGAGAATCTGCTTTATACGAACTCGGCCGCGACTACATTCTAGCGGGCTTTTTAGAGCGTGCTGAAAATGCTTTTTTGCAATTGCTCAATAGCAAGAATCACTTCCTGAATGCCCAAGTACAGTTATTTAATATTTACCAAACCACTAAAGAATGGCCAAGAGCCATTGAATTAGCCGAACAAATGATAGGTGCGGGTGGTGACAGTGATGAATTATGTTTACGCGTCGCCCACTTTTACTGTGAACAAGCCAGTATTGAAATAAAAGACAACCATTTTATCGAGGCTGAAGCGAATCTACAAAAAGCCATAGTTGCCGATGAAAAGGCGGTACGCCCGTGGTTATTGTCCGGCGAAATAGCTATGCGACAACAAAAATATAACCATGCAATTGATTGTTTGATGGAGATCCCCAGTCGAGACGTCAGTTGGTTAAGCGAGGCTGTGCCGTTAATAGAAGAGTGTGCAGAGCAGCTACAAGACCATACCAAGCTTAACAAAGTATTAGATGAATACTGGCAGCAGTGTGCGACTGCCTATTTAGCCAAAGTGAAGTTGATGGCAAAAGATGGTGAAATAGCCAATGCCGCAGAAGTATTACTAGAGCAATTGAAAAAACATCCCACTATGAAGGGGTTTAAAACCTTAATGGGTTTATATGTTGATTTACAAGATCACGAGCAATCGACTAATAGTTTGCTGCTGTTGAAAGAACTAGTTGAAGAACAAATAAAACAAAGGCCTAAATATAAATGTCATAGCTGTGGCTTTGCTGGTAGTAAAATTCATTGGTTATGTCCATCTTGTAAAAAATGGGGTGTGGTGCGGCCAATTAAAGGTTTAGACGGAGAGTAGTTTGATTAATAGTGGTGTGGTAAGTAGTAACGCAGATCCAAAAGTAGTCGTGGCCCTAGATTTTGACCGAGTACATAACGCCCAATCCTTTGCTGATAAGCTCGATCCTGCTTTGTGTAAGTTAAAAGTGGGCAAAGAAATGTTTACCCACTTTGGTCCTAGCTTTGTAAAAACTCTGGTGGATAGAAATTTCGATGTTTTTCTCGATTTAAAATTTCACGATATTCCAAACACAGTCGCCAAAGCTTGCCAAGCAGCGGCTGATTTAGGGGTGTGGATGGTAAATGTGCATGCCTCAGGCGGTCCAAAAATGATGGCCCATGCAATGGAGAGCTTAGAAAGTTATGGAGCCAACAGGCCATTTTTGATTGCTGTAACTGTATTAACCAGTATGGATCAGCAACAATTAGCCGCAATTGGTATTGACTCCACGCCCGCACAACAAGTATTAAAGTTGGCTAAATTGACTCACAGTTGCGGTTTAGACGGGGTAGTGTGCTCTGCCCAAGAATCTTCATTGCTTAAAGCTGAGGTTGCTACAGATTTTCAACTCGTGACACCAGGAATTCGTCCAGAAGGGGCTGCTCAAGGGGATCAGCTAAGAATTATGACACCCAAACAAGCCATTCAAGCTGGCTCTGATTATTTGGTTATTGGTCGACCGATTACTCAATCAGCCGACCCACTTAGCGCTTTGATGGAGATTAATAACTCAATTGTCTCACAAGGTCTCTAGAGCCGTTTTAGCATCTAGATACTCTAGGTCAAGCTCTTGGCCTAAGGCATCGACAACAGCTTTATAGGTGACCTTACCTTTATGTACATTTAAACCATTCAGTAAATGAGCATCCTCTAACATAGCTTGTTTAGGACCTTTGTTCGCTAGAGCAAGCCCAAATGGCAAGGTTGCGTTATTCAGTGCCATAGTGGCCGTACGAGCAACGCCACCTGGCATATTAGCCACACAATAATGCACTACATCATCAATCACATAAACGGGATCTTGATGGGTGGTAGCCTTAGACGTTTCAAAACATCCCCCCTGATCAATCGCCACATCCACTAATACTGAACCAGGTTTCATGTTTTTGATGTGTTCTCGGTTCAGTAATTTAGGCGCTGCCGCTCCCGGCACTAATACTGCACCAATAACCAGATCAGCTCTTGACGAATAGTACTCAATGGCTTCGTTAGTTGAGAATACTGTGGCTAATCTGCCTTCAAAGATATCATCTAGTTCACGTAATCGATTTAATGAGCGATCGAGTATGGCAACATCTGCACCTAAACCACGGGCCATTTTGGCCGCATTCAAACCAACCACTCCACCACCAATGACTAATACTCTACCGGGTGCTACGCCAGGTACGCCGCCTAATAATGTGCCGCTTCCACCCTGCGCTTTCTCTAAATAATGAGCGCCGGCTTGAACCGACATTCTGCCCGCTACTTCACTCATGGGCGCAAGCAGTGGCAAGGTATTTCTGTTGTCTGTAACAGTTTCATAAGCAATACATGTTGCCCCAGATTCCACCAACAATTGAGTTTGAGTAGGATCGGGCGCCAAATGCAAGTAAGTATAAAGAGTTTGCCCAGGTCGCAACATTTTGCATTCATTGGGTTGCGGCTCTTTCACTTTCACGATCATATCGGCTTTCGCAAAAATGGCTTCAGGGGTAGCAATAATTTCAGCACCTGCGGCAATATATTGCTCATCAGTAAAGCCAATGGAGTGACCTGCTAGGGTTTCTACCCACACTTGATGTGAATGATGTACAAACTCTTTAACGGCAGCTGGGGTTAGGCCCACTCTGTATTCATGATTTTTAATTTCTTTTGGTACACCGATTAACATAACTCGCTCCAATAATAAGGGGATTTTATCGGCGGAAGTATAAGTGAATATTTAAAGTAAGTTATTTGGTAATTTGTGCTTCAAAAGTATAATATTTTGTAAAATTTTAAAAATGCAAAATAAAATATGCTAATAAAGACGCCTAAGCACCTTGATAGGATCGATAGAAATATTCTTATAGAGTTGCAAAAAAATGGAAAAATTACAAATTCTGAACTTGCCAATAAAGTAGGGCTTAGCGCAAGCCCTTGTTTAGAAAGAGTTAAAAGGCTAGAAGGACAAGGCTATATTACAGGTTATCATGCTAGAGTTGATCCCAGTATGTTAGGAGCGGCGATGTTGGTGTTTGTGGAAATCACCCTTACAAAAACATCGGTAGATATATTTGAAGAATTTTCTGCGGCTGTACGTAAGCATGAAGATATCCAAGAGTGCCATCTTGTTTCTGGCAATTTTGATTTTTTACTCAAAGCGCGGGTTGCCGATATGTCCAGTTACCGTAAGTTGCTAGGTGATACCTTATTACGCTTGCCTGGAGTAAGTGAATCTCGAACCTACGTGGTAATGGAAGAGGTAAAAGAATCAACACAAGTTAAAATTAGTCTTAAATAAAATTAGTTTACGGGTATTGTTTAATAACCGAGCGAAAGCCCTATGCTAACTAGGATTTCTTTTGCAGCACTGGTATCTTATACATCTAAATTTTAATAGGACCTAGATCCTAATTACTCATAACGAAAATAAACACTATGGCGCGACTCACAGGCATTCAAAGAATTATGGAAGTAGGCATGATTATCAGTTGTGTCTTTGCCTTCTTCCTATTATTGGCCATGGCGTCTTTTCATCCTGCGGATCCCGGTTGGAGTCAAGCTGGATTACAAAACGACGTAAACAACTGGGTAGGGCCAATTGGGGCTTGGTTTGCTGATATCCTATTTTTTATCCTCGGTTCTTTTGCTTATAGCTTGCCATTTTGTTGTGCATTTTTAGGTTGGTTTTTATTTCAACAAACCAAAACCTTATTAGAAATAGACTACCTCACCATTGGTCTTAGGCTCATTGGCGGCATTTTATTTGTACTAGGTGCCACAGGATTACTAAGTTTAAATATGGAAGATATCCATAATTACACTTCTGGCGGTATGGTGGGTGACGTATTGAGCTCATCTCTTATTCCGTATTTTAGTTTGATAGGCACCACATTATTACTGCTATGTTTTTTCTGTACAGGTTTTACTCTGTTAAGCGGTATTTCTTGGGTGGCCATTGTGGATAAAATTGGTGAGTTAGCAATAGGCATCAGCCGGCTAATATACCATTCACCCGCTAAAATTAAGGGCGCGTCAACTAAACTATTAGCCTTAAAAAAGGCAGAGCAAGAGCCTGCTGCAATACCAGCAGCCGACAATGCTTTTTGGGGCAGAGAATATGATGAGGGTGGATCACATCTTGCCCCCGAATCTCCAGTAGAACCAATAGTACCGCAGAGTATTTTAGATGATCCTGAGCCAGTGGAGAAAAGTCCAGTTTCACTTAGTGAATTAAAGAAAAAAATCAGTATTTCCAGAGGAGCTAAGAAGGTTGAACCTGTAATCTCAGCCCCAGAGCCAGCCAATGATAATAATGCTGACCTGAGCATAGACACTGAACAGGGGCCCATGCCGTCTTTTGATTTGCTTGAGCGTGCAGATAAAATCAAAAATCCTATTACCCCAGAAGAATTAGACATGGTTTCTCGTTTGCTTGAAGCCAAGCTTGCCGATTTTAATATCGAGGCCAAAGTGGTGGGGGTGTATCCGGGGCCAGTGATCACCCGCTTTGAAATGGACTTAGCACCAGGGGTTAAAGTCAGCAAAATTACTACTTTATCTAAAGATTTAGCCCGCTCTATGTCGGCTATTTCCGTGCGAGTAGTAGAAGTGATTCCAGGCAAGTCAGTGATTGGCCTAGAGTTACCTAATAAAAATCGTGAGATGGTGCGTTTAAGTGAAGTGATCAGCAATGATGTATTTCAATCCTCAGATTCTCCTTTGACTATGGTGTTAGGCGCGGATATTTCGGGTAAGCCAGTGGTGGTGGATTTAGCAAAAATGCCCCACTTATTAGTGGCAGGTACTACTGGCTCGGGTAAGTCAGTGGGCGTCAATGTGATGATTTTAAGTTTGTTGTACAAATCCACGCCTGAAGATGTACGGATGATCATGATCGATCCAAAAATGTTGGAATTATCCGTATATGAAGGTATTCCTCACTTGTTATCTGAAGTGGTTACGGATATGAAAGAAGCCGCCAATGCATTGCGTTGGTGCGTAGGGGAGATGGAGCGACGCTATAAATTGATGTCGGCACTTGGGGTCAGAAACCTTAAAGGTTATAACACTAAAGTGCTCAAAGCGATTGAAGCCGGTGAGCCTATTCGCGACCCATTGTGGAAGTCGGAAGAAAGCATGGAAACCGAAGCCCCTTTCCTAGAAAAACTGCCTAACATAGTGGTGGTTGTCGATGAATTTGCTGACATGATGATGATAGTTGGCAAAAAAGTAGAAGAGTTAATTGCGCGTATTGCACAAAAAGCTCGTGCTGCTGGCATCCATTTAGTGTTGGCGACTCAAAGACCTTCTGTTGATGTGATTACCGGTTTGATTAAAGCTAACATTCCTACTCGTATTGCATTTCAAGTGTCCTCAAAAATTGACTCTCGTACTATTCTCGATCAAGGCGGCGCAGAAGCATTATTAGGGGCAGGGGACATGTTGTATTTACCACCAGGTACAGGTGTACCTACCCGAATTCACGGGGCTTTTGTTGACGATCACGAAGTGCACGCCGTGGTTGCCGATTGGAAAAAACGCGGTGCGCCGCAATATATTGACGAAATTCTTAACGGCGATGCCAGTGCCGAAATTTTATTGCCAGGCGAACAACCCGAAGGCGCGGATCAAGAATTTGATGTGTTTTACGATGAAGCCGTAGCTTTTGTTACCGAAACCAGACGCGCCTCGGTATCCAGTGTGCAGCGCAAATTCAGAATTGGTTACAATCGCGCCGCAAGATTAGTGGAACAAATGGAACAAAGCGGCGTCGTAACTTCACCTGGGCATAATGGCAATCGCGAAGTATTAGCTGCCGCCGCCCCTAGAGATTAACCCCACAAGAAGTTGTATTAGATGCAAAAATTAGCTTATTTAAAACCACTATTTTTATTTATCATATTAATGATTAGCAGTACATTATCATTAGCCACAGAGCTGGATGCGAAACAACAGTTGCAAGCCAAGCTGGCATTGTTGGTGTCTTACCAAGCCAATTTTAGCCAAACAGTAGTGGATATTGAAAATAGCGTATTACAACAAGCCACTGGCCGTATTGTAATGCAACAACCCAATAAACTGTATTGGGAGCTATTTGCACCTAACGAAAGTGTACTGTTGGCCGATGGTCAGAGTATTTGGAGTATCGACCCTTTTTTAGAGCAAGTCGTTGCCTATAAAGCCGACACCACCCTTAAAAACAATCCTTTGATTTTGTTAACCGATCCCAATAGCGAAAAGTGGGATGAATTTAAAGTGAGCCATTCTAAACAGCAATTTTTTATTAGCGCCATTGCGCCAAACGGCGGCATAGAGTCATTGCGGCTAACGTTTAAAGGTGACCGCTTAGTTGAGCTTGAAAGCCAAGACGGGCAACAACAGAAGAGCCTGTTGACCTTCTCTGAAATACAGCAAAATAATCCTATCGCAGCGGGCACTTTTGTCTTTGAGATGCCTGAAGGTTATGAGTTGGACGACCAAAGATAGCCATGACCGCAGAATTTGACTTTGCAGACACCCAAGACTCACCCCATACAGTTGCCGAGTTTGCTCCTTTAGCGGCGCGTATGCGCCCTCAAGTGATTGACCAATATTTTGGTCAGCAACACATCATAGGCCCAGACAAACCATTGCGCGCAGCATTATTACGTGGACAATGTCACTCAATGATTTTATGGGGGCCTCCAGGCACAGGTAAAACAACCTTGGCCGAACTAGTTGCTAGACATTGTGATGCCCATATCGAACGGTTATCGGCGGTCAGCAGTGGCGTAAAGGATATTCGCTTAGCCATAGACAACGCCAAACATTATGCAAATCAGCATAAACAGCGCACCATTTTATTTGTGGATGAGGTTCACCGTTTTAACAAAAGCCAGCAAGATGCGTTTTTACCCTATATTGAAGATGGCACTGTGACCTTTATTGGAGCCACTACTGAAAATCCCTCTTTCGAGCTTAATAATGCTCTGTTATCTCGTGCTAGAGTCTATGTACTTAAAAGTCTAAGCGAGAACGATTTAAGTGAAGTGCTAACCCAGGCACTGACCGACCAAGAGCGTGGTTTAGGGCTATCTCAGATTGTATTAGAAGACAATGCCGAGTCGATGTTAATTGATATGGCGGCTGGTGATGCTAGGCGTTTACTTAATTATCTAGAGCTTAGTGCCGACTTTTTACCATCAGGATCACAACAGCCAACCCTAACAGTTGAGATGGTAAAACTGGCTGTGGGAGAAAAAGTCGCCCAATACGATAAAAACCGCGATCAGTTTTACGACTTGATTTCGGCTTTTCATAAATCAGTACGAGGCTCTGCGCCTGATGCGGCGTTATATTGGTATGCGCGCATGTTAGTAGCCGGATGCGATCCACTCTATGTGGCTAGGCGCTTATTGGCTATATCGACCGAAGATATAGGCAATGCCGACCCAAGGGCCATGCAGATATGCTTAAACGCTTGGGATATATTTCATCGAGTCGGACCTGCAGAAGGCGAAAGAGCCATAGCTCAAGCTACTTTGTATTGTGCTAGCGCCGCGAAAAGTAATGCCGTGTATGTTGCCTTTAAGACCGCAATAAAACACGCCAAAGATACGCCCGAAAGCGCGGTACCAGAACATTTAAGAAACGCACCAACAAGCCTGATGAAAGACTTAGGCTATGGCACAGAATACCGCTATGCCCACGACGAAAATAACGCCTATGCCGCTGGTGAAAACTATTTTCCAGAAGAGTTGCGTGATACGCAATATTATCAACCAAGCAATCGCGGACTAGAAAAGAAACTACAAGAAAAGCTGCACTATTTACAAAGTTTGGATAAACAAAGTCCAAAGCAGAGATATAAATAATATGCACACCGCCACTCTTTATCTTTTTATTGCCATTGGCGGTGCATCGGGAGCCTGTTTACGCTATTTTCTTTCGCAACTGATGCTTCAATGGTTTGGCAAAGGCTTTCCTTTTGGTACACTTCTGGTCAATGTAGTTGGTTCATTTTTTCTCGGCTTTTTGTACTCGTTATTGGAGCACGGTCAATTAGAAGCAACCTTATGGCGAACAACAATCGGAATTGGTTTTCTTGGTGCACTCACCACATTTTCCACATTCTCAGTCGATACGTTAATGCTTTTTCAACAAGGCATGTGGCTAAAAGCCGCGCTTAACGTGATGTTAAATATAGTGTGCTGTTTATTTGCAGCATGGTTAGGCACTCAACTAGTAAAAGGTTAGATAAAACAAAATGTTAGATCCAAAATATTTACGTGGTGATATTCAGCAAACCGCAGAAAAACTAAAAAGAAGAGGGTTTGATTTAGACGTAAATGCCTTTGTCGCACTTGAAGAAAAACGCAAATCATTACAAATTAAAACACAAGAATTACAAAACGAGCGTAATGTGCGCTCTAAATCTATTGGTAAAGCCAAAGCCTCGGGTGAAGACATCCAACCGCTATTGGCAGAGGTCGGCAAGTTAGGTGAAGAATTAGACGCAGCAAAAACAGAGTTAGGCGTTTTACTTGACGAAATAACCATCCAATCCCAATCTATTCCCAATTTACCCGACGACTCAGTACCACAAGGTGAAGACGAAGACGGCAACATTGAAATCAGCCGCTGGGGTACACCCCGCGAATTCGATTTCGAAGTGAAAGATCACGTTGATCTAGGCGAAAGCCTCAGCAAAGGCGTGGATTTTGATGCAGGTGTCAAACTCGCAGGATCACGATTTGTGGTCATGCGCGGCCAAGTCGCCCGTCTTAACCGTGCTATTGCTCAATTTATGTTGGACTTACACACCCAAGAGCACGGCTACGAAGAAACCAACGTGCCGCTACTGGTTAATGCAGAAAGCATGACAGGCACAGGGCAATTTCCTAAGTTTATGGGCGATGCGTTTCACACTAAACCTGCCACCGAAGAAGGGCAGGGGTTGTCACTTATTCCCACTTCAGAAGTGCCACTGGCTAATATCGCCAGAGACGAAATCTATAGCGTAAAAGACTTACCTATAAAAATGACCGCTTTTACTCCGTGCTTTAGAAGTGAAGCAGGCTCTTATGGCCGTGATACCCGTGGCCTCATTCGTCAGCACCAATTTGAAAAAGTGGAAATGGTGCAGATTGTTGAACCTGCAACCTCTTTTGACGCCCTAGAAGAGTTAACTGGCCATGCTGAAAAAGTATTACAGCTATTAGAATTACCTTATCGAAAAATGTTGTTATGCACCGGTGATATGGGATTTGGTGCATGTAAAACCTACGATCTTGAAGTGTGGTTACCAGCGCAGAATACCTACCGCGAGATTTCATCATGTTCAAACATGTTGGACTTCCAATCCCGTAGAATGCAGGCGCGTTATCGAAGTGCGCAAGGTAATAAGCCTGAGTTATTACATACGCTTAATGGGTCTGGTTTGGCGGTAGGGCGAACTTTGGTGGCGATTTTGGAGAATAACCAGCAGGCGGATGGCTCTGTGACTGTGCCTACAGTTTTACAATCCTATATGGGTGGGTTGGAGAAGATTGGTTAGTTTGTATTTAAATTGAATTTGGGAAGGTGAGTTTTGGCTCACCTTTTTTGTTTTTATGATTCACTTCGTTCACTTATGTGCTTCGCACACGGCATCCTTGCCTTTTTTCAAACGAAATCCCTTTCGCTCGACTTACTTTTTGCCAACAGCAGCAAAAAGTAAGCAAAAAATGCCGCTCGAGGGCAATGCTCTTCATCCAATTATTAGGCAAATTTAGTAGGTCGTTCGCACTTGCTCCCAGCAATGGCGAACTCAATTTGCATCCCTGCAAATTGCCCTACTAAATTCACCTAATAATTGGCGAGCTTTGAGTCGAGGGTAAATCAAAAGCATCGGCGTTGCCGACAAAGAGATCAGCTACGCTGTCGATGGAAGTTACATTGGCTGTCTCTGTAAATACTGTAAATATAGTTAGATGCCCGTTCTAAAGATGAGCAATGCACTTAATTTCAATTTTGAGTTCAGGCTGAACAAGTCCAGCCACCTG